>JALHNZ010000068.1 GCA_022843265.1 Gemmatimonadaceae bacterium
GTTGTTCGCTTATTTTGAGTTTTTCGCGCCTTCCTGTTCCCTCCACCTGCACCTGGTACCACCAGTGCCCGGAAGCGTTAACCCGCCAGCTTGCCCGCCAGATACGACTTGAGCTGCGACGTGTTCACCCGATCCTGCGCCAGCGAGTCACGATCGCGCACGGTCACGCTTTCATCCGTGATCGACTGCGGATCAACGGTAATGCAGTACGGCGTGCCCACTTCGTCCTGGCGGCGATAGCGCTTGCCAATGGAACCGGTCTCGTCGTAGTCCACGGCCATCACCGGACGCAAATCTTCAACAATGCGACGCGCCATTTCCGGCTGGCCATCTTTGCGCGTGAGCGGAAACACGGCCGCCTTGATGGGCGCGAGTGAGGAATGCAAGCCGAGCACGACTCGTCCTTCGTCTTCACCCTCAACCGATTCTTCACGATACGCATTCACCAGCACGGCCAGGGTCACGCGATCCGCACCAACCGATGTTTCAACGACGTACGGCACGTACCGCTTGTTGTTCGGCTGGTCAAAGTATTCGAGCTTCTTGCTGGAGAAGTTCTGGTGCTGCGTGAGATCAAAGTCACCACGATTGTGAATGCCTTCGATTTCCTGAAAGCCGAGCGTGCCGCCAAAGTCGAACGTCACATCGAACGCCGCGCGTGCGTAGTGCGCCAGCTCGCCCGCACCGTGCTGATGGAACTGCAAGCGCTCTGGAGACAGACCAATGTCGAGATGCCACTTCATGCGAGCCGCCTTCCACTGCTCGAACCATTCCATGTCCGAGCCGGGCTCAACAAAGAACTGCATTTCCATCTGCTCAAACTCACGCGTGCGGAAAATGAAGTTGCCGGGCGTGATTTCATTGCGGAACGCTTTTCCAATCTGCGCAATACCAAACGGCACCTTCTGACGCGTGCTCTGCTGCACATTCAGGAAATTCACAAAAATGCCCTGCGCCGTCTCGGGGCGCAGATACACCGTGCTCGCGCTCTCCTCGAGCGGGCCCATGAACGTCTTGAACATCAGGTTGAACTGACGCGGCTCCGTGAGCTGACAGGCGTCATGCTGGCCCGGCTGCTTGCTTGGTTTTTGCGGGCAGCGTGCGTCTTCCAACTTGTCCGCGCGAAAACGGCCTTTGCATGTTTTGCAGTCCACGAGCGGATCCACAAAACCGCCCACGTGTCCACTCGCTTCCCACACGCGCGGATGCATGAGAATGGCGGCGTCAAGACCAACAACATCGTCGCGGCTGCGCACCATCGCGTTCCACCAGTGATCCTTGATATTGCGCTTGAGCTCAACGCCGAGTGGGCCGTAGTCCCACACCGAACCCGTCCCGCCGTAAATCTCGGACGACTGGAAGATGAAGCCGCGTCGCTTGCAGAGCGACACAAGTTTGTCCATCACGTCGGGTTGTGCCATGGAGCCGGTCAGGAAGTAGAGGTGAGGTGCGCAACGATCAAATCGCCATGATCGCGGCCGTTCTCGATGAAAATTTTGTTCGCGTCAAATCCAGACGCAATCACACCCGCAAGGTAGACGCCCGGAAGCGGCGTCGCCATCGTGGCCGGAACATGTTGCGGTACACCAGTAACCGCATCAATCGGCACACCCAGATCCGCCAACAATTCGGTTTCCGGCAGGTATCCGGTCAGCAAATAGACCTGCGTCGCCTCAATGCGCGATGGCCCCTCCGGCCCTTCAATCACGACATGCTCCGGCGTGATCTCCACCACCCGCGACTGAAAGTGCGCCACAATGCTGCCGTCATGAATGCGATTCGCCACCACCGGCCGCACCCACGGCTTCACGCCACGATCAAAGTCTTCACCAAAGTGCACCATTTGCACCTTCGCTTCAGCACGCAGCAGTTCCAGCGCCGCATCAACCGCCGAATTCCCACCACCAACAATCACCACCGGTTCACGCCACGCCGAATGCCCTTCGGTGTACCCATGCTGCACATGCGGCAGATTTTCTCCAGACACGCCCAACTTATTCGGCCGCCCAAAGTATCCCGTCGCCACACACACAGCCCGCGCCTCTACCACACGTTCTCTCCCCGACCGCATCAATGACCTAACCGTCCACCGATACGACTCCTCTCCGACATGCTCTCCCTGCGCCTCTGCGTCTCTGCGTTCCAAAGCAGTTGCAGTTATGGCCACAACTGATTCGTACTGCCTGACGGGAAGATCGTAGTGCGACGCCACCGCCCGGTAATACGCCAACGCATCTCGCCGCGACGGCTTCTCCCCGGCGACCACAAACGGCAACCCACCAATCGACAACCGCTCACCCGTCGAAAAGAACGTCATGTACGTGGGATACTGCGCAATCCCCGATACAATCGGCCCGCGATCGTACAACACGACGCTCAGCCCCGCACGCTTCGCCGCCACACCGGCCGCCAACCCGCACGGCCCCGCGCCAACAATCGCCAGATCAACCTGCAGCGGTGCGTCACTCATCACCGCTGCCTCCGCGTGCTCCGTCATGCCCCGACGGTCCGACCCTCGATGATCTGGTCGCGTCGCGTTCCTACGCTGACATACGCAATCGGCACATCGATGAGCGATTCCATGCGATCGAGATACTTGCGCGCCGCACTCGGCAAATCTTCAAGCGTGCGCGCGGTGGTTGTATCCGCTTTCCATCCGTCATGCCACTCAAGGACCGGTACTGCGCGATCAAGCAACGCCACATCGGCCGGAAACTCCGTATAGCGCTCACCGTCCACTTCGTACGCCGTGCAGATCGCAATGCGATCCAGCGTATCAAGCACGTCGAGCTTGGTCACCGCCAGTCCGGTGAGTCCGTTCACGCGCGCGGCGTAACGCACCACCACGTCGTCAAACCAACCACAACGACGCGCACGACCAGTGGTTGCACCAAACTCGTTGCCGAGTGTGCGCACCTGCGTTTGCAGCGGCTCGTCAAACTCGGTGGGCAGCGGACCGTTGCCCACGCGCGTTGTATAGGCCTTCACCACACCGAGCGCCGCGTGAATCGCGCGCGGACCAATGCCAACGCCCGTGGCCGCTCCGCCGGCTGTTGTATTGCTCGATGTGACAAACGGATACGTGCCGTGATCCACATCAAGCAGCGAACCCTGCGCGCCTTCGAGCAACACGGCCGCACCAGACTTGATCGCCGTGTGCACGCACAGGCTCACGTCGTCGGCCACCGCGAGCAAACGCGGCGCCAGCTGTTCGAGCAGCGCCATCGTGTCGTCGACACTGGCCCGATGATCACTGCCTGACGCTTCAAGGCGCGCATTCGCATGCGCCACACCACGCGTGACCTGTTCGCGCAAACGCTCCGGCCAGCGCAAGTCGAGTACGCGCACGCCGCGCCGCGCACTCTTGTCTTCGTATGCCGGACCAATGCCGCGACCCGTCGTGCCAATCTCTTTCGACGCCGCGCTCGCCTTGTCCATGACCTTGTGATACGGCAGCACAAGATGCGCGCGCTCGCTCACATACAGTCGGCCTTCAACATCAACACCCTTAGCGACGAGTCCGTCGATTTCGTGAAAGAGTGTTTCGGGATCAAGCACCACGCCGTTGCCAATCGCGCAGCGCACGCCGCCGTGCAGAATGCCGCTGGGCACCTGATGCAACACAAAGGAGCGATCACCGATGTGCACCGTGTGGCCGGCATTCGCGCCGCCCTGGTAGCGCACCACCCAATCCGCACGCTCGGCGAGTACGTCTACGAGCTTGCCTTTGCCTTCGTCGCCCCACTGCGCACCCACCACCACCACGGTGCGGATATTCGAATCGAACATGCGAATCCTGGAAACGTGCATCCCGCGCGGGGGTCGGGCCGAGGGCCCAATCGCCGGTAGCCGTCCATCGTGGACGGCGTCTGCAGGCAGCACCTGAACGCAAAAAACGCCCCGTCAGCGGCGCGGCTCGGCGCACGCTCGGGGCGTTGTTGGAATCTAGAGCGCTTGGCGGGTTAAGCAACCGGGCGCCGCGCTCTAGCGTCCAGATCAGGTCGCGGGCAGCACCCCGGCTCGACGCAGCACATCTTCCACCTTGGCGCGTTCGTTCGCATCCAGCGGCAACAGCGGCAACCGCGGCGCACCACCGTCGAGTCCGACCATATCCATGGCCGCCTTGAGCCCTGGCGGCCCGAATGCGGCCGCAATTTCCGTGGCGAGGGGTACGAGCGGCAACTGCAGCTGCGCGGCTTCCTCGAGGTTGCCAGCGAGTGCGTCGGTGATCATGGCGCGCGTGGGGAGCGCCGCATAGAGCGCGATCGCGAGAATCGCACCGCGCGCGCCGCGGGCAACGGCGGCGGCAGCGGTGCCTCCGCTGCCCGTGATCACGCTGAAGGTGTCGGACTGTGCGGTGAGATATTGCTCGAGCACGGGCAGGTTACCGGCCGAGTCCTTCATGCCAATCACGTTGTCGTGTTCGGCCATGATATGCACGAGCTCCGGCGACAGCACGAGATGCGCATAGGCTGGCATGTTGTACAACAACACCGGGAGCGGGCTCGCGTCGGCGACGGCGCGATAATGCGCGAGTAGCGCGGCTTCCGACATGCGCTTGAGGAAATAGTGCGGCGCGACAACCAGCACCGCGTCTGCACCCGCGTCTTTTGCATCGCGACAGCGCGCGATGGTTTGCCGCGTGCCTTCGCTGCCGGTGCCAACGAGCAGCCACTGATGCGGTTGCACCACGTCGCGGGCCCATTCGGTGATGGTGCGACGTTCGGCGCTGTCGAGCAGTGCGGCTTCACCGCTCGAGCCGGCGACGAGGATACCATCGAGTCCGGCGGCGAGGTGCGCGCGCAGGTTGCGGATGAATGGGTCGCGCGCGAGTTCGCCCGAGCGGTCGAACGTGGTGACGGCGGGCGCGAGCAGTCCGGTGAGGGTGCGGGTTGTCATGTGCGGAATATAAAGCGGTTGCAGTTCTGATTCGGTCATTCGGCCCAGTAGACGGAGCCCAGGGCCATTCGGCCTTTCGGCCTCCCGTTTTCGTACGATGGCACCGAGCGCGAATGCCGGTTAACGATCTCGGCCGCGGCGCAGGATTTACTGCTGCACTCGTGCCGGGTGCAACCTTCCGAAACTGCGAGGCCGAAAGGCCTAATGGCCATGGGCTCCGTCTACTGGGCCGAATGACCGAATCAGGAACTGCAACAGCATTGGTGCGAGTGCGTGGATTTGGTGAGAGGACTCGGCGTGGTCGGCCGCAGCTTGCACGATGCCGAGCTCTTGCCAACCCCGCTTCGCCGAGCTGATACTGTGTTCATGGTTTCCACCTCGCGCACCTCGTCAAATACGCCCGCGCCTGTTGGCGCCGTCTGGACGGTGCACGACCTCGAGCAGCTTCCGGACGACGGGCATCGCTACGAGGTGCTGCACGGGGAGTTGCTCGTGACGCCGTTGCCGTCGGTCGGGCATCAGTGGGTCGCGGCGAACCTGACGCGACTCATTGGTAACTCGTGCGCAACAAATACCGGCTGGTGCTTCTTTGCGCCAAGCGGCGTGCACGTGAGCGAAACCACCTGGCTTGAACCGGACCTGGCGGTGTATTCGGTACCCATGTCGCCGGAGCTCGCGTGGCGCACGATGCCGGCGCCGGTGTTGGTGGTCGAAGTACTCAGCGCATCAACCCGCAGCCGTGACCGGTACCGAAAACGGCCCGCGTATCTCGCGCATGGGGTTGGCGAGGTGTGGCTGCTTGACCTGCGAGAACGGGTCGTAGAGAAGTGGACGAGTGCATCGGAGTTTCCGGAGTTGCACCGCGAAGGGATAACGTGGCATCCGGTGGACAGTGTCCCGGCGCTGACGCTCAGTGCGGATGCGCTATTCGGGCCGGTACGCGCCGAGCCCTGACGCCGCTCTGTAAGCGCTGTTGCAGTTCCTGATTCGGTCATTCGGCCGAGTGGCGGGAGCCCATGGCCATTTGGCCTTTCGGCCTCCCGTTTTCGTACAATGGCACAGAGCACAAATGCCGGGTAGCGATCTGGGCGACAGAGGGTCGAACTGCTGCACTCGTGCCGGGTGCAACCTTTCGAAACTGCGAGGCCGAAAGGCCGAATGGCCATGGGCTCCCGCCACTCGGCCAAATGACCGAATCGGGAACTGCAACTACACGCTTAGCTCCCGAACAGGCTCTCGAATCCAGAACCAAACACCGTATCATCACCACCGCCAAATGGTGATGGGCTTGTCACCGCCTGTGTGCCGTGCGGCGATGTGGCCATAGGCGGGAGCGTCGGGCCGGTGCCGAGCGGATGCTGCGGCACACCCGCACGCTGCGGTGACGCGGCGGCCGCGGCCGCCTTGATGGCCGGGGTTGCCAACGGAGTTGGCGCACGATGTCCACGGCTCAGCGTGCGGAAGTTCAGCTCAAAGTCAGCCGGCCGCGTGGCAGCGCCGAGTGCGACTTCGAATGCGACTTCGCCATCGTTCACCAGTTCCGTGAGATGCTGATCGAACGTTTGCATGCCGTACTGCACGTGGCCTTCGGCGATATAGTCGCGGATTTCGCCAACCCGATTGTCGATGATCAGATCACGAATCGTGGGCGTTACGATCATCACTTCGCACGCCACCACGCGCCCCTGTCCATTCGCGCGTGGCAGCAGTCGTTGCGACACGACCGCGTGCAATGACTCCGCGAGACGAATGCGCACCACCGACTGCTCCTCGGGTGGAAACATCGCGACGACGCGCATGATCGTGCTCTGCGCATCGGGCGTATGCAGCGTGGAGATGAGCAGATGCCCAGTCTCGGCGGCCTTCATGGCCGTATCGATCGTTTCTGCATCGCGCATTTCGCCGATGAGAATCACATCAGGATCCTGACGCAGTGCTGCACGGAGCCCCATGCGGAACGTATCGGTATCAATACCAACTTCGCGCTGCGTGATGGAGCTCTTGATATCGCCGTGCAAAAACTCAATCGGGTTTTCGAGTGTAACGATGTGCTTTTCGTAGTGGTGATTGATCGTGTTCACGACTGCGGCCATCGTGGAGCTTTTGCCGGAGCCCGTTACTCCCGTGACCAGCACCATACCACGCTCGGCGTGTGCAATGCGACCCACGACGGCCGGCAACGCCAGGCTTTCAATCGTAGGCACATTCTCGGGAATGACGCGCATCACAATGGAGTGCGCGCCACGCTGCCGCATAATGTTCACGCGGAACCGGCCGACACCCGGCTGCGCCCACGAGCAGTCGTGATCACGCAGCTTGTCGATGTTCTGCCGGTCTTCATCAAGTTCGATCAAACGCAACGCAATGGCGCGCGTTTGTTCAGCGGTCAGCGCCTGCTTGGTGAGCGCCACCAATCGACCGTCAATACGTGCACGCACGCAGTCGTCGGCCTTGATGTGAATATCGGATGCGCCCCGGTCTACCGCCGCCTTGATGATTCGCTCGATCGCCACGTGTTTCGTACCGTAAGTGCAGGTAGCGGCGATACGTTACGCGAACATCAGGTTCGCATCAGTACCCTTCCGCGGGATCCACAATATTGTGCAGCGGTTCACCCGCCACATAACGCCGCCAATTCTCCTCAAACAACGTCAACGCACGTCCCCAATGACGGGCCGGCGAAACGCCCGACACATGCGGTGTGATCAAGACCCGCGGATGTGTCCACAACGCACTACTGTCCGGCAACGGCTCGCGACGAAACACATCGAGATACGCGCCGCGCACCTGCCCCGCGTTGAGCGACGCGACCAATGCGTCTTCATCCAGCAAGGCACCACGCGCCACATTCACGACGATTGCGCCCGCTGGGAGCAACGCCAATCGACGCGCGTCGAGCAGTCCTCGCAACGATGCCGTTAGCGGGGCGGCCAGAACTAACACATCGGCTGCATGCAGTTCAGAATCGATGTGATCAGGACCGGTCACACGTGCAAATCCGGGTGGAATTCCAAGCTCCGGACGGCGGCGCACGCCGGTGCATCGCGCACCCAGCGCAGTGAAGCGCTTCGCGACTGCGCTGCCGATGCCGCCCGCACCGATGACGAGCACGCGAAGATCCGCCATTTCGCGCATTGGCGTGTGCTCGTGCTGAAACGGTTCTTTGTCCCAGCGTGACAGTGCCTGCAAGCGCGCGGCGTGATCGAGCCCGCGCGCAAAGTGCAGCACGCCGGCGAGCACGGAGTCGGCCATGGCTTCGCCATACACGCCTGCACTGTTTGTGAACACCAGTCCCGACGCCAGCAGTTCAGGGGTGATCGATTTGCCCACACCCGCCGATGCACTGTGGGCCCAGCGCAACTGTGGCGCGGCCGCTACGAGCGCGGCCGGCAAGCCGTAGCCGAAATACACCTCGGCGCTGGCCACTGCGGCCAGTGTTTCTTCACTCACCGCGTTGGTGCCATCACCACTCGACTCGGTGGGCGACTGCACGATCGTGAGCTCCCAACCGGCGGGCGTGAACGCACGCAACCGTTCGGCACCGCTCGGTGGCAGCGCCATGGTCGGGGCTGAACTCTGCAAATCGATGACAGCGCGCCGCATCACGAAACCTTGAGCGGATCAAGCCCCATGCGCTGCTTCACCTCACGCATGGTCTCCTGCGCAATCGTACGCGCGGTCCGTGCGCCATCGGCGAGTGCATCCAAAACGCGCGACGGTTCGTCCGCGAGCAACTGTGCGCGCGTGCGAATGGGCGTGAGCTCGGCGACCATATGCGTGTGCAGCACCTTTTTGCAGTCAATACAACCCCACGCGGCGGTGCGACAGTTCGTGTCGACTTCGGCAACCGTTGCCTCAGGCGAAAACGCCTTGTGCAGCTGGAAGATGTTGCACACGTCGGGATTACCTGGATCTGATTTGCGCACACGCTGCGGATCCGTTGCGGCGGGGCGCAGCTTCTGCCAGATGTCGTCATCACTTTCGAGCAGGCCGATCGTATTGCCAAGCGACTTGGACATTTTGGCTTTGCCGTCGAGCCCCATGATGCGACGCGTGGGCGTCAGCAGCGGCTGCGGTTCGGGGAAAAATCCCTCACCAAAGCGCGCGTTCCAACGGCGTGCGATATCTCGCGACAGTTCGAGATGCTGCACCTGATCTTCACCCACCGGCACACGATCGGCGCGGTAGAGCAGAATGTCCGCCGCCTGCAGCACCGGGTACATGAGCAGGCCGGCGGGAATGCTTTCCATGGTGCCCGCTTTGTCCTTGAACTGCGTCTGCCGTTCCAGGTCGCCAATGGGCTGATTCGTCGTGAAGATCCACGACAACTCGGTATGTTCCGGCACGTCGCTTTGCATGAACAGCGCCGCTTTCGAGGGATCAATACCCGAGGCGAGCAGCGACCGCGCCATGTCCCAGCGTCGCTGGCGTAGCAGGTCGGTATCGTAGTTGCCCGTAATCGCGTGGTAGTCCACCACGCAGAAGAGCGAGCCGGTATGTTGCTGCTGGAGCGTGATCCAGTTGCGAATCGCGCCGAGATAGTTGCCGATGTGGAGTTCACCAGAGGGCTGGATTCCACTGAAGATGCGTGTCATGTCACAAAACTGTGAGCGAGGCAGTTCCTGTGCAAGCGAAGAGTGAAACGGATGTTGCAATGCTGCGCGACGTGGCCCTGGCGGCGGCGCGGGCGGGAGCGGCGGTGGTATCAGCGCGTGCGCGTGACGTGGACGCGCTCACGTGGGAGGTGAAGAGCCCGGCCGACTTTGTGAGTCACGTGGATCGCGAGGCCGAGGTTGCGCTGGCCGAGGTGATCACGCGTTTGGCGCCGAGTGCGGTGTTGTTGGCAGAGGAGATGACACCGGATACCGATATTTCGCGCGGCATAGCGGTGGTGGCGGATCCGCTGGATGGCACCACGAATTTTCTGCACGGATTTCCGTGGTACGCCACAAGCGTTGGCATTCTGGTTGACGGCGAACTCGCGGCCGGTGCGATTGTGAACGCGGCGACGGGCGAAACGTTCGTGGCCGCGCGCGGGCTCGGCGCGCATCGTGTGTTGGCGAGCGGCGAATACGTGCGCATTACCGTGTCGCCGATCGCTGAGCCGATGCGCGCGCTCATTGGCACCGGATTTCCGTTCAAGCACACGCATCATCTCGCGCGGTATCAGCCGCAGTTTGCGGCGGTGGCCGCGAGCACTGCCGGTATGCGTCGCGCCGGTGCTGCGGCGCTCGATTTATGCGATGTCGCGTGCGGACGCTTTCAAGGCTTCTGGGAGCTCGAGCTCGCGCCTTGGGATGTCGCGGCGGGGATCCTGATTATTCGTGAGGCCGGTGGGCGTGTAACGGATTTTGACGGACGCAATGTTGGTGTGGTGCACGGGCCGATTGTCGCGAGCAACGGGGTGATGCACGAGTGGTTGCTTGGGATACTCGCCGTGGAATGCGAGTGAACGCCGTATGAGATCTTGATGAGAGTACTCTCACAAAGCGACCGGTGCGGCGCGGTGACGAATAGTGTCACTCTGTCCACGTTCGCCTTTTCTCTCTTCAGGAGTACCACGTATGCGCCGTCTCACTTTTGCTTTGTTCGCAGCAGTCACCCTCTCCGCATGTGGCGACGCTACGCCCGAGCTGCTTAGCGGTCCGTCGGACGGATCCGCCGTCGCTGCTCGAGCGCTCGACAATGTGTCTACGGCCGCCATACGTCGGTACCGCGTGACCATCACGAACCTGACGACCGGTCAGCCCCTGTCTCCCGGTGTGCTCGCCACGCACACGAAAGAGGCATCGCTGTTTTCGGTCGGGCAAGCCGCCTCTGCGGGCGTGCAAGACATAGCGGAAAACGGGAACCCAGAACTAGCCGCAACCGAACTCGCGGGCGCGCGCGGTGTGTTCGATGTCGTCACAACTGGCGCGCCGGTCGGTCGCGTTGGTGGTCCCGCCATGTTCCCCTCGACACTGACCGCCGAGATTGACGCCGCGGCCAACGCCAACCTGCTCTCCGTCAGTCTGATGCTTATTTGCACGAATGATGGATTCACGGGTGCCGATGCCATTCGGCTGCCGGGTGGATTTCAAGAGGAGGTGCACTACACGCGCGCGTACGATGCAGGCACAGAGGTCAATGACGAGATCGCAGGTTCCATTGTCGGGCCATGTTTTGGCATTGGACCAGTTGTTGGACCGGTGGGTGGAAATGGTCGGACCGGTGAGACTGGCGTCGTGCGCATGCACCCGAACGTTCAGGGGACAATCGGCGATCTGACGAGCGCGCACGCCTGGGTCGGACCCGTAGCACGCATCAGCGTGCAGCGCATCAAGTAAGTTTCAGGATGCCTGGACGCGTGCTCATTATCGAAGATGATCAGAATCTGCGAACCTTCTTGCACAAGGCTTTCCGCGAGGAAGGCTATCATGTGCACAACGCAGCCTCGGGTGATGATGGGCTCGCGCAGGCATTGCGTGATCCGTTCGATTGCATAGTTCTGGATCGCATGCTGCCAGGCCTTGATGGCATGCAGGTACTTCGCTCGCTTCGCTCCGAGGGTCAGCGCACGCCCGTGTTAATGCTGACTGCACGGGGTGAGATGAATGAGCGCGTGTTAGGACTCGAGGCAGGCGCTGATGACTACTTGCCCAAGCCGTTCGACCTTCCCGAATTGCTGGCTCGCGTACAAGCGCTGATTCGACGTGCGCGAATGTCCAGTCACGACATGCTGTTGCGTGTCGGTCAACTCACCGTTGATCCGATCGCACGACGTGTGACGGTGGCCGGACGAACGATCGACTTGTCGCCGCGAGAACTGGCACTGTTGGAGTTTCTGGTGCGGAACGCTGGGCGGACACTCTCGCGTTCACGGATCGCCGAGCGCGTCTGGAACTACCAGTTCGACCCGGAAACGAACGTGGTTGATGTGTACGTCAACTATTTGCGAAAAAAACTTGGCGACATGCCGGACGGCACCGAGATTGTGACGGTGCGCGGTGTAGGCTACCGGCTTGAGGCACCATGACTGAACCTGGCCTTCAGGAGCAGATCGCTGGAGACGTCAGCCGCCTCACCTGGCGGACACTGGCTACGTATGCGGTCGTTGTGACGGCGGGCTTCGCCCTACTGAGCGCTCTCTCGCTTCAGCGTTCGTTAGTGCACAGCGCCAATGTGATTGAATCGTTGCTCGGTCTCTACGCCGATCCGAAAGGCGAACGAACAACGGTTGCGCCTACCATGTTGGCCGAATCGCTTGTCGGCGTCGGCAGTCGCTTTGTAATCACGCGCGCCGCCCGCGATCGCTCGGGGACGCGGCGGACCTATTACCTCACACCGGGCATGCCGGCGCAGGAAATTGCCGGACTTGGCGACGACGGTGAGTTCACCGACGCACCCGACGCACTTTTTAGCGCGCTGTCGACACGCCGATGGCAGTATCGCGTGCTGCATCGCGTCGCTGGCGAGTTTGACATCTTCGTTGCGGCCGACCGGACGCCCTACCTCGTGAGCACTGGCGGCGTGGCCTTTGCGGCGGTTCTTCTGCTACCCGTTGGCGCGGCTCTCGCGCGTCGCGCGGCTCGACAAACGGTCGCGTCCGGCCTGCGCCCGGTACTCACGCTGCGGCACACAATTGCGGATATCGGGCCGGACGATCTGAGTCAGAGGATCACAGTGCCGACTGGGTTGGCAGAAACCACGGAAATAGCGAACGCGGTCAATCGACTGATCTCGCGGGTGGAGTTTACACACCGCGCGTTGCAAGCGTTCACTGCTGACGCCAGTCACGAACTACGCACGCCCATCACGTATCTTCGCGCACAAGCGCAGTGGGCGCTCGATGGACATCGCTCCGAACCCGAGCTCCGAGAGGCACTTTCGTCGATCACGGCGGAAGCCGAGCGGATGCATCGTCTCGTTGAAGGACTCTTGCTCTTGGCGCGCGGTGACAATCGCGAGCTGGCAATGCGGCGGGATGCATTCAAAGTCGCCCCGCTCATTGCCGAAGTCGCCGAGATCACCGGAGGCATGGCGACTGGACGATCCGTGCGCGTCGAAACGGCTGTATTGCCAGACACGGTCGCGGTTGGTGACGAAGGCCATACGCGTCAGATCCTGCTCAACCTGCTTACGAACGCGGTGCGTTTCACAACGCAGGGGGTGATCAGAGTGCAAGCGGCAGTGCACGAGGGGGCAGTTCGCATTTCCGTTGAAGACACGGGCATCGGCATTGCTGCCGAACAGCTGCCACGTGTGTTTGAGCGTTTCGTTCGCGTCGACACGTCTCGCAGTCGTGACCTCGGCGGCGCAGGACTTGGGCTTGCCATCGCCCGAATGCTCGCGGAACTCCAAGGCGGATCACTTGACGCGAGCAGTATCGAGGGCTCGGGAAGTCGATTCACACTTCTGCTTCCCACTGTCTTGACGTAGCGTCGTAGAAGGAGCGCTTGCCAACGCGCTTCCGACGCCTGAGAGCGGTTCGCGGGCGTTCATGCACGTGATCGCGGCATCCGCCCTGATAGCCACACGCTTCGAACGATGGCCCTATTCCACACCGCACTCGCTTCGTAGCTTCAGAGAGACCTTTGGCTGCCCCGACTGCGCAGTCCACGATACCACTGCAGCTCCTGCCATGCCTTTTGTTGAATGCGT
This sequence comes from Gemmatimonadaceae bacterium, assembly GCA_022843265.1. GTDB lineage: Bacteria > Gemmatimonadota > Gemmatimonadetes > Gemmatimonadales > Gemmatimonadaceae > JAABRT01. Next base: position 13,540 of record JALHNZ010000068.1, read on the forward strand.
CCCCAACTTTTCTGAAGGACGAGATCCAGCCGTCATCGCTGCCATCCGCGACGCCATCGCCGGCGTGGACGGCGCCCACGTGCTCGACGTCTCAAGCGATGCATCACACCATCGCACAGTCATCACCTTCGTTGCGCCAATCGAAGTCGCAGTGAACGCAGCCTTCGCCGGCGTCCGCGAAGCCACGGCGCGCATTGACCTCACCAAACATGTCGGTGAACATCCACGACTCGGTGCAACCGACGTGGTGCCGTTCATTCCGCTCGACGGCGTCACCATGGACGACTGCATAGCACTCGCGCGCGAACTAGGCGAGCGCGTGGCGCGTGAACTGTCGATCCCGGTGTACCTCTACGAACGCGCAGCACAATCACCAGCGCGCGAGAATCTTGCCGACGTGCGCCGAGGACAGTTCGAAGGTATTCGCGACAGCATTGCCACGGATGACGCGCGCATTCCCGACTTTGGCCCGCGCGCGGTACACGCAACCGCTGGCGCCATCGCGATCGGCGCACGTCCATTCCTCGTGGCCTACAACGTGTACCTCGGACCGGCGAGCAACCTTCCCGTGGCCAAAGAAGTGGCTAAAGCCATTCGCGGTTCAAGCGGTGGACTGCGCTATGTGAAAGGCATGGGCCTTGACGTAGACGGACAGGCGCAGGTGTCCATGAATCTTGTGGACACGGAAAAGACTCCGCTGCACCGCGTGTTCGAAATGGTGCGCAGTGAAGCGGCAGCGTTCGGCGTTGCACCAACGTGGAGTGAACTTGTTGGACTGGTGCCGGAGCGCTGCCTGCTTGAAGCAGGCGCCCGTCACGTGCAACTGCGCGGCTACTCACCACGCATGCTGATTGAAACGCGCGTGCGTGAACTGGCGGCCGGTGGTGAAGGTGTTGATGCGTTTGTCGCGCGCGTGGCTGGTCCGTCACCCACGCCTGGCGGTGGCAGCGTTGCGGCGCACGCTGGTGCACTTGGTGCAGCGCTCGCGCAAATGGTGACCGGGCTCAGCATCGGCCGCAAGAAATACGCAGCGCACGACACCGAGTTGCGAGAGATCGCAGCGAATGCGTCTGCGATACGGAGAACGCTCACGGAGCTCGTGACGCGTGATGCGGATAGCTACGAAGCCGTGCGTGCGGCGTATCAGCTCGGCAGTGATACGGAAGACGCCGCGGCCGCGCGCACGTTGGCGATTCACAACGCGCTTTACGGTGCGGCTGATGTGCCGCTCGAAACCGCGAATGCGTGCGCGCGTGTGTGCGTGATCGCCGCCGAAGTCGCGCGGATCGGGAATCAGAATGCGATCAGCGATGCGACGGTTGCCGCGCTACTGGCCGAGGCGGCGTGCAAAGGCGCGATATGGAATGTGCGCATCAATGTGCACGCGCTGAAGCAGGAGGGCGCGGAGGTTGGTGCGGGGTCACGGGCGGCCAAGCTTGTTGAAGAGGCGATGGCGGCGGCGAGCATTGCGCATGAACACACGCGGTTGGCGGAGCGACGGGCGGAGATGTCGATGGGCGGAGCGTAGCGCCGAGTCCGCGGCGTGGGCGAGGTCGTGAACTGCATGGAACACAGAGACGCAGAGGCGCAGAGACTGCATGATGCGACGCGCGACGTCGCAGCGGGCACACACCCCAAGAATTTCTTTGTATGTGTTGAGCCGCGATCCCAAATCAGCGTGCTGTCTCCGCGTCTCTGCGTCTCTGCGTTCCAAGCAGTTTACGACACCGCGGACGGGAACCTAGACGACCGTCAACACCCTCGGCCCGGCATCCGTCACCGCGATCGTATGCTCAAAGTGCGCCGAACGCTTCCCATCAAGCGTGACCACCGTCCACTTATCACCAAGCGTGCGCGTCTTCGCGGTGCCCACATTCACCATGGGCTCAATCGCAATGGTGAGCCCGGCAACGAGCTTCTTCCCGCGCTTGGCCTTGCCGTAGTTCGGAATCTGAATCTCTTCGTGCGGCGCAAACCCCACCCCGTGCCCCACGAGTTCACGCACGATTGAAAACCCGGCCGTCTCAACAACCGCCTGAATCGCCGCACCAATATCACCGACATGATTGTCCGTCGTAGCCGCAGCAATACCAGCGGCGAGCGAGCGCTCTGTAACCTCGAGCAACCGCTGCGTGACTTCGTCAATCACACCAACCGGATGCGTGATGGCTGCATCGGTGAACATGCCTTCGAACTTCACCCCAATGTCGACCGACACAATGTCGCCGCTATTGAGAATGCGCTTGTTCGACGGAATACCGTGCACGATTTCTTCGTTCACCGAAATACACACGGCCCCAGGAAATCCGTAGAGTCCCTTGAACGCGGGCTCGGCGCCGGCGTGATCGCGAATAAACTGTTCAGCGAGCCGGTCGAGTTCACCCGTACTCACGCCGGGTTGAACGTGCGTCTTTACAAACGCATGCGTGGCGGCCAGAATCGCGCCGCCACGAGCCATCGTATCAATTTCGCGTGGCGACTTGAGTTGCAGCCCGGATCCGACCGCCATCTCAGCGTGCAGGTCCGAGGCCCGCGATCGCGCGCGCCTCGACTTCGTCGAGCGTGCCCACCGCGTTGATCGCGATCACACGACCGCCGTTCTTACGATACCACTCAATCACCGGCTGCGTCTGCGCCTTGAAGACATCAAGACGCTTCCGAACCGCATCCGGCTCATCGTCGCTGCGACGAATGAGAATGCCTTTCGTGCCATCGGGGCATTCACACGGCTCGCCGGGCTCACGGCCAAAGAACGGACGCTGGCAGGCATTACACGTGGTACGGCCGCTCAGACGGCGAACGAGCTCTTCTGTTTCGACATCAAAGAGCAGCACGGCATCAAGCTCGCGATCGACTGACGCGAGCATGTCGCGCAGACCTTCGGCCTGCGGAATCGTGCGCACGACACCATCGAGAATCGCACCGTTGGCCGCAGCAGGGCCGGTAAGCGCTTCTTTCATGATGCCTTGGATCACGTCGTCGGGCACGAGGTCACCGCGGTCCATGGCGGCCTTCGCAGCCAAACCGAGCGGCGTGCCGTCGCGAACGGCGGCACGCAACACATCACCGGTGGCGATCTTAGGCACTTCAAGGCGAGCAGCAAGCCGCTCGCCTTGAGTTCCCTTTCCTGCACCTGGCGGTCCGAGCAGTACGATCAGCACTCAGATCCCCGAAGCTTGACGACCACGGAACTTGACGCGGCCCTTCTTCATGAAGCCGTCGTACTTGCGGAGCAACAGATGCTGCTGCATCTGCGACATCGTATCAAGCGCCACGCCAACCACGATCAGCAGTGACGTGCCACCAAAAAGGAACGGCACATTGATCACGCGGGCAATCACCATCGGCAACAACGCAATCGCCGTAAGGAACAGCGCGCCCGGCAACGTGATACGCTCGATCACACCTTCAATGTATTCTGCCGTTTTCGCACCCGGCTTCACGCCCGGCACAAATCCACCCTGCTTCTTCAGGTTCTCGGCGATATCAACCGGATTGAAGATGATGGACGTGTAGAAGTACGTGAACAGCACGATCAGCACAGCCGACACCACGAAGTACAACCACGGGTTCGGGCCGAGCGGGTTGAACATTTCCGCGATTTCCTGCAAGCGCGGATTGCCGCTGAACTGACCAATCGCGCCCGGCACAATAATCACCGACTGCGCAAAGATGATCGGCATGACGCCGGCGGTCGTGATACGAAGCGGAATGAAGTTGCGGCTCGCTTCACGCATGCGCCCACGACCCATGGTGCGCTGCGGAATCTGAATCACGATACGCCGTGCAGCGACCGTGACCGCCACCACTGCCGCGACCACCGCGATCATCATCACACCAAGCAACAGCAGCGTGAAGATTGGAATCGCGCCCGTGCTGAACAGACTGAACGTCTGGAAGATCGACGGCCAGAAGCCCTGCACAATGGAGAAGAAAATCAGGAGTGACGCGCCGTTGCCGATGCCACGCTCCGTGATCTGCTCACCCAACCACATCACGAACAGTGCGCCCGTGGTGAGGAAGAGCATCATCTGAATCGTGAACCACGCACCAGGACGCGACACCGCGTTCGGCAAGCTCGCCACGAACAGCGCAAATCCGTACGCCTGCACCATGGCCAGCACGACCGTGAGGTAACGCGTCCACTGCGTAACCTTCTTCCGGCCTTCTTCATCCTTGTTCATCTTGTCGACCGTAGGCACCACAGCGCCCGCGATCTGCATGAAGATGCTCGCCGAGATATACGGCATGATGCCGAGCGACAACACGGTGGCGCGCTCGAGCGATCCGCCGACGAACAGATTGTACAGCCCGAGGAGTCCGCTGCTGCCTTGAGCGGCGAAATAATCCATCATGGCCGTGACATCGATACCGGGCGCCGTGACATGCGCGCCCGTACGATAGATCACCAGACAGATAAGCGTGAAGGTGATCTTCTGCCACAGTTCTGGCGTCTTGTAGATGTTCGCAACGGCCTGAGCCGCCGCATTCGTCTGGGCCATTCCTGGTGGGTCTCCGTCAGCCCTCGACGCGGCCGCCGGCCGCCTCGATTTTGGCAATCGCCGACGCGCTGGCCTTTACGCCGCGAATCGTCATTGCCTTGGTGAGCTCGCCATTCGCGAGCAGCTTGGCCGGACCCTTGCCCGCCTTGATCAAACCGGCGGCCAACAGGATCTCGGTCGTGACCTCATCGCCCTGCAACGCCGCAACGGCGTCGAGACGAACGATCTGTGATTCCACGCGGGCCGGATTATTAAAGCCACGCTTCGGGATACGACGCGTGAGGGGCATCTGGCCGCCTTCGAAATGCGGCTTGCCACCACCAGGACCGCCATGGCCGGAACGCGCCATGGAACCCTTGTGACCCTTACCGGACGTCTTACCCAGTCCTGAACCCGGGCCGCGACCCACGCGACGGCGGGCCCGGTGTGAACCGGGTGCCGGCACGAGGTTGTGCAGTCCGAGCTTATCTCCGGCGCCGCCATTGGCCGCGCTCTTTGTTTTAGTTGCCACGGTTACTCCGTCACCGGCGTCACCTGAACCAGGTGACGCACATGCTTGATCTGACCGCGCAGCGACGGCGTATCCGTCTGCACTACGCTGTCCTGATGATGCTTGAGGCCAAGGGCCTTGAGCGTGAGGCGCATGCGCCACGAATGACCAATGCCACTGCGCACCTGCGTAATCAAGACCTGACCGCCCGTAGGCGCTTCAAGCTTGGGCGTGTGCTTTGGTCCCTTGGACGCGTGCCATACAAACGTTCTTGGCATTATGCCACCTCCGCCGCGACCACAGCCGCTGCGCCTTGGGTACGCGTCTCACTCGAGCGCAACTTGGCCCGTGAGCGGTACCCGATCTGACCAACATCAATTCCGCGTTCCTTGGCGGCCTGATCAACCGTGATCAGGTGCTGGAGTCCGTCCATGGCAGCGCGCACCATGTTGTGCGGGTTCGTGGAGCCAAGGCTCTTGGTGAGGATGTCATGGATACCCACGCACTCCATCACCGCACGCACTGCACCACCGGCGATGACGCCGGCACCAGGAGCCGCCGGCTTGAGCAACACTTTGCCCGCGCCATGCTTGCCCACGATTTCATGAGGAATCGTGCTTCCGGTGAGCGGAATCTGCACCATGCTCTTGCGCGCGCCTTCCACGGCCTTGCGGACCGCTTCTGACACTTCGTTGGCCTTGCCAGTCGCGTAGCCAACTTTGCCCTGTCCGTCGCCGACGGCCACGAGCGCGTTGAAGCTGAAGCGACGACCACCCTTCACGACTTTCGCGACGCGATTGATCGCGATCACGTTTTCTACCAGATCGCTGCCTTCGTTGCGATCGGCGCCGCCGGGTCCGCCACGCGAATCACGACCGCCGCCAGGGCCGCCACGACCGCCACCTTCACCGCCACGACCACCGGGGCCGCCGCCAGGTCCACCAGGACCACGGCCACCCGCGCCGCCGCCGGGACC
>JALHNZ010000069.1 GCA_022843265.1 Gemmatimonadaceae bacterium
GGCCAGCCCGTGGTGCTGCGTACGCCGTCAGACGCGGCCAGCCAGGCGTACGTCAACCTCGCCACGATTCTCGCTGAACGGCTCGTTTAATGGCCCGTTGGGTACCTGTAGGCATGTCTGAACTCTCGTCGAAGGTGTCGTCTCGGCTGCTTGTACTCGGCGCAGTCAGTGCCCTCGTGACTGCCGCCGCGTGTGCAGATATTGTCACCGATCCGCTGGTGCCGGTTACCATTGAGGCGGAAGCGCAAGCGTTTCCGTCCATTGCGATTGGTGATGTGTTGCGGGATACGCTTGGCATTGAGCAACCGCTGCGCGTCACGGTGCGCAACATTCAGGGCGACGTGATTGAAGACGCGCCCATCCGGTATCTGTACGTGCAAGCGCAGCGTGATACTGCGCTCGAGGTAGACTCGATAACGGGCCGAGTGCGGGTGCGCAAGCAGCCTGCAGCGGGCCAGTTGCAGATCGCGGCGCGTTACGCGTTTGCATTGCAGGTGCTGATTCCGGTGATTGTGACGAACGAACCGGATACAGCGTTCGCGACCGATACGGATCTTCGGTTGGTTGGATTTGTGCCAGATACCGGACGACGTGGTGTGGATTCAAACAGCGTAAGCGTTGGCACCCGTGTGCAGTACAAAAACGCGATGCAAGCGCTGCAGCCCGTGAACGACTGGATCGTGCGGTACGCGATCGTGCGACCGGCCAACCTGAAGAACGACACCACAGCGTCAGTTTTCCTGGTGAACGAAAACGGTCGTCCGTCGCAGATTGATACCACCGACGGCGGTGGATCGGCCTCTCGTCGTGTTCGCGTACGTCCTCTGTTGTTTCCGGCCGCTGGCCGCACGGTGGACACGGTTGAGGTCGAAGCCATGATCTGGCGCCGAGGGCAACCGGTGAAGGGCGCACCGATACGTATTCTCATTCCCGTGTTCAGCCCGTCCACGCGCGGCTAGTGCTTTCCGGCGGCGTTCGATCGTTCCCGGGGGTACTCCCGCCGGGGGGTGGTGTACTGCAAATTGTTGGAATCACCGGCGCGTAGTTCGATATCGTCGCACTGGTTTTGCCTGCGCGAGTGCCCGGAGCCAGTTCGGGCGCCAGCCTCCCTTCTGTTCGCCCACCTCTGTGCTGGAGATGGCGATGACCGCTCCCACCGGAAGCGCTTTCGCGTCGCTCGCAAACACGTTGTCGTCCGTGCCCTCACCGAACCGATTTGCCTCGGGCGGTCCACGCATGGAAGCGCCTGGTACTGTCAACGCGCTGTTCTTTGCGGCGATTGAAAAGCACGCGCTGTCGAAGGCGTTGATGTACAAAGTTGGCGGCACATGGGAGTCGCTTTCGCACGCCACCGTACTGGAGCGTGTGCGTCGCACCGCGCTCGGCCTGCAGCAGCTGGGTGTGTTGCCCGGAGATCGCGCGGGCATTTTGTCGGAGAACCGCCCGGAATGGGCGATCGCCGACTATGCATGCCTGTGCTCAGGCGTGATCGATGTGCCGATTTATCCCACATTGCCCGCCGAGCAAATTCCGTACGTGCTGAATGACTCGGGCGCGAAGGTCATTTTTGTTTCGACCGCCGCGCAAGCGCAGAAGATTGCGTCGATTCGCAGCTCCGTTCCGGCGTTGCAGTGGGTGATTGGTATTGCCGCCACCAAGGCTGACGGGTGCGACATGACGATGGCCGAACTTGAGGCGTTGGGCGCGGCCAGGGACAGTGCTGAAGTCGCTGCGAAGTTCAAGGAAGACGCACTGGCCGTGCAGCCGGACCACTTGATCACGCTGATCTACACATCAGGCACCACGGGTAATCCCAAGGGCGTGATGCTCTCGCACGACAACGTGTACTCCAACTGCATCGCGACACAGCAGAGCATCCCGCTGGCCGGTGACGATGTGGCGCTCAGCTTTCTGCCGCTGAGTCACATTTTCGAGCGCATGGGCGACTACTACCTGTTCTCGAATGGTGTGGTGATCGCGTACGCTGAATCGATCGACACGGTACCGATCAACATGCAGGAAGTGAGTCCCACGCTCATGATGTCGGTGCCGCGTTTGTACGAAAAGATTTACGCGCGTGTGCTGGAGAATGCGGTGGCGTCGGGCGGGATCAAGGCCAAGATCTTTTTCTGGGCGCGCGGTGTGGGAGAGCGTTGGGCGGACGTAAAACTCTCGGGGCGAGAGCCGTCGGGATTTCTTGCGTGGCAATATGGAGTGGCGCAGAAACTTGTGTTCTCCAAACTCAAGGAGCGCACGGGTGGACGACTACGCTTCTTTATTTCCGGTGGTGCACCGCTGTCGCCGACCATCAACAAGTTCTTCTATTCCGCAGGGCTGGTGATTCTCGAAGGGTATGGACTCACCGAAACGTCACCCGTGATCTCCGCGAATACGCCGGCCAACTTTCGTATTGGCACGGTGGGCAAACCGATTGCCGGTGTTGAAGTGCGCATCGCGAATGACGGTGAGATTCTCACGCGTGGTCCGCACGTGATGAAGGGCTACTACAAGAATCCAGAAGCCACTGCCGAAGCAATTGATCACGAAGGCTGGTTTCACACCGGCGACATCGGCGAAATCGAAGACGGATTCCTCAAGATCACCGATCGCAAGAAAGACATTATTGTCACGGCCGGCGGAAAGAACATTGCGCCGCAGCCGATTGAGAATCGCATCAAAACGAATAAGTACGTGAGTCAGGCCGTGATGATCGGCGACAAGCGCAAGTTCCCGAGTGTATTGATTGTGCCCGACTGGGATCAGCTGGAGAAGTGGTCCGCCGAGCAGAACATTGTATGGACCAGTCGCGCCGAACTGCTCAAGATGCCTACGGTCCAGGCCAAGATGGAAAAAGAAGTGAAGAGTGAACTGACCGGGCTGGCCAGTTACGAGACGCCCAAGAAGGTGGGCTTGCTTGAGCATGACTTTAGCATTGAGCGCGGCGAGCTCACACCAAAACTGAGCGTGAAGCGGCGTGTGGTGGAGAAAACGAACGCGGACTTTATTGAGAGTTTGTACGCGGAGTAGCGGGCGTACAACCAAACTCCCGGCCGGTGTGTCCCACCGTACATGCTGAAATCCACACGCTTGATCTTGGCCACCTCGTGTCTGATCGCCGTCGCCGCTTGCGGTGGCGGCGATTCGTCTGCCGTAGCCCGCGTTGTTGTTGACACGCTCCCCGGCGGCGTGCTTCGCACCATGTCGTCTGCGCCAACGGACTCGGGACGGTGGTCACTCGAGCTGTTGCACGAGATTCAGCCCGCCGAGGGTGAGCCTGGTGAGCTGATGAAACCGATGGACGTGACGATGACCGCGGAAGGCCTTGTGCTGGTCGCAGAAGATGACGACTCCCACGTGAAAGTGTTCGATGCAAACGGTGCGTTCCTGCGCCGCATTGGACGACGCGGCTCAGGACCCGGCGAGTTTCGCGTCGCCTGGATTGCGGCGCGTGGTGACACGCTGCTGGTGCAAGATCCAATAGCCGGCCGCGCGAGCAGCTTTCGAATTAGCGACGGTGCGTTCCTGCAATCGATCCCGACTTCCTGCTGCTATTGGTCACCGCTGGGAGTTGACGGCGACGGTCGCGCGTTGATGCATGCGAACCACGCGCCTGCGGACACCACTCGCGCGGCCGCAGTGTTTGTGCGCACGGATTTTGGAGCGACTGAAGCGGACACCGTGTATGTGTGGCACCGCCGCGAGCCCTCCGGTCCCGAGTATCAGTGGGAAGTTGGCAACGGCGCCGAAATGCAGATGATTATGAGTGTGCCGCTTCAGCCGCGCGATGTGATCGTTGCCGATCCGAAAGGCGGATTCATTACGGCGTGGAATGGCGAATACCTGTTTCGTCAGACGCGCGATGGCAGTGATACCGTGGCAGTGTTCGGCCGCGCGTTTTCGCCGGCCACGGTGACAAGCGCCGAGAAACAGGCGATCGTCGATGCGCGCGTTGAGAGCATGACGTCGAATCCGGGAGGACCGCCGGCGAGCACGCTGCGGCTGTCCATGGACCCGGGCAAGATTCCCAGTGTGCGTCCACCGTTTGAGCGTTTCCTGGTGGATTTGTCGGGCCGCCTGTGGGCGCGCCGGTCGTTGCCTGACACTACAACGGTAGAGTTTGATGTCTTTGGTCAGGAGCGCGAGTGGCTCGATGTGGTGCGCGTGCCCGCACGACTGTGGCCGAAGGAGCAGTTCACGTCCGAGGCGTGGGGGACGGATCGGGTGGCGGTGCCGGCGGAGGATGAGGAGGGGCGGCCGGTAGTGCGGGTGTTTCGGATCGTGCGAAAGTAGGCCCTTTGGGGTATTTCACGCCGAGTCGCGCTTAACCCTCGCGGGTTGGCATGTCCATCGGATCCCCGCCCCGCCTGAGTGGCACCAATCCACTCGCTGCGACACGCACCTCGCCCACCCACTCGCGATCGTCGCGCGCGAGTTCTTGAACATCGTCCGGAACGATTACATCGGTCGGCGCCACCACGCGCCCGCCGCGTGCGACGGCGCGCACCGCGCTGCCGAGCCATGCGTCATCGCTGTGTGCCGCATCAACGCACACACCGCGTACGGTACCAACGCCGAGCGGCAGCGCGTGCGTTGTGCGCAATCGTGAGTGGTGCAGCGCCACACCAAACGGTGCGTTGACGGCAAGCACGCGCACACCGGTGAGCGAGGCGAGCGCATCGGCGAAGACCGCCGCCGAGCCAATCAGCACCACCGCCCCGCTGGCATCACGAAGATTGAGCAGCGCAGCGAGTCGCATGGCTTCTGCCGCCTGATCTGCGTTGGCGAACGTTGCGGCTTCGGAAACACGCGATGACTCAGACAAAAACGAAAGTTCACCCGCGTCGATTCGCCACTCACCGCCGCAGATCGGACATCCAACGGTCCCGCGCACGATGCGTCGGTCGATCACTTCATCAGCCGCGGCCACCAGCCAGCCGTCTTCGTGGCCGCGCGGGCAGCGCAGCGATTCTACCAAGTCAACATGCATGACTGAAAGCTGGTGCTCTCGTCGGGTGACGCGCAACTCGACGAGAACCGACCGCGCAACCGACCGCGCAGCTCGGCGCGCGATTAGCTGTGCGACACCCGCAACTCATCCACGTTCACATGCGCCGGCCGCGTTACCGCGTACATCACTGCATCTGCGACATCATCCGGGCGCAGCATCAACGCCCGAGGCGGGAACCCGTCGCGGTTGTCCGGATCAACAGGATTCCAGATATCCGTATCGGTTGGGCTCGGACTCACCAGCGTGGCTCGCACACCACTGCCTCGCAGCTCCTGCCGCATGACTTCGTGAAACGCGCGTTGCGCATGTTTGCTGGCCGCGTACGCGCCGTTCTCAGGAAAGGTATGCCGATCCGCCACAGAACCGAGTGTGACCACATGCCCACTGCCGCGCTGCCGCATATCGCTCAAAAACGCGCGGGCAAACAGAAACGGCGCGAGCACATTGACCTGCATGGTATCAGCAAACACCTCGGGCGAGATGCTCTCAATACTGAGCAGCTGAAACACGCCCACGTTGTTCACCAGAATATCCGGCGCACCACCAAGGTTTTCGCTGACCGCCGACGCCGCATGTTGCACCGCATCACGATCACCCACATCACACGGCAGCGTAAACGCATTGCCGCCAAGTTGGCGCGCGGCATCGTGCAAACGCGACGCATCGCGCGCGATCATCCACGTGCGCACACCCGCTGCCGTGAGTGCGGCCGCAATTGCAAACCCAATGCCGCGCGACGCACCTGTGACCAACGCCGAACGCCCAGCGAGTGACAGCGGCGCCACTCGCGGACCGTGCGTACCGTCAGTACCCAGCACCGTTCGGATGCGCGAGACGCAGGAACTCGCTGCGCGTGCGCGCATCGTCGCGGAATACACCACGCAGTGATGAGGTAATCGTGCGCGAGTTCTGCTTCTCGACACCGCGCATCATCATGCACAGATGCACGGCTTCAATGACCACGCCCACACCCTTGGGACGCAGCACGTCCACGAGCGCATCGGCCACCTGCTCACCCAGGCGCTCCTGCACCTGAAGGCGACGGGCAAACACCTCAACCACGCGCGGGATCTTGGACAAGCCCACGATTTTGCCGTCGGGAATGTAGGCCACGTGCGCACGACCAAAAAACGGCAGCATGTGATGCTCGCACATCGAATACAGCTCGATATCGCGCACCATGACCATGTTCTCGTGATTCTCATTGAAGATCGCGTCGCCGATCACCTCGGCCGGATCCAGCTCGTACCCGCGCGTAAGCCACGACAACGCCTTCGCCACACGGCTTGGTGTTTTGAGCAAGCCTTCGCGCTCCGGATCTTCACCGACCAGCTCAAGCTGACGACGAATCACCTGCTCGAACTCATGCATGCGATCGGTGTCCACCGACATCTCATCGGTATCCACTTCCGTGGCGCCGCGAAGCAACGCGGGATCCAGGAGATCTCGGGTTGGACGAATCATGCGTTCACTCCCCCTCATATTCGACATAATTATTCTCGGTCTCCCAGAGGCGGAGCCGCTGCAGCCGGGCCGGCAACAGCACGGGCTCAATCACGCGCCACATGGCGACAATGATGTTCTCCGAGGTGGGGTTGATCCCCGAGAGGTAGTCCACCTCGAGGTTCAGATTTCGGTGATCAGTTTTTTCAATGACTTCGCGCTCGACAATGTCGCGCACCACACCCAGATCTACGACGTAACCGGTGACGGGGTCGATGGTTCCACGCACGGACACTTCGAGTACGTAGTTGTGCCCGTGCCAGTTCCGGTTGTTGCACTTGCCAAACAGTCGCGCGTTCTCTTCGTCTGAGAGCGCTGGATTGTGGACACGATGGGCCGCGTTGAAGCGCAACCGTCGCGTCACTGTAACGATGGACATGCGGACTCAGGTTCCGGCCAGCAGGGGGAACAGCGTGATGCCCTTCCGTGAGCCGGCCGGTTGCGGCCCACGCGGCACTCAACCCCTCTGGTGGGGCCCGCGTTCCCGGGACGCGTTGCAGGGCCCCCTAACGCTACCCGTTTTGGCGCCGCTCGGCTACAGGCCCACGCCCGTGCAGACCCTGTGCAAAACACAACGGCCCCGCCACGAGGACGGAGCCGCTGCGTTTACTACGGGATCGAAGAGGTGATCTTGAAGCCCAAAGGAAATAATGAGACCCTCACCGCACTTCCGTCTTCCCCGCACTGGGGCATGACGTCCACACAGTATGTCAGGCCCACTCCAAGAGCTTATCGGCTCAAGAAGTAAATCTCTCCGTCCCGAACTCACTTCCAGCCAGCCAGACGTGCGCGGCTCGCTTAACTTCTGCATTGTACAAGGAACGCACGATTTCGCGCAAACCCCTCAAGCACTACACAGCCCATGGACTTCTGGATCATTGCCGGCGTCACGATGTTGATCGGCTGGGCGTGGATCACGTTTACCACCACAGCGCCCGGATGGGTCCATCTGTTCCTGACGGCAGGTGTGTTTCTGATCATCTGGCGCATTGTTGTGCGCGGGACGCCCGATCCTGTCGACCCTGCGGACAACAGCAAACCCAAGCCGCGACGCTAAACGCGGGCCGCTTCGACAAGTGCGCGCCGCGTTAGAAAGCGCGCGCCGCTTCAGATTTCCCAGTTCGACAGTACCAGGCCTTCAGTGGGCGTACGCTCCGTCCACCCGTGTACGCTCATGCGCAAATCCGTCCAACGCACGCGCGCACCAAGCGCGATGAGCAAACGATACGCATCCGGATAATCTCCCTGCACGCGAATCGCCACGCGAGGTGTGCCGCCGCGTCGCGCAAAGTCGCACAGCGCGCGAACAATCGTTGGCAACTCGGCGCGGCGTGCCAGCACCAGTTTGAGCACGCGCAGCTCATCACGCGCGCGTCCTTCTACCAACGACGCCGAATGACAGAGCGCGAACCCGTCCGGGGCCGCGGGATCACCGAGCAATAGTGTGTCACCGAGCGCGAGTCGTTCGGTAAGATCTATCTCCCGCGTGAAGTCGTAGCCGGGCAACAAACGCTGCGTGAGGGCGCGACACGCATTGACTGAGATCTCTCGCTCCAGCGGAGACAACCGCGACAACAGCTGCAACGGCCGATCATCACCACTCGCCTCAAGCGTGAGTGTGATCGTAAGCGCGCCTGGCACAAACCCAAGCGCCGAGTAGAAGCCGATATTGTCGACGGTGCGCGGCATGGTTTCCAAACCGATCACGCGAGCACCATGCGTGCGCAGAAACGACAGGCCCGCTTTCACAATCTTGGTGCCCAGCCCCGAACCCTGATAGTCGGGACGCACGCACAGCGGTCCCATCCAGCCTTCCTCGCCCGATCGGTGCACAATGTTGAACGCCACGATCTGTTGCCGATCATCGCGCCAGCACATGGCACCCTCAGCCGCGTCCTCAATGGCGTAGCGCCAGATCGCCGGATTCAGCGGTGGCACACGCACCCCAACCATGCCGTCCTTGCGATAGCGATCGCTGAACGCTTCGGTAAACACTTCATTGAGCGCGGGGATGTCGCTCGCGGTGGCTTGCGACGGACCGTCAACAGGACGCGTGGTGCGCCACGTACGAGGCGAGGCCGTCATACAGACGCCTCACCAATCGCTGCACGCTCGCGCAATTCGGCGCCCTCCGTTTCCCACGCCGCGGCCTCAGCGCCAGCCGCGCCACCAAGCGAGGCCTGCACCCGACTGCTTCCGGATTCCTGATCGTACGTCACACTCAACACGCGATCCAATCCCTCGCGAACGTCTTCGATATGCGTGATCACCATCACCTGCTCAAAACGATCGTGCAAGCGACGCAGAAGCGCCAGTACATTCTCGCGACGTGACTCATCCAGCGAGCCAAATACCTCGTCAAGGATAAGCAGCGAAAAGGGCTGACCGGCCCGCTCCGCGATCATCTGAGAAATGGCCAGACGCAGCACCAGGTTGCACAAATCTTCTTCGCCACCCGACAACACCGTTTTGGGCAGCCCATCTTCGAGCACCTGCACCGCGTAGTTCTCATCGAGTTCCAGCGAGGCGTAGCGCCCGTCCGTAAGCGACTCGAGGAACGCGCTCGCCAACTCCGACAACTCCGGCCGAAGCTGATCGTTGAGTTCTTCGCGCAGCGCCGCATACTCGTCATCGAGCTCATCGTGCAGTGAGCGCTCATTCTCGAGCGCCGCAGCGCGAATCATCAACTGTTCCAACGACTTGCGGGCGGCGTACGCCGACTCCCGTTGTTGTTCCGCGCGCTTTACCGCTCCGCGACACTCGGATTGATGCAACTCGGCCTCGTGAACTCGCCGCGTTGCCTCCACGTGCTCCGTACGAAGTTGCTCGTGACGCGTGGCATCGAACTGCAGGAGCGCTCGCTCCTCGTCGAGGGTGTGCATGCGAAGCTGCGCCGCGCGCTGCGCCACGTCCGTCTGATCCAGCTGCTCACGCACGGCGGGTTCACGATCGGCTGAGACCTGTAGCTGAGCGGCGCGCGCCGCGATGTCCTGCACGCGCGCGACGTCTGCACGCACCCTCGCGTGCAGCGCGGCATCATACGCAGACGAATACGCGGCCAGTTGCACCGTGTTATCACTGATGCGATCGCGTAGTGCTTGCAGCTGCGGTGTGAGCTGGTCCCGCTCCACTACTGCGGCCTGAATGCGCGCGTACCGCCGCTCGGCACCCGCGATCTCCTGCTGAATCGCGGCGCGCCGGGTATCGAGCTCGCTCACCGACTCCGGCACCGACGTCAGCTGCCGCACACGCTGGCGGAAGTAGCTGGCGTCGACGGTTACGGTGTCCAGCTGTTCCGTGACCAGCGCGAGCACATCGCGGTACGACGCACCGAGTGGCCGGCTGCAGGTTGGACACGGACTTTCTTCGCCCAGTCCTTCAAGCGCCTTTTGTTGTACCGCAAGTTCGTCCTGTTGCAGCCGCAGTGCGTCGAGCCGAGTTTCGGCCTCCTGTCGATCCCGCGCCCACGTGGTGCGCGCTTCGTCGTGGGCGCGACCAGCTGCCGCGAGCGTGGCGCGAAGCGCGTCCAGCGCACCGCGCTGTTCGATCTCGAACTGCGGCGCCGACTGCAGCTTGGCCAAGCGTTCATCGAGGCGCACTTCATCGTCGCGCAGCGCGCGCAGCCGTTCGGCGATCACGCGGCGCTCACTTTCAGACGCCGCGAGCGCGTCAAGCGATTGCAACTGTGCGCGCAGCTCCGGTAACACCGCGGCTTCGCGCTGAAGCGGTTCACAGGCCTCGCGCGCAGCGAGTGCGGATTCGAGTTCGCGCTGCAGACGGCTCAGATCACGTGATTGCGCTTCCGCCTGCTCCACGAGTACGCGTCGGTCTGCCTCGAGTGCCACCCAGCGCTCGCGAGAGTGCTCGGCGTTTTTCCACGCCGGCGCAACCTTGTCCAGTTGCATCGTGGCTTCTGTCATGGCCGCATTCGCAAGCTCGCCCTGATCCCGCGCCGCTGCGAGCGCCACATCGGCATCAATCACGCGCTGGTCCACCTGGTCGCGATCGGGCATGCCACTCCGCAAGCCAGCCAACTCCGCAATTAACGTGCGCCGCTGTTCGCGCAGCATTTCCTGCGCCACACCAAGCCGATCGTATCCCAACACGCGAACGAGAAATCGCGCGCGCTCAACCGGACCAAGCGCGGCCATGACATCCAGTTCTTTCTGCCCGGTGAAATACGTATTGAAGAACTCGGCGCGCGACATACCCAGTTTGCGCTGCAGCAGCTCATTCACACCGCGAATTGTTTTCGCGATCGGCTCCGCGCCACCGTCGAGCCGCACTTCGGCAGTGCGCAGTGTGCGCTCTACCCGATACCGATGCGCGCCGAGCTCAAACTCCAGCTCAACACGAACCGACGCATTGTCGCTGGCGCGCGCATTCCGGATCGACTCGCGTGTGCCACGCGCGGCACTATTGCCGTACAGCGCCCACGCAATCGCCTCGAGAATGGTGGTCTTTCCCGCACCGTTCGCGCCAATGATACCGGTGAGACCCGCGGCAAAAGTGATGCGCGTGTCGACGTGCTGGCGAAAGTTGCGCAGCGAAAGGGCATGCAGTCGCACGCGTTATGCCTCCGCCACCGGAAGTGCCGCTGCGGCCGCTTCTTCTGCGCGCGTGAGATACGCCAACCCAAGCTGCACCAGTCGATCGCGATCAAGTCCGGGCGCGAGCGGACGCAACTGCAATCGCGCCGCAAGGCGGTCACGCAGTGTCGCGCGACGGCTCGGCGCACCACCCGTGGCACCGGATTCAAGAACCTCCGGCTTTCGTGTATCGAGATGAAAGTGCATGGTGCGCTTTCGAACTTCGCGAAGCGGCGCATAGTCCAGCGTGCGCACCACGTGTCGTGACACGTCGCGCACCACAAGTCGCACAATCGCGTCATCAAGCGCCCCACCCGCACGCGCCAGCGTTGCGGCAATCCGCTCATCGAGTTCAGCAGCCGAGCAGTCTGATGCATCAATCGCCGGCAAATCAAGCAAGCGTCGTGACACCGTCACGGGATGAAACGTGTGCTCGCCCGTCTCCAGATTGTGTTCGATGAACCCCTTGCCCTGCCCCGCACTCGCGCCGTTACGCTGCACTTCTTCCCGCACGTCGGCCCAGGGATTCGTGCTCGTGTAGTCAAGCGAGCCGCTGTAGTAACACGGAATCGAGCGCTTCGTTGCGGCGTGTTGCAGTTCGATGCGCCGGTACACGTGATAGTGCCCGAGCCCCACGTAGCTCCACGGCTCGCGTTCAAGATCGACCGGATCGATTGGCGTGTAGAGTCGATCGCCGGGCTGCGCAGCGGTTGGCACGACACCACGCACTTCGTCGTGCAGCAACAGCACGTTGTACTTGCGACGAGCATCCACGTGAAAGGCATGCGATGGCATGGCGCTCGCTTCGCCCGATCCCGGAAGTCCCGGCGGCGCGTACGGCACCGCCAGTACGGACACATCGCGCAATGCGTCGTCAATCCGTTCCGTGCCGCGAAAGACCACACGCACATCCAGCTCGGCGAATAGCTGCAGAATGCATCCCGCGTCAGTCGTGCGCGGAACATCGTGATTGCCGGCGATCATCACGATCAGTGCGTTCGGCAACGCCGCTCGCAGCTGCGCGAACATCCGAAACGCGTCGAGGATCGCCGAGTTCGGTGGTCGCACCTGATGAAACACATCGCCGCCCACGAGCACGATGTCCGGCTTGATGGCCATCACCTGTGCGATCGCTCGCGCACACGTGGCCGCAACGTCAGCCTCCCGCTGGTTTACACCGGTCGGGGTCTGGCGCTGAAACTGTCGGAAACCGAGATGCAAATCGGACAGGTGTACGAGACGCATGTGTGGAGGCGGGGCGTACGAGGTGTCGCGGCGATCCCGTGAAAACTAGCCAACACGCCGCGTTGAACGCGTGCTGTTGGTGCTCAGCGCACGCGCAGTCGCTGCGTGATGCGAATACCGAGCTGCATGGAAGGGGCCGCGTCGGCGGAGACCACTTCAGACTGCACGTCAATGGTGGTGCGCGCGTCTACGATCCAACCGCGCTGCCGATCGAGCACCAAGGAGCCACTCATGTCACCCGCGGTGATCACACGAGATCCGGGTGGCAATTCGCGCGCTGAGCCGTCACGTCGCAGCGTGCCAGTCACCGACACGTGCGCGTCTCGCCCATCTCGCGAGGTGGAATCAAACTGGAATACGGCGTGCAGCACGCCATCGGCGCGATAGGTCGACAGTGGCAAGGCGGGAATCGCGATTTCTCGCTCCCACTGGTCACCCACGCGAACAGGCTGGTCGGGGAGCAGTGCGGGCATCGCGGCCAGCGTGGCCGTTACTCCCGTTGCGGCATCGAGGTTCAGCATGGCACCGTTTTCCTTGACGCGGATGCGCGTCGGCGCCGTGCCCGCGGCTATCGGCACTCGTTCGGAGCGCAGCTTGTCGCCGAGCTCGCCCGTTCGGACCACCAGCGAATCGGTCACGGCGGAGACCACGGCGCCGGTGGCGTCGACCGTCTCCACGGTGGACTTGGCGTAGAAGTCCATAATGGTCACGCGTGTTGGCGTCGCGTTGCGCCGCGGACCCACCACGGTCGCTCGTTGGGGCGGTCTGGCGGACGGCGGAGTAGCGCGCTCGCCAGGCAGTGGTGCCGCTTCTCGCTTGGTGCCGCTGATCTCGATGTCCTGCCGTAGATGCAGTCGAAACACATCAGCGCGTTGCGGCTGAACCACGAGGGGGATGGCGCGACTCTTTCCATCTCCACTCGACCGGTCGCGACGCGTGCTTAATTCCGCGGCGGCACCCTGCGCAACGAGCGGTGTGGCGAGGACCGGCGCGGCAACACCCAGCAGAATCAGGGCAAGCGCGACTGCGCGCTTTGGTCGGCGACTGAAAAGAAATGTCAAAGCTTGCATGTGGGGCCTGTACCCCAGTGACGGCGGCAGGCTCCGCCGAAGGAGTGAGCGTGGCCTGCTTTCGTCTGAATCGTCATTTTCTGTCGGCAATGGGGTACGGCATTATTCGTGACACATTGAGTCTGTGACGCCCCGACAGTAGCCAACCGCTGGCCGATCCGTAATTCTTGTGACAGTCGTTGTTCCCCCGTTGCTTCAGAAAATCTTATGGCCCTGCCGTTTTCGGCTTCTCTGATGTCCCGATCGTTGCGTCGTACCGTGGCCGTGAGCGCGCTCGGTGCCACGGTGCTCGTGGCGAGCGCGTGCGACGAAGGAGGCCCGATCCGTCGCGCATTTGGCGGTGACCCGGCGATTTCCCAATGGGCGCGGGACAGCATGGTGTTGGCGTCCAATCCGGAAATACTCTTCCGCGTGGTGCCTGACGCGGGCGGAGCGCTGGTTGTGCCAATCGGCACGATTGGTGCGCAGGGTGTTCGTCCGCTCAAGCTTTCCAACCTCGGCTGGCGCAAGGTAGACGCGGATTTCATGCTCGCGGGAAAAACACTCACGCCGTACGGGCAGAATCGTGCGCAACCAGACATGCGCATGTTCCGCGGCATGTGGCAGCCTGGTGTTGCTGTGCTCGACTCGCTCAACTGCCCGGTTGTGATTCCAATGGCGCGGTCACTGCTGACCGGTACCGTGGACACGCGTCTTCCGCCGTTCGCAACGAACGGCGAGCGTCCGCCGCTCAAGCATGGACCAACGTTGGATCAGGCCGAGATCGCGCGCGCACTGGCGAATGTTGGTACACTCGTTGCGCCCGCCGCGGGCGTTGGCGCGTCGCAGCTGCCGCGCTATGAACGCCGCATCCACCAGATTCCATCAGGTATCAACGGGGGGTCGTCGTTGCTGGTAGAGTACAACGATCGCAGTCCGTTGCCCGATAGCGTGCGCTCATTTGGCGAGCGTCCGCGGCAGCTGATTGTGATTCTCGACAAGGGCACGTACGGCTATCGACCCACGTATACGTTTTCTACCGTGGGTAGTCGTGGCACAGCGCCGCGCGTTGAATTTCTTGATTATCTCGACGTCGACAACGACGGTGTACCTGAGATCTTTTTCGGACTCACGGAACGCGACCTCGCGCCGTTGTTCACCACGGCGTTGCGCTTTGAGAACGACGCGTGGCGTGAAGTGTTCCGCTTTACTGGCAATCGCTGCGACTTCTAACGGCGTGAGCGCGGCGCAGTGGGAGCGGGCAGGCGTCAGTGCGGAGGCGTCAGTGCGGAAGCGTTGGACCGTGGAGCAGCGAGCAGAGAGCAACGCACGATCATTCGACGCCGATGTCCCACGCCTGCTCGAGATCCTTGCGTGAGTAGGCGCGAAACGCCGTAAGTGTCTGCGTGCGCTCAATGCCTGGCACCGTTGCAAAATCACGTGTGACAACATCGGCAATGCGCTCAAGATCCGCCACGCGCACAATCGCGACAAGATCCCACGCGCCCGACACCGAATACACCTCGGCGACGCCATCAATACCCGCCAGTGTATTCGCACATTCCGCAATACGCTTCGGATCGGCCTGAATCAGTACGATGGTCGTGATCATGGATTCTCCCGTAGTGTCAAAAATCATCGTCCAGCCGAGAGCAGGCGCGCGATGCGCTGCATGCCCTCGACTGCGATTTCGTCTGCACACGCATACGACGCGCGAATCCATTGCGGAGTAAGGAACGCACTGCCTGGCACCACGGCGACCTGGTGTTCGTCGAGCAGCGCGCCGGAAAACTTCGCCCCCGGATCGTCGCCGCCAAATGATGACACGTCGATGTACAGGTAGAACGCACCGGCGGGATGCAGCGCGTACTTTTTTGCGTCGCCGAGCGCGTTCAGCACCGCATCACGACGACGGTGAAACGCGTGCACCATGTCACTGATCGCGGCGTCAGCGGCGGACAGGTTCGTGAGCGCCGCCAGCGCCGCGTGCTGCGATACCGCGGCGGGGTTTGAAGTGGTGTGCGACTGCACCGCGATCATGGCCTTACTGACGGCGAGTGGTGCAATGGCCCAGCCAATACGCCAGCCCGTCATGGCGTACGCTTTCGCCACGCCGTTAATCAAAATCAAGCGATCGCGCGCCGGCGCCAGTTGCGACACCGAGGTTGCCGGCGTGTCGTACGCGATGCGCAAATAGATCTCGTCTGAGATCACCCACCACGCGTGTTTATCGGCGAGTGCGAGGATGTCTTCGAGTTCCTGCTTCGTATAGACAGCGCCGGTCGGATTGCACGGCGAGTTGAGCATCACACCACGTGTACGCGGCGTGCACGATTCTTCGAGAATGGCCGCCGTGACCTTGAGCGAGTTCGCGGGGTCGCCCATCACGGGCACCGCCGTGGCGCGCGCCAGTTCGAGCATTTCGTAGTAGCTCGTCCAACTCGGTGTGGGCACGAGCACTTCGTCACCCGGTCCAAAACAAGCCATGCAGGCGTTGAACAGCGACTGCTTGCTGCCGTTTGAGACCACGACCTGCGCCGCAGTGAAGGGATCGGCCCCCGCCGGCAGCAGGCGATTCGCGTCGGCGGCGATGGCCTCGCGCAGCGCCGGAATGCCTTCGGTGGCGGTGTAGCGGGTGGCACCAGCCTCCACCGCGGCCGCTGCGGCCTGCCGGATAAAGGCCGGCGTATCAAAATCTGGCTCGCCGGCTCCCAGATCGATGACCGGAACGCCGGCCGCCTTGAGGGCGCGCGCCTTGGCCGCGACGGCCAGCGTGGCGGATTCCTTGAGACGGGCGATGTTGGACGACGGAATGAACGGTCTCGACATGGCAAAAGCGGTTTTGCCCCCAACGCGGGGGAAATCCGCGGTGGTGACACATGGAGAGTTGGCGGGGAATCGGCTATCTTTACGAGATGCGCCGTGATGGCGCTGAAGTTACACGCGCTGGATGGGATGGCGCCAATGGTGAAGCCGGGTTCGTCGAGACTATGGTGTCGAGACGGCTGCCTTCACCCACAAGGCCTGACAAGCAGGCCGATTCTTGAGGAGTGCACGCTACGGCGCGTACTCCCCGCACGCCCGCTGGGCGGACGTGCGCATTGCTGTTAGACAACTGAATGGAGCGGGACGTGGGCGACGAACGGGTAGGAACCGCAACGGGCGTGGAGTCCGGGGCCACTGGCGGCACGCGCAGCCAGCATGTGGTAGTGATGGGCGCGATGGAACCGCGCACGGTACAAGCAGCTCTTCGCCCCGGCGTCGAGCGGAGCCGCCAGGGCGGCGCCCCCTCCGGTCCGGCCTGCCTCGTGATTACGCCGAGTGCCGCCGCGACACATCTCGCCGCCGCTGAGGCGCGCGATCTGCTCGACGCACCAACGTTGCGCGTCGTACCAGTCACAGCGGCCACGCGCGCCAAGCGCGTGCTAGCCACCAGCCCGGTTGCCATTGTCGTTGGCACACCAGCTGACTTGCTCGCGCTGCGCCGTGCATCGGCCATGTCGATGGACTCGCTCCAGGCTGTTGTATTTCTCGGCATCGATGTGATGCTCTCCGAACAGGGCACGCGCGACGCGATCGAAGCGCTGCTCACTGACCTGCCGTCGAGTGCCGTGCGCGTTGTCTCAAGCGCCACCGAAGATGACAGCGACGTGAAGGAATTCCTTGAGCGCTATCTGCCCAAGGCGCGTCACATCACGCCGCTCGTGAAAGCCATGTCGGTGACCTTCAATGTGACGCCGCATTATCTCATCACTGCACCGGCCGCACGCACGGCCGCGCTGCGCACGTTCCTTGACGAACGTGATCCGCCATCGCTCGCGATTATTGCGGGTACCGATGTCGCGGAAGCAGAAGCGGCGGAAGCCCTCGCGCATCTTGGACTGCGTGTTGACGGACGTGCCACGCAGATTGTGCGCGTGTCACCGCTTGGTCATACGGCCGCGGTGATTGGCTGGGACATGCCTTCCACGGCCGAAGCGCTCGCAAGTGCGCTCGCTGGTCAGCCGGTGGAAGCGGTGTTCTTCATTCAGCCGAGTGATGTGCCGGCAATGACGGCCATCAGTGGCGGCGCAGCGCGTCCGCTCACGCTGGAGATTGCGCAGACGAAAACGGCCAAGGGTGCAGACGCGGTGATCAGTGCGATGCGCGGTGCACTCACCGATATGCGCACGGTTGGCGCGGCCGATCTCGCGCTTGTTGCACCGTTGCTCGACGAGTTTGATCCCGTAGAAGTTGCAGCCGCCGCCGTGCGGTTGTACGACGACGCGCGTCGCGCACTCAGCATTGCGCAGGGTAGCGCGCTCGCGAATCGTGCGGTGTTTGCATCACCTGTTCGCCAGGCTGCAGCAGCGGCGAGTGAATCGGCCGCGAACAGTGGCACCACGCGCGTGTTCTTCAACGTGGGCAAGCGTGACAACGTGCGCCCCGGTGATTTGCTCGGTGCCATCGCGGGTGAATCCGGATTGCCGGGCGACCGCATTGGCAGCATTGATCTGTTTGAATCACACGCGCTTGTAGAGATCGCGAGTGATTCGGTGGAAACCGTGATTGCGAAGCTTACCGGCGTCACGCTGCGTGGCCGTCAGTTGCATGTGCGTCGCGATGATCGGGGCGCGGGTGGACACGCCGGCTTTGCGGGCGCACGCGGTGGTGCGGATCGCGGCGCCGAACGTCCGCGCAGTGGTCCGCCGCGCGAGCGTGGTGGTGATCGCGGCGCATCGCGTGGTGGCAAACCGTGGGAAGATCGTGGCGAAAGCCGCGGCCCGCGTGGTGAAGGTCGTGGACCGGGTGCAGGTCCTCGTGGCCCGGGTCGTGGCCCGGGCGCAGGTGCCGGCCGAAGCTTTGGCGCCGGCTCCGATCGTGGCCCGTCGCGTGGTCCGGATCGTGGATCAGACCGTGGACCGGCGCGCAGCTTTGATCGTGGTCCGCGCAGTGATGCGCCGCGCGGCGACGGACCGCGTGGTGGTCCGCCGCGTGACGGGGCACGAGGTGGTGCTCCGCGTGACGGCGGCCCGCGTTCGTTCGGCAACGATGCCGCGCGTCGCGAGTACGGTGATCGTTCGCCGTCCGAGCGCACGGAGATGCGCGGTGAATGGGCGTCGCGTGGTGAAGCGCTGTCGCGCGCCGCGCGTCCGCGTCCTGACGCACGTGGCGGTGACCGTGGAAACACGCGCATGGGTGACGGCCCGTCGTTGCCGTTCCGTCGTCGTCCGCAGGGAGAATAATCACGCATGAGTTCAGGCTTTCACGCGTCCGGTGGATGGATCGAAGTCATTGCCGGCGTGATGTTCAGTGGAAAGACCGAAGAACTCATGCGTCGGGTGCGACGCTCCACAATCGCGCGCAAGCACGTGCAGGTGTTCAAGTCACACCTGGACGATCGCTACGCGGGATTGTGGGCCGTTGCCAGTCACGATCAGCGCACGTTCAGTGCGGTGCCGGTGGATTCATCCGCGCAAATCGCGCAGCGGGTGGATCCCACGGCGCACGTGATTGCGATTGACGAGGCGCAGTTTCTTGATGCCGGCATTGTTGATGTCTGCACCGCGTTGGCGGAGCGTGGTCGACGCGTGATTGTGGCCGGTACCGATACGGATTTTCGTGGTGAGCCGTTTGGGATGATGCCGCAGCTCATGGCGGTGGCTGAACAGGTGGACAAACTGCACGCGATCTGTGTGTTGTGCGGGTCGTCGGCGAGTCGCAATCAGCGGCTGATCGACGGGAAACCGGCGCCGTATGATTCGCCCACGATCATGGTCGGGGCGGCGGACTCGTACGAGGCGCGGTGTCGGGCGTGTCATGTCGTGCCGAAGCGGGATTCGGCGCAGGGGCGGCTGCTGTAGCAGGGAGTCCGCGGAGTTGCTCCGGCGTTGCCGCGGGTTTCGTGCTGCGGTGGGCCGAGTAACTGTTTGAACTGCAACTGCTTGGAACACAGAGACGCAGAGACGCGGAGACTGCACGACGCAGCGAGCTACGTCATCAGGGTGCGCACACTTTCATTTTTTTGAATAGTGGAGACCCGATTCCCGGGCTGCATGCAGTCTCTGCGACTCTGCGCCTCTGC
>JALHNZ010000070.1 GCA_022843265.1 Gemmatimonadaceae bacterium
CGGCTTCTGTGGGCGAGGCGGCGGCGCGGCGGCCCGTGGCATTCCGAGCGAAGCGGATCGCAAGGCGGCAGGGTTTGGTGTGCGCGTGGTGCACAGCGGCGTGTGGGGGTTTGCCAGCAGCCCGATTGTCACCGAAGACGAAATCCGTCGCGTGACGCGCGTGGCCACAGAAGTTGCCAAGGCCAGTGCTATTGCCAAGCGCACCGATCTGAAGCTTGCACCGGTGCCCGCGTACGTCGCGAACTTCATCACGCCCATGGAGAAGCATCCAACGTCTGTCAGTGTGACCGACAAGCAGGCGTGGGCGCAGGCGATCGTGGACAAGGCCAGCAGCGTGAAGGGTGTGACGGGTGTGAACGTCAGCGCCACGCACAGCTACGAGTGGCGCTACTTCGCATCGAGCGAAGGCTCGTACATTGAGCAGGAGCTGTTCACGACCTCGCCCACCATGACCGTGACGGCGCGCGTTGGTGATGTCACCAGAACACGCAACTATCCGGGCGTGGCATCAGCCGGCGGCTGGGAAGTGGCGGAACGCAGTGATTTCCTCGCCAGCGCGGAACGTGTGGCCGACGAAGCCGTGCAGATGTGCACTGCCAAACCGTTGGGCTCAAGCGGACTGCGCGACCTGATTTTGTCGCCGTCGCACGCGATGCTCACGATTCACGAAATCATTGCGCACGCCACGGAGCTGGATCGCATTGTTGGCTACGAAGCGAACTACGCGGGCACGAGCTTTGTGAAGTTGTCCGACATTGGCAAACTCAAGTACGGTTCCAAGCACCTCAACGTGACGTGCAGTAAGACGGACGATGGCATTGGCTCCACCGGCTACGACGATGACGGCGTGAAGTGCATGGAATGGCCGCTCATTCGCGAAGGCATTCTCGTGGGCGTGCAGACGAACCGCGAAACCGCGCACCTGGTGGGCGAAGACTTCAGCCGAGGCTGCACGTTCGGTAACTCCTGGCGCGACTATCCGTTCCTTCGCATGCCGAACGTGCATGTCGAGCCGGGTCCGGACAACTCACCCACGCGCGACGAAATGATCGCCGACATCAAGGACGGCGTGATGATCGACGGACGCGGTAGTTATTCCATTGATCAGCAGCGCTTCAACGGCCAGTTCGGCGGCCACGCGTTCTGGGAAATCAAGAACGGCAAGATCACGCGCATGTGCACGGACGTCACGTACAACGCCATCACCACCGACTTCTGGGCCAACCTTGATGCCGTCACGGGCCCCAAGGAGTATCAGAAGTTTGGTACGGGTGGTGATGCAAAAGGTCAGCCCACGCAGACGAATTCAATCTCGCACGGCTCGCCGTGGTTGCTGGTGCGCAAGATGATGGTGGGTGCGGCGTTCGACTGACGCAGCACGGTCATGCACACACACGAGGCGCCGCGGAGATTCTGCGGCGCCTCGTGTGTTTCCAGCCTCGTGCATTCTGACTTTGCATGCTTCTGTCAGCATCACGTCATTGCGTAGACCACCACGTTCACGATGAATCGCGTGTTGTCTTTGGTGCGGAAACGTTTGTTCTTCCAGCTGTAGTCCCACTCGCAGCCGTAGTCCTGATTGGTGTAAAGCACACCAAGACGTTTGTTGCGTTCCACACCGCGCACATAGTCGTGCACAATGTTGTCGCCCCAACCGTTCAGCTCGTGACTGGTTTGTGGTGGTCCGTCGAACTGAAAGAACGAACGGTACACGGCGTGGCTGTTGGGCAGCTTCGGCAGTGCATTGGCGCCGCCAAACGTGCGTGCCATTTCCGTTTCGAACGACTTGGCGTACAGACCGTTGATATCGTGGTTGCAGTCGTCGGAGAACAGCAAGCCGCCATTCTCCACGTAGCGCTGAATGCCACGCCGCTCCTTGTCGCTGAAGCGCACGAGTTTGTGTCCGGTCATGAACACAAACGGATACGCGCTCAGCTCCGGTGAATCGGCGGTGATCACCACTTCCTGCTGATGAACCGGAATGGTGGTGTACTGCAGCAGCGTGTCGAGCACATTGGCGCACACCTTCGGATTGTAGTCCCAGTCCCCCGATTCGTAGCGCAACCTCGCAAAAACGAACTCGTTGGCGCGATGCGCACCCATCGCGTGCAAGGACGGCGCCATGCTACTACCAAGCGCCGCGCCACCGGCTGCGATGCTCAGCCGGTGGAGAAAACTGCGACGGGTAACTGGCGAGAAGGACATGGGGGTGTGAATCGGGGAACGCCGGAGGACTACGTCAGACTACGCGCATCACACGCGGCGCGCTGTCCTGCTGATTATCTGGGATCGCCGCGTACCTCGTCACGCGCGATGTACGGCACCCCATCGGTCATCCACTTCGGCGCCGCGGCACCGCGCAGGTAGTGATCAAAGAACTGAAAGTACCGAATGGTCAGGTCGCGACGATTGGCGAGCCCACGCAACCCGTGGCCTTCACCAGGATACGCGAGCATCGTGGCATTCTTGCCATTGTACCGGAGTGCATTGTAGAAGTTCATGCTCTCCGTAAACGAAACGGTTGGATCGGCTGTGCCGTGCATGATCAGGAAGGGCGAAGCCGCGGACGGCGCGTGCGTGAGCGCCGACTCGTAGCGATACACATCAGGCTTATCCCAGGGCGAAAAGCCCCAGCGTCCCTGACCAAACAGGTAGTAGTCATTGCCATTCGCACCGCTGCCCCCGCTCACCTGGTACGACCACCCCCAGCTCTGGCTGAAGTCGCTGTAGAGATCAGTGACGCCAGCGCCCATGCCGACCGCCGCAAAGAGCTTGGAGCGCGTGCCGATAAAGGCGGCGCCCTCACCGCCGTAACTGTGTCCGTGCACGCCAATGCGCCTGGGATCGGCGTAGCCCATGGCAATCACCTTACGCGTTGCGGCTTCCACCGCGTCGAGCATATCGCTGTGTGAACTACCCGTGTGAAAATGCACGTCGGGTAGCATGGTGAGATAACCGCGACTCACCGCTTCGGTTGGAATCGCTCCCATCCCCGTGATGTACGACGGCGTGGGATACCGATGCATCGTCTGCGAATTTTTTTCGTAGAACGTGACCAGCATGGGACGTTTTTCACCCGCCACGTAATCGTCGGGAATCGCCAGAACGCCCTGCAACTTCACACCGCGGCGCGTGGTGTAGTCAAACAGAACGCGACGTCCCCAGCGATACTCCGCGTGCTGCGGATTTGCCTCGGAGATCTTTCGCGGATTCGCAAAATCTCCACTCGCAACCAGCAGATCAGGGAACTCGCTGAACGTTTGCCGTGTGTACAGAAAAACATCTGAAGCGGTGGCCCGCGAGGGCGTACTGAACGACGCGTCGTCGTACACTAACGCGCGCAGCTCCCCATTCGCCATACGATAGAACCCCGACTTTTTCGTATACTCGCCGTACGCGGAGAGTGTGAGCGGCTGCGTCAGGTCAATTTCGCGTGACACGCGCGCGCCACTGCGCACGGACGAATCAAGCGGTGTGGTGCGCACGTAGCGCAGCACCATCTTGTCCCGCGTGCCTGCACCGTTGGTCAGATTGCGCGCAGCGCCACTTTTGAGCGGCAAGTACCAGAGATCAAACCGGTGTTGCACAATCACGCCGCTGCCATCGTGAGCGTAGCCCATCACACCATATGGCGGACGAGGACCCGGATGATCTTCTTCCATGTCGGTAAAGTTCACGCTGGCAGACGTACTAATCGCGCGCGTCGTGCCAGCCGCGAGATCATACGCATGCCAGTGCCGATCTTTCCAGAAAAGAAACGTGCTGCCATCCGGCGAAATCCCATTCACATTCCGCCCGGTCAGCTGGCCGCGGAACATGAGCGTGCGCTCACCGGTGTTGAGATTCACGCGATAAAAATCGGCCGCAGGACGCTTGTAGTCTGAGATGTACGCCCGGGCATCTCGGCCGACGGCCCACATACCCGTGGCCGGAATTTCAATGTCGCGCATGGACGAATCCGTGAGCGCGATGTAGCGCGACGACGCAACATCAAACGCCTGACGGAACGTGCGATTACGATCGGCGTCGAGCTGAATCATTTGCTGCGAAATGATGCGTTCGTCCTGCGTGCGCCAGATATCCACGTCAGCCAGTGAGTCCGTACTGCGCCGACGACCCGTGTCGGGCAGGGCGCGTTGCGGGATCGTGGACACGTACACGCGCGCTCCATCATCGCTCCACGACAGCGCCGCACGGTCCGAGAGTACAACGCCCTTCGGAAAAGCCACCGTAGTGCTCGGATCGAGCACGGCCGCCGTTGTTTCGGCCACGCCACTCGCAGAGGCCACATTGTTGAACACGACTAACCGGTTGTTGCGCTCGCGCATGCGCTCCACTTCGCGACCCTTGAGTACCGCGAGCGACGTGCCACGATCATTCCACGCCAGTCGATTATAGCGCAGCGAGTCATTGTCGAGCACCACGGTGCGACCTGTGGTGAGTTCCACCAGATACAAGCCGTTGCCATCACGCACCGCTGCATCAATCGTGTACGCCAGCACGTTGCCACCGCGATTGAATGACGCGTCGCCCACACTGCCAAGGAATTGGCTGCGTCCGCTGTTCAGATCGTGCAATACCACGTCAACACCGCGCGGTGCGTTGCCGTTTGCCGCGGCTCCGCCACCCGCGCCTCCAGCACCCGCGCCTCCGCCGCCCGGTGCACCGCCAGCTGGCGCACCAGTGGCCGACGCACCCGCGGCCCGTCGGCGCAGCATGAGATGGCTCGATGTCGGAGAGAACTGCGCACTCTGCACATCCTGCCACGACACCGTTTTTCCGGTGGCGAGCTCACGCAGTTCCCAGCGGCGGCGCGGCGCGGGCGGCCGTGTGGCGCCGGTAGCGGGCGTTGTTGCAGGCGCAACCGTCGGCGGGCCCGGAACAGGCGGCGTTGTGGGTGGTGTCGCAGGAGTCGTTGCACTGTCTGCGCCCGGACGTGCGCGCGCCGGTGCCGGTGGCTCCACGAGATACGCGATCCATTTTGAATCAGGCGAGAAACTCGCTTGTGACGCGTGTGCGATCGTCACTTCGTCGTTTGTCCCGAGGTTGCGCACACGAAGCTCAGGCTTCGCATCCGGCGCCACCGTGTTGGCAAACCGAAGTCCGTACGCCGCCCACTTGCCGTCGGGCGAGAGGGATCCGTTATCGATCGTACGCCAGCGCGCGTAGTCGTCGATGGTGAGTACTTTTTTCGATGCCGAGCTTGTGGTGGATTGCGCGTGAACGGACGGCGCGCCGAGCGCAAACAACGCAAGAACGACAGTGGCGGAACGCAGCATGCGGGATCAGACGTCAGGGAGTAGAACAGAAGGCGTGACCGTTGTCACGCGAATGCCGGTAAACTGCACGGCGGAGAGTAACGTGGCGAGGGTGTGGGACGGGATGGTCAGAACGGCGTAAACTACGGAAGCCGAAACGTCAGCGCTGCACGCCGTGTCGTTCCTTTTCGAGCCGAGCCACGCGCGTTTCAAGCGACTCCACACGTGCGGTGATTGGCAGTGGCTTCGTGTTGCCCGCGATGGGCGCC
Organism: Gemmatimonadaceae bacterium; assembly: GCA_022843265.1. Taxonomy (GTDB): domain Bacteria; phylum Gemmatimonadota; class Gemmatimonadetes; order Gemmatimonadales; family Gemmatimonadaceae; genus JAABRT01. The sequence goes on from JALHNZ010000070.1 coordinate 5,528, forward strand.
GCATTCACGGGCCGCGCTGCGCCGCCCGCGGCAGAACGCAGAAACCACGCGCCAAGGTGACCCAACCACACGGAGCGAAACGCGCGCTCCCACACGCTCATGCGCAGCGGGCTTCGACTCAGCAATACCAAGGCAAAGCCCAGACAGGCAAGCCCGGAGAAGAGCATCACCACACCATACAGCGGCGTAAACACCTTTTCGTCTGATATTTGGCGCGAACCGAACGCAGCCCAGATCAGCACCACAGCGCTGACCAGCTGAAACACGGCCACGAGCACCGTCTTGCGGCGGCGACCCACGATGACCGGGTCGCGCCGCAGCTGCTCGCGTCGCTCCTCCCGTTCGTTCATCGTTTGTTGAAATCCGCGGCGCACTGCGTCAACAGAGAATCCTTGCGCCAGCAGCCGGCCGGCTTCAGCGCGCGTTTGCGCCACGCGACCCGCCGCCACGGCGAGAATGACCATGACCGGAATCATGCGATCAAAGAACCCAACGTTCAGTGAACGCATCGTGAGAAACAGCACGGCAAAGAGGGCGAGATCGCCGATCACCATGCCCAACATTTCGGCTTCCTGCGCGAACAGCCGAATCGCCGCCGGCACATCGGGCGCCGCGGCGTGGACTTCGTCGAGCGCCTCGATCAGCGCGCCGGAATCGGCGAATCGATTGCCCGCGTCTTTGGCCATGCAACGATCGATCACCGCCGCCAATGCGGGCGGCATCTCAGCGCGAACGGTGGCGATCGACGGAAGTGTTTCCGTGAGCTGTCGCACCAGCACTCGCGCGGCGCTGTCGTCACCAAACGCTACCACGCCGGTTAACGCAAAGTACGCCGTTAATCCGAGTGAATACAAATCGCTCCGCCCATCGATCGCTTCGCCAGTCGCCTGTTCGGGACTCATGTATTCCGGCGTACCCACGGCTTCGCCCACACGCGTCATGCCCGCACCGGTAGTCGGGGTCGTCTGAGTCGTGCGCGCCACACCAAAATCCATGAGCAACGCACGACCGGTCGCGCGTTCAATCATGATGTTGTCAGGCTTGATGTCACGATGCACCACACCCCGTCCGTGTGCATACGCAAGGGCGTACGCGACATCAAGCAACAACCGCACCGCTTCTCGCGACGACAGCGGACCCGCACGTCGCACACGCTCGGCCAGACTTTCACCCTCGACATATCCCATGACAAACGCGAGCGATTGCTCGTGTTCTTCCACCGCATAGACGGGCACGATGTTAGGATGCGAAAAGCTCGCCGCCATGCGGACTTCGCGCAGAAAGCGTTCTCGCAAAATCGGATCGCGGGCAAACTCCTCCGGCAACTCTTTGACAGCGACCAGGCGGTCGAGCTGGAGATCTCGCGCGAGGTATACGGCGCCCATGCCACCACGGCCCAGCAATCGCTCAATCCGATAGCGAGCCGCAAGCCGGTGTTCGATGGACGCCGAGGCGATCATTCGGGCGGCACACCCATGATCGCCTTGACTTCAAGAAACTCTTCGAATCCGAACACGCCCCACTCGCGACCGTTGCCTGACTGTTTGAAACCACCGAACGGCGCGCGATGATCAACCGGGGCGTTGTTGATGTGCACGTTTCCAGCGCGCAGTTGCCTGGCCACACGCATGGCGCGCTCCGCGTTTGACGACGACACATACGCCGCCAGCCCGTACGGCGAGTCGTTGGCCAGCGTGATGGCTTCGCTTTCGGCGTCATAGGGCAGGATGCACAACACCGGCCCGAACACCTCGGTCTGCGCAATGCGCATCGCGTTGTGCACCGACGAGAACACAGTTGGCTGCACAAAGTATCCCGCGGGAAGATGCTCTGGACGCCCCAGTCCTCCGGCAATGAGCTGTGCGCCGTCTTCCAGGGCGTCGGCCATGTGCTGCTGAATGCGATCAAACTGCAGCGCGCTGACCACGGGCCCCATGTGCACACCCTCCGCACTCGCGTCGCCCAGCACAACCTTCTGCGCGGCCTCACGCGCCGCGCTTTCGGCTTCGGCCAATTGCGCCCGCGGTACGAACATGCGTGTCGGCGCGTTGCATGACTGCCCGCTGTTGTTGAAACAACTGCGCACTCCGTTCTTCACAGCCGTCGCAAGATCAGCGTCATCGAGGATGATGTTCGCTGATTTGCCACCCAACTCTTGCGTGACGCGTTTGACCGTGGTCGCCGCAGCTTGCGCAACCGCGATGCCGGCGCGTGTTGAGCCGGTGAACGACACCATCTCCACGTTGGGGTGCGCGACGATTGCCTGGCCAACGGTTGGACCGTCGCCATTCACCAGGTTAAACACACCGGGCGGCACACCCGCGTCGTGCAGAATCTCCGCCAACAACATCGCATTGAGCGGCGCAACCTCGCTCGGCTTCAGCACCATCGTACAACCCGCCGCCAGCGCCGGTGCCACTTTGCACGCAATCTGATTCAGCGGCCAGTTCCACGGCGTGATCAAACCGCACACACCGATCGGTTCACGCACGATTCGTGTCGTGCCCCGCTGCGATGCAAACTCGTATTGCGCCAGCACGTCGCGAGCCACCTTGAAGTGCGCAATCCCGGACGGGACATGCGCGCCTGCGGCCAATTTCATTGGCGCGCCCAACTCACGCGAAATGATGTCCGCCAGTTCGGCCTGTCGCGCCTGTAGTCCGGCAATGATGCGGTCGAGCAGATCGAGGCGCGCTTCGCGGGAGCTTACGCTGAACGAAGCAAACGCACGCTGAGCGGCCGCGACAGCACGGTCAACGTCCGCCGCGGCACCCGCGCTGATCCGATCAATTGTTTCTTCCGTTGACGGATTGACCACATCAATCAGGCCACCTCCGCTCACGGGCGGCACCCACGCGCCATCAATGTAGAACTTCAGCGAATTGCTCATATCAAGTGTCAGTGCGTGCCACGGGTCGATGTGAACGCGGTGTGCCGCTGGATCCGACTACGCCTGCGCGACTGCAACCTTTCGCAGCTCAGACAAGAACCAGCGCCATCCGAATGGGAAATCGCTGATATCGGTAGGACGTCCAAAACCAGCGTGCACGAAGTGCAAACGTGTATGGTCGCCCTCGGGTTCAAGGCTGAACGAGATGGTCTGACCTTTCACCGTCGCATCACCACGCCAATCGGGCCAATCGAGCACAAGCCGCTGGCCATCCACGTATTCAAGAATCTTTGTCGGACCGCCCACCACCTCTCGTCCATCTACCGTGTACTGCCAGTTGAGCACATACTTGCCGCCCACGTGCGGTTCGATCTCCGCACCTTTTGCGCCGAACCACTGATTCACAAGCGCCGGCGTGGTGAGTGCCGCAAACACCTGCGCTGGCGACGCCTCAATGAGTACATCCTGACGGACGCTGGGAGCACGATCCGTAAAATCAGGGAGCGTGATGCCTGCGCCACCAGAGAGATACGCGCCAAGATTTCCGAACGCGAGACGCCAATGATCGTCGATCAACTCGCGCTCCCGCGACGCTGGCAACGATCCGTGAATCTCGTGACGCAGCGCGAGCTGACACACATCGCCGTCCTCAGTCAGCGCAATATTGACTGTCGTCTTCACTCCATGAATCGCCCACGAAAATCCGAGTCGACGACCCGCGTCGAAGGCAATAATCCGCTGGGTCGCCTGCGTCTGGGTTGGCGTTTCCAGCGTGTGACGACCCCAGAATGCAAAATTCTCGCCCGTGGCCGCACCCGGCTGTGCGTGCTCGGCAAACCATTCAGTGAGCGCGCTGCCTGTCGTGAGCGCGGAAAAAACAGTGGCGGGTGCTGCTTCGAGCTTCACTTTGTAATCATGCGTCCACGACATACTGAGCTCCGAAAATGACCAAGACATCAACTGGCAGTGAAATGTCACTCGTTGAAAGATAGGCCAGTACCCGGAGACGCGCACTGCAGATGGTCCGGTGCGGAGCGGTGCTCGCGACTCGGCGATTGACCTGCGCCGGCCGTCGGTGAAGGTTGAGGTCAGGCGCCATTAGACGGCTTGAGCGTTCACCCTTCCTCGTATCCGCATGCCTGCCACGTCGCAGCGGCTGAGCTCGATTTCCGAGTCCGTGATTCGGAACACCACGCGAACCGCCAATCAATACGGGGCGATCAATCTCGCGCAGGGTTTCCCCGACTTCGAACCTCCGCCCGCATTACTTGATGCGCTCGTCGTCGCGGCGCGCGGCCCGTTCCATCAGTATGCCGTCACCTGGGGCTCGGCGAGATTTCGCGAAGCGCTCGCCCGCAAGATCACGCGTACGGGCGGCGTGGCGATCAATCCTGATGAACATCTGGTGGTAACGTGTGGCAGCACGGAAGCCATGATGGTGGCGATGATGACCGCCTGTAATCCGGGCGACAAGGTCATCATCTTTTCACCGTTCTACGAGAACTATTTTGCGGATACCATTCTCGCTGGCGCGGAAGCGATCTGGGTACCGTTGCGTCCACCGCAGTTTGCATTCGATCCCGATGAACTCGAGCGCGCATTTGCACAGGGCGCCAAGGCGATCGTGTTGTGCAATCCCGGCAATCCGACCGGCAAGGTGTTTTCGCGCGCTGAGCTTGAGCTGATTGTGGCGCTCGCGGAAAAGTACGACGCGTTCATCATTACCGATGAACCGTACGAGCACATGGTATACGAGCCGTATGAACATGTGTACACACACGCATTGCCCGGTGCGTTTGAACGCACCATTGTGTGCAACTCGCTGTCAAAAACGTACTCCATCACGGGTTGGCGCATCGGCTACGTGCAGGCCGCACCGGACGTGATTCGCGCGGCGCGCAAAGTGCACGACTTCCTCACAATCGGCGCCGCCGCCCCATTGCAGGAAGCGGCCGTTACCGCACTGGAGTTTCCTGACCAGTACTACGCAGATCTTCGCGCGTTTTACTCGCAGCAGCGCGCGCTCTTTCTCGACTACCTCGTACGCACCGGATTGCCGTTCACCGAACCGCAGGGCGCGTATTATGTCATGGTAGACATCGGCGCCCTTGGCTTCGAAAACGACACCGACGCATCCGACTGGTTCATCAAAACGATCGGCGTCGCGGGCGTCGCGGGATCGAGCTTCTTTCGCGAGCCGGTGCACAACTATTTGCGATTCCATTTCGCCAAGCGTGCGGAAACGTTGCACGCCGCTGGTGAACGCTTGTTAGCCGTTTCGAAAGGACGTTAGCGAGCGCCCACCGACGCGCACGCCGGTGGGTTTGCGCGTCGGTGTGTTACAGGCACTCGGCGCCAAACATGCTCTTGAGATTCATCACCGCTTCGACTTGTGCCGATGACGTGGCCAACCGATTTGCGGTGCGCAGCGCTGAACACTTCTTGACGGGTTCATTCGCAGCGTGTGACGCATTCGTCAGCCACACATACACCCATACGCTGTCCACCACAGTGGTAAACCGCGGCAATAGCCGCTCGAGCCGAGGAATCTCCGCGCGCGCCACGGCGGCGAGCGCGGCCTCGTCATCAGGCGCGTTGCTTAAGCGGTCCTGAATCGCCTTCAGCTCCCGCTGCGCTTCAGCCGCGGCGACCGCGACGGACGGATCCGTCGCAGGCGCATTGGCCTGGGTAGCAGACGACACGACCGGCGGGGTTGTGTTGCCCGCCCCGGGTTGCGCCCCCGGTTGCGGCCCCGACGCATTCGCGGCCGCTGGACCCGTCTGACCAGGCGGTACCGCGCTCCCGCTCGGCGTTCCGGCGGCACTTGGTGCCGCGCTCTCACTCGCCGTTGCCGGCGAACCCGAAACGTCTGGTGTGGACGCCACCGCGGCCACGGTCGACGCGCCGTCGCCGGCGCTCTCGCCGCCGCCCATCATCATGACGCCCCCCACGATGGCCGCGACCACGACCACGGCGCCGATCAGCATGGGCGTGCGGTTCGGTGTCGACGCGGCCGCTACGCTTGCATTGGACGCAATGCCCTGTGACGGGGCGGACGGAGCCGAAGCCGCTGTCGCCCCGGCCGCCTTGCTCGCCGCCTTTGCGTTGGCCGCTTTGTCCGTGGCCGCCTTCACGTTCACTTCCAACGTGGGCGCATTGCGCATGGCCGCCACGGCGCCGCCCGCGTTGGGAATCGCAGCCGTGCGGGCGGTCGCGAGCGACGCGTTCGACGCCGGTGTGCGACCACGCAGCACCATGTGTCCCGTCCACCCTTCTGTAGCCGCAATCAGTTCTTCGGCGAACTGCAGGGCGGAGGCGGTGCGCGTGTCAGGTTCGCGACTGAGCGCCCGGTCAAACGCGGCTTGCATGCCCTCAGGCCACGGCACATCCGGCGCCGCCTCGGCGAGTGGCGTCGGATCGCTGATCAAACGCGCGGTGAGGCTGCGCTCCGGCGTGGCCGCAGAGAAGGGAAGCTGGCCCGTAAGCAAGTGGTACGCGACGACTCCCAACGCATACACATCGCTCCGTGCGTCGAGCTGCTCGCCCAGCACCTGCTCCGGACTCATGTATTCCGGCGTACCAATGATCGCGCCGACTTGCGTGAGCTGCGTTTTCCGGCTTTCGCTATCATCGAACGCCTTCGCAATGCCAAAGTCCACGACCTTGCAGCGGTCGACGCCGGGCTCATCCGAGACGACCAGAATGTTGTCCGGCTTGAGATCGCGGTGCACAATGCTGATCCGATGCGCCGCGTCGAGCCCTTCGGCCACCTGATAAACAATATTGGCCGCCCGCTGCGGGTCGAGGCGTCCCGTCTCCTCGAGCACCTCGCGCAGCGTGCGGCCCGGCACGAACTCCATGGCGAGGTACACCAGCCCCTTGTTCGTCTCGCCAAAGTCGAAAACGCGCGCCACACGTTCATGCTCGATCCGGGCGGCGTTGGCTGCCTCGCGATTAAAACGCGCGATGGCCGCCGGATCCTGCACCATGCTCGAATGCAGCACCTTGATGGCCGCCTGCTGCGGCAATCGCACATGCCCGGCCAGATAGACCTGCCCCATTCCCCCTTCGCCCAACAGCTTGGTCACGAGATACCGATCGGCAATCACGCTGCCAACGAGCGATGAAGCGGCCTCATCCATAAGCAGCGTCGTCCCGTCTTTCGGGCAGAACGCGTCGCTGTCGGGATAGGTGGTGCTGCAGACGGGACAGGTCTTTGGCATGGTGCTGTTTAATGAATCGCTGCTTGACGACGGGGACGTCACGCACAAGGTTAGACCGCTGTTCCTTTCTCACTCACGAGGTGTTTCAATGCCGACGCCACCAACGGTCCGCTGGACCCGCCGAATGTTGCCCGCGCTCCTGCTCGCCTTCGCCCTGCCGCTTTCGGCGCAGAGCACCACCGCCGATACGCGCCCGACTGTGGCCGTACTGTACTTCACAAACAGCGCGTTGGTCGATTTCGATTCGTACGCGCCGCTGAGCAAGGGCATGGCCGAAATGCTCATCAACGAGATCGCGCAGAACAGCGCCGTTCGCGTTGTGGAACGTGATCGACTGCAGCCTCTGCTCGAAGAACAGAATCTGCAGAACAGTGATCGGGTGGACAAGGAGACCGCGGTCAAGCTCGGCAAAACGCTTGGCGCACGGCACATGTTGATGGGCAGCTTCGTGATCGATCCGAACAAGAACATGCGCATCGATGTCCGCGCCGTGAATACGGAAACGTCGGCCATTGAATACGTGCAGACGGTCAATGGAAAGTCTGACAACCTGCTTGACCTTGTGATGCAGCTCGGACAGAAAATCAACGCGGGCCTCAAACTACCGGCGCTGAAAACCGCGAGTGCAACCGTTCCAGCGTCAAAGAATCCCAATCAGTTCAAGGCCATGATGGCCATGAGTCAGGCGCTCGAAGCGGAAGACAAGAAAGACATTCCAGCGCGTGACGCATTCATCCGCACGGCAGTTGCACTGGCGCCCGAATACAAGCCACTACAAGCCAAAGTGGCGATGATGACGCGGTAGTAGCAGCCCGCCATCACCACAAAAACAAACGCCCCGCGTGATCTCATGAGGATCACGCGGGGCGTTTTGCATGGCTGCAACACAACGCATCACATCACTTCACTTCACTTCACGCTACATCACATCACTACACATCACCTCACGGCGTGCTGAACACCGCCCGAACCTCTCGTACGAATCCGAACCCCTGGTACGTACAGACCGGCACCGGACCCACGCCCTCCTGGCACGCACCGCTGAAGCCCACAAAGCTGGAGCCAGCCGCAGCCGTTGCACGGAACACTCCTGAGCTCCCGATGGGCAATGCGTAGCGACACGTGCTCGCTTGTCCCGCCGCACTGGTGCAGGCGGCTTGCGCGGGCACACTGGGAATCGCGAAGGTCACCGCGCCAGTGCCCGTGCCACTGATCACCATGTTCACGTCGATCGCAGCGGCAAACCGCGCCGACACAGTAGTGGCGTTGGTCGGACGAACAGCGCAGGTGAGTGACATGGTACCCGCGCACGCATCGCCCCACGCGATCAGCGCACTCGCCGGACCGGATGTCGCGGTGATGTTCACGTTGGTGCCCGCCGGAACCGTCATTACACACGCACCCGATGTGGAACCGAGCGCATACGCACAGTTCAGCCCGTTGCTGAATGACGGCGTACTCAGCACACCGGAACCGGTGGAACCCGCCACCGGACCCACTTGAATCGCGGGATCAGCCGCACGTTGGACGAACGTAGCCGTGACACTGCGCGCTTGCGACATGGTCACGCTGCACATGTTGGTGTTGCTGGAGCACACGCCACCGGTCCATCCACCGAACAGGGACTGCGCATCTGCCGTCGCGACGAGTGACACCACCGAGTTGTGTGCATACGGCACGTCGCAACTTCCGCTGGTATTGCCATTGAATCGAGTGCACTGCACCACCGTACCAGAGACCACTGATCCGCCGCCAGTGCCCACGACATTCACGCGCAGTCGACGCTCGCCCTGAAACAGCGCGGTCACAGCGCGATTCGCACCGTCGACCGTCAGCGTGCACGTCGAGCCGGTGGACGACGCACAGTCACCGCCCCACGCGCCAAATGTCTGGAGCGACGGGACGCCGGCTTCCGGCACCGCCGTGAGTGTGACGGTCTCGCCAGCGCGCGCCTGCACCGTGCACGTGCCACTACTGGTTGTGCCATTGACGCTGCAATCAAGACCGCCCGGACTGGTGACGCGTCCACGGCCGTCAGATTGCGTCGCCGCCCGCACCGTGATCTGTCGCAGCGCCGCAAAACCGGCACTGACGCTACGCGCTGTGGTAAGCGGGATGTCGCACGAGGCGGCGTTCGCCGACGCCGCACACTCGCCACCCCACCCCACAAAATCGTTGTTCGCGTCGGCCGTGGCGAGCAGCGTCACCGTCACGCGATCGGCGAATGTGAACGCACAGGCGCCCGAGGTGGTGGCGCCAACCACGACACAATCAATACCCGCTGGTTGCGAGCGGATCGTACCCCGACCGCTGCCCGCAATACCCGTAATGACCAACGTTGCCGTTGGACGCGCAAAGGTTGCCGTCACCGACCGCGCTTCGGTCATCGTAACCGTGCAATCAGCTTCGCGTGCAGTGCACGCACCGGTCCAGCCTTTGAACTCGGAGCGACTGTCCGCGACGGCCGACAACGTGACGCGCGAACCGTGTGTAAGCGGAGCTTCGCACGCACCACTGGTGGCGCCCACGGCACGCGCACACTGCACCAGCGATCCAGCGCGCACCAGACCACCGCCGTCTCCTGTCGTGCTTACAGTCAAACGACGTTCGTTGAAGAAGGTGACCGTTGCATTTGTATTGGTGGTGCCGGCGGTAAACGCGCACGCCGCACCGTTCGCGGCGCCGCAATCGCCGCCCCACCCTGCGAAGAGCTGGCGCGTGGGCGTTCCGTCATCACGCGGTTCCGCAGTGGCCGTGAGCGTGACCGCGGTGCCTTGCTCCACCTGCACACTGCAGTTACCCGATGCGGCGCCGGCACGAATCACACAATCCAGTCCGGCCGAACCCGTCACACGTCCACTTCCATCGCTCGTGGCGCTGGTCGCAATCGTGATGCGACGCAGAGCGGTAAACCGTGCACTCGCACGTCGCGCCGATGACATGCGCACCGTGCACGTGCTTTCGCGCGATGACACCGAACATTCTTCGCCCCAGGCAGCAAACAGATTGCCGTCGTCAGGAATCGAACGCAGCTCAATGTTCGCGTCGCCCGGGAAGGTGAACCGGCACGTACCGGTGGTTGCCGTTTCTTCCACGCGACAGTTGATGCCGGCCGGTGTTGAACGCACCGTACCGCGGCCGCTGCCCGCCGCGCCAACAACCTCGAGCGCGGCTGGCGGACGCACCACATTGGCCGTGACCGTCGCGGACAGCGTGCCAAGCTCGGCTGTGAATCGCGCCGAGCCAACCGCAAGCGTTGTCACATTGCCTGACCCACTGATCGTGGCGACCGCGGGCGCATCGCTGCGCCACGCCGCGATGCGATCGTTCACCACTTTGCCGTCGCCGTCGAGCACCCGGGCGTAGAGTCTCGGCGTATCGCCGAGATTCACGACCAACGGTGATGTTGTCGATACCAACGCACCGTTCGCGTCGACAATCTCAAGTGCAGCAATGCTGAACAAGGTGACCGGCTCTGAGACTTCCGTTGCCTGACCCGGCGTCAGCGACAACGGACCGACTACCTGCTCGTCAACAATGACACCGTTGACCAGCAGCGCCAGGTTCAGCACCACAACACACGAGCCTGTTCCACCATCACGCTGCGGATCGGCAAGGCACGTACCAACATCAACGGGAATGGGGACCGACTGCAATTCCGAGTTCGTTAACGACAGCGTTTGTGCGCCGATGCGAACACGCGAGCCGTCCTTTCTCACGTAGCTCGCAATCACGTTCAGCGTGACAACATCGGTCGCGCTCGTATTGAAGCGCGGGATATTGGCCTGCAAGGCGACGGCCGCGGGCTCCGTGGTCCCACGCTGTCCCGGCGTCAGCAGATCGGCCAGTGGTGCGCAGGCCGCAAATGCAGCGAGCGAAAGCGCAACACAGGAAGTCCGCCGGAGACGTGACCACATGTTCGCGCGTTGTGTGTTGCTATTGTGAGTCTGCATGGTTCCCTCAGAACCGAGACACGATGACCAGTCCACCACCCGCACCAAAAAACCCCTGATTTCCTGACTCGATCTGCGCACCACGTTGACGCAACGAACCACCCTGCGCGCGAAGATATGGGTAGAACGACAACAGCCCGCGTTCCATCTGCAATCCAGCCGACAGGGCGCCACTCGTGACGCCAGCGGTTGGCAGCCCCTGATCCACACCGAGACCGGAATGCCAACGCGCATCCGCGGAAAGAATCACCCCGCGTTGCGCACCCCACGGAACCACGGCGCGCGTTCCAGCCTCAAGGTATTGTCCGCTTGAGCGCTCAACGGTTTTGCCATCGCGGCTATACGGCGCACGCCATCGAAACGAACTGTACGCCAGCAACTCGCGAAATCTCGGGGCAGCAATCAGCAGCTGCACATCGCCACTTAATACCGGACCAAGCCGCACGCGCGACTCGCTCAACGTGGTCACTGCGGCGGAGTCTTCAATCGCTGCACCGCGTAAACGATCGTCAGCAAACACATCGGCCGCCGCCGCAATGCTTAGTCGGTGCGCGCCAACCAGACGGTCAGCGCCCAGTGAGAGTCGAAACACACCGCCCGGCAAAAAATCTGACGCACCCGTGCCCGCAATCAACGCCGCGACCGGCTGATACTTGCCGCGCGCTTCATACGACGAACCATAGGCCAGCGACCACTGCCCGACCTGTTGCGCAAACACCAGCCCCAGCGTGCCGCTCACCCCGGCGCCAACCGGCGAACTGCCAAGTCCGAGTGCCGGAGACGCCACAATGCGTAACGCGCTGAACTCCGACCCGTCGAGCGTGGTTCGTCCCGTTGGCACATTGAGACCAACCGTCATAACGACCGCGTCGTGCAGGAACCGTCCCGTCGCACGCGTGCGCACGTCACTCAGGCCACTCAACTTTGCGGTGCGCGTTCCACCAGGCGCCAGCCGATCGCTGAAGGTGACCTGACCCGACGCGTACAGTGTGGTCACGTCGAGTCGCCAGCTCCCCGCGCCCAGCGGCGTGGAGGCCGTGATCGGCAACGTGAGCTGGTCCACGCTTTGCACGCGAGCCGTGTCGATCCCCGCGAATGCCGACTGCAGCAAGCCGGCGCCGCCAAAGGTGACACGCTCGTACGAGAAACCCACGCCGCTCGTGCGATTGCCAACGAGGCGCTCCTGCGCGCCTGCACTGGCCGCGTGCAACGTGAGACTCGCGCCGAGCGCGGTGAGACCGGTCGCGACCGCACGTGACCGGCGGTACGCCATCCGTGGGCTCACGGGCGCCGCACTCGTACCACGACCGTTACCACCGTGCTCGGAAACGCGGGATCACCGGCGCCGCCGCTCGGCCGCGCGTACGAGGTGATGAAATCCAACGGTCGATTCAGTCGATCGACAGTGCCAGCAACGGCCGCGTTGATGGGGCGTACGCCGGGAAGCAATGACGTCGCCGAAGCCTCACCCTGGACGATCTGGCGAAGCGTCGACGCGCGCTGGAACGCGAGGTCGAAGCTGGGCGAAATCCCGCCTGCCCGCTGGTATTCGTCATACGCGCGCCGACGGTCGCCCGCCAACTCAGCCTCCACGCCACGCCCGTATGCCGTGAGCGCATCAAGACTGGCCGCAGGTTTCGCGGCTTCCACCGCCGCACGCTCGGCCGGCGTCAAGGTCACTCCGAGCGCGTCGAACAGACGAAACGCCACGATTTTTTCCGCCGCGAGCAAATCCGTGAGTGGCGCACGGGCATCAAGCGCCTGCTGCAACACGCCGGTGGCCACGTCGGCCACACGAACGCCGAGCCGCAGGTCACCCGACGGCAAGGTGTCGAGCGAACCCAGGATCAGTCGTTGTGCGCCCAGCAGCAGGCCGACGCGAGGCGCCGTCGCGGAATCGACACGACCGGCGGCGGCGAGATCGGTTTCCCGCAACACCTCGCCCAGTCGCGCCCGCTCGACCAGCTGCAGCTGGCTGCTGCGCGCGAGATCGGTCACGAGAAGGTCCGCAATCGCGTATCCGAGCGCTGTCAAACGCGGATCGGCGCCATTCCATTGGAATGGCGGAACACCGATCGTGCGTCGATCCGCGGCGCCCACGCGCCGCTCTTGAGCGAGCGCGGCAGCCGTTTGGGCGTCGAGGGTGTTGCCAGTGGCCGTCGCGCCGCCCGAGGCACGGCAGCCAGTCAGCACACTCATCATTACGGCCATGCACCACGCCCCGCGCACCGAGGAGCGACCAGCGCTCACTGCGGTATGCGTGGCGCCGGTGCGCACATTCGAACGCACGGGACCACCCCGGTTATGGATATCTCTGAAGACCGACAACGCGCTAAAGTGCAGCCTGCGGCGCTGCGGGTCAAGAATCTGCGGAATGGTCCTGTCGGCCTTTCTTTGGCGAGCTCTGCCATAAGGCGACAACGTTGCGGCGTGTGTTCGGGTGTCACGAAATCGACGCCTTGCTGAACTGGCCTGAACGGGTGTCATTTGAGATACCTTCTTGTGCGCGCTGGCACGGAGTGGTTGAATGGTGGGGCGTCAGGCGCCGAGTGTGGTTTCTTTGAGGAGAGATGGTCGTGCTTCGTTTCTGTGGTCTTGTTGCGCTCAGTGCGCTGC
>JALHNZ010000071.1 GCA_022843265.1 Gemmatimonadaceae bacterium
ACGCTCTTCCGATCTGCGGCCGCTACGGCAGCCTCCTTCGCGTCGGGCAGCGTCGTCGGATACGGCTCGGCCTCAAACGCGGGCACCGTGAGCATGTAGCTCATGAGCAGATCCTGCTGCAGGAGCCCAAAGTCCCACTGATCCGACGAATCATAGATCGCGAGCGCCGTTTCCACGCGACGCGCCGCCGCACGCTCCATGAACTTACGGGCTTCACCCTTGAGCTCCTCACCACCCTCAAGCGCAAACGCACGCTGCGAGTAAATCACCTCGCGCTGCTGATTCATGACGTCGTCGTAATCGAGCAGGCGTTTCCGTGACTGGAAGTTCTGCAACTCGACACGCTTCTGTGCTTGTTCAATGGAACGCGTGATGAGCGGGTGCGTGAGCACCTCACCCTCCTGCGCGCCCATGCGATCCATCAGCTTGGCGATTCGATCGGTGCCAAAGAGACGCATGAGATCATCTTCGAGCGACAGGAAAAACTGCGAGGATCCTGGATCACCCTGTCGACCGGCGCGTCCGCGCAGCTGACGGTCAATACGTCGCGACTCGTGACGCTCCGAACCGATAATGTGCAGACCGCCAATTTCGGTGATCTCCACTTCCTTGCCATCGAGATCCTTGACCGTGCTCAGCTTGGACTCGCGTACGTTGCCGCCAAGTTTGATGTCGGTACCACGACCGGCCATGTTCGTGGCAATCGTGATCGCACCAGGCTGTCCGGCGAGCGCCACGATCTCGGCTTCACGCTGGTGATACTTGGCGTTGAGCACGTTGTGCTTGAGACCGGCGCGTACAAACATGCGCGCCAATGTTTCGGAGGCTTCCACGCTCGCCGTACCCACCAGCACGGGGAATCCGAGCCCGTGCAAACGACGCGTTTCTTCCACAATCGCGTTGTATTTTTCGCGCCGTGTTTTGTATACCCAGTCGTCACGATCATCGCGGATGATCGGACGATTCGTGGGAATCACCGAGACTTCAAGCGTATAGATCTGGTGAAACTCATTCTCTTCTGTTTCCGCCGTGCCCGTCATACCGGCCAGCTTTTCGTACATGCGGAAGTAGTTCTGAATCGTGATGGTCGCGAGCGTTTGTGTTTCGCCCTTGACCTGCACGCCTTCCTTTGCTTCCACGGCCTGATGCAATCCTTCTGACCAGCGACGCCCTGGCATGGTGCGACCCGTGAACTCGTCCACGATCAACACCTGCCCTTCCTGCACCACGTAATTCACGTCGCGCTCGTACAAGGCGTGCGCGCGTAGCAGCTGATGAATGATGTTCAGCGTCTGGCTCTTGATCGCGTACTCCTGCTCGATTGCCTGCCGCTGCGCCAGGCGCTCCGCCGGTTCAAGATTCGTGTCGCGCTCAAGCTTGTGAATGGCGGTGGAAATATCCGGCAGCACCATGGAGTCGTGATCGTCGGGCGACATGAAGTCGACGCCCTGATCCGTGAGGTGCACCGTGTGTCCCTTTTCATCGAGAACGTACAGCAACTCACTCTCGATATCCGGAAAGTTTCGACGCGCCATCGGCAACTTGCGATCCGCGATGTGCTCCAGCTCCATCTTCTGCACGAGCGTTTTCACGCCCGTCTCGTTGAGCACCTTCTGCAGACGCTTGTTCTTGGGCGCACCCTGCTTCGCCTTGTACAACTGCATGCCCGCGGTGGATGTATCACCCGCTTCCAGCGCGCGCTCGCCGTCGGCCACCAGCTGATTGGCGAGGTCTGTCTGGCGACGCACGAGGCGACCAACTGCGGCGTTGTAATGCGCGTACTGCACGTCACCTTCGTTGCCGACCGGGCCCGAGATGATCAGCGGTGTCCGTGCTTCGTCAATCAGAATGGAGTCAACTTCGTCAATGATTGCGAACACATGCGGACGCTGCACGCGCTGTTCTGTGCTGACCACCATGTTGTCGCGCAGGTAGTCGAAGCCGAACTCGTTGTTTGTACCGTAGGTGATATCCGCAGCGTAGGCGGCGCGACGCTGCGGCGAGCCTGGCTCTGTATCATCCAGACACGCGACCGTCAGCCCCAACCACTGGTAGAGGTACCCCATCCACTGCGAGTCACGACGCGCGAGATACGTGTTCACCGTAACCAGATGCACACCACGACCAGGCAGCGCATTCAGGTACGCGGGAAGTGTTGCCACAAGCGTCTTGCCTTCACCGGTGGCCATTTCGGCAATGCGGCCGAGGTGCAGCTGAATACCGCCGACCAGCTGCACATCGTACGGCACCATATCCCACGTGAGTTCCTGCCCTGTCACCATGACGATATTGCCCACCAGCCGACGACACGCTTCGCGTACCGTTGCAAAGGCCTCGGGAAGCAGCTCATCAAGCATGTCGGCGATGGCCTGCCGTAACTCCCCCTCAAGACCGCCGCGTCCGTCGGCTCCACCGAGCTCGTCGTCAATGCGCTCGCGTTCGGCGACGTCCTGGGCCTGACGCTTGGCCTCTTTAAGCTCCGCGATGCGCCGCTCCAGATCGCTGGTGCGCTCCGCCAGACGCGCGCGAAACACCGCCGTCTGCCCTTGCAGGTCGGCGTCGGACATCGCTTGCAACGTCTCTTCCATCGACTTCACATCGTCGATGATCGGTTTGACGCGCTTCTGTTCACGCTCGTGACGCGTGCCAAACACGCGATTGATCAATCCCTTCAGCATGCGTTCCTCGCAAGGTACAGCCCCGATGTCGCGATATAGGACGCGACGGATTCGGGGACGAATCCACAAATTGGGCGACCAGACGCAACCCGCGTCCGAATTTCAGAAGACGAAACGTCGATTCGCCGGGTTGCCAGCCGCAGCGGCGATCGAATACCGGGCCAGTCTCGCCAGGGCTCTGCAGCCGGCGCGTCTGTCGTATCCGATCGGTCCAGCACTACCAACTGCACCAGGCTGAGGAGCCGTTGCGGGTCGCGCCACCGGCCCAGCGATGCCGCCGAGTCTGCGCCCAGCAACAGGAAGAGCTCGGCGTCCGGGCATTCCCGGACAAAGTGCTCCGCTGTCTCAACCATGTAAGATAACCCAGACCGCTCAATTTCGATCGTGTCAACGGTGACTCGTGGGAGCCCCGCGAATGCAGCCCGGACCATCGCCACCCGGTGTACCGCCGAGCTGGCGACATCACCCTTGAGTGGCTGGACGCTGGCCGGCACGATCCGAAGTTCGTCGAGCGACAGCGCGTCGATCGCATCGTTGGCCATGAGGACGTGCCCCATGTGCGGCGGATCAAAGCTTCCGCCGAAAATCCCGATGCGCGGCAGCGCGCCCGACGACGATCGCCCGGCGCTCACCTAGTCGTTGAACGGGGGGCGTGGCGGCGTGGACGGGACGGTGTCCGTCGGCGCACGAGGGGGTGGTCCGCAGAGCTCGACCACCTCGGCATCACCTTGATAGCGCTGATGCAGCTCAACACACGTTTCAGCCGCTTCTTCATTCCACTTGCGGGCGCGATACGCGAGCACCTTGGCGATCCACGCCTTCTTGGCGTGCGGCGTGGACGGGTACGTCTCGATCACATCTTCGAAATAGATGATCGCGGAGTCGTACGCTTTCCGGGTGCGCATGTAATGCATGCCCACTTCGTAGTCCTTCTTCGCGAGCCAGTCTTCCACCTGGGCAATGCTGCTCGTCGCCTCCGCCGCCTCCGGCGTATCTGGAAACGTGGTGAGCAATACGCGATAGGTACCCAGCGCTTTCACGCCGTAGTCCGCATCCAGCACGGGCTTGCGCCACAAGCGCTGATACGAACGTCCCTCGCCAAGCATGGCACGTGGCGCGAGCGTGTCAGACGGGAAGCCATCGCTCAACCGCGCATAGGCCTGCGCCGAGAGCAGAAACTCCCCGCGCTTCTCGTGCGCCATGGCAAGGTAGTAATACGTGGGCACCAGCAACGAGTCGCGAGACGAGAGATCAATGGTCAGCCGTTCAAAGCCGGCGATCGCATTGGCCCACTTGCCTTGGCTGTACTCCTGCATCGCCCCGCGAAACAGTGCGTCAGGATTGGCGAAATCCCGTGGCTGAAAGCCACGCCTGCAACCCACCACACTACTCAGGGTGAGCGCAACCAGAAAAATCGGACGAGAACGACGCCACACAGCACTCACGCCGCATGCCCCGAAGCGAGGGCCACAACACGTGCACGCCCCGGCGCCAGGCCGGCACACACATTGCGCGTATCAACCACCAACGACGCATGATCCACGACGCGCTGCCAGGCCATCTGTTTGTGGTCGGTCACCACCACGCAGGCATCCGCCCAACGCAGCATGTCTTCGGAGAGATCAACCGTACGGCGCACGTGATCATCTTCGCGAATCTGACTGACGAACGGATCATGATACTCGACGTGCGCGCCGCGCTCCTCGAGCAACCGGATAATGTCGAGCGCCGGACTCTCGCGGACATCGTCGATGTCACGCTTGTACGCCACGCCCAGCACCAGAATGCGACTGCCACGCACCGACTTGGATTCGTCGTTCAATGCGCGAGACACTTTTTCGACCACGTAGTCCGGCATCTGCGAATTGATCTCGCTGGCCAGATCAATGAACCGTGTTTTGTAGTTGAGCGTGCGCATTTTCCAGGCGAGATAGTGCGGATCGAGCGGAATGCAGTGTCCGCCGATACCAGGACCCGGTGTGAACTTCATGAACCCGAACGGCTTGGTGGCCGCCGCGTCGATGACTTCCCACACGTTGACGCCCAGTTTGTCACAGACAATCGCGATTTCGTTCACCAGGCCGATGTTCACCGCCCGGAAGGTATTTTCGAGCAGCTTGACCAGCTCTGCAGCTTCCGGCGACGACACCGGCACAACCGTCTCAATACAGGTCTGATACAGCGCGCTGGCCGTGGCGACACAGCCCGGCGTAATGCCACCCACGACTTTGGGCGTGTTGTGCGTGTTGTAGACCGGGTTGCCCGGATCTACGCGCTCCGGGCTGAAGGCGAGGAAGACATCGCGGCCCACTTCAAGGCCGGCCGCTTCCATGCGCGGCTGCAGCAGCTCGCGTGTTGTGCCCGGATACGTAGTGCTCTCAAGCACCACCAGCATGCCTGTGTGCGCGTGCCGCTGCACGGCGTCTGCCGCAGCGAGCACGAACGACATGTCGGGATCACGCGTTTTCGACAGCGGTGTTGGCACGGCAATAGAAATCGCGTCGCATTCACCGAGGCGCGACTCGACCGTGGTGGCGACGAACGAACCGTTTGCGACCGCCGTGGCCACGTCAGACGACTTGACATCCTGAATGTGCGACTGGCCGCTCATGAGTGTGTCGATCACACGCTGACTCACGTCGTAGCCGATCACGCGGAAGCCGGCTCGCGCAAACTCCATGGCGAGCGGCAACCCCACGTAACCGAGCCCGATCACACCAACAATGGCGGACCGATCGTGAATCTTTGCGAGGACTTTATCCTGCATGCGTGTTCTCCAATGCTGAGCGCTTAGCGCCCAAAGAATGCGCGGACCGCGCTCGCCACTTCTTCGAGCTGGGTGCGTGAAAGTTCGGGATAAATGGGCAGTGACAGCACCTCACGGGAGGCGCGCTCTGCTTCCGGACACTGCCCTTCCTGATACCCCAGATAGGCAAAACAGGGTTGCAGGTGCAACGGCAGCGGATAGTACACCGAGGTGCCGATACCCGCATCCTTCAAATGCGCCTGCAACGCGTCACGCTTGGGAACACGTATCGTGTACTGATTAAAAATCGACTCATTGCGCGGATCGATGACCGGGCAACCGATCTCCGCCACATCGGCAAACGCGCCATCGTAAAACGCGGCGTTCTCGCGACGCGCTGCACTCCACGTGTCGAGGTGCGGCAGCTTGGCCAACAACACGGCCGCCTGCAGCGTGTCGAGACGACTGTTGTACCCCACCATTTCGTGGTAGTACGTACGCCGACTCCCATGCGTGCGCAACTTGGACATCGCCTCGAACAACGCTTCGTTCTGTGTCACCATCATGCCGCCGTCTCCCCAGCCACCAAGATTCTTGGATGGGAAGAAACTGAACGTACCGATCGTCGCGGCTTCACCGGCCATCACCCAGCGGTCTTCCACTCGGCGCCGCGCGCCAATGCTCTGCGCCGCATCCTCGATCACGGGCACGTCGCGCGCGACCGCTGCGATCGCTTCGATCGGCGCCATCTGCCCGAACAAGTCCACCGCGATCACCGCCTTGGTGCGCGACGACATCGCCGACGCCACACCGTCCGGCACGATGTTGTACGTGGTGGGCGCAATGTCCACAAATACCGGGCGCGCGCCCACATTGTGAATCGCACCCGCCGTTGCAAAAAAGGTGAACGGTGTCGTGACCACTTCATCACCGTGACCCACGCCGAGCGCCCGCAGCGCGATGAGCAGCGCGTCCGTGCCATTGGCGCAACCCACCGCGTATCTGGTACCTGACAGGCCGGCTACGGCGCACTCAAGCTGGCCAACGGGCTCACCAAGAATGAACGTTTGTCCATCGATCACGGACATCGCCGCCGCGAGCACTTCGTCGCGGATCGTGGCGTGTTGTGCCTTCAGGTCGAGCAGTGGGACGGCCATCGGAACAGTCAGTGCGTGAAGGAAGAGTTACGCGACGCCGGTGCGCAGCGGCAACGGCACTTCGCGGCCCGTACGGGCGGACTCGTAAATACCAAGAATCAATTCGAGCGACTTGCGACCACTGCGACCGTCGGTGTCAGGTTGCGCCTCGCCGCGCAGCACAGCGAGCACGTTCCGGTAATACCCCTCGTGCCCGTGGCCGTACACCGTGGGCGGATTGGGCGCGGCCGTGTCCACGAGTTTGTCGTCGTCATCGTAGTCGGCAAACTCCCAGTGCTCCACCCGATTCACCGCCGTGCCGCCAATGCGCACCGAGCCCTTCTCGCCAAGCAGCGTGATGGATCCTTCAAGATTGCGCGGATAGGTCAGCATGGTCACTTCAAGGACGCCGAGCGCCCCGCTGCGGAAACGCAGAATCGCGGCACCGGTATCTTCCGCTTCGATTTTGCGTGCCAGTGTGGCCGTTTTCGCGATCACACTCTCAACGGGCCCAACCAACCACTGGATCAGGTCCACGTAGTGCGACGCCTGATTCATGAACGCGCCGCCGTCGAACTCCCACGTGCCACGCCACGGCGCCTGATCGTAGTACTCCTGCGGACGCGTCCAGCGCACCGTGCAATTCGCCATGTACAGCCGGCCAAAACGGCCCTTGTCCAAGGCGCGCTTGAGCAACTGGATGGGTGGGTTCAACCGATTCTGCTTGACCACAAACAACCGCACCCCCGCGTCGTCACACGCTTGCACCAACGCGTCGGCGGCGTGCAACGAAATTGCCATGGGCTTTTCGGCAATCACATGCCGTCCGGCGCGCGCCGCGATGATGCCGTGCTGCGGGTGCAGTCCCGATGGCGTCGCGACCACGACCGCATCGGAGGGAACGCGCTCCAGCATCTCTTCAAGCGTGGTGAACCACGGCACGTTGTTCGCTTCCCCCGCACTCTGTGCGCGATCGGGGAGCGTATCACACACCGCGACGAGTTCGAGTCCGTCAACACGCGCGATCGCATCAAAGTGATTCCTGGCAATGCGACCGCAACCAACAAGGGCGATGCGCACGGGCGGGAACGGGTTTGCGGTCGTGCTCACGCGGCCGTCTCGACCAGCGACACCACACCACCGACACGACGATAGCGCTCGCCCGTTTCCGGACAACGCAGCAACTCCGCGTCAGCAGCACTCGCATCAACGCCGTCACTCACCATGCGATGTCCGGCACGCGACATCCACCCCAACTGTCTGGACGGCACACCCGCGACCAGCGCATAGGCGGGCACATCGCGCGTGATGACGGCGCCAGCCGCCACAAAACAATACTCGCCGAGCGTGACACCACACACGATCGTGGCATTGGCACCAATCGATGCACCACGGTGCACATAGGTCGGGCGATACTCCGACTTGCGAGATACGGCGCTCCGCGGATTCATCACGTTCGTGAACACCATGGACGGGCCGCAAAATACATCGTCTCCCAACTCGACGCCTTCGTACAGCGACACGTTGTTCTGAATCTTGCAGTTGTCACCAATCCGCACGCCATTCATGACCACGACATTCTGACCCAGCGAACACCGATCACCAATCACCGCGCCGCCCATGACGTGCGCGAAATGCCAGACGCGCGAATGCACACCAATCACGGCGCCTTCGTCCACATAGGCGGATTCGTGCACAAGTGACCCCGCGCCCAGCGTGACGCCGCGCGAGACATGACCCGCGCCAGGCGTGCCCACCAGCTCAGGATTCGCACTGACGACCACCGTCTCCGATGGTGCGCGAGCCGGCCCCGCGGCGCCGCTGCCAGTCACGCGACGCCTCCCAACGGCGAGGGTACGGGTCGACCGTGCAACGCGGCGTGCCACTCCTGCAGCGAGCGCACCCCCGGATCGTTGGAGCGCCGCGCCGTGATCGCATCGCACGCCGCATTCGCCGCGCTGAGCGTAGTCGTATACGGTACACGATTTGCCAGCGCGGCCATGCGCAACCGTTCGTCATCCTGCTGCGCGTGCTTGCCGAGCGGCGTATTCACGAGCAGGTGCACTTCACCGTTCACAATCAGGTCCACACCGTGCGGACGGCCTTCGTTGACCTTGAGCACACGCGTGACTGGCACGCCGCGCGCGTCAAGAAACGCCGCCGTCCCATCGGTGGCGTACAGCTTGAATCCGAGCGCGTGCAATCGCGCCGCGAGTTCGGCCGCCGCCGGCTTGTCGCTGTCGTTCACCGTGAGAAATACGGCGCCTTCACGCGGCAATGCATTGTCGGCCGCCAGCTGTGACTTGAGGAACGCGGTGCCGAAGTCGCGGTCGATGCCCATGACCTCGCCCGTCGAACGCATTTCCGGACCAAGCACGGGATCCGACTCGCGGAACTTGTTGAACGGAAACACCGCTTCTTTCACGCTGTAAAAGTCGGGCACCAGTTCGTGCGTGAGCCCCACCTGCGCCAGCGTTTCGCCAAGCATCAGGCGCGCGGCCAACGACGCGAGCGGCACACCAATCGCCTTCGACACAAATGGAATCGTGCGTGACGCGCGCGGATTCACTTCGATCACGTACACCACACCATCCTTGTACGCGAACTGCGCGTTCATCAATCCCACCACACCGAGCGCCTTGGCCATGGCCACCGCGTGCTGCTTCATCGTTTCGACCGCGTGCGGTGGAATCAGGTACGGCGGCAGGACACAGGCCGAGTCACCGGAGTGAATACCGGCTTCTTCGATGTGCTCCATCACCGCACCAATCACTACATCCGTTCCGTCGCTGAGCGCATCAACGTCGGCTTCGAACGCGTCTTCGAGGAAACAGTCCACGAGCACCGGTCGGTCCTCGCTGACACGTGCGGCCCGGTCGAAATAGTCACGAAGCGATTCATCGTCGTACACGATTTCCATGGCCCGCCCGCCGAGCACATAGGAGGGACGCACCAGCACCGGATACCCAATGCGGTTGGCAATCTCCACCGCTTCTTCCACCGATGTCGCCGTGCCGTTGGGCGGCTGCGCGATACCAAGCTCGCGCGCAATCTTCTCGAAACGGCGGCGGTCTTCGGCAATATCAATCGCATCCGGCGAGGTACCGAGAATGCGCACACCGGCCGCTTCCAGCGCACGGGTCAGCTTGAGCGGTGTCTGACCACCCAGCTGCACAATCACACCCTCAGGCTGCTCGCGCATGACGATCTCGAGCACATCTTCGAATGACAGCGGTTCGAAGTACAGCTTGTTCGAGACGTCGAAGTCTGTGGAAACCGTTTCGGGATTCGAGTTGATCATGATCGTTTCGAATCCCTGATCACGCAGCGCCAGTACCGCGCGCACGCAGCAGTAGTCGAACTCCACACCCTGCCCAATGCGATTCGGTCCGGAGCCGAGAATCACCACTTTTCGGCGATCCGAAGTCGGCGCTTCATCCGCTTCGTCGTAGCACGAATACAGATACGGTGTGCTGGACGGGAACTCGCCCGCACACGTATCCACCATGCGATACACGGGGCGAACGCCGAGCGCCCACCGACGCGTGCGCACATCCGTTTCGCTTTCATCGCGCAGTTTGCCCAGCTGCCGATCGGAGAATCCAAAACGCTTCATGCGACGTGTCGCATCGGCCGTCAGTCCGTCTGCTGGCAACGCGGCGTACTCGTCTTCTGCTTCAAGCAGTTCGGCGAGTTGCGACACGAACCAGGGATCGATGCCCGAGAGCGACGCCACTTCGCTCACAGAAAATCCAGCCCGCATGGCACGCTTGAGCTGATACACGCGCTCCGGTGTTGGCGTGCGCAACGCGCGCCGTAGCGACTCCACACTTTCGTCGGTGAGTCGATCGTCAATCAGCCGATCCGCTGCCTGCCAGCCGATACGACCCGTCTCAAGCGCGCGCAGCGCCTTCTGAAAGGCGTCCTTGAACGTACGGCCAATCGCCATCGACTCACCCACCGACTTCATCTGCGTAGTGAGCACCGGATTGGCGGCCACGAACTTTTCAAACGCAAACCGTGGACACTTGACCACGACGTAGTCGAGCACCGGCTCGAACGACGCGGGCGTTGTCTTGGTGATGTCGTTCGGCAACTCGTCCAGCGTGTAACCCACGGAGAGCTTCGCGCTGATGCGCGCGATGGGATACCCAGTGGCCTTGGACGCGAGCGCTGACGAACGTGACACGCGCGGATTCATTTCGATGACAATCAAGTCACCGTTTTCCGGATTCACCGCGAACTGAATGTTGCAACCGCCCGCATCCACACCGATCTCGCGGATGATCGCGATAGACGCGTCACGCATGGTCTGATACTCACGATCGGTGAGCGTCATGGCCGGCGCCACCGTGATCGAGTCGCCCGTGTGCACGCCCATCGGATCAAAGTTCTCGATGGAGCAGACAATGATCACGTTGTCCATGCGATCGCGCATCAGCTCCAGCTCGAACTCCTTCCAGCCGAGCAACGAGCGTTCGACCAGCACGGAATGCACCGGAGACATGTCGAGTCCGCGGCGCACAATCTGCTCGAACTCATCGCGATTGTACGCGACACCGCCACCCGATCCACCGAGCGTGAACGATGGTCGAATGATCGACGGGAAACCGAACTCCTCAACGGCCGCCGCCGCTTCCTCAAACGAGGTGACCGTGCGACCAGCCGGGCTGTTCAATCCGATGCGCGTCATGGCTTCGGCGAACAGCTTGCGGTCTTCCGCGAGACGAATCGCGCGCGCATTGGCTCCGATGAGTTCGACGCCGTACTTCGCGAGCACACCCGAGTCGTACAGCGAGAGCGCGACATTGAGCGCCGTCTGCCCGCCCATCGTGGGCAGAATCGCATCCGGACGTTCGCGCGCAATCACCTTCTCCACGAACTCCGGTGTCACCGGCTCGACGTAGGTGCGATCGGCGAACTCGGGATCGGTCATGATCGTGGCCGGGTTCGAATTCACCAAGATCACTTCATACCCTTCTTCACGCAGCGCTTTCAGTGCTTGCGTTCCGGAGTAGTCAAATTCGGCGGCCTGTCCAATGACAATCGGCCCGGAGCCGATCACGAGAATCCGGTGCAGGTCAGTGCGCTTCGGCATGCAGAAGGTCGTCCAAGAGATCGTCGAAGGAACGCTGAGGACGCCAACCGGTGGCATCCTGAATGCGTGAGGGATCACCAACAAGGGAAGGCACGTCGACTGGGCGAACCAGCGCCGGATCTTCCGCGATGACAGGAGCTCGGCCGACACGGGAGAGAATGCGTTCGGCCACGTCTTGCACCGACCACCCCGTCCCACTGGCAACGTTATACGCCTCGCCAGCGACCCCGTCTCGACCTAATGCAATATAGGCGGCCACGACGTCGCTCACATGGAGAAAATCACGAATTGGTGAGCTGTTGCCGAGCAGCAGGGGCGCATCGTTGGGTGCATCGCGCAGCGCGAGTGCTCGCGATACCAGCGCGGGCAGCAGAAACCGCGCATCCTGCCCTCGCCCGCTGTGATTGAACGGTCGCACGGGGATCACCGGAAGCCCTGTGGAACGCCACACCTGCAAACCGGCCACTTCCTGCGCCGTCTTGGTGGCCGCGTACACAGTGCGCGGCGCGAGCGTATGCGTTTCGCGCAGACGCTCCTGCCCCAGATCGTGCCGGCCATACTGTTCGGCGCTGCCAATAAGCAGCACGCGCGGCGACAGGATGCCAGCCGTGTGTTCGCGCGCTAACGCGTCGAGCAAGCGCACGCTGGCCGTTACATTCACATCCCACGCCATGGCGGGATTCGCGGCCGCGGTTGGTAAATGTGAAATCGCCGCGAGATGAATCACCAGATCGGGACGCGACGCGTGCACAGCCGCATGTACATGCTCGGGGTGGCGCAGGTCGCCGTACACCCACGACACATCGCGGCTGTGGGACGGCGCCGGCTCAAGCGCCGTCGCCGTCACGTGCCAGCCGTCGTTGAGTAGCGCGCGCAACAGGTAGCCGCCGACAAAGCCGGCGCCCCCCGTGACCAACGCCCGTCCCGCACCGGTGTGGTTCACCCGCGGCGCTGCGCCCAGCGGTCCATGTCGGCCTCGACCATGCGCCGCACAAGCTCTTCGAACGTGACCGTCGGCGTCCAGCCCAGCTGCGTTTTGGCTTTGGTCGGATCCGCAACCAGCAGGTCAACTTCCGCGGGTCGGAAAAAGCGTTCGTCTTGCTTCACATAGTCGCGCCATTCGAGGTCCACCGCGCCGAACGCCGCCGCGCAAAATTCCTGCACGGAGAACGTACTGCCGGTGCCGATCACGTAATCATCCGGCGTATCGGACTGCAGCATGCGCCACATCGCGTCGACGTAGTCGCCGGCAAATCCCCAATCACGTCGCGCGTCGAGATTGCCCAGCCGTAGTTCCGTGGCCAACCCATGCTTGATGCGTGCGACGCCATCAGAAATTTTACGCGTGACAAACTCCAGTCCGCGACGCGGCGATTCGTGATTGAACAGAATGCCGGACACCGCGTACAAATCAAAACTTTCGCGGTAGTTCACGGTGATCCAGTGACCGTACACCTTGGCCACACCGTAAGGAGACCGCGGATAGAACGGGGTGTTTTCGCTCTGCGGCGTTTCCACCACTTTGCCGAACTGCTCGCTGCTGGACGCCTGATAAAAGCGCGCCTTCGGCGCCGCTTTGCGCATCGCTTCGAGTGCGCGCGTGACACCGAGCGCGGTGAACTCGCCGGTAAGCACCGGCTGCGTCCATGACGTCTGCACAAAACTCTGCGCCGCGAGATTGTAGATCTCATCGGGTTTCACGGCGTCCACCGCGTCTACGAGCGACGTCTGATCGAGCAAATCGGCGGAGAACAACTCGATGTCATCGATCAGATGCGCAATGCGTTCGTACGGCGTCGTGGAGGAACGGCGCACAATACCGCACACGCGATAGCCTTTCGCGAGCAAGTGCTCCGCAAGGTACGAACCGTCCTGACCGGTAATTCCAGTGATGAGCGCAGTGGGCATGCCTGTCACAGCGAGAGGAAACGAAAGGAAATCGACGTCGTACCACAACAACCCGTACGAACTGCCAATGGATACACAACAGCGGGGAGCCCGTAAACCGAGCTCCCCGCTGTATCGCGCGTGCATGACATCAAATCACGCGCGCGGGGCGCGACACACTACGCGACAGCGACCTGGCCGCGCGGTGCACGGACGGCCTTACCGGCCGACATGCAACGCGTGCAGACCTTCACCTTGATGATCGCGCCTTCGTGCTCTACACGCATCACCTGGAGATTCGGCTTCCAGACGCGACGCGTTTTGTTGTTGGCGTGCGAGACACTGTTGCCATGGGCGACGCCCTTGTTACACGTCCAGCAGCGACTGCGATTGATGGCCATGATGTCGGCCCTCAGTTAAGAATGAGCTCAATACGCGCCATTTCAGCACCGTCACCCTTGCGGTGACCAGTCTTGAGAATGCGCGTGTAGCCACCGTTACGCGTGGCGAACTTCGGACCAATCTCCTGGAAGAGCTTGTCCGCAGCCTCGCGCTTGCGCACGTGACGACCAGCGAGACGGCGCGCGTGCAGCGTGCCAGCCCGGGCCTTGGTGATCAACTTCTCGACAAACGGCCGCAGCTCCTTGGCTTTGGCTTCTGTCGTTTCAATCGCACCGACCTCGATGAGCGAGGTGGCAAGATTGCGGAGCAGCGCAAGACGCTGCTCGCTCGTCCGCCTTAGCTGGCGGTGGGCCTTGCGATGGCGCATGACATCACTCCTCGTCTTCCTCTTCGTCGTCCGGCGCGTTTTCGGCAGCGCGGCTGGGGGGCGTCCCCATATCGAGAATGCGAACGCCTTCCGATGGTGACTCTTCGTACCGCATGCCAAAGTTCAGACCCTGACGCTCCAGGAGCTCGGCGATTTCATTCAGCGACTTCTTGCCGAAGTTCTTCACCTGCAGGATCTGCGCTTCGGTCTGACGCACGAGGTCACCGAGCGAACGGATGTTCGAGTTCTTGAGTGAATTAACCGAGCGAACAGACAACTCCATGTCGTCGATCGGGGTACGGAACAGCTCCGCCAAACGCAGCGCGTCGCTGTTGGCCGCGGCATCTGCCGCGCCAATGGAAATCGACGTGGACGAACCGAAGCCCACGAAGTACTGGAAGTGCGTCTGCGCCAGGGCGGCCGCATACGACACCGCTTCTTCCGGCGAGATCGTGCCGTTCGTTTCCACCGTGAGGGTGAGACGATCGTAGTCGGTGCGCTGTCCAACGCGCGTTTCCGCGACGGTGAAGTTGCAGCGACGCACGGGGTTGTAAATGGCATCAATGCGCACCGTATCCACTGGCAACGCACGATCCATCGGATGCTGCTCCGCTTCCACGTAGCCGCGTCCCTTGTTCACGTAGAGCTCGACCGAGAGATCGCGCTCGTCGGTGATCGTAAACAGGTGATGGGCTGCGCCAACCACGCGCACACCGCCCGTGGCTTCAATGTCCGCGCCCGTCACCGCACCCGGGCCCACCTTCTTCAGGCGCACCACGGTGGATTCCACATCGTCCGGCAACGCCAACGTGAGATTCTTGAGGTTGGCGATAATCTGATGCACATCTTCAATCACGCCGGCGATGGTCTGATGCTCATGCACCACACCATCAATGCGGAACGCCCACACTGCGGAACCGCGCAGCGAGGAGAGCAGCAAACGACGCATTGCATTACCCAACGTGTGTCCGAAGCCGCGCTCCAGCGGCTGCAGACGGAACTCTGCCATCATCGGCTGATCGTCGCGCTTCGTGGCTTCCACGAGCTGCGGCCGTACCAATCCGCTCAGGTCGATCTGGTTTGACATAATCGTATGGTCTCTGAAGTTGGTCTCACGATGGCAACATTCGTTGCCATCGCGACGCCGTGCCTCGCCCCGCCGCGTGGCACGCTCGTACGGGAGTGCGGGTCCCGACCATCGACACTCGCGTGTCGCTGGACATCGATGTGCGGATGAGCGCACACCACATTGGCGGACCGGCGCACGGCCGACCCGCCAATGGTGCTACTTACTTGGAGTACAGTTCGACGACGAGCTGTTCCTGCGCCGCGAGCGGAATCGCCGAACGAATCGGCTTCTCCAACACACGACCGCTGTACGACTCACGGTCTACGGCAATCCACGACATCGGCGCGCCACGCGCCGCCTGCTCCATCGCGGCCTGCACCAGCACGAGCTCGCGTGAGCTCTGCTTGACGCGCACTTCTTCACCCGGACGCACCTGGTACGACGGGATGTCGAGCTTGCGCTGCTTGACCTCGATGTGGCGGTGACGGATGAGCTGACGCGCGGCCTTACGGCTCGGCGCAAAACCCATGCGGTACACCACATTGTCGAGACGCGTTTCGAGGGCGGCGATCAGGTTGTGACCGGTGATGCCGGGCAACGTGGACACCTTGTCGAACGTATTACGGAACTGCTTTTCGCTCACGCCGTACATGCGCTTGATCTTCTGCTTCTCGCGCAGCTGCTTGGCGTACTCCGACATCTTGCGGCGACGCGCCGTGGCCTGACCATGCTGGCCTGGCGCATACGGACGACGCTCAACCGGGCACTTCTCGGTAAAACACTTGGTGCCCTTGAGGAACAACTTCTGGCCTTCGCGACGGCACTGACGGCACGACGCGCCTGTATAACGTGCCATGATCAGACTCTCCGACGCTTGGGCGGACGGCAGCCGTTATGCGGAATCGGCGTGACGTCGCGAATGGACTTGACCTGAAGACCGGCGGTGGACAGCGCCTGGATGGCCGACTCGCGGCCGCTTCCCGGACCCTGCACGCGCACATGCACCCGGCGCACGCCGGCCGACAAGGCCTCGCGCGCGCACTGTTCGCCCGCCACGGTGGCGGCAAACGGTGTGGACTTCTTGGAACCCTTGAAGCCGGCCTTGCCGGCGGACCCCCACGACACGGCGTTGCCGTGCATGTCCGTGATCGTGATGGTCGTGTTGTTGAACGTGGCGCTGACGTGGGCGATGCCTTCCGCCTCGACGACGCGCTTGCTCTTTTTTGCGGTAGCCATGGTTTACTTGGTCACCTTCTTCTTGCCCGCAATAGCGCGGCGCGGCCCCTTCTTGGTGCGCGCGTTGGTGTGTGTACGCTGCCCACGCACGGGAAGCCCGCGACGGTGACGGCCACCACGATAGGAACCCACGTCCATGAGACGCTTCACGTTCATCGCGACTTCAGTGCGCAACGCACCTTCCACGCGATGATTGCGCTCGATCTCCTGACGCAGTTTGTTGACGTCGCTGTCCGACAGATCGCGAACGCGCTGGGCGCTGTCCACTCCTGCGGCGGCGAGGATGCGCTGGGCCATGCTGCGCCCAATGCCGAAGATGTAGGTAAGGCCGATCTCAACCTTTTTGTCGCGCGGGAGATCGACACCAGAAATACGTGCCATGTATTAAGCGCTCCCCTTAGCCTTGACGCTGCTTGTGCTTGGGATTGCGCTTGCAGATAATGCGAGTCACGCCCTGTCGCTTAACGACCTTGCAGTGCTCGCAGATCGGCTTGACGCTGCTGCGAACCTTCACGTGAATACCCCTCGACGCTCTCGCGTCCCGACGCTTACGCGCCGTGGCGAACAACCGCGTTTCACACGGATGTTCGTCGGTGGATCACATGTGATGCATCGTTGATGTATCTCGAAATGAGACACGACGATCCCGCGCACATGTGCTGGGAAAAGTGGCCGGCGGGCCGACACGACTGCCTGCCTCACCCCCGCACAAAACGGAGCCGATTCAGGCCAAGACCTTGAGATTAGCCAACTTGGGTGGCATATGCAAGGGTCTCGCCGGGGCGCCGCAAACAGGCGCCTGGCGAAGGGGAGCTGCGTTGCCTTCCGCCATCCGGCGTACCGCGAGAGCCACCGATCCCTTGCACAGGAAAGTATCTACCAATATCCTTTCAAGTATGCCGGCCCTGTCAACACGCCTCCCCGCGCCGGATCCGGCGTTCGTCATCGCCAAGGCGGCGCTCTCCGCCGCCGAGCGTCTGGGGCTCACGAGCCGCCACCTGGCCGCCGTCATCGGCGTGAGCGAGGCATCCGTCTCGCGCATGCAGCGCAGCCGCGGCGTGGAACCGGAGACCAAGGAAGCCGAGCTGGCGCTGATGTTCATCCGCCTTTTTCGCTCCCTCGACGCACTCGTGGGTGGTGATGACCACAAGGCCCGCGCCTGGCTGCACGCCATGAATGACCATCTCGGCGGCGTGCCCGCCGATCGAATCCGAACCGTCGAGGGGTTGGTCGATGTCGTCCAGTATCTGGATGCAATGCGCGGGCGACTCTGAGATTCGGCCGCTGCGCTTTTCGGCGTGGCGTGTGGTGGAGTCACAACACGAAGTTTCCACGCGAAAACTCGTGAGCTCCGCGGCCGAACAGGAGTTGCTCGAAGCGTTGCTGGATCGCGTCAAGCCTCCGGCTCAGGTGGGCGTGCGCCTGCACTACCTGCTCTTCACGCCGTTTCGTTATCCGCCGCTTCGCTACGGCTCGCGGTTCGGCACTCGACAGGAACGAGGCATCTGGTACGGCTCGCTGCAACAACGCACCGCGTTCGCCGAGGTGGCGTACTACCGGCTGCTGTTCCTTGAGGGCTCACAAGCGGAACTGGAGCCCGTTATCACCGCGCTGTCGAGTTTCACCATTCGCATGCGAAGCGAGCGTGGCATCGAGCTCACGGCGCCGCCGTTTGCGGCCCATGCAGCTGACATCTCGTCGCCAAAGTCACACATCGCATCGCAACCACTCGGCCGAAGTATGCGTGACGCGCAGGTGGAAATGTTCACGTTCACGTCGGCGCGCGATACACACAACGGCGTCAACATCGGCGCGTTTACTCCTGCGGTGTTTCATCAGGCTCAGCCACAACAGTTCGAACGGTGGCACTGCACCGCCACACGACAGACCGTGGATTTCACGCGAGGTGACCATCTGCGTACGCGACAGACATTCGAGTTCGGACGCGCGCAGTTTCTGGTCAACGATCGGCTGCCGGCGCCGAGCGCCACCGGACCCGCCGAGTAGCAGGTATGCTGCGACCGTTTGCAGGCAGGGAGTGTCTTCGCTGCCAACTTTCACGGCGGGGCTTTGAGCTACGGTTCAACTCGTGACAGCCCTGCGATGACGTCAAAATCCCGGTCGTA
>JALHNZ010000072.1 GCA_022843265.1 Gemmatimonadaceae bacterium
GCCGGCGCACTGACGCGCGACACCTGCAGACTGGCCGACGAACGACGCGGTTTGCCGAATGGCATGTCAGGCCCCCAACTCAGCGCGCAGTTCGCTTCGCGAAATCGCGCCCTGCGACACCAGAATCTCGCCGATCGGACGTTGACGCTGCCGCTGCGCACCAAGCGCGAGCATCAGCTGCTGCGGCGTGATCTTTCCGGCCAGCACGAGTCGCTCACCAATGCGCAACGAGCGCGCGATCACCGGAGGAATCGCGTGCGATGTTTTGTCCCACGTCATGGGTTTGCCGGTGGCCTGACTGTACCAGTAGCGCCACGCAGCACGGAATGAAGCGACCATGTTCACCAGGTTGCTGAACGGCGTCCGGAAAATGGCCAGGAGCGCCTGTCCCAGACCGTAGAACCGATGCACAGCGATGGCTCGCTGCAGCAATCGATTGACGAGCAGAAAAATTCCAATGAAGAACAGCGTCGTGAACGCCGGATGCTGAAGCACCTTGGGCAGCGTGGGGTCGTAGAACGTTCGCACCCACTCGTAAGACACGAGCGCGAGCACCAGCAGGTAACCAAAGAGCACCACGAGATAGCCGAACGGCCCCCGTCGGTCATGCGCCAGCACCCACTTGAGTCCGAGCGTGCCCGGCCACTTCCAGTGCTCCCACGCCTGAAACACAATGCCCGACATCCAGCGCGTGCGCTGACGGACTGCGGTATCGAACGTGTGCGGGAACGGCGCCCACGTGGCCACCAACTCCTCACTCGTCTTTCCGTCTTCGTCGGTAACCTCGATCTTCTGCGACAGAAACTTCGTGCGACGATCGGCGATCGCCATTTTCAGACCGAGGTCGTAATCCTCGGTCAGTGAATTGACAGCGTACGGCAGACCACCGGTTTCATCAATCAGTTCTTCGAGCGCGCTGCGACGCATGGTGGTGGCCACACCGGCGCTGGGCACAAACGGCGTGAGGCGCTGACGCACGTACATGTTCTTGGCATACATCTCCGAGAACTCGTCGATATACGTACCAGCGACGAAGTCATACCACTTGGGTGACGTGGACAGCACCGGCAGCTGCACAAAGTCGACTTCTTCCGAACTGAAGTACCAGTTGGTGAGCTTGAACTCGAGCGGATGAATGATGTCTTCCGGATCGTGCATCACGATCAGGTCGTAGCGCTCACCGGTGGCCAGCTCATGACGCTGCAAGCCCGCCACAATGTTGTTCATGCAATCCGCTTTTGACGTTGGGCCGTCATGATCCGTGACCACCCAACGCACGCGCGGCGAGAACTGCGCCACCTTCGCCACTTCCTGCTGTGTGGCGGGATCGTTCTGGTACGTGCCAACCCACACGTCGTACCGATCATAGTCAATCCGACCAAGATTGTACGTGAGCATGCCGGCGATCACTTCGTCTTCACTCCACGCCGGAATCAACCACGCGATCTTCTTTTGCGGTACGGCGTCGAGATCCGCCTGGCGAACGCGCGGACGCTCCCACCAACCCATCAAGCGACCAAACCAATACGTGACGTCAAAGATCAGGTCATCGATCGCGAAAATGATATAACAGGCGGCGATAACGACGACGAACCAATCGAGGAAGCTCATGGGCGATCGAATGGCAGGAAGCGAAACAGACCGGTCGCGACTGTTACACGCCAATCGTCGTACGTACGCGAGAGCGATGAGGACGACGGAGGTTGCTGCAGATAGCGACCGCGCAGTACGTCGACGTACACGCTTGTACGAACAGTGCCAACACTCAGATGCAGTGCTGCACCACCACCACCTTCGATCACACGATTAAAAAAATCGCCGCGTGAATCCGTGGACCCCCACGCGCGACCGAACAGATCAAACGCCACATGATTCCCTTTGTACAATCGCAGGGATTCACGCAGCTGCGCGTAGGCTATCACGTTGCGATCGAATCGCTCGTAGAACGAGGCGTCGGCCGAAAGCTCAGTGATCAGAATCGGCGCCAGTCCGTTGCGCAGCGATTGCTCGTGGGCAAACGCATAGTTCGCACCGGCCCGCAGATCACGCTGCCACTCACTCGGTTCTCCCACGAGGTCGTACGCTGCGCCTGCTTCCGCATACAGGGCGAGACCAACACCACCCGGAGACACGCGCACACCAAGCGCCGGGATCAGCGTATTGTCGTTGAACAGCACAGGCTGACGACCGCCGGTTGAACGCGAGTC
This sequence comes from Gemmatimonadaceae bacterium, assembly GCA_022843265.1. Classification (GTDB taxonomy): domain Bacteria; phylum Gemmatimonadota; class Gemmatimonadetes; order Gemmatimonadales; family Gemmatimonadaceae; genus JAABRT01. Next base: position 2,208 of record JALHNZ010000072.1, read on the forward strand.
GCGCGTGACACGAAGCGAGGCGTACACGGACGGACGCCACCAGCCTCCACCGCGCACTCCTGCGCGCGCAAAACCAAGGCCAACCGTGTTGTCGAATCGATCCTGATAGAACGGCGCCGCATACAGCTCGCCAAACCAACCGGCACCAACACCGGTTTGCGAAACACCGTCCAGTCCGCGACGTGCATCAGTCGCTACGCTGGTATCACCGGTTGCAATCGCCGCTCGAAAGGCTGTCTCTGCGCCTGAGCGATCACGTAGCATTGAGGACAAGTTGCCAATCGCGACGTAGTCGCGCGGAATCGCTTTTTGATCGTCGCGCAAACCGGTGAACACACGCAGTGCGTCGCGATGCCTGCCGAGATCCGCGTATAAATAACCGAGCTGTCGACGTGGTGCGTCCTGCGAAAAATCCCGCGCCAGTCCTTCTTCAAATTCCGTGGCCGCGTCTTCTCGCCGACCCAGCGCGAGCAGTATGTAACCCAACTGGAAGTGCGCTGTCGCCGAAGACGGATCACGTCGCAGCGCTTCGCGAAATCCGGAGATGGCCGCCGTTGAATCGCCCGCCCGCAGCGCGTCGTAGGCGCGGTTCATCGCAGCGTTAAAGATCGAATCCTGGCTCGGCGCGGGCGGTTGCGCGGCCACCGGTTGTGCGACCAGCGTGGATCCGACAAAGGCTGCCGCCAACAGCGCGCACCACACGTGACGCCTGGGCGAGCGATGCGCGTGACAAAAGTCACGATTTTGATTGGCGTCGGGCATGGCGCAACGTAGGAGAACGCTCGGCGTCATGCCAGAGCTCGCTTCTAAGGACTTCGCTCGACGGCGGGCGTCACAGGCTGGACACCTCATGCACGCGGATGGCGGCGTCTTCTGAATAGAGCGCAAAGCGACCGGCGCGATACGGGCGCTCGGTATCGCGGAACTGCACGAGTTCCACACCATCGACGGACACGCTCATGAGCGTTCCGCGCTGCTGCACTTCCACCCGATAGACCTGACCAATCGGGAACACCCGCTGGGTGCCCGTCGCGAGGAACCGCTGTCCGCCGGGGTAGGCTGGATCGCGCTTGCCGAGTTCCCAGCCGTCGGGCTTGGGAATGAAATAGTAGAAGTGCTCGTCGTCGGTGAACTGCCAGATGACCCACGCCACTTCCCAGGGGTTGGGCGCTCCACCAACGCGCGTCTGACGCACCGTCTCGATCTCGGTGCTGAGCACAAACCGATCGCCGTGCTGCGGGCCAACGGTAAGCGGCGCGTGCGTAGCGGCAAAGCTGAGCGCCGACGTGGGCTCCATGGCCAGTGCCACCGTTCCGGAGGACTGTTCGAGCGACACACAGCCGTAGCCGTGGTAGCGCACGGTCCACTCACCAAAGCGGCTGCCTTCCTGCAGGCACGATCCCGTGGCGGTCGATCCGAAGGCGATTGGCGTGAGCGCAAATCCAGTGGCGCGCACCGGCACAAGAAATCCGGTACTGCGACTGTCACCCGAGGCGGAGTCCACCGGCAGCGTGGGAATCCTGAAGCGACGCGCAGTATCAGAACTCAACGCCGAGGAGACCGGGGCGTGACGTTCGGTCGCGTCAAAGGGTGCCGTCAGATCGCTGCTCTGACATGCGAGCAGGCTACTGACGAGCGCCATCGCGGCGACAACACGTGTGGTGCGAAACATGCGCGCAGACCTCTGGGTCGTTCGGTAACCCGACTGGCGTGGCACGCAGTGCGTGCGGTAGCCTCGTGGCTTTGCGTCCCCGCCTTTCGACGGGTTTGCCGTTGTCGTGACCGCGGCGCACGTGCCTTGAAGGGCGTTGTGCGGCCGCAGCGCGAGTACTGAAAATCAGGTGTTCAGAGCAGTGACGAGGTCATTTTGGCGGGGTCACGGAACCACACGCGGGGCGTCACTTTCGTCACGCTGTTGGTAAAAACAGGGATCACGCGGCCTGGCGTGGTGGCGCTGCGAAGCCCCGAACGCAAAACGCGCCCCGGTCCAGTGGACCGGGGCGCGTTTGTTCGTGCGAAAGACTTCTACCAGCGATAATGCGCGAACGCCTTGTTGGCTTCGGCCATGCGGTGCGTGTCTTCCTTCTTCTTGATGGCGTTGCCTTCACCGCGGGCGGCGGCGAGCACTTCGGCGGCCAGCTTTTCGTCCATCGACTTTTCGTTACGGTCGCGCGAGTAGCTGATGAGCCAGCGCATCGCGAGGGCCGTACGACGATCCTGACGGACTTCGACCGGCACCTGGTAGGTGGCACCACCAACGCGGCGGCTCTTCACTTCGACAACCGGCTTGAGGTTGTTGAGCGCCTGCTTGAACACGGTGACACCGGGCTGGCTGGTCTTGTTCTCAACCGTGTCCATGGCCTTGTAAAAAATGCCTTCGGCGGTGGACTTCTTGCCGTCCTGCATCAGCGAGTTGATGAACTTGCTGACGGTCTGGCTATCGTAGCGCGCGTCCGGCAGGATCACGCGCTTGACTGAACTTTTGCGGCGGCTCACTTCTTCTTAGCTCCTGCCGCGGGCTGGCCGGGCTTTGGACGCTTGGTCCCGTACTTGGAGCGGCTCTGGTTACGACCGTTGACGCCCGATGCGTCGAGGGAGCCGCGCACGATGTGGTAGCGCACACCCGGAAGGTCTTTGACACGACCACCGCGCACAAGCACGATCGAGTGCTCCTGCAGGTTGTGTCCTTCACCCGGGATGTAGGCGGTAACTTCAAACTGGTTGGTCAGGCGCACACGGGCGACCTTGCGCAGCGCCGAGTTGGGCTTCTTGGGCGTGGTGGTGTACACACGCGTGCAGACGCCACGCTTGAACGGATTGGCCTTGAGGGCCGGCGCCTTGTCGCTGCGCTTGACGTCCTTGCGCGCCTTGCGGACGAGCTGGTTAATCGTTGGCATTCGCCGAAAACACCTGCGTTATGTGTTCAAACTCCGACCTCTACGTGGATCGCGCGTCGGGTACATCGGGCGTCGGGGACCCCGGGACCAGTGGTGCGGCCGCACAAAGGCGACCGCTCCTGACGGGCGGCACGGAACAGAACCCTAAGCTTATTCAGCTCAAGGTCGTGGGTCAACCGGTGGCGCGGGGCTTGGACCGACTATTTGCCCGAGACGATCTTCTCGACCATCTCGGAGATCTTGCTCTCCAGGCCGCCCAGCGACGTACACCGCACTTCCGAGACGTTGCCACCCGAGGGGCGGCGGGCCGTACCCTGCAGCAGCGTCTGCAGACGCGAACGACCGTCAGAGGTCGGCGTGACTACCGACGTGATTTCCAGCGTGACGTCGTACGTTTCGGCGTTGGGCATCCCACTCTCGCCGCCGCAATCGAACGCGCGGATCATCGGGACCGCACCAATGCGACGACGCGTGCGAAAGGACGAGTTGCCGAGGGTCTTCTTGGCTTCATCGCGCATGGTGAGCGGAATTTCCAGCGAGACATAGGCGGACTGCAACGCAGACCAGGTGATGTCCACGCTGCCGGCAATGGTGCTGCTCGCAGCGCTGGCCGTATTTATCGTCGTGACACCGACCGTGGTCATGCCCTGCGCGCCGATCAGCCCGGAGACAGCCTGCGTTGACACCCGACTGCTGGGCCCAAGATCTTCTTCCGCCGACCCCTTCCCGCTCGCACACGCAGTCAACGAAGCAACCGCCGCCAGTATCAGTACCATGCGCATTCCGAACTCCCTGAGCATCTTGTGAGGGGCATCACGCTGTCAAACAGATAGTACGATGTTACGACGTGGAAGATCCCGGCGCCAATCACGCACTGGTGTCTCGACCGCGTCCGTTGTTAGTCCTGCGCCGTGCCACCGCTGAATTCGTCGGCCTGCCGTAACGTCGCCATGGTGGCCGACGTATGTTCTGGTAGACTCTCCCACATCCTGTGACTGACACGCTCGCTCTCCGACTTCGTGAGGCCCTGGGGCCTGATTACAACCTCGAGCGTGAGCTCGGTGGCGGCGGCATGTCGCGCGTGTTCGTGGCCACCGAACGCGCGCTGGGTCGACGGGTCGTGGTGAAGGTACTGCCGCCCGATCTGGCCGCCGGTGTGAACAAGGAGCGCTTTCGCCGCGAGATTCAACTCGCGGCCCAGTTGCAGCATCCGCACGTGGTGCCGCTGCTTACGGCCGGCGAACGCGACGATCTGTTGTGGTTCACCATGCCGTTTATCGAAGGTGAGTCACTGCGCGTCACGCTCGACAAGCGCGGCAAACTGCCGGTGCGTGAGGTGCTGCGCATTCTGCACAACGTGGTCGACGCGCTGGCCTACGCGCACAGCCGTGGGGTGGTGCACCGCGATATCAAGCCGGGCAACATTCTGATGAGTGGCTCGCACGCCGTGGTGACAGACTTCGGCGTGGCGAAAGCGTTGAGCGCGGCGATTCCGATTGCGGGCCATACAACCAGTGGCATGGCGATTGGAACGCCGGCGTATATGGCGCCTGAGCAGTTGGCGGCCGATCCCGCGGCGGATCATCGCGTTGATCTATACGCGGTCGGATTGCTGGCGTACGAACTGCTCACGGGCACGGCGCCATTCTCCGGCACATCACCGCAAGCCACACTCGCGGCGCAGCTCACCGTGCGTCCAACCGCACCGCATATCACGCAGCCGGATATTCCAGCGTCGCTGTCCGCCGTGATCATGCAGTGTTTGGAGAAAGACGCGAACAAGCGTCCGGAAACCGCGTCGATGCTGCTGGAAAAGTTTGACGCGGTCAGTCAGAACGTGACCGGTGAAATCGAACGTGCCTCGCAGTCGCGTTCGTCACGCGCGTTGATGGCGATCGCGCTGCTGCTCGTAGTCGGCACCGTCGCGTACACGCTGCTTCGCCCTTCACCCGATTCGAGCACGCTGGCGTCGGCCACTCGGGATTCAACAAACCTCGTCGCGGAAGCGCCCGCGGAAACGCTGGTCGTGTATCGCGACGTCCCGGCTGGGAGCGATCGTCCCGCCGGTTTCAGCATGCCGATTGGCATCACGCCCGCCGAGTCGATTGCCATCGCGCAGACACTCCGTGGACGAGATGTCGGCGCCGGTGGCTCGGCGACGTCCAATAGTGGCGCGATTGATCGGGATTCGCTGATTGCCGAAGTCTCCAAGATCTTCGCCGATTCCATGCAGCGTGCACTCGCGCGCATGGAAACAGCGCTGGTGAATTCCCCGCGTCAGCAAGCGCTTCAGGCGCTGGTCATGCAGTCAACCGCACGCGCACTGGCCGCTGAGTCGATGGGTGCTTCGATCGGAAACAGCGTGCGTTTCGAGTTCCGCGAACCGCCGAGGCCACCGGGAACACGAGCACCGCTCGCAGGGATGGACTCGGCACGTGTCAGCGGATCGCAAACGAATGTTTCGGTATCATCGATTGTACCGCTCATGGCGCCGCCTGATCCCGGTACGCGTCGCATCGCCTTGCTACCGTACCGCAACAATACACGCGACACCACGCTGAACGCGCTCGGCAACAGCCTGCTCGCGAGCGTCGACTCATCGCTGCGAGGTTCGCGCCGTCTTGAGATTGTGCCGGCGTCGGCTGCCGTGAAGGCTTTTGGACCACGACCACCTAATGCAACGGCGGTCGGTTTTGCGTTGCGCGCGAACTTCGTGTTGTCGGGTGTCTACTTCGTGCGTGCGGACAGCTTGCACGTGGTCAGTGTGATTACGGATGTGCAAGGTGGTTCGGGTACCAAGGCGAAGGAGTTCGTGGTTCCGATGGCCGACGCGAAGAGTGCGCTGTCCCCAACCGCCACGTGGGTGCGCGCGAGACTCGATTCGCTGCGGCGAGAGACAGGGAACCGGCCGTCGTCGTTCGAGCGCGAGCCGCGTCAGTAGTTCGGGGGGCGCGGAGCGTGCTCTCTTCGGCGGTTGTGCGGCGACTGGCGTCCCGAACTGCCTGGAACGCAGAGACGCAGAGACGCGGAGACAGCATGCAGAGTCAGACGGCGTCACCGCACCGCAACATTTTCATTTATTTGAATGTGTTGAGCCGCGATGTCGCGCGAGCAGGCAGTCTCTGCGACTCTGCGTCTCTGCGTTCCAAGCAGTTACCGATGCCAGCTTCCCGCAATTACGCCCGCGATACGCTCCGCATCTCCCCCATCGCCACCATCGCCGGCAACGCATCCCGCGCCCGAACGCTCGCCTCATACTCCCCGAGCAAATGCGCGACAGAGTTGGCGTAATAACTCACCAACTCCCGCCCGCGCCCAAGTACCACGTATGTCTCACCGTGACGCGTGAGCACATGCCGCATGCGCAACATGCGGTACGCAATATCGAATGTCTCCGCGATATCCCGATCACGCCGCAACTCGCGTCCATTCAGCTCCACGAGCACCTCACGCATTTCGCCAATACGCTCCAGCAGCGCCGCGCGCGTGATGACATCACTGTCAAAACTCTGAATCGCCGCGCACACGAGCGGCACCGGCGTTACCGGAATGATTTCGCCAATGCGCTTGAGCATATCGTCGCACACGGATTGCACGCGGCCAAGACGTTCTTCGCGCGGCAAATCGAACAGTGAACCGCCCGCGCGCGCGTCTTCAGCGGTAAACCATGGCGCCATTGGCACCGGATCGCCGACGATTACCGCAGCACGACCGTATCGGCGAAATCTGCCCGTGAGCATGCGCAGCACATTCCAGCCGGCATAACGCGCCACCTCGCCGAACTGCAGCACGCGAGACACACGCGCCCCGCCTTCTCGCACCTGTAGTTCCCGTAGCAACGTACGATCCTCGAGCACCCGATCGTAGTTGAGCGCCACCGGCACCAGATACAGTCGATCCCGATACTCCGGCTCGCGTGCGACGCCGAGCAGATAGTCGAGCAGTCCAACCTTGCCCGGCCGCAGGCGTCCATCACGTGTAAGCCCACCCTCCGGAAAAATCCCCTGCGTCACACCGCGCTGCGTAATGTGTTGCACATACTGCTCAAGTACAGTGTGGTATAGCGTCTCGCGATAGCCGCGTCGGATGAAGTACGAACCAAACCGCTTGAACAAAAACTCCAGCGGAAACGCGCGCGCCCATTCACCCACCGCATAGGAAATCGACACGCTGCCGGCCAGTGCCCACGCCACAAGCAGATAGTCCGCGTTCGAGCGATGATTGATCAGATAGACAACGATCGCGTCTTTCCGCAGGCGCTGCACCGCGCCGGGCGTCGCGGAGTGCACGGACAACTTCCAGAAGAAACGTAGTACCGCATTGGCAATCGTGTATCCAAACCGGTAGTACGCGAGCACGTTGAACTGCGGCACAATCTCATCGAGATACCGTCGCACTCGGCTCCACGACTGCTCCTCACTCTCGCCTACATCACGCGCGTGCTGCTGTACCGCCGCCACGATCTCCGGCTGTGCCAGCACCGCCTCCATGATGTGCTGCTTGTCCGCAAACTTGTAGCGATCAACGCGCGCCCGAAAGCGCAGCAACGCGCGGCGCCCCATACGCCGGAACGTCGCGCGCAGCGCGTACGCCACCAGCGCACCGGCCATCACAAGCCCAAGAACAATCAGCAGTATCCGCACGCCCCAGAACGTGCGCCCTGAACGCTATCTCAGTCAAGCAACAACGCTCAACGCCGTTGCCCTTCCATCCCCAATTCTGTTGCTCTTCTTCGTGTCCTTCGTGCCTTCGTGCCCTTCCCGCCGCAGTTCCCCCCGCATTAGGAGCATCTCGCTTTGTAGCACGCATGCTCCGGTCAGCGAGGGAACAGCGGCGGGAAGGACACGAAGGCACGAAGGACACGAAAACTGCAACGGAAAACTGATGGATAAAAAACAGACGGGCCCGAGCAAACTTGCTCGGGCCCGCTGCACACTGGTCTTTCTGACGCGATTACTCGTCGCCGCCCAACGAGAACACCGCCGCTTCCGGCAACACACCGGGCATGAACGGGTCGAACGTGGGCTCCATTGCCGGCAACGGCTCCGGCTCTGGCAGCGCCTCGCTGTCGACATCCACATCGGAGTAGCGATACATACCCGTACCAGCCGGGATGAGATGGCCGATGATGATGTTTTCCTTGAGACCCAACAAGTCGTCGCGCAAACCGCGAATCGCGGCATCCGTGAGTACGCGCGTGGTTTCCTGGAAGGAAGCGGCCGACACGAACGACTGCGTGGTGAGTGACGCCTTGGTAATACCGAGCAGCAACGGCTCCGCAGTGGCGGGCTGACGCTTCTCCTTCTTGGCCTCCTCGTTCGCATCGCGGAACACGCTGCGATCCACATGTTCGCCTTCGAGCATGGGCGTCTGACCCGGATCGAAAATGCGAACCTTCTGCAACATCTGCTTGACGATCACGCCAATGTGCTTGTCGTTGATCTTCACGCCCTGCAGGCGATACACCTCCTGCACTTCGTTCAGCAGATACTCCTGTACAGCGCGCGGGCCCTTGATGCGCAAGATGTCATGCGGATTGACCGGGCCTTCCGACAGACGGTCACCAGCGCGCACGCGGTCGCCCTCGTGCACACGCAAGTGCTTACCAGCCGGCACGTCGTACAACTGCTCCGGCTGCGCATCGTCTACCGTCCACACCGGACCTTCAATGCGCGCCGGGCGCACGAAGATCTCACGCTTGCCACGCTTGATTTCACCAAAGCGCACGAAACCATCCACTTCGGAAATCGTGGCCGGATCCTTCGGACGACGGGCTTCAAAGAGTTCGGCAACACGCGGCAGACCGCCGGTGATGTCGCGCGTCTTGTAGGCTTCGCGGCTGATCTTGGCGATGGTCGTACCCGCCTTGATCTGCTCGCCGTCTTCGATCACCAGCACGGCGCCAATCGGCATCACGAAGTCGCGGATACGCTGTTCCTTGCCGCTCTTCTTCTGCCAGATCTCGATGTGCGGATGCAACTTCTTTTCGCGGTCTTCGATCACGACACGCTGACGCAAACCGGTCAGTTCGTCGAGTTCTTCGGCCACGGTTTCGTCTTCCACAAGGTCGACGAAACGAATCTCGCCTTCCACGTCGGCGATGATGGGGTTCGAGTACGGGTCCCACGTAAAGACCACGTCTTCCTTCTCCACCTTCTGACCATCTTCAACCATGAGGATGGCGCCGAGCGGTACCGCGAGGCGCGCTTCGACGGCGGCGTTCTTGTCGTTCGCCGCCTTGATGAGCAACTCGCCTTCGTACGACGTGACGATGCGCTGACCCTGCACATTCTCCACCGTGATGAGGCGATCGCCCAACTCGATGAAGCCGGCTTTCTTGGTCTTGCGTGACGTCTGTTCGGCAATACGCGCGGCCGTACCACCGATGTGGAAGGTACGCAGCGTGAGCTGCGTGCCCGGCTCACCAATGGACTGCGCCGCGATGATACCAACCGCTTCGCCAAGGTCCACCATCTTCATGGTGGCCAGGTTACGGCCGTAGCACATGCGGCAGAGACCGCGCTTGGCTTCACACGTCAGCACCGAGCGAATACGGGCCGTTTCCAGACCGGAATCTTCGATCGCCTGCGCGGTTTCTTCGTCGAGCAGCGTACCCGATTCGGCGAGCAGACGCGAACGTCCCGCTTCGTCACGCTCCATCGGATCGTAGATGTCTTCGGCGGCCACGTTGCCCACGAGACGCTCGGCGAGCGGCTCGATCACATCTTCGCCTTCCTTCAGGGCGCCGATGTCGAGGCCGAGGATCGTACCGCAATCCTCTTCCGTGATCGTCATGTCCTGCGCCACGTCAACGAGACGACGCGTGAGGTAACCGGCGTCGGCCGTCTTGAGTGCCGTGTCGGCCAGACCCTTACGCGCTCCGTGCGTGGAGCTGAAGTACTCGAGCACTGACAAGCCTTCACGGAAGTTCGACTTGATCGGGCTTTCAATGATTTCACCAATACCACCGGTGAGTTTCTTCTGCGGCTTGGCCATGAGGCCGCGCATACCAGCCAACTGACGGATCTGGTCGCGCGAACCACGAGCGCCCGAGTCGAACATCATGAACACCGGATTGAAGCCGCCCTGCGATTCACGCATGGCTTTAATCATGGCGTCGGCGATGTCCGTGTTCGCGTGCGTCCACGTATCGATGACCTTATTGTAGCGCTCACCGTTCGTGATGTTACCAGTGGCGTACGCACGCTGGAAACGATCCACGCGCTGCTCGGCTTCACGCAGCAAGCCCGCCTTTTCGGCCGGGATGTACATGTCTTCCATGCCGATCGACACACCGCCGCGCGTTGCGTTGCGGAAGCCGAACTCCTTCAAGCGGTCGAGGAACGCCACCGTCTCCGCGAGTCCGCACTGGCGGTAGCTCTCGAAGGCAATTTCACCCAGGACCTTCTTCTTCATGTCCTTGTTGTAGAACTCCATGCCCTTTGGCATGATCGCGTTGAACAACACACGACCAACCGTGGACACGATCCACCGCGGCGCACCCACACCCTCGCGCAGATACCAACGAATCGGATCATGCTGCGTGATGCGGTTGCCCGACAGCAGCATTTCGAGTTCCGACGTGGTGTCGTACGCCGGCAACTTCGCGGCGGCCACCGGATCCTTCACATACGCATCGAATCCTGCCGGCTGCTTGGTCGCGAAGTAACAGCCGAGCACGATGTCCTGCGACGGTTCCGCCACTGGACGTCCGTCGGACGGCTTCAAGATGTTGTTCGACGACAGCATGAGCACGCGCGCTTCGATCTGTGCTTCGAACGACAGCGGTACGTGCACGGCCATCTGGTCACCATCGAAGTCGGCGTTGAACGCCGCGCAGACGAGCGGGTGAATACGGATAGCCTTGCCTTCCACGAGCACCGGCTCAAACGCCTGAATACCAAGGCGGTGAAGCGTGGGCGCGCGGTTCAGCAGAACCGGATGGTCCTTAATGATGTCTTCAAGAATTTCGTACACTTGCGGGCTTTCACGCTCCACGATCTTCTTGGCGCGCTTCACCGTCTCCGCAATGCCATTCTCGACAAGCTTGTGGATGATGAACGGCTTGAAGAGTTCGAGCGCCATGATCTTGGGCAAACCGCACTGGTGCAGCTTGAGCTCAGGACCAACAACGATGACCGAACGGCCTGAGTAGTCCACGCGCTTGCCGAGCAGGTTCTGACGGAACCGGCCCTGCTTGCCCTTGAGCATATCAGACAGCGACTTGAGCGGACGCTTGCCGCGGCCACGAATGGCCTTCGAGCGACGACCGTTGTCGAACAACGCGTCGACCGCTTCCTGCAGCATACGCTTCTCGTTGCGCAGAATGACTTCCGGCGCACGATGAGCGATCAACTTGACGAGACGGTTGTTGCGGTTGATGACACGACGGTACAGATCGTTGAGGTCAGACGTTGCAAAACGTCCTCCATCAAGCGGTACAAGCGGACGCAGATCCGGCGGCAATACCGGAATCACGTCAAGAATCATCCACTCCGGACGATTGCGAATTTCTCCGCCGTCGCCGCTGGTGCGGAATGCATCCACAATCTTGAGACGCTTGAGCATCTGCTTCTTGCGATGCTGCGACGTTTCCGTGATCACGGCAGCGCGAAGCTCTTCCGTGATTTTGTCAACGTCGAGCTTCTTGAGCAGCTCACGTACGGCCGGCGCACCAATATCGGCCACGAAGCCGGTATCACCATCGGCCTTGGCCTTGGCGCGCAGGTCGAGATATTCGTCTTCGTCGAGCAACTGGCGCTCACGCACCTCCTGATTGCCCGGATCGATAACGATGTAGTTGGAATAGTAGATCACCTTCTCGAGGTCACGGAGCGTGACATCGAGCAGGTTGCCCATCGGCGACGGCAACGTTTTGAAGAACCAGATGTGCGCGACCGGCACGGCCAATTCGATATGGCCCATGCGCTCGCGACGCACCTTGCTCAGCGTGACTTCAACGCCGCAACGATCGCAGATGACGCCGCGATAGCGAATGCGCTTGTACTTGCCGCAATGACATTCCCAGTCCTTGACGGGACCAAAGATGCGCTCGCAGAACAAGCCGTCTTTTTCAGGCTTGAATGAGCGGTAGTTGATGGTCTCGGGCTTGGTAACTTCGCCCCACGACCACCAGGTGCGCATGCCGGCCATCTCCAGCCGCTCGCGCTCCTTGGGGTCTTTCGGGCCACGAATCTCTTCCGGAGAAGCGATGCGTACCGAGATGTAGTCGAACGACGATGCGCGGGTTTCGCGCGTGCTGCGAAAGTCGATCATGGTTACTCCTCGCCTCCAAGCCCACTGCCATTGAGGCCATCGGGCGATTCACCCGTGGTTCCGAGCGTCACCTTGATGCCCAGCGCCTGCAATTCCTTCACGAGCACGTTGAACGACTCCGGGATACCAGGTTCGGGCAAATTCTGGCCCTTCACAATGGCTTCGTACACACGGCTACGTCCGTTCACATCGTCGGACTTGACCGTAAGGATTTCCTGCAGAATGTGCGACGCGCCATACGCTTCGAGCGCCCACACTTCCATTTCTCCAAAACGCTGACCGCCGAACTGCGCCTTACCGGCGAGCGGCTGCTGCGTCACCAACGAGTACGGTCCGATGGAGCGCGCGTGAATCTTGTCATCGACCAGGTGTGACAGCTTGAGCATGTACACCTCGCCAACGGTCACGGCACTGATCATCGTTTCACCCGTACGACCGTCGCGCAGTCGCACCTTGCCGGCCGTCGACAAACCACCAAGTGTGAGCAGCTCCACCATGGCCGCATCCACATCGGCGGACTTGCTGTCAAGCATCGCGGCCAGCGCCGGATGACCCAGCGTCTTGAGCAGATCGCCACTCGACATCGCCAACCGCTCTTCGATCGCGACCAACGCGTCCGCACGCGCCTCATCTGACATCACCAGTTCGGTGGCCCGATGATCCGTTTGCGCGTCACGCAGTGAACGCTGTTCACGCGCGGCCAGCGTATTCGCCGCGGCCACGATGTACTGACGGAGACGCGTATGCATGCCACGCGTTGACTCCGACATGGCCTTGCCATTGAGATCGGACAGACGGGCGTCCTGCAGCAACTGCACCTTGTCCGGCGCGGTACGATCCGGCTTGATGTCGGCCAGCAGACTGCGAATCTCGTCGGGCTGCACTTCGAACGACTGCTCAAGATCAAGCGCACCCTTCACCCAGCTCAAACCAGCCAGGCGCAGCAGCAATCCGATTTCGAGTTCGTTCGCACCCTGGAACACCGGCGTCTTGGCATACATGCCGAGAATACGCGCGGCCCAGCCAAGGTGTGTCTCAAGCACCTGACCCACGTTCATTCGCGACGGAACACCGAGCGGATTCAAGCAGATATCCACGGGACGTCCATCGGGCAGGAACGGCATGTCTTCTTCAGGCACGATGCGCGCCACGATACCCTTGTTACCGTGACGACCGGCCATCTTGTCACCCACCGAGATCTTGCGCTTCTCGGCGAGGTACACCTTGACCAGCTGAATCACACCAGGCGGCAATTCGTCAGGCTGCAGAATGCGGTCAATGCGCTCTTCCGCACGCTCTTCAATGCGCGCCTTTTCATCGTTGGCGGCATCAATGATGATGCGCACCGAATCGTTCACCGACTTGTTCTCAACGCGGAACGTCTTGAGATCGAGCGTCGCGAACCGAATGCCCGCCAGCATTTCTGCCGTCAGCTTGGTTCCAGCCGCGATCGCTTCTTCAACTGTGCCTGCCTTGAGCGCGAGCGAGACCGTCTGACCTTCCAGCACACGCGCCAGTTCGGCATCGCGCACTTCGTTCACACGAATCTTGTCTTCGCCTTCCAGACGACGCACTTCACCGATGCGCTCACCACGGTCCTTTTCAACGACCTGATCTTCCACACGTGAGAAGATCTTCACGTCGATGACCGTGCCCTTCGTGCCAGGCGGCACCTTGAGCGACGAGTCCTTTACGTCCTTGGCTTTTTCACCGAAGATGGCCGTAAGCAGCTTCTCTTCCGGCGACAGCTCTGTTTCACCCTTCGGCGTGATCTTGCCAACAAGAATGTCGCCCGGCTTCACCTGCGCACCAATGCGCACGATGCCGCGCTCGTCGAGATCGACCAGCGACTCTTCGGCGACGTTCGGAATTTCACGCGTGATTTCTTCCTGCCCGCGCTTGGTATCGCGCACGTGCAGTTCGAGCTCCTGAATGTGAATGGACGAATACACGTCGTCTTTCACGAGGCGCTCTGACAACACGATGGCGTCTTCGAAGTTGTGGCCGTACCACGACATGAACGCCACCGTGACGTTCGCGCCAAGCGCCAGCTGGCCCTTTTCTGTGGCCGGACCATCGGCGAGCACTTCGCCCTGCTCGACACGCTGACCGAGACCAACAATCGGACGCTGGTTGATGGCCGTGTCCTGGTTGGTACGCCAGTACTTCTTGATGCCGTAGCGATCGAACTGACCAAGGCGCGACAACGGACGCGCCGGATCGGCCGGTCCTTCCACCGGACCCGCATCCACAATGATTTCGTCGGCCGTGACCGCGGTGATCACACCTGCACGCTTGGCAATGATGACGGCGCCCGAGTCGCGCGCGACCACAGACTCGAGGCCTGTGCCCACAAGCGGCGTTTTGGGTGCAATCAGTGGCACGGCCTGGCGCTGCATGTTCGAGCCCATGAGCGCGCGGTTGGCGTCGTCATGTTCAAGGAACGGAATGAGCGCGGCCGCGATCGATACGAGCTGTTCCGGCGCTACGTCCATGTAGTCGATGTCGGCCGGATTCACGAGCGGCAAGTCTGACCGCTTACGACCGAGCACCATCTTTTCCACGAACGTGCCATCGGGATGCAGCTTCGCATTGGCCTGCGCGATGATCGCATCTTCTTCGCGATTCGCGTCGAGCCACACGATTTCCTGCGTCACCTTGCCGTCTTTCACCACGAGATACGGCGTTTCGATGAAGCCGAGATCGTTCACCTGCGCGAAACACGCCAGCGACGTGATCAGACCGATGTTCGGGCCTTCCGGCGTTTCAATCGGGCACATGCGGCCGTACTGCGAATAATGCACGTCTCGCACTTCGAAGCCGGCGCGCTCACGTGTGAGGCCGCCCGGTCCAAGTGCGGACAAACGACGCTTGTGCGTGAGTTCGGCCAGCGGATTCGTCTGGTCCATGAACTGCGACAGCTGCGACGAACCGAAGAACGCCTGAATCACGGCGCTCACCGTACGCGCATTCACGAGATCGTCGAGCGAAATCTTTTCCGGATCCGTGTTGATGCTCATGCGCTCCTTGACCAGACGCGCCATGCGTGAGAGACCCACCGAGAACTGATTCGCGATGAGCTCACCAACAGAACGGATACGACGGTTGCCAAGCTGATCGATGTCGTCCACATCACCGCGGCCTTCGTGCAGTTCCACGAGGTTGCGCATGATGGCCACGAAGTCATCCTTCGTGAGCACGGTGGTCTTCATCGGTGTTTTCAGACCAAGGCGCTGATTGATCTTGTAACGACCAACGCGGCCGAGATCGTAGCGCTTCGGGCTGAAGAACAAGCGCTCGAGCGCCTGCTTGGCGGTTTCACGGTTGGGCGCGTCACCCGGACGAAGCAGCGCGTAAATCTGCTTGAGCGCTTCTTCTTCGGCCTTCGTGGGATCCTTTGCCAGCGTGTTACGAATGAGCGTGGATTCCGCACGGCCGGACGTGACAAACACCTGCACCTTCACGATGTCGGCCTTACGAATCTTCTTGATCGTGGCGTCGGTGAGCAGCGCGCAA
>JALHNZ010000073.1 GCA_022843265.1 Gemmatimonadaceae bacterium
GCTCCAACCTCGTGCGCGCGCGCGCGGGCCGATGCGTATCGAAGCGGCGGGCGCGTCGTGTACGGCGTTGATCGGAAAAATGATCGTTCCAACGAACGTACCACTGATCGAGACAATGCCAGATACCCCGAGGACCGTCGCTACCCCGATGATCGTCGCTACCCGGATGACGTTCGGTACCCGTCCACACTCCCTGACGTGATTTCCGATGTTGTTCTGGGACGTAGGGGACGGGTGCCGCAGTAACGTCGCTGCTGGTTCGTAGGGAATCGTTCTAACGTGAGGCGCGGGCGGCACGCTTGACCGTCCGCGCACCAAGAGAGAAGTTGACGACATGCCGCAGATTCTCCACGCCCGTACAGTGCTCGCAGTGCAGCAGCTAGAGCGTTCCACTCGCTACTTCGTTGACGCGCTCGGGTTCACCGAGGATCCGATCTACGCCCGTGGGTGGAGCTTTCTCAGCAGAGACGCTTTTGCCGTGATGCTCGGCGAGTGCCCCGACGAAGTCGCGGCCGGTGACACTGGCAACCACGCGTGGTTTATTCACCTGCTTGTTGACGACGTCGATGCGTTCTACCGCGACGTCAGTGCGCGCGGCGCGCTGGTCGTCAGCGCGCCGGCCAATCGTGAGTACGGGCTTCGCGAGTTCATTCTGACCACGCCAGACGGCCATCGTCTCATGATTGGCCAAAGAATCGAAGCAACTGGATAACAGCGCGGGTGTATCACCCGGACTTTGTGCTTCGCGGGTGACGAGGCGCTATCACATCGAGTGGAGCGGTGCGTGGCGATTGCAAGAGTGAGCGGACGCGTCAAGTTCATGTTGAAGCGATTTAGCGAACGGCTGTGGGTCAAACCGCTGCTCGCCTCCGTACTGTCGGTGGCGGGTGTATTTGCCGCGAAAGCGGCCGACGGCACGGCACTGTCCGACATTGTACCCGCGATCACGGTCGAATCTATTCAAACGCTGCTCTCGATCATGGCCTCAAGTGTGCTCGTGATCGCATCGCTGGCGGTCGCCTCCATGGTCTCGGCATATGCATCGGCCAGCAACACCGCGTCTCCGCGCGCATTTCCGCTTGTGGTCGCCGACGATCGTTCGCAGTACGCATTGTCTGCATTTGTGGCAACGTTCATCTACAGCATCGTTGGACTGATTGCCTCGAAGAATGAATACTTCGGTCCAGCCGGCCGCTTCGTGCTCTTTGCAATGACGTTGCTAGTGCTCACGATGGTGGTGCTGATGTTTGTCACGTGGATCGACCGCATTGCACGACTCGGACGCATGGGAGTGACGATTCAGCAGGTGGAACGGGCCGCGGCCAAGTCGCTTCAGGACAGGCGCAACATGCCATTCCTGGGCGGTCACCCGCAGCATACTCCCGCAAATCATGGAGTGAAGCTGTACGCGACGGACGTCGGATTTCTGCAACACATCGACATGGGTGGTTTGCAGGACGCGGCGATTGAAGCAGACGTACGCCTCGAAATTGCAGCGTTACCCGGCACGTTCGTTACGCCGGATCGCCACGTGGCACGCTACGTGTGCGCATCGCCAGTCGACGCAGACACGTTGCGCGAGCTGATTCAGAAGCATTTTGTGATCGGCCGAGACCGTACGTTCGAAGACGATCCTAGGTTTGGCCTGATCGTACTTTCTCAGATCGCCGGCCGCGCCCTGTCGCCCGCGATCAATGACCCCGGAACTGCGATTGATGTGATTGGTGCCGTCGTGCGACTCCTCGTCGGTTGGACGGCGGGCGACAGAGGCGAACCGCACGCCGTGCGTTACGATCGCATCAGCGTACCGCCGCTTCAAGCCGATGACATCGTCGATGACGCATTCATCGCCATCGAACGCGATGGCGCGAACGCGATCGAGGTTATTGTGCGACTGCTACGGGCGCTTGAGACGCTCAGCCACCTTGGCGATCCAGCCATGCGATCAGCAGCGCACCGTCACGTCTCACGAATTGTCGCGCTGGCGGAGCACGCGACGCATCTTTCGGAGGATCGCGAACTCATCGCACAACGTGCAGCCTTTGCCTGACCTATGGATCGCTCTGATTCACCGTCGCCGCGCCCCGCCGATACCGCGGCCCAGGGCGACATTTTTTGGGTTGAGCCGGATGAGACTCGCGGCTCAATCCCCGGGCACCCACATCCCCATGTGGTCGTGCAGGACGATGTTTTCAATCGGTCGCGGATTGGTACGGTCGTGGTGTGCGCGCTAACGTCGAACCAGAATCGGGCGACGGAACCTGGTAACGTGCTGCTTGACCCAGGTGAGGGCGGTCTTGAAAAGCGGAGCGTTGTTGTGGTGTCACAGGTGTCCTGCCTCTACCGGTGGCGGCTGGGCGAACGTATCGGCACCTTATCGCGAGAGCGAGTTGAGCAGATTCTTGCGGGAATGCGGTTTCAGCAGGCTTCGTTTTTCAACGACTCATGAGGACGCCGACAATGAGCCCGCTCGCGTATCGCACTTTTTCCCTGGCGATGCGGTCGCCGCTCGTGGCGGCGAAATCCGTCTCTGCGCAGCGACCCACTGCGCTCAAGCTCAGCGCGGCCGTGGGCACACGGGCGGAAGAGTTCACCCGTGTGGCCGTGACGCGCACTCGCCGCACCGACTGCACTACTACCGACTCAGCTTCCGACTCGGCACCGTATACAGGAACGCCGTGTACTGCATCTCATCCCACGTCTGATCGCCCCACGTCACGTTGATCTTCGCGTCAGGATTGCTGGGGTTGCTCGCCGAGTTGTCGTACCACGCGGTGGACACCAACTTCGCGCCGCCTACAACGTCGAGCGGATTGGCAAAGAAATAGTAGGTCTGCCAGTTGAAGTCGTAGCGCGGAATGTCGAGCACTACGCGCGACGAACCATCGGGCTGCTTGAGCTCATACTTCCAGCGCGTGCCGCGCAAGTGTGTATGCGGCAGCATGCCATAAATCTTGACCGGCTCGGTGGGCTCGAGTTCGGCGGTCACCGCCACGTTCTTCTCGCCTGCGGGCAGCACGAATTTTCCATTGATAAATGCGCTCATGCGCATTTCTTCGTTGGGCATCCCATCGGCAAACTGAAAGCCCACTTTGGTGCGGTCCTTCATTTCGTGACCGTGCGCCGTGTAGTGCATCTGGAACGTGATGATTGTTCCCGCGCGCACGCGAAGTGCCGTGCCTTCGGGAAAGCGCATCACGTTCGTTCCCGGAGCGGTAGCACCAATGAGCTGTCCGAGCTGACGCGGCGGCGGATTTTTGTCCCCCGGTTGGCGTGCCGGCTCCCGTGGGGTTTGATACTCGGGCTTATCGAGAAAGAGTGGACGCGGACGCGCCGCTGGTGTTGCGCCCGGCGCGGCGTTTCCGGCACTCGCCGCGGTATTCACTGCGGGTGCATTGGGCGCCGGAACTTTCGCGTACACCAGCACATGGTGCACCACTTCGCGCGCGCCCGGCATGAACTCGATTGCCGTCACCCACTTGTCTTCGGTGAAATTGGTTGGAATCTCGAAGTACTGATAGTCAATCGTGCCGGAAGCGGGCACCGTGAACTCCTGCTGCATCGCAATCACGGCATCCGGCGTACCAAGCTCCCAGCCATCCGAAAACACCGGCTTGGCCGGAAGCTTGCCGAGATCACCAGGTTTCGATCCACCCTCGATCCAGCGCGCGATGGTGCTTTTCTCCAGCGCGGTCAGTCGCCGATCGTTGCGGAACTCGCCGTGCGGGCCTTCCGCGTGCCACGGCGGCATGTATCCAGTTTCAACGGCGTCTGCAATCTCCACGGCATTGGCCTTGGCGCTGTCGTATTCGATGAGCGAGAACGGCCCGAGACCACCGGGGCGATGGCAGCTCACACAGTTGCGATACAGAATCGGCGCGACGTCCTCACTGAACGTTGGCACCGCGTCTTGCGCGACGAGTGGATCGGCGTGACGTGACGTGGCGAGCACGGCAACCGCGACGGCAACTATGCCAACGACTGATGCAACACGCGTACGTCCGTTCGGCAACAGCGCGGACCGTTTCGCTTTCGACATACGACCTCCTTACTTCACAAGTGGTGTGGAGACGCCGAGCTTGAAGCCGTCCAAATCGTTGAACTGAAACATGCGCACGCCCCACGGGCGGTCGGCCGGTTCGCTCAGGAGCGTGCCACCCGCGGCTTTGATGCGCTCAGCCGTCGCATCCACGTCCGAAGCGGCCGCCACGTTGATCTGCAAATAGATTCCCTGCCCCTTGATGCGGTCCCAGCCGAGCTTGCCGTCGTCCTGGTTGAGCACGAGCTGACAGGTGCCCGCGACCACCACCGCCGCCACCACTTTGCCCTCGCGTTCCATCTGCTGCGCGACCGTGAATCCAATCGCGTCACGGTAGAACCGGATGGACGCCTCGATGTCCTTACACGTGATCGAGCAGCCCAAATGGGTGGCGTTAATTGCTGTTGTTGTACTCGTCATCATTGGTCTCGAAATAGGTTGAGCGACTATTGTTCCGGCTTGAGCAACAGTCGTGATAGATCCGCCGAATGAATTCGCTGGACCGCCTGCGTGCGCATGAACACAACGGTTTTGTTGTCGTACGTGATCTCGGCGCCTTGCTCGTTTTCCGGCGAGCTGATAAGGCGACGCACGGTGCCGTCGGAAATGGTGAGCAGCGCCAGATCATTGGCCCCATTCGCCGGCGTGCTGAACACGAGCATTTTGCCATCGCTCGACGACCACGAAACGCGCTCGTTGGGTTTGAGCAGAATGCGTCCGCCACCGCCGGATGCAGAAAGTAACATGGCGCGACTCGTGCCGTCGGGTTGTTCAACCATGGCCAGCATCGAATCCGCGCTGAACGGCATCGTGCGTTCCGTATTCGAATCATCCCACACCGTTTGCAGGCTTCCATCATCCTGCAAACGTGACACGCCGATCTGTCCGTCCTTCGTACTGATGCGTGACACGTACGTACCTGGGAAACCAGCTCTGGCCATGAGATCAACCAGTGCGCCGTCGCGCGTCATACGAGCGGGCTCGCCGCCACTCGCCGGCACCTTCCACACGTCATACAAGCGGGTGTCGCGATCAGCGACAAAAAGGATGGCGGATCCGTCTTCGCTCCACACGGGGCTTCGTTCCATGCCAGGCCAGTTGGTGAGCTGACGGGCCGCTCCCCCTTGTACATCCACCACCCAGATATCTTCGCTCCCGCCCGCATTCGACGAGTACACCAGCTGTGATCCGTCTGGCGAAAACAGCGGACGGTACAGCTCCGCCTGGTTCGACACGAGCGTGCGCGCGGCTCCACCAGCGACTGGCACAACCGCCAATTCCCGCACGCCGCCGCCGCGTTCCACGACGATGGCTACATCGCGTCCGTCTGGCGACAACCAGAAGTCGCTGAGGCGAATCGAGTCGGCGGTAAGCCGCCGCTCCTTACCACTTTCCACATCCACCGCCCACAACTCACTGCGCTCACTCTGCACGCCGAACGTCAGTTCGTTTGCCCCTGCACGCCAGACCAGCGGCGCGCGCTCTTCAGCGGCGCTGTTGGTCACGCGACGCTCTTCACCGGTCGCAACAGAAACGATCCATACGTCCGTCTGCTTCCCTCGATCAGACAGAAATGCGACCCATTGCCCGTCCGGCGACCAAACGCCTTCAAAATCGTTGCGTACGTTGCGTGTGAGTTGACGCGGTGCGCTGCCATCAATCGGCGCAATCCACAGGTCGGAGGTGCCGGTACGCTTGGAGATGTAGAGCACAGACGTGCCGTCCGGTGACCACGGCTGTCGCACGGTTTCTTCGAATCCCTCCGATGTAAGCGGACGGCGATTTCCACCGAGGCTGTCTGCGACCCAGATTGTGTAGCTTGAACCGTCACCCAGCATGAACATGACGTGCGCACCATTCGGCGACAGATAACCGACGTAAGGACGCGTTTCATCTGGCAACATCGCGCGACTTGTGCCATCCGGAAGCGAGAGCACATCGGTACGGAAGGATCCGTCCGGAGAGGAGCGAACATAGGAGAGCGAACGGCCGTCGTCCGTCCATCCCTGGGGTATTTCGATGCCCGCGTCCTTCGTCACGCGTTGTACGGCGCCGCTGCTCAACGTGACGAGCACGATGTCTGCCGTACCGTACTGCGACGAGACAGAAGCGAGCTGCGACCCGTCGGGATGCCACAGGATTCCGTCGGGAAAGACGCTCCGTACGCCCAGCGAGGTCGCACTACTCAAGTTGGCGTTGGCGACCGTGAGCAGCCAATCCGTGGTTGAGTCGGTATCTGGCGTCCAGTATGCGACGCGCTGTCCGTCGCGGGAAAACGCATGACCGGCCTGACGCACGCTGTCGGGAGACAGAGCGACCGTGGTCGGCAACTCGGTTCGCGCAGCGTTGCGCTCTCCCTTGCACGAGGCAACCACGACCAGCACACACACGAATGCACACCGCC
Organism: Gemmatimonadaceae bacterium; assembly: GCA_022843265.1. GTDB lineage: Bacteria > Gemmatimonadota > Gemmatimonadetes > Gemmatimonadales > Gemmatimonadaceae > JAABRT01. The sequence continues at coordinate 6,444 of JALHNZ010000073.1, forward strand.
TCATTCCCTGTCTCCTGGATTCGACATTCCACTCAACGCGCCGCTGATGCCGGTGGCCACGAGGGTCACCACTTCGCTTTGCGCTGCGAGCACGTTGCTGACATCGCGTTCATATGTATCGGACCACAACACGCGCGTTGTCAGCGGATCGCTCAACTGCACATTGATGCGCATCACATCGCCCGTGCGAAACACCGTCGCTTCGACAATCGCACCGAGCGCCAGTTCTTTTGCGATCGCTTCGGTGGTTTTGTCGCTGTTGTTGTAGCGCATCATGGCGGAACGCGAGGCCACACCAACAATGTTGGCGCGCGTGAGCGCGTTGGTGAGTGCGTCATGCATCGCGGTGACAAACACTGAATCCTGCCCCGAAATATCCTCAATGGGCATGACGCCCATTTTCTCAATGCGTGCCGCCGAGTTGCCGTGGTCGCGATTCAGAAGAAGCGCACCCAACGCCCCACCAACGGCGAGCACGCCCACCACCGCGCCCACCAGCACACGGCGCGCACGTTGTGGCTTGACCGCCGTGGCTTTGTGCGGCGCCGTTTGCGCCGGGGTCATGCCGCCACTTGGCGATGTTTGAATCGCTTCGATGGCCGTCACCAGCGCTTCGGCGCTCTGCCATCGCTCCGCGCGATTTTTCGCCAGACAACGCATCACAGCGTCCGCCAACATGGGCGGCGTGTTCGATCGTAGCGTTCGCACGTCGGCTGGCACTTCCATCACCTGTGCCGCCAGCATGGCCTGCGCGGTTGGTGCGTCAAACACAGGACGACCGGCCAACATTTCATAGGCGAGCAGACCAAGCGCGTAGATGTCGGCGCGATGATCAACATCGGCCTCGCCCATCGCCTGCTCTGGCGCCATGTACTGCGGCGTGCCGACCGCCATACCGGTTGTCGTCGCTTTGTCGGTCCCCGAAACACTGACCGCCTTGGCCACACCAAAATCCGTCACCACCGCGTGGCGCCCTGACAGCAAGACATTGCCCGGTTTGATATCACGATGCACCACGCCCCGTGCGTGTGAGTACGTGAGTGCGTCGGCCACTTCGTGCATGATGCGCACGACATCGTTGATTGGCAGCTGCTTCTCACGGTCGAGTCGTTCACGGAGCGACTCGCCCTCTACGAACGGCATCACGTAGTACAGGAATCCCTGTACCTCGCCCGAATCGTAAAGCGAAAGAATGTGCGGGTGGTTGAACTGCGCCACCGTTTTGATTTCACGTGGAAACCGGTCTGCGCCCAGGGCAGCGGCGAGCTCGGGCTTGAGCACCTTGAGCGCGACCTTGCGATCGTGCTTGCGGTCTTCGGCGAGAAACACCGTGGCCATGCCGCCAACCCCCACTTCGCGGAGAATGGTGTAGCGGTCCGAGATGGCCGCAGCGAGCCCGGTGTGCGTCGTCACGCGCCAAATCATACCGCCCGCCGGCACCAGGCGCGAGCATTGCCCCACCCGGGTTTCCCTGCCGCGCCCACCTGCCGAGATTCAGACATGCCGTACGCGCTGCTCGCCGACACCGTCCTGATCATCCACGCGTGCATCGTACTGTTCGTGGTGCTCGGGCTGCCGGTCGTCGTCGTGGGCAACCGGCTCGGCTGGTCATGGGTCAACCAACGGGCGTGGCGAGTCGCACATCTGCTCGCCATTGGCATCGTGGTCGTCCAGGCGTGGCTGGGGCGCTACTGCGGCCTGACGGAGCTTGAGTCGTGGCTTCGCGCCGAGGCCGGTCAGCCCGGGTACGAGCGCAGCTTCATCGCGCATTGGGTACACCACTTCATGTACTGGGACGCGCCCCTGTGGGCGTTCTCGATCCTCTACACGGCGTTCGCGCTGCTCGTGGCCTGGGCCTGGTGGCGCTTTCCGCCGGCGCCGCGCGCGCGGAGGGCACGAAAGGACGTGCGCGGCGACTAGCTTCCCGCCATGCACCGATTGCTGTCCTCCTTGCTCGTGCTGCTGCTCGGCGCGTGGCCGTCGCGCTCCGTGGCAGGCAACAGTCGCTCCCGATCGGGGCGCCCGCGTCGGGGCGCTCGCAGCCCCGACGACGCGCAGGATCCCGTCGAATCCCCCGAGCGCGCACGCACACATGGCGCGCACCACTGGCCCGGCGAGCTGGTCTTCACGGCCGGCGGGCGCCGTCGCGTGGTGCACGGACGCTGGCGGTTCACGCACGACCCGCTGCAGCGCGCTCAGGCCGCTGGAGTGGCCGGAGGGCTCTCGCTTGATCCTACGCATGCCGAAGGCTGGGAAACGCAGCTGGAAGCATTGCTCACGCTGCAGGTGCCGGGCGCGCGGCTCCAAGTGATCGAAGCCGACACCCAAGGGTGCCGGCTTCTTGAACTTCGTGCACCCACTCGCCCGGAAACGGTCGTGCAGCTCGACCGGGGCGCGTTGGCACACCTGCTTGACGGGGAAGCCGAAGACACGCGGTTGGAGCTGCGCGTCTTCGGCTAACGCCGTCAGCTCGTGATCTTCTTCATCTGCTGTTTGATCTTCTCCATGTACTTCTTGAAGAAGTGCTTCTGAATGTCGTTCATATCGATTTCGCGGCCCTGAATGTACGACTGCGAAATGTTCGTGGTCATGTCGAGCGGTGTGCCCGTGGTAATGAGCAATGTGGCTTCCTTGCCCACTTCGAGCGAACCCACTTTGTCGGCGATGCCCATAAACTCGGCCGCGTTGATCGTCACCGCCTTGAGCGCTTCTTCTTCGGGCAGACCAAACGCTACAGCCACACCCGCTTCCCACGGCAAACGGTAGCTGTACAGCGCGCCTGATCCACCCGCGATCGCAAACTTCACACCCGCCGCATGCAGTTTGGCCGGTGAGCTGTACGCGCCGTCGTAGCCTTCGTAATCACGATTCGGTGCGGCCATCGTTGACGTGAGAATCACGGGTACATTCTCCGCCTTCAGCCGCTCGGCTACGTGAATCGCGTCACGACCGCCGCGAATGACAATCTTGAGTCCTTCTTCCTTGCCCCACGTGAGTGCGTCATTGATCTGCGCCACGCCCTCGGCAGCAACAACGACGGGGATATCTCCCTTCAGTGCCGGAATCATTGCTGCGTAGCGCGAGTCCGTGCGGAACGGCTGACCAGCGGCCACGGCATCACGATACGCACGCGCTTCACCAAAGAAACTCTTGATCTCTTCAACCTGCTCGGCGTAGGTCTTCGGCGCCGGCTGCGGTGCGCGCGCACCCGGGCCACCCGGCGGTCCACCACCACCAAAACGACGCGGACGCGCGTTCGGATCGGGCCAGTTCACATTCAGCGCCGCGGCGCCCTTCATCGACATCTCTTCCCACGTCCATCCTTCCAGCGACATGGCGGAAGACAGACCGGAGATCACACCACCTTCCGGCGTGCTGAAGGCCACCAGCACACCCGCGGAACGCGTCGTGCCGATGTGACGGCTTTCTGCGTTCACCGCTACTTCAGCGCGCACATTCGGATTAAAGTCGCCGATTTCCGTGATGTCGTTTGAGACATCGACAGAACCGATTTCTGTAATGCCGACGGTGCTGTACGCATCAATGAGACCGGGGTAAATGTGCTTGCCCGTGACATCAACGACTTTCGCACCGCGCGGAATTTCAACGTTCGTGCCGATCGCGGTGATCTTGCCGCGATCCATCACAATCATGCCATTCTGAATCACGCCGTTCGTCACGGTGTGAATCGTTGCGCCGCGCAGCACCACCGGCACTTCCTGCGGTGCGACGGTCATGCGCACCTGCGCGTGTGCCGCAGCGGGCGCAAACACACCACCGGCGCTCACGGCCAGCGCGAGCGCGGCTACACGCATGGCGTTCATGCGCGCTGTTGGCTGACTGGTCATGGATGCGCTGTGATTCATGGTAACTGTCTCGGTATGTGTCATTGTTACTTGCCTCCCGGTCCGCGACCGCGCGCCGGACCGGCTGCGGCGGGCGCTTCGGATCCAGCGGCGAGAATCGCCTGAATCAGCTGCGTACGCTGACGGGCAACATCGGCGCGCAACTTCGCGTCTTCTTCAAGCGAGAAATAGCGACGCCCATCCACCCACGTCTGTTCCGCTTTGGTAAACTGCGACAACGGGTTGCCATTCCAGATCACAAAGTCAGCGTCTTTCCCCGCTTCAAGCGAACCAATCTTGTTGTCGATCGCCACGGCCTTCGCGGCCTGATTCGTGACCGTCGATAGCGCCATCACTTCGTCCACACCCGAGCGCAGCAACTTGCCCGCTTCCCAGTTCATGCGCGTGGAGATTTCCGCGTCGTCTGAGTGCAGCGAGGTGACAACACCCGCTTCCATCAGCAAGCGTGCGTTGTACGACGTGGCGTCATACGACTCAAGCTTGAACGCACCCCAGTCGCTCCACACCACCGCGGCAACGCCTGCTGCCTTCAGCTCACTCGCAATCTTGTACGCTTCCACGCCGTGCTGCAGCGTCTGCACCTTGAAGCCAAACTCTTCGGCCAGGCGAACGAGCGCGAGGAATTCATCGGCGCGATACCCGTGCGACGAAATCAGCAGCTTCTGGTTGAGAATGTCGAGAATGGCTTCCATGCGCAGGTCACGGCGCGGCGGAATACCCGTCTTGTCCGATTCCCAACGCTTCCATTCCTTTTCGTAGTCGCGCGCCGCGAGGAAATGATCGCGAATGATTTCTTGCACACCCATGCGCGTATTGGGATAACGCGTGGGGCTGCGCTTGGGATTTTCGCCGAGCGCAAACTTCACGGTGCGTGGTGCGCCTTCAATTTTCAGATCTTCCGGCAGTGAACCCCAACGTGACTTTACAAACACGTTTTCACCGCCGATCGGATTCGCGGAGCCGTGCTTGACCATCTGGGTGGTGAGTCCGCCGGCCAGCTGACGGTACATCCAGATGCTGTTGTGCGTGAGCACGTCGCCCATGTTCACTTCGGGCACAATCGCGAAACCGCTTTCGTTCACCGCACTCACACCCGTGTGCGTGTGCGGATCAATCAGGCCAGGCGTGACGTGCTTGCCGGTGCCGTCAATTTCTACCGCACCACTCGGCGCATTCAACTTTGTGCCCACCTGCACCACTTTGCCGGCACGCACGAGCAGGTCTGCATTTTCAAGACGACCCTGCGGACCCTGTGACCACACCGTCGCGTTGCGCACGACCACCACAGCGGGCTGTTCGGGCAACGAGGCACGTCCGTATTCCATCATCGGCCGAATCCACGGCAAATCAATCTGCGGCACTTTCATGGCAATCGTGCCACGCGCTGCGCCTTCAAACTGTTCTGTACGCGTGCCGCGGAACGACGGATCCGAACCGTTCGGCAGCGACGTCCATCCAAAGAACTCTTCGCCACGCACGTTGCCCGACATCAGAATCTTGCCTTCGTAGCCAAGCTTCTCGCCATCGAACGTGACTTCAAGTCGTCCCGTTTCGGCAATGACACGCGCCGTCGACAGCGTGATGGCCGTGCGCCCTTCGCGTTCAATCGAGCCACGAATGCGGTTGAGCGGACCTTCGAGACGCAGCACGGCCTTGAATCCAAACTCGTCGTCGGAGGCAATCGTCCACGTGCCGCGCGGATCGATTTGCGGCGGACGTGTGACACCATAGCGCGTGCCCTGCACCCACACATCACGCACGCTCGACTCTTCAGTGAAGAGATTGCCGTCGGACACCACCAGATTGGCAACTTTGCCAACGGCGATCGTGCCGTGCGTGCGCTCAATACCGAGCCACGTTGCGGGAACGGTCGTCAACGAAGCCAGTGCTTTGTCAGCGGTGAGACCGCGCGACACCGCCACGCGCAAGTTCGGCAGGAACTGCGTGAGCGATGACAACCCGTCACTGGTGATCGCGAACGCAACGCCAGCGTTGGCCAGCTGCGCCGGATTCGTTGGCGCCAAGTACCAGTGACGCAGCTGCGCGAGCGAGGCACCGAGCGCCGCCTCTGGTGTCGCGACGTCCGGTGCATCGGGGAAGTTGATCGGAATGATGAGCGGGTTCGTGCGTCCCTTCAGCACGTCAACCAGCCGATACTCCTGTCCGCTGCCTCGGAACCACGACACGAGTTTGTATTCACCGGCGATCTTGTGCGCGCGCAGATACTCCTCTTCGCTTTCCGTCTGGAAGAGCACCGGCTGCTTGCCCTGCACGGCGTTGCCAAGCGCGGCGAGCGCTTCACTCGTCTCCGGCGGCAAACTGGCGCGGCCACCGTTTTCGTAGGCGGCGCGAGCGCGGATGTACCACTCCGCGTCCATGAAGGTCTGCTTCATCAGCGCGACCGTGCCCATGGAGCTATTCGGGTACGTGCCACCCAGCGTAAAGGAGCGCGAATAGCCGACGGACTGCAGCAAGTCTGCTCGGAGCACACGATCACGGGCGCCCGCGTCGGCCAGATTGATCACCGACGCCTTGCCGCGGAAAATGCCCTGCTTGGGGACGGCCAGGGCCGCGCCAAAGCCGAGTGAGCGAAGGGCGACGCGACGGGCGGAGTCGTCCTTGAAGTTGGCGGTGGTGCTGTACCAGGCGCGTACCTGCGGATTCCAGTGCGTGGGACCCACGTCGCCGCCCTGCGGCACGGCATCCATGCCCAGATCCGCATGCGCGTCGATGAACCCCGGATACACGGTCTGCCCTTTGAGATCCCACACTCGGGCACCGGCCGGCGCGGCCACATTGGCGCCCACGGCGGTGATCACACCGTTCCGGATCACGATGGTGGCATTTTCGAGCGTCTGGCCCGGCGCGGTCACCACGCGGGCGCCAACGAGGGCGTGGAAGCCCGTGCTGTTCTCGCGCAAACCGGCAACCGGTTCGGTCCGGGAGGACTGCTGGGCGCTAACGCCGCTGCTCAGCGGCGCGCTGGCGAGCAGGAGGCCGAGGCCCAGGAAGGAGCGCAATGCTCTCACGACATACTCCGCAAAAAAGATGGCCGTAGCAGCAGGACGGCCGTAAGGTGGGATCGGGCATACCAGGCGCCTGCTCCGCCTGCGGGTCGCGTCGATGCATCGGCGCGGCAACACTGTACAATGCTAGTACGCGCGGCGGGGGGCAAACGTGGTGATTCTGGCCCGTTTTGTCGAGTTTCTGCGAAACGGGGTCGCCGCACTCCATTTTCCACCGTGCGCGCGCGTGATCCTCCGGCGCCACAATCACAACATGCCCGAATGATTCGCAGGCTTGCGCTGCTGGTCTCAACCATCGCTCTGGGATTGGCGACACGCCGTGTCCCCGGTGCCTTCCCGGCATTCGTTGCGCAGTACGGTGGCGACACGTTGTGGGCAGCGATGATGTTCTGGCTCGTCGCACTGATTCGACCGGCTACCACACGCATCCATCTCGCGGCGATAGCGCTGACCATCTCCTTCGCCGTGGAGTTCAGTCAGCTGTACCACGCTCCGTGGCTGGATGCACTGCGTGCGACGCGCCTCGGCGCACTCGCGCTCGGTCAGGGTTTCCTGTGGACTGATCTGGTGTGTTACGCCGTAGGCGCGATGCTCGCGGCCGGTGTTGACGCAGTAGTCGTGGGACGCCAGACGCGTGGGTCGAGCAGGACCTTGTGATTATCGAGCCGGGGGCTCTTTTGTTTTGTCGAGCAGATCGTCTTCGTCCGCCACACGTCGGTCCGCGTCAATCTGCTGATCGAGCGTCCGGTCTACGGATACGTCAGTGGCCGCACGCTTGCGATCCGGCGGCGGCGCGTCTCGTTCTTCGTCATGGCGCACCAGCGACGAGGCCACCTCGCCGCGCATCGCGACGGAGTACTCGGGTGATGGCATGGTGATGCCCGCTTCCTCAAGGTGCACTTTGACCAGGCGAATCGCCTCGCTGCGCACCCGCACGTATTCGGTTTTGTGTTGATCGAGCCACCCCGCAAAGCTCATGGTCACCGTGGAGTCGCGCAGTTCCGTGACGAGCACTTCAGGTGGCGGGTCTCGGAGCACGCCTTCCGTTGCCAGCAATGCCGCAACACCCACATCGCGCGCCCGCACCAGATCGTCTGCCGTTCCAATACCGGCCTGAAACTCGAAGCGACGTTTCGGATTGCGCGTGAAGTTGATGAGCGGACTGCGAAAGATCATTGCGTTCGGCAATCGCACATGATTGCCATCTGCTGTCATGAGAATGGTTTCGCGCGGCGTAAGACGCACCACTTTGCCTTCAAACACATCCACGCGAATCTGATCGTTCTGCGCAAACGGCTGTCGCAACGCGAGCAATGTGCCAGCGAGATAATTCTCGGCGATGTCCTTGAACGCGAGACCAATCGCGAGACCGGCCAGACCTGCCGTACCAACAACCGCGCCCACAAGCGCGGTCGCGCCGAGCAAGTCGAGCGCGAGCAGCAGTCCGAGCACCACCAGTACCAACTGCAGCGCACGTCGGATCAGCCCCTGCAAAAAAGGATTGCGGGCCTGCAGGAATGATGGGCCACTCCAGCGCGCGAGCAGCGAGCCTCCGGCAATCGCCAGGGCAAGTATGACAACCGCAACCACGAGCAGTGGCAACTTGGCCAGGGTGCCGTATGCCAGTTCGCGCAGTCGCGCCCACGTCGGTTGCAGCTGTTCTTCGAGCGACGTCGACTCGCGGATGCGATTGTCAACGAAGCGCACATCGTCCATTGACGAGGCGAGTTCGGCGGCCCGTCTGCGATCATCGGCGTCAACCACCACGCCTTCGAGCAACACCACGCCGGCTACGACCGTTACGGTGACGCGACGGAACGATGGCACACGATCAAAGAGTGCCTGCAGTTCGCTGCGCGTCTCTTCGTCCGTGACCGCGCGTTGAACGCTGACCGGCTCGGGTGTGGTGTCGCTCGCGGCGGAATCCTGAGCTACGGAATCCCGAACTGCAGTATCCTGAACTGTAGCGCTCTGCGCAGCAGCTGCCACCGGTGTGGCGCCTGCGCGTGCTGCACCAGGTGTCGTAATCAGTAATGCAAGGACAACGAGAGTCGCGGCAGAGGGCATCTTCGAAGATATCGATCCGCTCGTCCGCGCGTGAGAGATGCGAAGAAACCATGCATCTGTAGCATTGCTCACACAAGACGGGCGCCGCACCGTGGCGATGCGGCGCCGTCACGATTGTTTTACGGGAGTTTGATCTGCCAGAGCGCGGGCTTATCAACCACCGTGGTGCTCGGCGGGAGGAATTTCTGGCCAAGGACTCCACCCTGACTCACGATACCGAAATCGTCATCGTTGATCACGAACAGGAAGCCACCGGGCGCGAGCGCGAGACCTTCCGGCTTGTCGTGCGGATAACCGAGTGCCAGCAGGTCAACGCGCAGCGTCTTCACGCCAACGTTGATGCCTGCCGTTGCGAGTTCAGCCAACGTGGCCTGCTCAAGTGTTTTCGTGCCACCAACAGAGAACTGGTTGAATGCACCAAGCGCACTGACATCGGTTGCGCCAGCAATGTTGACTTCATAGATCTTTTTCAGCGTCGCGACAGGCGAACCGAACAGGAACGTACCATCACGTTCGATCACGAGAAAACGCGTACTGGAAATCGCGAGAATCTCGCTATTGCCCTGAAGTCCACTGCGGTCGAGCGGGTAGATGTACTCGCGCGTCGTGCCGTTGATGAGGTGTTTGAACAGAATTCGCGTCACGAGCGAATTGTCAACGGCGCTCGACGGGTTGCGCAGCGGCGACTGCATGATGCCCACGAGCCACTGGCCATCAGGCGTGATGGTAAGTCCTTCCATGCCGCGGTTCGGTCGGCGGCGCGCGTACACCGCTGGCAACTCCGGGGACGCTCCGCACGGTGTAAACCGACGCAGCTCCCGTCCGTTGGCATCAAACTGCACCATGAATGGGCCGTACTCGTCGGACAGCCAGAATGTGCCGTCGGGCATGGCCACAATGCCTTCGGGATCAAGGCCCAGCGGATCCGCGGCGAGCGGCATACCAGCCACCGTCTGCCCGGTTTCCCCCGTACTGCCGCACGCACCGAACGGAACGGGCAAACCGCTCATCGGCGTGCCATTCGGTCCTTTCAGGATGATCGGTGCGCCAAGTTGCAGCTTGTTGCCAGCAATGTGTGCGGGATAGATGCGCGGCGCAAACGACGGATCCGGGAACCGCTTGGGAGCGGGAGACCCCGGGCCATCATAGTTCGGACCGCGGTCGGTGAGCAGATAGAAGTTGCGCGCTGAGCCAGGCTTGAGCGCCATGCCGCTGCCGTAGCCGCTATTGGAAACGACCACGCCGCCAACGTTGACGAGCACGGACGGTTCGCGCTCCGCGATAAACTGCACACTGGGCATCCCTTTGCTTCGCGAAAACGAAGCCTCCGCTGGTTCAGCGACAGCGGGAGCGATGGTGCGATCAGCGCACGCGGCGAGTGGTACGAGGCCGGTGAGTACAAGCGCGGCGGTGGTTCTCAGGCGCATTGGCGGGAGATTGGGGAGGGAATGAAACTGCACGAACGCGGGAGTATTGGGCGCGCTCGTACCCTTCTTCCGTTCGCCTCGCTACAGCTTTGTCACGAATTGTGACGCCAATACCGCGCCGTGCGATTCCGGTGTCGCTCAACGCGCACGATAATCCCGACAAAACTTGACGGGATTAGGGAGCGCCGATACTTTGTGTTTGATAACGATTCTCAACTCATCGAGCCGGGCGATGCTCCGTTCGCTCCGGGCCCATGATTTTCTCGCAACTCACTTATGTCGCGTTTCCGTGTTCTGCTCTGCGCCTTCTCACTGGTGGCGCTCCCCGCAGCACAGCTCTCGGCGCAGGGCTCGATCTCCGGCCGGGTGACGCTCCCCGATAACTCCACGCCAGTGCCGGGCGCCATGGTCCGCCTTGGCGGCACCACCCTCGGCGCCCTCGTTGACTCCACCGGGGCCTTCACAATCATCCGGGTACCGGCGGGAAACTGGCGGCTGGAAATCAGCGCGCCCGGGCACACGTTCGAATCGCGGCAGCTTGCGGTGCGCGACAATGCG
>JALHNZ010000074.1 GCA_022843265.1 Gemmatimonadaceae bacterium
CGTGTGCTCTTCCGATCTAAAGTCGACCAGTTTGATCTTGAACGTGGCTGGCAATGCGGTGGCGTCGGGCGTCCAGAAGTCCACATGGAATCCCGTCATCGCGGTCGCGTTGATGGTCGGTGCGGTGAACTCGATGCCGGCGAATGTGAAGTTCGTGTACTTCTTGACGTTATTGCCGGCGATCCGCACGTCTTCGAAATCTGCGTCGTCCCACGGCGCGGACCAGGTGGACACGGGCACGTTGGTGTAGGCGTCGCTGAAGAGCGAGATCACACTCGATGCCGGACGAGTTGGTGTGGGCGCGGCCGTGGTTGGCACGGACACCGGTGGTGGCGGCGCCTTGTAGAAATAGACGTTGTCGAGATACAGCGTAGAGCTGGAGCTCGTAATGATCATCTGTGCGAGATTGCCGCGCGCGTTGAGGCCCGTGAACGACGAGAGCGGAATCTCCACCGTGCTCCACGCATTGGCCGTGAGCCCCGACGACACAGACACTTCGTGCTCACTGTCGTCACCACCGCCAAACACACCGTTCGCACCGAAGTTCACGAGCTTGACGCGGAACGTTGCGGTATTCCGCAAGAAAACATTGAGATGCAGATGTGTCATCGCGGTTGCGTTGACCGTACGCGAAATGAACTCAATGCCAGCGAACGACAGCTTCGTGTATTTCTTGGTCGCGTTGCCCGCGATCAGCACATCGGAGACATCGGCCATGTCCCAGTCGGTAGACCATCTGTCGACCGGTACGTTGGTGTACGCGTTGCTGAACAGCGAGACCACGTCAGCCGCCACGCGTGTGGGCGTTGGTGCTGCGGTCGTTGGCGGGCTGAGCGCGTTGATGGTGACGGCACCGACCGCTGGTGTTGTGCCGAGCGTTGCGCTGACGGTTGCGGATCCGGGGCCAACGACCGAAATCGCACCCGTGGGTGTGACGGCAGCCACGGCGGCGTTCGACGAGACAAACGTGAAGTAATTGGCTGCGGCTTCAACGAGGACATCGCGTCCATCGACATCGAAGGTGACAGTGGTGCCGGTGACATTCACGGTACCGCCGACTTCGTCACTCAACGTGGCGGACGCTATTGCTGGTCGTGTATTCCGAATGGTGCCGAGCGTCTCGAAGCGGATTTCGTCGATCCAGAGATCGTACCCCACGCCGTTCTCCGGCCCTTCGGCAAAGAAAAACATGCCCCGCTCTTCAACGAGCTTGCCAGCGAGTGGAAGCGGAATCACTACTTTTTGCCACGAGGTGGTGAGCGGAACGCCCGCACGCTGGGCCGTAAAGCGTGATTCGCCGGTGTTGTCGTTCGCGAATCCACTCACATCGAGTGTGGCGCTGCGACTGGCCCGAGCGTAAAACGTCAGCGCGTCGTAGCTGCTCAGGTCGCGCGCAACATTACTGACGAAGGCACCGCCGGCGTAGGAGCCGGTTGGATCACCTACGGATGGGATCGTAATTTTCAGCGACGAGGTGCCGCGGAACTTGATGCTGGGATCAATCGCTACCGCGTCGACCTTCGAGCCGGCAAACGCCTGGAACGAAACCCCCGCCGCGTATCCGTCGCCAAAGACGTCCGGTTCACTGGGGAAAGGGGCCAGATCGAGTGAACTGATATCGCGGCTGCAGGCGGCGAGGATCAGCGACACCCCAACCAACGCGACAACGTGGCGTGAGGACGATCGCGGGTGCATCTGCGTGCTCCGAGGAGGGGGCGGAGATCCGCATCCACGAGCGACCAGGGCGGCGCTGGCAGACGGGCTTTGTTTGGCTAGCGAACAAAGTATGCGGCTCAAGGCCGGTGCTGTCAAGAACGAACCAGATGCGGGCAGGTCGGAACGGCCCTCGCCTCACGCAGAGGCACTCGTCATACTTCCCACGACTCGATCGCGCGTGCTGTCGAGTTCTGGTACCGACGGACGAACTGTTCGCTGTCGACCGCTGTCCCTCCACTCCCGCGCTGTGTCGCCCTCGTCCAAAACTGTCATCCCCGCCGCGCGCTCCGCCGCGAAGACCGCTCTTGCTTCCGAGAAAGCGGCGCGTCCCTTCGAAGTGCGTCGCTCCCGTATTCAAGGTCGTGGTGTCTTTGCCACGCAGCAGATTCGCAAAGGCAAGAAACTCATTGAGTACGTGGGTCAGCGGATCACCCATGAAGAAGCGGATCGACGCTACGACGATGCCGAGGGTCGCCATCACACGTTTCTCTTTGTGCTCAATGACGACACGGTACTCGACGCACGCTTCGGTGGGAACGACGCCCGATTCCTGAACCACTCCTGCGATCCGAACTGCGAAACGGAAATCGACAACGACCGCATCTGGATCAAATCGATCAAGCCGATCGCCCCGGAAACGGAGCTGGTGTACGACTATCGCTTTGAATGGGACGATGCGTACGAGCCGGAAGACGTGCGCTACTACGCGTGTCGCTGTGGCAGCGCGAAATGTCGCGGGACGATTTTGCGGGTGCCCGTGTACCTGCGGAAAACCGCGCGCGAGTGGTTGGCGGGCAACGATGTGCCCAAGCCGCGGAAGCCGCGCAAGAAGACGGTGAAGAAGGTCGCTAAGAAGGCTGCCAAGAAGACGGTGAAGAAGGCCGGCAAGAAGGCCGGCAAAAAGGTCGCCAAAAAAGCCGCAAAAAAGTCGGTGAAGAAAGCCGTGAAAAAAGGCCGCTCGCAGTGACGAACAATCCGCGCGCGGACGTCGGCAAAGTCTCGAGCACGCGCATGTACACGGGGCGCGTGATTTCTCTGGACGTTGATGAAGTGCGTTTCCCCGATGGCTCGATCGGATCGCTCGAGATGATCCGCCATCCGGGTGCGAGCGCGATCGTGCCGCTCATTGGCGCCCCTGACGATCCCGATCCGGAGCTCGTGCTCATTCGGCAGTACCGGTACGCGGCTGAGCAGTATCTATATGAGATTCCGGCCGGTCGCCTCGATCCGGGAGAAACGCCGGCCGATTGTGCGTCGCGCGAGCTGCTCGAAGAAACGGGGTATACCGCAGAGCGCGTGATTCCGCTCTTCACCATGTTCACCACGCCAGGTTTCACCGACGAGAAGATCCATCTGTTTCTTGCCACCGGTCTGACCGCCGGCCAGCACCAACGCGAAGCCGACGAATTCCTCGAACTCGTGCCCACCAAGCTCTCTCGTGCCCTCTCAATGATCGAGCAGGGCGAGATTCAGGACGCCAAAACCGCCCTCGCGCTGCTCTATACGGCCGGATTCAAGCTCGGCTGACGGCCACTGCCATTGCGGCGGCAACCCGCCCGGCAGACATGGTGTCCTATTTCCGAGAACACAATTCAGGACACCGTGGCAGAACGACACATCGGTCTAGTTGACCGATTGTACGCTATCTTCAAGCGAATCATAGTGTTGCACTTGTGACACAAATCGCGGCGAAAGCGGCACGCCACGTGCACTGTAAGAGTTCCATCAGCAGAACCGGAAGTTGTGTGGCCGACGTATGTCCAGTAGACACACGACCGGCAGTCCGGATCGGCCGCTAAGCCTCCATGGCTTGGCGACACTCGAACAGGAGAACCACCATGGCTTTAATCGCCCGTCAGAAAACACCGCTTGAGCAGGGAGGCGTACGCGAACAGCTGCGCGCTCTTGATGATGCCGGCGTCGTGGGCGCTTTCCTGGGTGGTGAAGAGCGTGCCTTCCAGGAACTGGTTGACCGATATCAGGGTCGACTGTTGAACTTTGTGTACCGTACGATTGGCGATCGTGATCGCGCCGAAGACCTCGTGCAAGAGGTGTTCATTCGCGTGTATCGCCACATCAGCCGCTTCGACCGGTCCAAGAAGTTCTCTACCTGGATCTACACCATTGCCTCGAATCTGGCCAAGAACGAGCTGCGGAACCGCTCACGCAATCCGCTGGTGCTCTTCCAGGCCATTCGCGCCAAGTTCGAAGACGAAGATCGCCCGTTGCAGTTCGAGGACACGCAGTACCGTCCTGACGATCTGTTCCGCAAGCGTCACCTTCGGGAAATGGTCGAGCAGACGGTCGCCCAGCTGCCGGCCCATCACCGCGAGGTGTTTGTGCTCCGAGAGCTTGAGGGCAAGTCGTACGAGGAAATCGCCGAGATCACGGGTGTGAATCTTGGCACGGTCAAGTCGCGCCTGAACCGCGCGCGTACCGCCTTTGCGGAGATTATTGAGCCGCTGGTTCAGTAAGACTTCCTGAGCGCTGACCAAACCGGCATATCCGAGCCAAAACTCGGGTATGCCGGTTTGGTGCAATTCCGGGACATGGTGTGTAGAATCCCGCAGAGCCTGTGACGAACTCAACCGTAAGAGCGGAACGGACCTGCTCCTATTGGGTACTGTCACGCAGACCCTTTACGTGCCCCGCGGGTTTTCCCGCGTGCAAGGATTGCTGCCTCGATGGACTGCCGGACCTTTCGTAAGCATCATCTCTCCTATCTCGACGATACGTTGTCGGGCGACCTGATGGCCGATGCGCAGCTGCACGTGATGGACTGCGACACCTGCGCCGCTCACGACACCATGGTGCGTCGCTCGCTGATGCTGGTGCGCAACCTGCCGTCCATTGAGCCGTCGCAAGCCTTCAGCGCACGTCTTCAGGAGCGTCTGGCAGCCTGCAAAGCGCAGCCGGCGTCGTTGGCTGATGATGACGCGTATCTGGATGGCTTCCTCGACGTGCCCACCGAACGGTCCGGCCTGCGGGTCATGAGCGGATCTCGGCTCTGGTTGGCAATGGCGGCAGGGGTCACGGTTGTTGGTTCCGTGGCCCTTCGTAGTACGACCGTGCAGGCGAGCGAGCTCCAGATGGCACCAGTGATGGCGTCGGCACCGGCGTTACCCACGCCAGCGCCTACCATGGTGTCGGCAGAGCTGATGCAGGCCATGGCATCGGGCAATCCGATGTGGTCGATGGCGCTCTTGCTTGAAGATGCACCGGCGCACTTTCTCGCGACGTCTTCCGATTTCGAGCTCACGTCGTTCGAACGTTGAGCCCAAGCCGCGTGTACACGCCGCGGCTTGTTTGAATTCGTTTCTGCAGATGACGGGGCCAGTCGGGACGCTCGCTCGCGGGCATTAGTTTTACCGCATGTCGCGCCCTGCCCCGCGTTCTCGCGCCGCGTCTTCTGCACGTGCCGCTGCGCCCCCGTCTGCCGATGGATACAAAACGGTGCGCGCTGCGGTCGACGCGCGCGTGTTTGCGCCGGTGTATTACCTGCACGGCGACGATGATTTTCTAAAAGATGCATCATTGCAATCGCTGCTCGACGCGGCTCTGGATCCGGCCACGCGAGACTTCAACTGCGAAGTGCGCTACGGCGCCGAGCTTGATGCAGAAACACTTGGCAGCTTGCTGGGCACACCACCAATGCTCGCTGAGCGCTGCGCGGTGGTGGTGCGCGATGTGCACCTGCTTAAAAAAGCGGTTCGCGCTGAACTCGACCGATACCTCGCAAAACCAGCCAGTGATACGCTTGCGGTGTTGATTGCGCCGGCCGGACAGAGCGCCGATGCGAGATTGGTCACCAAGTCAACGGCGTGCGTGTTCGAATCGCTCACACCGGAGCGTGTGCGAAAATGGATTGCGCACTACGCGACCACCACACTCGCCGTGACGGTGACCACCGAGGCCGCCGCGTTGTTGCAGCAGTCGGTGGGCAGTGATTTGCAGCAGCTCTCGGCGGAACTTGATAAGTGTGCGAGCTACGCGCGCGGTGCGGCCGGATTGGCTGTCGCCGACGCCACGATTGATGCACCGGTGGTGATCATTGATGATGAGGCGGTGAGTGCTGTGGTCGGGGTGCGTCGCGGAGAAACGGCCGTTGATCTGCTCGATGCGATCGGCGCGCGGGATATGTCGCGCGCCGTAACGCTGGTGCCCTTTGTGCTCTCGCAGCCGAAAGTCAACGCCGTGCAGATAGTCATGATGCTCGCCACGCAAACACTGGCGCTTTCCTGGGCGCGCGCGAAACGAGATAGCGGGTGGAATACGGGCCAGGTTGCCCGCGAGTTCATGAACTATCTGCGCGAGGTTGGTGGCGGAATGGTGGGACGTCCGTGGGGTGAAGCCACGAGCGCGTGGGTTCGCTCAGTAGACCAATGGACGGGTGCTGAGCTGCGACGAGCACGCAAGCTGCTGCTTGACGCCGATATCGCGCTTAAAGACACGAAGGTATCCAACGAGGAGCAGATCATGGTGTCGCTTGTACTCGCGCTGGCTAAACCTGCTCGTGGGCGTGCGGCGTGAAGGCGCGACGTGGCTCCGTGATTGCCCAGTACGCCGCGAAGGTGTGCGCCGTGGTCGTGTGTGCGACGGCGATGGCGCCGCTTGCGTCAGCGTTCGCACCGTTAATTGCAGCCCCACTCGCCGCGCAGGAAGTGGCGAGCATTGATCAAATCGTGGGTCGCGCACGCGCATTGGTAGAATCCGGAAACGGCCGTGCCGGACGCATGCTGCTCGACTCACTCGTGTCTCGCACGCCGGTGGGCACGCCCGCCCTTGGTGAGTTGCTGTACTGGCGTGGACTGCTGTCGGAATCCGGAAGTGAGGCCGAGCGCGATTGGCGCCGTCTGCTGCTTGAAGTGCCGATGTCGCCGCGCGCAGAAGACGCGACCTTGCGACTTGCGCAGCTTGAACTCACGCGCGGACGTGCCGTTGCGGCGCGCACGCTGCTTGAGCGCATGGCGCGCGATTATTCCGCGCCGGCGAGTCAGGCGCGCGCGCATTTCTGGCTCGCGCGTGTGTACTTCGACGAAAACGACAAACCGCGCGCCTGTGGTGCGCTGGATATTGCGCGGCGCGATACGCCGGCGGGTGCTGTCGAACTTCGCACGCAGGTGGAAGATCTGCGCTCGCGTTGTCGTGGTGTGACGTCGGTGGCGCCGATTGCGGTCATGGCGGTAGCAGCGCAAGCACCGCCCGTGCAAGCACCGCCGGTGCAAACGCCTCCGGTGCAAACGCCTCCGGTGCCAACGCCGCCGGTGCAGACACCACCGGCACAAGCACCTCCAACCACCGCACCGTCAACGACCAACACAGCGCGTCCCGCGAACGCACGCTACAGCGTGCAGCTCGCGGCGTACTCACGCGCGGAGCAGGCTGCCGATCTGGTGCGTAGGCTGGCGCCGCGCGGCGTAGAGGCACGCGTTGACGGCACGGTAAATCCGTTCCGTGTGCGCACCGGATATTTCGCAACCCGCGCGCAAGCGTCGGCACGCCTCGCCGAGCTCAAGGCCAAAGGCATTGACGGCTTTGTCGCGGAGCTCACGCCGTGAGCGGAGCGAGTACTCCGTTAATGCAGCAGTACCGGGACATCAAATCGCAGCATCAGGACGCGATTCTGTTTTTTCGGATGGGTGACTTTTATGAAATGTTTTACGAAGACGCAGAAACCGCGTCGCGCGCGCTCGGACTCACACTCACCTCGCGCAACAATGGTGGTGCCGCCGAAGTCCCACTCGCGGGCATTCCGGTAAAAGCGGCCGCGGACTACCTGCGAAAGTTGGTACAGCAGGGATTCCGCGTGTCTGTCTGCGAGCAGGTCGAAGATCCCAAGCTTGCCAAGGGACTGGTGCGGCGCGAAGTCGTGGAAACGATTACGCCCGGTGCTGCTTTTGCAGACGATCTGCTCGACGGAACACGCGCCAACTATGTGGTGGCGGTGCATGTGGCTGCGCAAGCGACGAGCGTATTGCGCACGGAAGACACGGTGCAGGTGGGTATTGCAGCGGCGGATCTTTCTACGGGCGAGTTGCGCGTGATGCTCGTAAACGCGGGTGATGCACCCGCGCATCTGGCGCGACTTGCACCACGCGAGCTTGTGATGGCGCGTGGCGCGGAGATTGGTCCAAATGGTGGCGCACTCTCGCGCGTGTTGCGCGCGGTTGATGGCGTGCTTCGCACCGAGCGCGACGCGTGGGAGTTTGACAGTGCGCTGGCACTTGAAGAACTACCGCGTCAGTTCCAGGTAGCGTCACTTGAAGGACTTGGTTTTGGTACGGCCAGCGACGCCGAGGCCGTTGGTGCACTCGGCGCGCTGATTCGATATTTGCGCGTGTTGCAGCCCGGTGGACTGCCACATCTCGCGCGTCCGGTCATGGAGCACGCTGGCAGCACCATGCCGCTTGATGAAATGACGCGTCGCAATCTGGAGTTGGTCGAATCGTTGCGAGGCGGTACCGACGGCACGCTGCTTTCGGTGCTGGATCACACGGCCACACCCATGGGTGCGCGATTGTTGCGCCAGTGGTTGCTGTCGCCGCTGGTGGAGCGGACCGCCATTGAAGGGCGTCTCAATGCGGTGGATTCACTGGCGCGCAGTCCGGTGCACCGTTCCACGCTGCGCGACGCCCTGGACGGCGTGCGCGACGTTGAGCGTTTGGCGAGCAAAGCGGCGGCCGGACGAGCCACACCGCGAGAGTTGCGCGCTCTTGGTGACTCGCTCGCGCGCCTGCCGCGCGTGTACCGTGTGGCGCTTGATATTGTGAGCGATGCAGAACGCGCGCAGCGCATGCCGGGTGCGCTCGCCGTGTTGCTCAGCGCGTGGGATGACCTCGCCACATTGGCCCAGGAAATCCAGCGCGTGCTGGTCGAGCGTCCGCCGCTGCAGCTTGGTGATGAACCAACGATTGCCACCGGCGTTGACGCCGAGCTGGATGAGTTGCGCACCATTCGTGACGGCGGGAAAGATGCGATTGCCACCATTCAGGCTGAGGAGCGCGCGCGCACCGGCATTCAGTCGCTGAAGGTCGGATACAATCGTGTGTTCGGGTACTATCTCGAAATCTCAAACGCCAATCGACAGCTGGTGCCGGCGGATTATCAGCGTCGCCAAACGCTGACTGGCGCTGAACGGTATGTCACGCCGGCACTCAAGGAGTATGAAGAGAAGGTGCTCGGCGCGGCCGATCGCATTGAGCTGCGCGAACGCGAGCTGTTTGAAGCTGTGCGTGTGCAGGCCGCTGCCGAGATTGTGCGCTTGCAAGCCGTGGCGCGGCGTGTTGCTACGCTGGACGTACTGGCAACGTTGGCCGATGTCGCCGAGCGCGAGCAGTATGTGCGCCCGGAGTTGCACGACGGCTTTGATTTGCACATCGCCGCGGGTCGCCATCCGGTTGTTGAGCGCATGATGGCGCGCGAGAAGTTCATTCCCAACGATCTGCAGCTCACCGACGATGCGCGTCTGATCATTCTCACGGGCCCGAACATGGCCGGTAAGAGCACCATTCTGCGGCAGATTGGACTGATTCAGTTGATGGCGCAGATCGGTGCGTTTGTGCCAGCGCGTTCGGCGCGATTACCCGTGACCGATCGTTTGTTCACACGCGTCGGTGCGAGTGACAATCTGGTGCGCGGGCAAAGTACGTTCATGGTGGAAATGAGCGAAACGAGTGCCATCTTGCACACGGCCACGGCCCGCTCGCTGGTGTTGCTGGATGAAATCGGACGCGGCACCGCCACGTACGACGGTGTGTCCATCGCGTGGAGTGTGAGCGAACACTTGCACGACGCGATCGGCTGCAAAACGGTCTTTGCGACGCACTATCACGAACTCACGCAGCTGGCAGAAGAGCTATCGTCTGTTCGGAACTTCACCGTGGCGGTGCGCGAAGCGGGTGATCAGATCCTGTTCTTGCACCGCCTGATTCCGGGTGGTGCGGATCGCTCGTACGGCATTGAAGTGGGACGGCTGGCCGGACTGCCGGCGCCGGTGATTGGACGCGCGAAAGAAGTGCTGGCGCTGCTTGAGGGCGATGGCGCGCAGATGGCGGCGCGTCTTACCGCCGATGGGTTGCACGCGCCGGCCGGTGCACGATCGCGCGGGCCACGCGTGTCGCGGCCCGCTCGTATCGCTGCAGAGAGTGCAGCAGATCAGCTTGGCTTTTTTGGCGAGACGGTGCGCGTGGAGGTGCGCGCAGATCCCGCGCAGCAGGCGCTCACCGATCGCTTGCGTGCTGTTGATCCGAATCGCCTCACGCCGCTTGAGGCACTGCAACTGCTCGCCTCGCTTCGTGATGAAGCGGCGCGTGTTCCTTCCACCAACGGCGACCGGTGAGCTCGACGCCTGGGTCGCGCATCGAGAGCAGTCGTGCGGCCACAGGCTGGAAACCATCACGTGCGGATCTTGCGGCCGCTGTTGATCTCACCGTGCCCGACGTGATCGGCCTCGACCTTCGCGTCCTGTTCTGCGGTATCAATCCCGGTCTCTATACAGCCGCGATCGGTCATCACTTTGGCCGACCGGGCAATCGCTTCTGGCCGGTGTTGCACGCGAGCGGATTCACACCGCGCCAGTTCGCCCCGTGGGAAGAGCAGGCGCTGTTGCCACTCGGCCTGGGCATTACCAATGTGGTGTCTCGCACCACCGCCGCGGCCGCCGAGCTTGGGGACGACGAAATCGTGCGGGGCGGGCGTGCGCTCGCCGCCAAGGTAGAGCGATATCAGCCCGAAGTGCTCGCTGTGCTTGGCGTTGGTGCGTATCGTACGGCGTTCGGTGTTCGTCAGGCTGCCGTGGGACCACAGGATCACACGATCGGTACAACACGGGTGTGGGTGCTGCCCAATCCGTCTGGTCTGAACGCGAACTATCAGCGCGATGCCCTCACGGCGCTGTTCGCCGAACTACGCCTGGCTACGCAACCGTGATGTTCCGCAACTTTCTGCTGACCCTCCTACGTACTCGTCGTATGCGCTTTTCGTACTCCTTGCTTCGTCCCGCGGCACTACTCGCCACCGTGCTGGTTGTCGCCTGCGGCAGTGACGCACTCAGCGATGATCTCAAAGGCGCATCTCCGCTCACGGTGCGCAAGCGCACGCCTGAGTATCGGGCCGACGTGGTGCGTGAGTATCCGCATGACACGCTGGCGTTCACGCAGGGACTGCAGTGGATCGATGGGCAACTCTATGAGAGTACGGGCGAGATTGGTTCGTCGAACATTCGCCGCGTTGAACTGAGCAGTGGCAAAGTGCTGCAGCGACGTGATCTGCCAGCGCCGCATTTTGGCGAAGGCATGACGGTGCTCGGCGACAAGCTGTATCAGCTCACGTGGAAGTCGGGGATCGCGTTTGTGTACGATCGCAGCACGTTTGCTCCCAAGGGCGAGTTCCGCTACGAAGGCGAGGGCTGGGGACTTACCACGGACGGATCACAGCTCATCATGAGCAACGGCACGCCCATTCTGAAGTTCATGGATCCGTCAAACTTCAACACGCTGCGCAGCGTGACCGTCGCCGAGAATGGTACGCCGGTGAGCGCACTCAACGAACTCGAGTGGGTGAAGGGAGAAATCTGGGCCAATGTATGGATGCAGGATCGTATTGCTCGCATCGATCCGCAAACGGGCGCGGTGATCGGTTGGATCAACCTCACGGGCTTGTTGCCCGCATCACTCCGCGCCGCGGCCGGCCGTATTGATGTGCTCAACGGCATCGCGTACGATGCTGCCGGTGACCGCATTTTTGTCACCGGCAAACTTTGGCCGCGCTTGTACGAAATAACGCTGCGCCCCGTCAACTAACCCGCAGCGATCCGTGAGCGGAGCGCCGCTCAACGCGCATTATCGCAAGCGAACAATGGCGAGTTGCACATTGGCCGGCGGCGCCTGCCCGTTGAAGGATACCGATATCAGCGCGCGTTGTGCGTTCGGCACGGTGAATCGCAGATAGCTGCTGCCACCGCCGGCGAGCGTCACGCGTCGTACTACATTCGATGTAAACGTGCGGGTGGCCAACGGATACGTGCCAATGGGTTGCCCACTTAGCGTGAGCGCCGGCAGGATCGAGCGGAAGTTCCATGCGGGCACGGTGTATTCTGCGGCAATTCCGGCCGCGAAATCATCGGCGATGTTGGCCACCGCCCAGTCGCGCAGCCAGGTGCTGAGCGCACCGTTTGGAATGGCCGCTGACAGGTTTTCTACGCCTGTTCTGGGGCCATTCACCAACTGTCGATAAAACGCGGCTTCGCTCTGCGGTTGACGTCCCGCCGCGTAGCGCAGGAAATGCCAGGAGGCTCCGCGTGTCGCCAGCGAATCATTCGACGCGTAGGGTGACTGTGATTCAGGCGCGCGGAGGTAGTTGGTCCATCGCGCAAAATTCTGCGCCGCGTAGTCGCTAAAGATCTGCGCCCGGGCCGCGTTCGGTGCGACCTGTGTGAGGCCCAGATTCTCTCGCGATGTAAAGCCTGCCAACCGGAAGTACAGCAACTCCTCGGCCGTGTGCGCGAGTCCTTCGTCGAGCCACACTTCTTCGTTCGTGACCGCGTTGGGTGTGATCAACAGTCGACGGCCCGAGTTGATCAGATGCTGGAACTCATGCGCCACGGTGGTGCGATTCAATCGTGTCACGTCGGCCTTGCTGCGCCGATTGCCGTTGACTGCACCATTCGGATCCGCCACGAGCAGATACATCATTTCCCGCTCGTTACTGCTCGCGCACGCTGGCAACCCGTTACGCGCGGTGCGCGGATACAAATCGCGGGCGAAGAAAAATCCGCCCACCACAAAGTTTGCACCCTGCGGTGTGAGTTGATTCACCGCGCGCGTGTAAAACAGCGTAATCCGACCAAACCCGCTCACGTTTGACGGCTCGCCGAAATACTCCACGTCGAGTGGATACGTGAGCGTGTCAAACGTTGCGGCAATGGCAGCGTACTCCTCGTCGGTGTACCCACCGGCCGGATTCGCCGTGTCGGCCACGATCACGGCACGCTGCGATACGGCGACCACGCGACCAGTGCGTGTGTTGGGCTGCGAGCACGCCGACAGCGGCTGCGAATTCAACTGCACAAAGGAGCCGACTGCAGGCGGCTGGATCTGCGCCGACAATCCTGATAGCTCGTTGCGTCCACCACCACCGAAACGATCACGCGCGACGCCAACGTGCGCGGCAAGCTCTGTGCGTTCGCGCTTGCGGAGCGCGAGTTCAAAGCCGCCGTCGCGCTGCTCCACAGACACGGTGTTCATGAGCGGCGCGGGAGCCATTGCCGTAAACGCGGAGGCGACCGATGCACTCGGCGCCGGCCCCACTCCCAGCGCGAGCGCATCAAGCGCGGTTGTCGACGTGAACGTGGGATTCGCGTTGAGCGCGACGAGTGCAAACTCGGCACCCGCCGACGCGGCCGCGATGCAACGCTCAGCGCTTCCGGCGGACGCGTTCAGGAACACCACGCTGCCAACGGCGGGAGACACCGGCGTCCTGTTACCGCAGAACGATGTACCGGCCGGGCCGACGAGCACATCGACCGTATCGGCAATCGCCCCCGACGGTCCCGATGTGCTGACCACGGCGCGGCCCGTGCCCGGCGCGAGTGCGGTGACCAGTCCATTCGATACGGAAATGATCGCGGGTTCGAGCGAACTCCACGTGAGTGCCAGCTGATCGACGAGGTTACCAAACTGATCCCGTGCGTTCGCCTGCACGCGCAGCGTGTCACCGACGCCGAGGGAAAGCGATCCCGGTGTGGTGACGAGTCGTGACGCGGCACCGGCTCGCACCGTGGCCGTGAACGTGACGGGCGAAACACCGGATACGTTCGCGGTCGCGATGACCGTGCCGGTTTGTGTGCCGAGCGTCCACTCCGATTGTGCACGGCCTTCACTATTGGTTTGCACGGCGGTTGGCGCGAGCGACCCGCCGCCAGGCACAACACCAAAAGTGACGCGCACATCGGGTAGCGGACGACCATTGTCATCGAGCACGGTGACCGCGAGTGCGACAGGAAGTCGCTGTCCAACGATACCGACTTGCGAGTTTCCGCTCTCTACGCGGAGCGCCGAGGCAATGGGTGGCGGGCCCGCCACCGACTCACCACCGCAGGCGGAGAGCACAACGGCGGCCAGCACGGAAAACGCGAACGACGGAACAAAGCGGAAGCCGGGCATAACGTGGGCCGGAGAGACGGTGCCGGCGCGTGGAGCCGGTATCGACAGGCGGGTTGGGCGACGAAGGAACACAGAGGATTGTAGCGCCTCGATGCAACCCTCGTCGCTGGCTGTGGTACATTTCACACTATGTACGATGGAAGTGTTCCCGCCCGCGCGTTGCTGGATCGCGTGCGTTTTCAGGCTCTGACCCCGCTGGTGTTCGCTGTTGCGCTCTCCGGCTGCGTTGGCGAGCCGGCGCGTTCAATTCGCTCCAGCGCTGAAGCGCTGATTCCGAGCGCCTTGGCGGCTGAAGATTTGCCTGTCATGCTCAACGAGACGTCACCCTTCTACTACCCCGTCTCGGCGTGGGATCAGAAGATTCAGGGCAACGTCACCTTGCGGCTGCATGTGGACGCGGACGGTCGCGCGGTGCGCGAGTCTACCACGGTCGCACGGACGTCTGGCGTGCCCTCGCTGGATTCGGCGGCGGTTATGGGCTCGACGAAACTGCGGTTTCGCCCTGCGCGCCGCAGTGGCACACCCTCGCCGGTGAGTTTGCTCTTTCCGGTACACTTTCGTCATCCTGATGGACCGCCCTTTCCAGGCGACACGATTCGCTGACCAATTTGGTACGCGCTTCCAATTCGTTCGTCACCCTCGACGCTCCCCTCGCCATGGCGACGCTGCATTCTTCTGATCCCGCAACAACCGATCACGTTCGCCATCGTCGTGCGTATGAGACGGTGCTCGACACCATCGGCTGGACGCCTCTGATTCGCCTCTCTCGCGTGACGCGCGGCATGCGCACGCCAGTGTACGGCAAGGCGGACTTTTTCAATCCTGGTGGTTCGGTGAAGGACCGTATTGGCTTGCCCATGATCGAGTCGCTCGAAGCGTCTGGTCATCTCAAACCGGGCGGCACGATCGTTGAGGCGACGAGCGGCAATACCGGCGTAGGGTTGGCGCTGGCGGCGGCCGTGAAGGGCTACAAGTGCGTGTTCACGATGCCGGACAAAATGTCGCAGGAAAAAGTGCGACTGATGAAAGCGTTCGGCGCCGAAGTAATTATCACACCGACCGCCGTTCCGCCTGATCACCCGCAGAACTACGTGCAGTGGGCCAAGCGCATCGTGCGCGAAACGCCAGGCGCCGTGCTGGCCGGGCAGTTTGAAAATCCGGCGAATCCGGCGGCGCACGTTGCGACCACCGGTCCCGAGTTGTGGGAGCAGACCGAAGGTCGTATTACGCACTTTGTGGCGTCGGCTGGAACGGGCGGTACGGTAAGCGGTGTCGGACGTTTTCTCAAAAAGCAGAATCCGAACATCAAGATTATTGCGGCCGATCCGGCCGGCTCAGTGCTTGCTGAACTCTGGCGTACGCACGGCGAAGGTCATCCCACCGGGGCACCGTACAAAGTGGAAGGTGTGGGTCAGGACTGCGTGCCACAAACACTCGACATGACGGTGGTCGATGAATTCATCACGGTTGGAGACAAGGACGCGTTTGCCATGGCGCGCCGTCTCACGCGTGAGGAGGGTTTGTTTGTTGGTGGATCAGCCGGACTCATTGCGCACGCGGCACTCACGGTGGCGCGTCGCCTCGATGATCCAAACGCCTACGTGGTCACCTTCCTGTGCGACACGGGCGAGCGCTATTTGAGCAAGTTGTACAACGACGAGTGGATGCGCGAGAATCAGATGCTCGATGCACCAAGCACCGCGCTTGAAGCGGTGTTGGGCAACAAGAGCGGATCTGCACCTATCGTGGTGAGCGTGGCGCCCGGTATGAGTGTGCGACAGGCGTTGGGCTTGATGTCATTGCACGACGTGTCGCAGCTTCCGGTCATGGAAGGCAGCGTGTGCGTAGGCAGTGTCGCCGAAAGTCAGCTCACCACCCGCTCACTCGGCAACGCCAAGGTGCTTGATCAAACGGTTGGAGATGTCATGGACGGCCCGTTCCCGGTTGTTGACGGTGATCAGCCGGTGGAGCAGGTGGCGAAGTTGTTGTCCAAGGCGAACCGCGCGGTGCTTGTGAAAAAGGGCGGTGTGGTGCAAGGCATTGTCACGCGCTTCGACGTGCTCGAATTTCTGATGGGGAAGTAACGCCGGTGCAGGAGGCGTTCGCGGAGGAGCGTGGCCTGCTGCCCACGTGGGCGATCGCAGCAGGCACGCATTCCAACGACTAAGCGACGTCTTTCGCTTTGGGTGCCGGCGGACTGACCAGTACCGGAAGCGTGGCGCCGCGAATCACCTTGTCGGCCACACTGCCGAGTACCGCGCGCTGAAGCGCACCGCGCCCGTGTGTTGCGAGTGCGATCAAAAATGCATTCGCCGATTTGGCCGCGGCCAATAGCGCACGCGCCGGATCGTCGTCTACAACAATCCGTGAGTGAAACGTGCGACCCGGTGCCGCGTACTTGGCGGCGAGTGGTGCGAGGTACTGGGTGCTATGCAGCTCGGTGACTTCCTGAATCCAGCTTTGCGGAGTGACGTTGGTTGGGAGTGCGGGTTGCACACGTACCAACACCACCTCGCACGGCGCGTTGCCGATGAGCGCCATCGTATCGCGCAGTGCACGCTCGGAGTGCTCGCTGCCATCGAGGCCTACCAATACACGCGGATACAACGGCTCGGCGGTGGTGACCAAGGCCCACGGGCGGGCGTTTCGGACCACCAGCACCGGCGTGCGCGTGTGACGCAGCAACGCGTCGGTCACGCTGCCCAACCACAATCGGCTCACGCCGGTGCGGCCGTGCGACGCCATCACAATCAGATCTGCACTTGTGTCGTTGGCAACGGCGAGGATCTGGTCAACAATCGCGCCTTCGCGAAAGTACGTGGAGGTGGTGATATCGTGCTTGATTCGAAGGCGCCGCGCGATGCGCTCAAGCTGGCCCCGAAGCTGCAAGCGCGCCGCGTCGATGGCACTGCTGCCAATATCGGGTGCCCCAAACTCGTTGGGTGGTGGCAACACCAGCGCGAGTGCCGTTGTTAACGCGAGCGCAGCGTTGTTTTCCTGTGCCAGCGGAACGGCAACAGTGAGTGCGCGTTCGGCAAATCGCGAGCCGTCCAGGGGGACAAGAATCGTTTGCATGATGAGTCGCCTCGCAGAAGAGGAGTTCGCAACGCCGTCCACGAGAATAATGGCCCACTTTGCTCCCCGACGCGAGCCCGGTGGGATCAGTTAAGTTGAGGTTACGCACTCGCTCTCACCTCCCGCCTCCCCATTGTGAACATGCGCCTGCTCGCACTTCG
>JALHNZ010000075.1 GCA_022843265.1 Gemmatimonadaceae bacterium
CGTGGTTCGGCGAGAGTGGACTCGATTTTGTGCGCTTGGTGGCCCCCACTACGCCGTCCCAGCGCATGGCCGAGATCGGTCGTCACGGCGGTGGATTCGTGTACCTCATTTCACGTCTCGGCGTGACGGGAGAACGCGATACGCTGGCCGTGGATCTGCCAGACTCCGTGGCGCGCCTTCGCGCGGCCACCACACTGCCAATCTGCATTGGGTTCGGGATATCAACCCCGGAACAGGCTCGCGCTGCGGCCGAACTCGGTGACGGCGTGATTGTTGGAAGCGCGATTGTTCGGGCTGCAGAAGAATCGGTCGAGTCCGCGGTCGCACTCGCGGCCTCGTTGCGGGCGGCAATGGACGCATGAGTCGTTCGGCGACGTCGCACTCGACACCCGGAAGCGTGCCACGACTTCCGTCGTGGGCGATCGCCTCGGAAAAACGTCGGGGGCATATCGCGCGCGTAACCGCGCTGCTCGATGCGTGGAGTGATGCGCTCGCGCTGGACGGAGACGCGCGTCAGGCGTGGCACGACGCAGGACGTTGGCATGATGCGGTTCGCGATGGCGATGAGGCCACGCTGCGCACGCACGCCGGACATGATGCACGGCCACTCGGTTTGCTGCACGGGCCGGTCGCTGCGGCCTGGTTGGCCCGCGACGGTGAAGTGCGCAACGATGTGCTGGAGGCGGTGCGCTGGCACACGACGGGTTCGGCAGCGTGGGGCCAGCTCGGACGCGCCCTGTACATGGCGGATTTTCTTGAGCCTGGCCGACCATTCATGCAAGCGGATCGCGCTTTTCTGGCGCATCTGGTTCCCGTACAGTTCGACGCCGTTTTTCGTCAGGTCGTACGACTTCGTCTGGAGTGGGCGCTGCGCGAAGGCAAGGGATTGGCGCCGGAAACCGTCGCGTTGTGGGACTCGGTGCGATGACGAGGACGGCGCGGTGAACATGCGCCTGGGTCTCTGGGTGAGTGGGCTCGTGGTCGTGCTCACGTTTATCGGGCTTGGCGCGTGGTACTTCCGCGCGCCCACCGCCGTCGAGGCACCAAACGCAACGGCAGTCGCAATGGCCGAGCGTGACACGGCCGGCATGGCTCCTGACAGCACGCGGGTGCGGGTTCGCGTACTAAACGGCACGGACATCAACGGCCTGGCGCGGCGCGGCACGCAACGACTCCGCGACTACGGCTACGACGTGGTGGACTACAGCACCGCCGCCGACTCGACAGCACAAACCGTTGTGGAGGTCGATCGTAACTCGCGGGCGTACGCGGGTCGCATCGTGAAGGCGTTGGGCGGCGGTGTGGTTCGCGAGCGCGATGAACCGTCGCCGTACTACGATGTTACGGTGACGTTAGGGCGCGACTGGAAGCCGTCGTCCCAATCGTTCCGTCCGTAGCTGGCCGCACGCGGCGGCGATGTCCAGGCCGCGGCTCTTTCGGATGGCGACTTCTACACCACGCGCGCGAATCGCCCGTGAGAACGCCGCCATGCGTGAGGCTGGCGTGGGATTGAATCCGAGCGATCCCCCGGGATGCAGCGGGATCAGATTCACGAACGCGCGGCACTCGCGGGCCAGTGTCGCCAGCATCGCGGCGTGTTCCGGATGATCGTTGACGCCGTCGAGCATCACGTATTCAAACGTCACGCGCCGGTCGAACTCGGCCGCCGCACGAATCACGTCAGATAACGGGTACTTGACGTTGACCGGCATGAGTGACCGACGCAGCTCATCACTCGGCGCATGAATCGATATCGCGAGTCGGAACTGTTCCTTGCGCGCTGCCAACGCTTCGATGCCCGGTAGCACACCGACAGTGGAAATCGTGATGTGTCGTGCACCAATGCCGAGCGCGCGCGGATCGTTGAGAAGCGTGAGCGTGCGGTCAACCGCGTTCCAGTTCATGAGCGGCTCACCCATGCCCATAAACACAATGTTCGTGGCCAGCAGTGGCGGATCGAGCAACCGCAGTTCGCGTACCTGACCCGCAATTTCCGATGGCGTGAGGTTGCGCTGAAATCCCATTGCGCCCGTCGCACAGAACGCGCACTGCAACGCACAGCCGGCTTGCGATGAAATACAAAGCGTCAGGCGATTGCCCTCCGGAATCGCCACCGTTTCAATCGACTGGCCATCGGCGAGTCGAAACAGGAACTTCTCGGTTCCGTCACTGGAAGTTTGTCGCGCCTGTAGCTCGAGCCGCGGTATCGTGAAATGCTCGCCCAGCCTCTGTCGCAGCGCCTTCGGCACCTCCGACATGTCTTCAAAGCTCGCCACAGGCCGCTGCCACAAGCGCGCGAAAATTTGCGCCGCGCGATAACTCGCCTCGCCTTCAGCGGCGATGAACCGTGCGAGTTCGTCAAGCGCTTCGTCAGGCGCCAGATCAAGAAGGTTCACGGCACGCGAAACGTTGGCGTGTACGGCGGAAGCTGCGGGGGCGTCAATCACGTGTCGATTATTTTCCAAAAGAACTGAAGGTGAACTGATACATCGGGCCGAGACCCACGGACGCGTCTTCTCGTCCAATGCCCACAACGAACCGCGCGAGATACAGCGATACCGAGAAGCGGGTGCGTGTGATGCGCACATCGCCACTCCACACTGTGGGCACTGCAGCGCGCGCTTCTACCGGACCAAGTCGCCCGCTTGCAAACGGACCAAGTTCACGCGAGGTCCGATCGCGCTGTCCCCGCGTGGCCGACTGACCCGCAATGCCCAGCCGCGCTTCACCGAGCGACGACGACCCCACGAGGCGCGCATCCGTCGCGATCGTGATCAACGGCCGATCCTCGGCCTCTCGCCCCGGCCGCCAGAGAAATGTACCGGCGGCGAGGCGAAAATCGCGCCACGGACCGTAATTCACGAGTGCGCCGACGTCTGCGGCGAGCGCGGTACGTACGTCACGCTCGGCGCGACCCTGTCGCAACCGCGCGGCCACACCCGCCGTGAGCCACGGAGTGATCGGGCGTGCGACGGACAACGAGCCGAGCAGACTTTCGTAGGGTAGGGACCCAAGGCTCTGTGGATCTGTATCGGTGCGAACCAGATCTCCCACCGCAGCACGAGCAATCGACAGTCCAATAGACGTGCCACCCTGGCGTTGCCAGGCGATGCCCAGCAGTTGCCCCTCGACCCCCTGGTCGGCACCGGTTGAGAGCGAGGCGACACCGGCTCGCCAGCGCATGCCCTCCGGTAGCGCCATCATCGCCGGATTCCACAGACCCACGCCGGCCTCGGCTGCCAGCGCGGCAGGCGCACCGACCGCTCCTAGCGGAAAGTCCCAGAGATCGCGGGCGGGGACGGGCTGCGCGCCCGCCGTTGGCACCCAATGGAGCGCCACAGCGACCGTCGCAAGCCCGCACAAGAGCTTGCGGCGCATACGGTTGACCATAAGCGAGCTACGTCACGTGGGCAAGCAAATCGCTTCCGTGATACCGTTCCTGCCGTTAGGTTACAGTACACGCATGTTAACCGGGATACTGTTGCCAGTCGCCGACTTACTTACGATCGAACGGATCACGGTACCGAGCTCGGCGTCCAACAAAGACGCGGTGCTCGCCGAGCTTGTGGCCCTGGCTCTGCCCGAGGGTCCGGAGCGTGACGGTCTGCTCGCCGAGGTACGCAAGCGCGAAGCGCGTTTCACGACCGCACTTGGTGACGGCATTGCGTTGCCACATGCGCGCAGCGAGTTCGTCACTGCATTGCATCTGTCGGCCACCCGGCTCGCTTCACCGGTGGCATTTGACGCGGTTGATGGCACACCCGTGGAGCTTGCGTTCCTCGTTGTGTCCCCGTCGAACGCACCGGGAGCCCATCTCGAGTCGCTGCGCGCACTGTCGCAGCTCTTTCAGAATCCGCGCGTAATTGCTGATCTGAAACTGGCCGCCACCCCGGAAGAGTTTCTTCGCACGTTGCGACTGGCGGAGGCTGGCTGATTGCATCGCGGTTGTTATGCGCCGTTGACGCCATCGCGTTGACGGTGTTGTGCTGACCCTGTGTCTGGCACGGTTCTGTCTCGCATTCTGACCGTTGCCCTTTCGTTTTTTGGCGCCTCTGCGCCCGGAGAGAGTACGTGAGCGTGTCGGTTTCGGAGTTGCAGTCGTCGGTGTTAGCGACCTCAATGCGCACGCACACGTGCGGCAGTTTGACGTTGGACCATGTCGGACAGCAGGTGCGATTGGGTGGATGGGTGCATCGCAGCCGTGATCTTGGTGGCCTTGTGTTCCTGGACCTGCGCGATCGCACGGGTGTGGTTCAGCTGGCGTTCGGTCCAGCCTGGTCTGACGCCAACACGTTGACCGCTGCGGCAGCGGTTGGCGTTGAATCGGTGATTGTGATTGAAGGCACCGTGGTTGCGCGCGCGGAGCAGCAGCGCAATGCGGACATGTCTACTGGCGATATCGACGTGCAGGTGACATCGGTTCGCGTGGTTGGTGCGGCGAGCACGCCGGCGTTTCCGGTCGCACCGGCAAAAGGCGACAAACTGCCCTCTGAAGAACTGCGTCTTCGCCACCGCTATCTCGATCTGCGACGCGCCGACTTGCAGCGCAATCTCATGCTGCGCCACAAACTCACGCAGGCCACGCGCCGATTTCTCGACTCGCGCGGTTTTCTTGAGCTGGAGACGCCAATTCTCACCAAGCCCACACCGGAAGGCGCGCGCGACTATCTGGTGCCCAGTCGTGTGCATCCGGGTGAGTTCTACGCATTGCCACAGTCGCCTCAGATTTACAAGCAGTTGTTCATGTGCGCCGGCTATGATCGCTACTTCCAGATCGCGCGCTGCTTTCGCGACGAAGACTTGCGTGCGGATCGTCAGCCGGAGTTCACGCAGATTGACATTGAAGCGTCTTTCGTCGGGCAGGAAGACATTTTGTCAACGGCGGAAGCACTGATCGCCGAGCTATGGCGTACGGCAGGCGTTCCTGCGGAGTCACCGTTTCCACGCATGACCTACGCGCACGCCATGGAACACTACGGCTGCGATCGACCGGATCTGCGGTACGGGCTCGAGTTGCACGACGTTACGCCCGTGTTTGCGGCCAGCGAGTTGTCATTTGTGCAGGCCGCGATTGCGCGCGGCGAGCGTGTGCGCGGGTTGCGCGTGCCTGGCGGTGCGGCGCTGTCGCGGAAACAGACTGATGATCTTGAGATCGTCGCCAAGGGAGCGGGTGCGAGTGGCCTCATCGTTGTGAAGCGCACGGAAACGGGACTCGACGGCAAGGTGGCCAAGTTTCTCGCGGCCGATGCCGCAGACCAGTTGGGGCTGGCCGTTGGTGAACTCGGCCTGTATGTCGCAGCGCCCGATCATGTGGCGTCCCCTGCGCTGGATCGTGTCCGACAGACTGTTGCGCAGCGCCTCGAGTTGATTCCGTCCGATGTGCATGCGTTCGTTGTCGTCACAGACTTTCCGATGTTCGAGAAGGATCCGAACACCGGCGCGCTTGGTGCCGTGCACCATCCGTTCACGGCGCCTCATCCGGAAGATCTTGCGTTGCTTGACTCGGCACCGGAGCGGGCACGAGCGCTCGCGTACGACATCGTGTACGACGGACTGGAGCTGGGTGGTGGCAGCATTCGCATCAGCG
Source organism: Gemmatimonadaceae bacterium (assembly GCA_022843265.1). Lineage (GTDB taxonomy): Bacteria > Gemmatimonadota > Gemmatimonadetes > Gemmatimonadales > Gemmatimonadaceae > JAABRT01. The sequence continues at coordinate 5,588 of JALHNZ010000075.1, forward strand.
ACTCTGCTCTGCAAGCGCGCATCTTCAGCTTGCTTGGCATTGACGACGTGACCGCTCAGGCGCGATTCGGATTTCTGCTCGAAGCGCTGCGCGCCGGCGCGCCGCCGCATGGCGGCATTGCCTTCGGACTCGACCGCATCACGATGTTGCTTGCGGGCGCCACGTCACTGCGTGACGTGATTGCCTTTCCAAAAACCACGGCAGCGCGCGCACTCTTTGAAGGCGCGCCATCACCGGTGCCAGCGGCTGATCTGCTTGAACTTTCGTTGGCTGTGGCAAGCCGATCAGGTGGCAACGCATGACAGGACCAGTCACAACCATTCGGGTCCCGATCGAAGGTATCGACCAACTCACGCTGGCGGGCGTGAACGATGCGAACCTCGTCGAGCTGGCCAAGATTTCAGGAACGCGCGTCGCCCTTCGCGGGGATTCGCTCACCGTGACGGGCGATCCCGATACCGCCATGCGCGGTGAAGCAATTGCACTCGGCATGGTGGCATCGGTGCGTGAGGGACACTCACTGTCTCCCGACGATGTATTGCGACTCAGCCTCGAGCAGCGCCCGGAAGATCAGGCCGCGCGCGCGAGCGGTGCACTGGTACTGCCAGGCGCAAAACGGGTGGTCAAAGCCAAGACGCCAGGACAGGCCGAGTACATGAAGGAGATTCTCGAGCACGATATCGTGGTCGGAATTGGACCGGCCGGCACGGGCAAAACGTATCTTGCGGTCGCCGCGGCGGTTGACGCGTTGATGCGCAAGCGGGTGCGACGCATCGTGTTGGCGAGGCCCGCGGTAGAAGCGGGTGAGAATCTTGGCTTTCTGCCGGGCGACATGCAGGCCAAAGTCGATCCGTACTTGCGTCCGCTGTACGATGCGCTCGACGATCTGATGCCATTCGACCGGATCCAGAAAGCGATTGAATCGCGCACGATTGAAGTGGCGCCGCTGGCGTTCATGCGCGGCCGGACACTCGGCGATGCCTTCGTGATTCTCGACGAAGCGCAGAACGCCACACACCTGCAGATGAAGATGTTTCTCACGCGACTCGGCGTGAACTCCAAGATTGTCATCACGGGTGACAAGACGCAGGTCGATCTTCCAAAGCGTGAAGAGTCGGGACTGATGCAAATCGAACGCATTCTGCACGGGATCGAGGGCATCAAGTTCCATTACTTCACAGAGGCGGATGTCGTGCGCCATCGGTTGGTGCGTGACATTATCCGTGCGTACAATGAGGATGCCGCAGGCGGCTGAGCCTCCAATACCGGCGCACGATGACGCGTCGGTACCTCCGGTGCGGGGCGCGTTTTCGCGTCATGCACCGGGGCTCTTGCTGGCCATCGTTCTCGCGATCTGCACCGTGTTGTTGCTGCCGCCGGGCGAAGGGTTGCGTACGCCGGTGTACGACATTGGCAGCGTCGCCGACGAAACCGTCATCGCCCCATTCGCCTTTCAGGTACCGCGCCCGGCGCTCGACGTGGCGCGAGAGCGTGAGCGCGTTGCGGACGCGGTGCCTTATGTGTTTGTGTTCGATACGACCGCTCTCGATTCCGCTCGAGCACGCCTGACCAGCTTTGCCGCGGCGCTCGACACGGTACGACCGAGCGACACACCGGTTTCCAGAGACTCGGCCGCCTCGCGTGTGGCTGCCATTGGTGAAGGGTTTCGCGTGGCGCTGACACCAGACGAGGCGGAATGGCTCGCGTTTCCGAGTCGACGCGCGGCCGCAATCTCGGCGGTGCGTCGCACGTTTGAGCGCACGCTACCGGATGGCGTTGCTGCGTCGCGCTCGCTGGATGGTGTCAGCGCGACCATCCGTATACAGCGCGGTGAAAGCGAACGCATCGTGCGCAGTGACGGCGTCGCGTCATGGAGTGATGTGCTTCGTGCGGCCCGACTGCTGCACCCAGACGCCTCATCGGCCGTCGCAGATGGCGCGTATCAGCGCCTGTTGAGCGGGCTGTTCATTCCCTCGTTGCGTTACGACAGCGTCACCACAGCGGAGCGGCGCGCTGAGGTTGTGTCGCGCGTGCAACCGTGGCGATTTGAAGTGCGGAGTGGAGAAAAAATTATTGGCGCGCACGAGGTGGTTCGCGAAGAGGATCGTGCTCGACTCGAAGCGCTTCGTGAGGTCACACTCGCCGGCACATCGCTCGCGAATGAGTCAGTGCGTACCCTCGGCACCTTCCTGCTCAATCTGTCCGTCATTGCGATCTTCGTGGTGACACTCGCGTTCTACCGACCCGAGATATACGCGCGGCCGCGGGCGCTTGCCGTGATCGCGGCGTGCGTCCTCGTGGTCCTCATCGGCGCCGCGATTGCGCTCCGCTCCAGCACCATGCCGGGTGCGTTGATTCCCATCGGTGTAGCCGCGCTGCTGATCAGCATCCTGTTTGACTCACGCATCGCGTTGGTCTGCGCGCTTGTTCTGGCGGTACTGCTGGGCGTGCAGCCGGTATTCCGGAGCTCGCCGGTGCTCTTTTTCGTGCTGGCCGGTGGTGCTGCCGCTGCATTTAGCGTGCGCGCGTTGGAACGGCGCACGCAATTCGTCTGGTCGATTGTCGCGGTCGCGGCTTCGTACACGGGCGCCGCCGTGATTTCGGCGCTCGCGTTTGACTGGTCGTGGGCCGAGGTGCTGCAAGCGTCGATCTTTGGTGCGATTAACGCGGTGGTATCGGTGGCGCTGGCGATGGCGCTGCTGCCGCCGGCAGAAGAAGCGTGCGGTGTCGATACCTACGTGAAGCTGCTGGAGTGGTCGGATCTGAATCGTCCGTTGTTACGACGTCTCGCTGTGGAAGCACCCGGCACTTGGGCGCACACACTGGCAATGGCAAATCTTGTTGAGGCGGCGGCCCAGGCGATTGGTGCGAATGCACTCCTGGCGCGAGTCGGTACGTACTACCACGACATCGGCAAGTTGGGAAAGCCCGGCTACTTCGTGGAGAACCAGGCCAGCGGCCGGAACCCACACGACAAACTCAAGCCGGCTGCGAGCGCGTCGATTATTCGCAACCATGTACGAGATGGTCTCGCGCTCGCGGCGCAAGCCAAGGTGCCACGCTCCGTGCGGGCGTTCATCGCCGAACATCATGGAACCGGACCCATCACGTATTTTCTCGAGAAGGCACGGGAGCGCGACGCCGCAGTGCATCCGAGCGGCGAGTTCATGTATCCCGGACCGGCGCCGCAGAGCGTAGAGACGGCCATCTGCATGCTCGCGGACGGTGTGGAAGCGGCCTCTCGCGTCTTGATTTCTCCCTCGGAGGAGCGACTGCGTGAGACCGTTGAAAAGATTGTGCGCACGCGCATAGAAACGGGCCAGCTGCGTGAAGCGCCGATTACATTGCAGCAGTTGGAAATCGTCAAATCGGAGTTTGTGCGCGTCCTGCTCGCCACACGGCACGGTCGCATTGATTATCCAGGTCCCGAAGGAATCAGCGCGGGTCCGCGCCGTGATCCGTCGTTGCCCGCCTTCTCAGCCTGATGCGCACTCTTTCACCACGCAACACAACGCGCCCCGTGTCACGTGTGCCCAAGGTCGAGGCGCACGCGGTGCACGTTTCCTCCGACGGTGTTCGGTCGCCCATCGCGGCCATCCACCTGCAGTCGCTCGCGCGAGCGGTGCTCGCGGCTGAGAAAGTGCCGCGCGCCATGCTCAGTATCACATTGGTGAGTTCCCGTGATATGGCGCGCCTGAACCGTGAGCACCTCGGACATCGCGGCGCGACCGATGTCATCACGTTCGCACTGGGCGACGATGGCTCCGGTGTGCTGGTGGCTGACATCTACATTTGTCCCGATGTGGCGCGTAAACAGGCGGCGGAGTGGAAGGTCGGTGTACGCGACGAAGTGGCGCGACTTGTGGTGCACGGTGTGTTGCATTCGTGTGGATGGGATCATCCGGTCGATGAAAATCGCGAAGGGTCACCGATGTGGCAGCGTCAGGAGCGACTGTTGTCGCGCTGGCGTACGTCTCGCAGCGTTCGGGAATGAGCCTGCTCGCCTGGAGTATCGCGATCGGCAGTAGTGGGTTAGCAGCGATCGCCGCCGTCGCCGACGGGGCGCTGCTTTCGGGCGTGCCCAGCCTTGCAACGCCGGATGGCGATATGGCAGCGCGCGCGTCCGCGGCGCCGATGATCGGACGTGCGCTGCCGGCGCGTGAACGGGCCCACCGTGCACTGGCATTTTTGCGCGTCGCGGCGCACGGTATCACTGGTGGCGCCGTAGCCAGTGCACTGTCATTCGATGACGGGAGTTGGCCGTTGCGCGCCGCTGGGCTGGTCGCCGCGGCAACTGCCGCTGTCTTGCTGGCCGAAGCGGCGGCGCGTGCGCTCGGCGATATGCTCGGAGATACTGCCGCATTGCGGTTGGCCCCATTCATGCGCGGGGTTGAGCGATTGCTCTCGCCGGTGGTCTTTCTGGGCGGGTGGCTGGATGACGTGTTCGCATCCGTAATCACGCCCAACGAATCGTCGGCCGAAGCGCGCGAAACCGCCGCTGAACAGTTTCGACAGGTTGTCGAATCAGAACCGACGGTTTCGCTCGTCACGCGTGACTTGCTGCTCGGCGTCTTTGATTTTGGTGAGACGACGGTGAGCGAAGTCATGGTACCGCGTGTGGATATGGTCGCCATTGACCGTGAGACACCCTGGAATGAAGTGGTCGATCGCGTACGCAGTGCGCATCACTCTCGCATTCCGGTGTACGTGGATACAGTTGACGACATTGTGGGTGTGCTGTACGCCAAGGATCTGTTGAGCGCCGTTATCGCCGATGAAGAACCGGCTGCAGGCTGGCCCTCGTTGGTGCGCGAGGCGCGCTACATCCCGTCCACCAAGCGTATTGCCGATCAGCTGCGCGATTTCAAGTCGTCGCACACGCACATCGCCGTGGTAGTGGACGAGTATGGTGGCACCGAAGGCATGGTCACCATCGAGGACATTCTCGAAGAACTGGTTGGTGAGATCCGTGATGAATACGACGATGAAGAGCGCGAGATCGCGTCGGAAGAGGGCGGGCGATACTGGGTGTCGGGACGCCTCACCCTCGACGAACTCTCCGACGCACTTGATCACGATTTCCGTCGCGACGAAGTCAGCACGATAGGCGGATTGATCTTCGAGCTACTCGGACGCGTCCCTCGCGCCGGCGAGTCGGTGGACATTGACGGGTTCCGCGTCATTGTGGAGCGCGTGGTGCGTCGCAAGGTGGAGCGCGTATTTCTGCAACGCCCCGTCACCTCACGCGGTGAGGATGTCACATGATGCGCCTCACCGCAGGACGGCGCTGACGATGCGCTTCTTGATCATCTTCAGCACCACGCTCGTGGTGGCGCTGCTCACGGCGGGCGCTACGGCCGTGCGCGCGGTCAATCGTTTGTGGCTGCGCTCGTGGATTGAACGCGACGATGACGAAGACTCGGAGCCGGTGCAACGCTTTGTTGAGCACCCCAAGCGGTTGTTGCTCAGCGCGGGCACGGGCGTCGCGTTGGTTGTCTTTCTGGCCGGTGCGGGGGTTGCCCTGGTCAACGTTGGCCATCCGTTGGATCTTGCTCGCGACGCGGCGTTGCTCGCGCTGTGCGTGCTCACGTTTGGTCAGCTGTTGCCGCGCGCGATTGCGCGTCGCTGGGCACCGCGCCTTGTGCCGGTGTTCGTCCCGATGTTGCGTGCGGTTGCTGCGGCGCTCACGCCCGTTCGCCTGATTGCCAAGCGCATTGCGCGATTGATCGCGCGCCGTGTGGCGCCAACCACGACGGCACGAGTGGAGGCAAGTGATGCCTCTCGCGAAGGATTGGAAACCCTGTTGCAGGACGGTACGCTGGAGGGGTTGGATGCGAGCGAAGAGATTGCCATTATCTCGGGTGTTGTGCAGTTGAGCGGCAAAACGGCAGCGGATGTCATGACACCGCGCGCCGATGTATTTGCGCTCGATGAATCGCTGCCGGTTGACGAAATGGCGCAGCGCATCGCCGCGTCGGCATTCAGTCGCGTTCCCGTGTATCGCGGATCGCTTGACCATCCCGTTGGCATGCTGCACGCTTTTGATGTGTTCGTGGTAGCGGGGCAGGGCAGGCCCGCGCTGCGGCCGATTGCCGAGGCAACCGTGCAGAAGCCCGCGGGTGATTTGTTGTACGAAATGCTGCGCGCGCGGCGACAGCTCGCGATTGTGCGGGCACTCGATGGGACCGTTGCCGGTCTGGTCACGCTTGAAGACTTGTTGGAGGAGTTAGTGGGAGAGATTCGCGACGAACATGACGAACCGGCAACGCGTACCGCCGGAGACGCGCGATGAGCACGCCCGCGTACGCGACGGGGCACGCAGTGATTGATCGGCTACTCCTTGATTTTGACGCGCGGAAACCGGCCGCTCTCGCGCGTGCCGTATCGATCGTGGAAAATCATCGTGCCGGCTTTGATGCATTGGCCAGCGTGTTGCACTCGCGACTTGGGAACGCTCGACGCATTGGCATTACCGGGCCGCCGGGAGCGGGCAAGAGCACCATCACCACGCAACTCGTGCGATCGTGGCGTGAACAGGGACGCACGGTCGGTGTGATTGCCGTCGACCCGACGTCACCGTTTACCGGCGGCGCGCTGCTTGGTGATCGTATCCGAATGGAGGAAGTCGCACTCGATCCGGGCGTGTTCATTCGTTCCATGGCCACGCGCGGGTCGCTCGGCGGGCTCGCCAGCGCCACGCGCGATGTGTGTGATGTGCTCGACGCGTTTGGGCTCGACATCATTCTGATTGAAACGGTCGGAGTGGGTCAGAGCGAGCTTGATGTTGCGCGCACCGCGGATACCACGCTTGTGGTGCTGGTACCGGAGTCTGGAGACTCGATTCAAACGCTCAAGGCGGGCGTGATGGAAATCGCCGACATCTTTACGGTGAACAAGGCCGATCGACCCGGTGCGGACCGGCTGCGCAACGATCTCGAACTGATGCTCGGCCTGCGCCCAGGCGCGGCCGCATCGCACGGCGCGCCGGCGCACCACGGCATTGATCTGCGTGCCGTCGCGGACTCCGAACGCGAAGCCATGCGCGACGCCTTGAATCCCGCGCGAGCTGCCCGGAAGGCGGCCAAGGACGACGAAGCGGATCGCTGGACGCCGCCCGTGCTCCGCACGATCGCCGCGCAGAAAGAGGGCATCTCGGACCTCGTAGAGGCCATCGAGCGCCATCATGGCTATCTTGATCGCAGTGGAGAACTGCAGTCCCGCCGCCGCGAACGGTTGCGGGAGCGTGTGCGTGAGGCCGTCGAGCTGAAGGCCCATCAGCGTCTTTGGAAAGATGAAGCCACCGTGGCGTGGCTTGAAGCGCAGTTGCCCGCGCTGGAATCTGGTTCGGCAGCACCTTTTCATGTGGCCGACGCCTTGCTCGCGCAAAGCGGCGCGTTACTTAGCGGGACAAACACCGGAGCACCGTTATGACCACCATGCCCGAGATGGCCGACGTTGTGCGTCAGCAACAGGAAGAGCTGGCCCAGTTGCGGGCCGAAGTCAACGCGTGGCGCGAACGCTACGAAACCTCACGCACGCGCGCCGTTGCCTATACCAACTCCGCAAACGAGGTTGAGCCCTTGTACACGGCGCTTGACCTTGAAGGCTCCGCCGGCACCGCGTTTGAGACGCCGGGCACGTGGCCCTTCACACGAGGCATTCACGCCACCGGTTACCGCGGCAAACTGTGGACCATGCGTCAGTTCGCAGGCTTCGGCACCGCGCGCGAGACCAACGAACGGTTCAAGTTTTTGCTTGCGCAGGGTCAGACCGGTCTGTCGGTGGCGTTCGATTTTCCCACGCTGATGGGGTACGACGCCGACCACGTGCGTTCCGAAGGCGAAGTCGGCAAGTGCGGGGTGTCCATCTCATCGTTGGCCGACATGGAAACGCTGTTCGAGGGCATTCCGCTCGATCAGGTCACCACGTCCATGACGATCAACGGCCCGGCCATCATTCTGTTTTGTTTCTATGTGGCGGCCGCAGAAAAGCAGGGCATACCGATTGATAAAGTTGCCGGCACGGTGCAGAACGATATTCTGAAAGAGTACATGGCGCAGCATGCCTGGTGCTTTCCGATTGAGCCGGCGCTGCGTCTGGTGGTCGACATGTTCGAATGGTGTTCGACCAACACACCGTCGTGGAATACGATTTCCATTTCTGGCTATCACATTCGCGAAGCCGGCTCCACCGCCGCGCAGGAGCTCGCGTTCACGCTGGCCGATGGTTTCACGTATGTGGAGCGCGGCATTGAACGCGGACTGGACGTTGATGAGTTTGCACCGCGCCTGTCGTTCTTCTGGGACATTCATAACGATTTTTTTGAAGAGATCGCCAAGTTGCGCGCCGCACGTCGCATCTGGGCGCGACACATGCGCGATCGGTACGGCGCAAAGAATCCGCGCTCATGGGTCATGCGCTTTCACTCGCAGACGGCCGGAGTAACGCTCACCGCACAGCAGCCCATGAATAACGTGGTACGCGTGGCGTATCAGGGGCTGGCCGCGGTGCTTGGTGGGACGCAGTCGCTGCACACGAACAGCATGGATGAAACGCTGTCGCTGCCCACAGAGGAAGCCGTGCAGGTTGCGCTTCGGACGCAGCAGGTGCTGGCGTACGAAACGGGTGTACCCAACGTTGCCGATCCGCTTGGTGGTTCGTACTACGTGGAAGCACTCACCGACAAACTGGAAGCGGAAGCCGAAGCGTTGTTCGCGCAGATTGACGAGATCGGCGGCGTGGTCCGCGGCCTCGAAGACGGGTGGTTCCAGAAACGTATCGCGGAGGCTGCCGCGCGTCAGCAATGGGAGATCGAACAGCGCCGGAAGCTCGTGGTTGGTGTGAACGAGTTTGTCACCGACGAGCCCGAACTGTCGATTCCGCTCCTGCGAGTTGGCGCAGAAGCCGAGACAGAGCAGCGAGAGAAGATGGCCAACCTGCGCGCCACTCGTGATCAGGCGATGGTGACGTCGCGCCTTGACGCGTTGCGCAGCGCGGCACGCGGGAGTGACAATGTGGTGCCGTACATTCTTGATTGCGCGCGCGCGTACTGCACACTCTACGAAATCCGCGCCGCGCTCGAAGATGTGTTTGGTGCGTATCGCGAACCGGTGTTTTTCTGAGCCCGGCGAAAAAGGTGGCGGCCAAAACACAAAGCGCGCGTACCTCGAAGGCGCGCGCGGTGAAGAGCGCAAGCGCGGTGAAGAGCGCAAGCGCGGTGAAGAGCGCAAGCGCGGCCAATGCCCCATGGTGGACCACGCATTTCGACAGTCAGTATCTGCACGAGTACGAGCCACTCTTTACGGCCACTCGCGATCGCGAAGAAGTATCACGACTGGTTGAGATTCTTGGTGAGCTGCCCAGCGGCGCCCGTATCCTCGACTGTCCCTGCGGACAGGGGCGTCACGCGCATCTGCTGGCGGAAAACGGCTTCAATGTGGACGGGTTGGACTATTCGCGCACGTTGCTCGACGCCGCGAGCGCACGTGGTACCGGTCCGCTGTTGCGCTACACGAAGGGCGACATGCGGGCACTCCCCGCACGTTGGACCGGTCGGTTTGACGCCGTCGTGAATCTCTTCACGTCATTCGGGTTCTTTGACAGTCCCGGGGATGATCGCCGCGTGCTCGCGGAGTTCGCGCGTGTGCTCAAGCCGGGTGGATTGATGGTGTGGCACGGGGGCAGTCGTGACGGCGTCATGGCCAAGTTCCTGGGTCGCGATTGGTGGTCCACCGCCGACGGCACCGTCTTTGGCCAGGAACGTCGCTTCGATCCGCTCAGCGGCTTCCTGTACGTGAGCTCCACCTGGCGCGGCCCCAACGGTGAGGGGGAACGCGAGCACAAGATCCGCCTCTACAACGCGACGCACTTGAGCGAACGCCTGGCCGAAGTCGGCCTCGTGGTGGAGGCGGCGTACGACGGCTGGACCGACCGGCCGCTCCATCGGCGCGCCAGCGAGATGCTGCTGGTCGCCCGCAAAGACTGACGCGAGCCCACCATGGCACGTTGCCGCGCGCTGTAGCGACACCCTAACTTTCACGATATGTCCCGTCCTATTCGAGTTCTCGTCGCGAAACCTGGCCTTGATGGCCACGATCGCGGTGCCAAAGTTGTTGCCGCCGCACTGCGCGATGCCGGCATGGAAGTGATTTACACCGGGCTGCATCAGACGCCTGAAATGATCGCTTCGGCCGCCGTACAGGAAGACGTTGACGTGGTCGGGCTGTCGATCCTCTCCGGCGCGCACATGACGCTGTTCCCGCGCGTGCACGATCTGCTCGTGGAGGCAGGACGCGATGACATTCTGATCACCGGCGGCGGCATCATTCCCAAAGAAGACATGGCCACGCTTGAAGCACGCGGCATCGGCCGCTTGTTTGGTCCGGGCACGAGCACGCAGGACCTCGTGGAATTCATTCGCGAGTGGTTCGCGGCACATAAGGCGCAGGAGGCGTGAGTACACGACTTCGGACGCTCGCCGCGGAAGTCCGCGAGCTTGAAGCGACACTTCGACTTGGTGGCGGCGCTGAACGCATTGCCAAACAGCATGATCAGGGCAAACTGACCGCGCGTGAACGCGTGAATGGTTTGCTCGACGAGAACGCGCCGTTTCTTGAAATCGGTTTGCTGGTCGCGCACGATCGGTATGACGGACAGGCGCCAGGCGCTGGTGTGATCACCGGACTTGGCCAGGTGAACGGTCGCGAAGTCGTGGTAGTGGCGAATGACGCCACCGTGAAAGCCGGCTCGTGGTGGCCTGAGACGATCACCAAAATTCTGCGTGCGCAGGAAGTGGCCATGCGCTGCCGCGTACCCATCGTCTATCTGGTCGACTCCGCCGGTGTGAACCTGCCGTACCAGGGTGGTGTGTTCCCCGGACAATACGGCGCGGCGCGCATTTTCTACTACAACTCCATTATGCGCCGGTACCTGCGGATTCCGCAGTTCTCGGCCGTGATGGGGCAGTGTGTCGCGGGAGGCGCGTACTTACCCGCGCTCAGCGATGTCATTCTGATGGTGAAGGGCACATCGTTCATGGGACTCGGCGGGCCCAATCTTGTAAAGGGTGCCACCGGACAAACCGTTGACGGTGAAACACTCGGCGGTGCGCTCACGCACACCGAAGTCAGTGGCGTGGCGCACTACGCGGTC
>JALHNZ010000076.1 GCA_022843265.1 Gemmatimonadaceae bacterium
GACGACTTCAGCCAGTGCAGACAGTCGCGGGAACGCCATGTACTCAACCTGACGCGGTGTTTTCATGTACTCGGTCCACAGCTGCCCCTGCGCGCCAAGAATGTGTTGTGCTTCAGTGTCGCTGAGCGTGGCCGGAACGGGCTCGTACGCGTAGACCGTATCAAGCGGTAGAAACCCGCCGAAGGCACGCGGCTCTTTTTTCAGATCGCGAGACTGGTAGTAGTCGAGATACGTATGAGATGTTGGGGTCATGACCACATCGTGTCCCTCGCGCGCAGCGGCGATACCGCCGGCGGTACCGCGCCATGACATTACCGTTGCGTTAGGGGCGAGTCCGCCCTCAAGAATTTCATCCCAGCCAATCAGACGCCGGCCTTTTGACGTAAGAAAGGTGTCCATGCGACGAATGAACCAGCTCTGCAGTTCGTGTTCATTCGCGACACCAAGTTCGCGCATGCGAGTTTGCACACGTGCGCTCGCCTTCCACTGTGTTTTTGCGGCTTCGTCGCCCCCCACATGAATGAACGGCCCGGGAAAGAGACCCATCACTTCATTCAGTACATCCTGCATGAAGAGAATGGTGCTCTCTTCCACGTTCAGAATAACATCGCTCACTCCCCACACCTGAAGCGGGGCGTAGCTGCTATCGGGGTACACCCCGAGCTCTGGATACGCCGCGATTGCAGCCTGAGCGTGACCCGGCATCTCAATCTCGGGTACGACCGTGATGTGTCGTTCCGCGGCGTAGGCCACAACTTCACGAATGTCCTGCTGCGTGTAATGACCGCAGTGGCGGATGCCATCGAACACACGCTTGGCGGGATCGGTGACGTAGGCGCCATGCATGGTCTGCTCTCGGCAGCCACCAACCTGCGTGAGCTTCGGATATTTCAGAATCTCTATACGCCAGCCCTGGTCTTCCGTGAGATGCCAGTGAAAGGTGTTGAGTTTGTGCAGCGCCATCAGGTCCAGGTGACGCTTCACATAGTCCACGGGCATGAAGTGACGCCCGACATCAAGATGCGATCCGCGCCAGACGAAGCGTGGCGTGTCGACGATGCGCACCGCCGGTGCGGTCCATCGTACCCCGGCTACTTGCGCGGAGCGCAGTACGTCTGGCGGCAGCAACTGCTTGAGCGATTGTGTGCCGTAGAACAAACCGGTGCCGGACGCTGCGCGAATCACGACGCGATCTTGAGACACGTCAAGCGTGTAACCCTCGCGGCCGAGCGTGTCGAGCGAGGCATCACGAATGAGTGCGATAACCGATCGCGCACCGCTGCGAGGGGCACCCACTCGTACGGAGAGTGCGTAGCCGGTGGCAGGTGTCAGCGAACGTGCAAACGCGTGCGCAATCATTGAGTCCGGTGCACTGACCGCGATTTCCGTGCTTGCCAGCAACGTGAACTCACCGGTCCGCGGCTCTAACAGCACAGGGCGGGGAATGATCGCATAGCGCGCCTTCGTGTCCTGCGCTGAAAGCCAGGTCGCGCTCGCGCTCAGTGCGACGGTTGTACCACCGCAGGCAATGAGCGCCAGACGGCGCAAGCGATTCATGGGTGTTTCCGTGTGGGCGTGGCAGTTGATGTCGCCGTTGATGTGGCACGCGCTGCTTCCCAACGGCGAAGCGCGGTGGCAGTCCGCGCAAAATCTTCGGGATCTGTTGCTCGCGCATGCACTGCGCGAAGCGGCGCCGCGTCGAGCAACTCACCCACATTGCGCGCACGCACTCCGCCACCGGCCATGATGGTAAGTCGCGAAGCGGCGCGCTCCTGTAAACGCGACAACATGCTCGCCCCTTCAAGTGCGGTTTTCATGCCACCTGAGGTGAGCACCACCTGCACGCCAAGCGCAATGAGCGCGTCGAGTGCCCGCAGCTGATCCCGAACCTGATCAAACGCCCGATGAAAGACGACTGGCGTGTTACCAGCGGCTTCAACAAACGCGCCCGTGGTTGCGATATCAATCTCACGCGAATCGGTAAGTGGCCCGATGACAATCGCGTCTGCTCCGGAGTGTATCACCTTGCGAATGTCATGGACCATGATGTCACGCCACTCTGTGTTGACCACAAAGTGTTCTGTGTGCGCGCGGACCATCACGTGAACCGGAACATCAAGCACTGCTTTGCAGGCCTCGAGTAACCCGAGGCTTGGCGTGGTCCCACCATCACCGGGACCACACAGCTCCACGCGATCAGCACCCGCGACAACCGCCGCGCGCGCCTGAGCCACGCTGGCAACGCACGCTTCGAGTACCACACGGCGAGATGCAGACACAACGCCCTCACTCATTGGATTCCTGCCGTGAGCAACACATTACGTCGCGGTGGCGCCAACTGCTCGTGGCCGGAAGAGCAGCAGGAAAAGTACGAGCACCACCGCGGCCATCGCCGCCGGCACTTGCCAGATCGCTGTCCAGTCGTGCCCGTCGCCTACGCGGTTTGCTTCAACAATCTGACCGGCTGTGAACGACCCGATAAAGTTGCCAAGGCCAAAGGTGACGAACGCGAGAAAGCCCTGCGCCGAGGCACGAATCGCGAGTGGCGCCTGCTGATCCACGTAAATCTGTCCGGTGACAAAAAAGAAATCGTAGCACACACCGTGTAGCAGAATACCGATGTAGAGCAGCGCCATGCCCGAACCCGCATCCCCGTACGCGAACGCGAGGTAGCGAAGCGCCCACGCCGCCATGCCAATCAGCAGAATCTTCTTGACGCCATACCGCGAGAGAAAGAACGGCAGCGCAAGCAGAAACGCGATCTCGGACATCTGCCCAAGCGTTTGCATGGCTGCCGGCTTGGCGACGCCCAGCTCATTCAAAAATGGGTTGGTGAACGCGTAGTAGAACTGCAGCGGAATGCACAGCAGAAACGATCCCACCACAAACATCAGGAACGAGCGATCGCGCAGCATGGCCAGTGCATCAAGGCCGAGCACGTCGCGCGCCGTGACCGCCTTGCCAACAGCGTGTGGTGGCGTATGCGGCAGCATGAAACAGAAGAGGCCGAGCACGAGTGAGGCCGCTGCGGCAATCTGCATTGGCTGCGCCGTGCTCTCCACACCCAGCCACCCAACAAGCAGCCCGGCAACAATCCAGCCGACTGTGCCGAGCACGCGCACGCGCGGAAAGTCGCGGGCGGCGTCGGGCAAGTGGTCAAAACTGATGGAGTTGCTGAGCGCCAGTGTGGGCATGAAACACAAGGCGTAGGCGAGCAGCAGTGCGTAGAACGAACCGAACGTGGTTTGTGTGGAAGCAAACCAGAGCAGGGTACCACCGAGCAAATGCAACACGGCCAGCACACGCTGCGTGGGGAAAAACCGGTCGGCCACCATGCCCACAAAAAACGGCGAAACAACTGCCGCCACTGCGTTCGCGCCGTACGCGAGTCCGATTTGTCCCCCGTCAAACTTGAGTTCTGTTCCCAGCCACGTGCCCATCGTGACCGCCCAGGCGCCCCAAACGAAGTATTGCAGGAACATCAGCACCGACAATTTCACGCGGGTTCCGGACTCCGGTGCGCGTGCGGCAGCAGTGTTCATGGAAGCACCTTGATGCGGATGTTGCGGAAGCCCACCCGGTCGCCGTGGTCCTGCAATCCAATGTGTCCACGCGTGGCGCGGCCGTACTGCGGCCATTCATTGAACTTGCTGTCACGCACCCGTTGCTCCCAATCGGTTGACCAGAGTTCGTACGTCGCCATGAGCGTACCGTTCAACCAGTGTTCTACCTTCGCACCGTCCACCACGATGCGTCCCTGGTTCCACGCACCAACCGGTTTGGTATGACCTTCGGGTGATGGATACAGGCCGTACGCGGCGCCTGCCGAGGTGAGTCGCGAGCGACCGTCTCGATGCAACGCATCGTCGAGCACCTGATACTCGGGGGCGCTCATGTACGTGACCTCAACATCGGGATTGATGCGATAGAACACGCCGCTGTTGCCACCGGCGGTGACCATCCACTCAAACTCCAGCTCAAAGTTCGCGTACTGCTCTGCGGTCACGAGATCACCACCGGCGCCGCTCCGGAGCAACACGCCGTTCTCGGCGGTCCATCCGGCAGGCGTCACACCGGGGGTGCGATGGCCTTGCCAACCGGCCAGCGACGTGCCGTCAAATAACTCCTGCCACGTGTCCGCATTGGAGGCCGCGCGACTGTCGGCCGATGCGCTGGTAGACGCGGCCGCGTCACTGCTGCTCCGTTGCTGGCAGCCGGACGTGAGCAGCGGCGCGAGCAAGAACACGAACGTTATGGGACGCCAAACAGGTAGAAGGCGCGATTTCATCGGGGAGGGCGCGAGTGGGAGGGAAAGTGTCAGCGCGAACGTACCGCGCCGTACACGTGGACTCAAGCGTAGACTTCATCCAGTTCGTCCCGAAGCCCCTGTCACGGCTGCACGCAGGCTAATTTGTGTTGAACGGTCGCACGTCTGTGTCTGACGACCCTCCCTCAAGCGGTGTGAAGCGATGGATCATTCACCAGGTTTTCTTGCGCATGTCGCGTCACGGCGCGACGCGATTGTCGAACGCACTGTGGCTGAAACGCGCGAGTTGATCGCGAACACCCCCGGCGCGCGTTTGATCGATGTGCGCGAAGACAACGAGTGGGCGGCCGGACACGCGGCGGGTGCTGAACACCTGGCCCGCGGTGTGCTGGAACGTGACATCGAACGCATGGTGCCCGACCCCACTACGCCGCTCTTCCTGTATTGCGGTGGTGGTTATCGATCCATTCTTGCCGCGGCCACGCTCAGCGAGATGGGATACAACAACGTGACGTCAATCGCCGGCGGATGGCGCGCGTGGGAAGAGTCCGGCGCTCCGGTTGATCGCATGCCACACGCGGGTGAGGCACAAGCCGATGGCCAGTAGTTCCGCAGGGGAGAAGCAAGCACCGGGTAGCGCAGCACCGGGTAGCGCAGCGCCGGGTCGCGCATCGCCGCGCCGCCGCGCATTGCTCACGACCGGCATGCTCATGCTGCTCGGCGTCATGCCAGGCATGGGAATTCCCGGCGGACTCATGCTCGGCGTGGCCGATCGATTCTTTATTGCCTTCAACGGCGCGACGGCGCTTCGCGCCATTGGTGAAACGGCGTGGCCGCTTTCACTCATCGTGACGGTATTACTACCGTTGCCGCTGCTTCCGGTGCTGAGCTGGGTTTCGCGTTGGAAAGGTGGCGGAGTTGGCGCTCGGCTTTTCGCAGTGCTCGGCCTGTTGTTTCTCTGGGGGCTGTTGCTGGCCGTTGTTGGATTGGCGATTGCGATTCGTCGCTAACGCGCGCTCATTCACGAAACGTCCGTGGAGGTTGTGCATGTCGACGTTGGGATTTGTTTCTGTAGTGCGGCGTATGCTCGCGATTGGTGCGCTGGCCACGGCAACCGCGTTTCCCGCCGCTTCGCAGGGGCTACTGAGTGCAGACGATCCGCGCCACGCTGAGATTCTATCGGTTGTGACGCGCCTGTTCGACGGCATGCGCACGAGCGACACGGCGATGGCACGCACACTGTTTCACCCCGACGCGCAGCTGCTCACCACCACGATGCGCGACGGACAACCGTCTGTCTCGCGCGATTCGGTCGCCGCGTTCTTGCGCAGCATTGGCACAGTGCGCGCCGAGAAGCTTGATGAGCGTATCAAGAATCCGCGGGTGTTGCTTGACGGCACGCTCGCCGTGGTCTGGGTGGACTACGACCTGTTTGTTGGCACGCGATTCATTCACTGCGGCGTGGACGCCTTCCAGATCGCCAGGATTGGCGTCAGCTGGCAGATCGTTTCGCTGGCGGATACGCGTCGTCGCGAGGGTTGTTCACCACCGCCGGCAAACTGACCGTGGACGCGATGATCAGTGCGGAATCGCTGATCGCAGTGGCCGTGGGACTTGGGCTCGCGGCAGCGGCCGGAATGCGTGTCTTCCTTCCACTCTTTGTGCTCGGCGTGTCCGGCGCCACTGGTGTGGTACCGCTGGCCGACGGCTGGTCGTGGGTAGCGTCGCCAGCGGCACTGATCGGACTGGGCACGGCAATGGCACTCGAAATCGGCGCCTACTACATCCCGTGGCTCGACAACGCGCTTGATGTGATCGCCACACCGGCGGCGCTGATTGCCGGCATGATTGCCACGGCGTCTGTGCTCATCGATGTGCCGCCCATGCTCAAGTGGGCGATTGTCATCATCGGCGGCGGCGGTATGGCCGGTTTGACACAAGGCGCCAGTGTGCTCGCGCGCGCGAAGTCGAGCGCGTTCACCGGCGGCCTTGCAAATCCCGCCGTGTCCACAGTGGAATGGGTGGGTGCGCTGCTGGTGGCATTGCTGGCCGTGCTGCTTCCAATCGCTGCGCTGCTGCTCGTACTCACACTGATCGTCTTTGTGGTGCGACGGACCGGACGATTGTTGTTCGGCAAGCAGGCACATGCAGGCAAGCCCGTTGCTGTTTCCTCAGACACACCTTCCTCCTGACATTCACTCGTCCTTCGCCATGACCACCGATTCACGCTATCCCATCGGAAAGTTTTCGCGGCCGTCGCACGTTTCGTTGGAGGAGCGGCGCGCCCTTGTGCGTCGTGTCCACGCGCTACCAGCGCTGCTGCGCAGTGCGGTGAACGGGCTGAACGAGGAGCAGCTCAACACGCCGTATCGCGAAGGCGGCTGGACAGTTCGGCAGGTCGTGCATCATATCGGTGACAGTCATGTGAACTGTCTCATTCGCCTCAAGCTGGGACTGACCGAAGAGCGACCCACGATCCGGCCCTATGAAGAGAACGACTGGGTGCGCACCGACGACGCACAATCACTCAGTCTGAGCGATCTGCTGCAGTTTATTGACGTGTTGCACACGCGTCTGCACGCGATTGTGTCATCGCTCGACGAGCAGACAGGGGCGCGTACCATTGTGCATCCGGAGAGCGGCGAACAGACACTTGATCAACTCCTGGCGCTATACGCGTGGCACGGCGATCACCACGTGGCGCACATCACGAGTTTGCGCGCCAGCCACGGGTGGTAACGGGCGCATCCGCAGCGCGGTCTGGGTGAGTACGGAAACGGCACAATGGCGAGGGCGACCCAAATGCGCACGCCGTAGTCGCTACGGCGTGCCGCTCACAAACGTCGCGCGATTTCCCACCGCCGTGACACTGCCCGCGCCTGACACACCTCCGGTCACACCGAACAGGTACGACATGGTGCCGGAGTCGATGGTGCGCCAGCGTTCGCCGTCGTATCGCAAAACCGTGCCGCTGTCGCCCACGGCGTAGACCTCGGTTGGACTTCTGCCCCAGATACCGCGCAGGTCACGCGTCGTGGGCGACGGCATGGACGTGGCGCGTTGCCCGTCCCATCGCAGCAACACGCCGCGATCACCGATTACAAACACATCGTTCGCCGACGAGCCCCACACGCCGCGCAAGATCACGGATGTGGACGTGGGCTCAGGCCTCCAGCGCTCCCCGTCGTAGCGCAACAAGAGCCCCGTATCGCCAACGGCAAACACATTGGAGCCGTCGGCGCCCCAGACCGCGCGCAAGAAACGTTGCGTGCCACTGGGTTGCTGCAACCATCCGTCGCCAGACGATCGCAGAATGCGACCACCTTGCCCGACAATCACGTGATCGTTTTGCCCAAGCGTCCACACGCTGCGCAACAGGATTGGAACTCGCTCACCTTGCACGCGCCACGTGCTTCCGTTGTAACGCAAAATGGCGCCTGTATCACCAACGGCCACGATATCCGTTGGCCCGCTGCCGCTGATGCCGTAGAGATCATTCACAGCGGGTACTTCGAGCCATTCAAAGCCACTCGCCGTCTGTTGCCCCACGGAACCGCCAAGCCCCACCACAAACACTGACCCGTTATCAAAGCTCGGTTGCCACGCCGATACCAGCACGGCATCCAGCAGTTCCACCACCGGGCGCGTGCCGCTGCGGTAGCGAAGCAGTGCGTTGTACCAGCCGGCCATGCGAACACCACCGGGCTCGACACTCGACGGACCAACCGCTCGCAAATTTTGTCCCGATCCAATGCCGATGGACTGCCACGTGGCGCCGTCAAACTTCCAGAACGCGCCTGCGTTGCCCGCAGCATACACTTCGTTCGCCGAGCGTCCCCATACCGCGAAGAGATTCGAACGGTTCGGTGTGTTCATGGATCGCCAGTCGTCACCGTCCCAGCGGATCACCGTGCCTTGCGTACCAACCGCGAAGGCATCGGTGGGTGACGCGGTCCACACGCCAAGCAAGAGTTGCTGCGTTGGCGATTCAAAACGCTCCCACCGTGTGCCACGATTACGCAGAATCACACCATTGTTGCCCACAGCCCACAGGTCCGTGCGACTCGTGCCGTGCACAAACCAGATCTCATCGTTGGTTGGCGTTGCCTGCACGCTCCACAACTGACCGTCCCAACGGGCGAGAAATCCACCATCACCGCTGGCGTACACTTCATTCGCCGAGAGTCCCCACACACTCAGCAACGTGCGTGGCATAATCGGCGCCGCCAACTCCCAGGTGGAGCCGTTGCCGCGCATGAGCAAGCCACCGGCGCCAACGGCCCAGATGTCGGTGGGACTGGAGCCCCAGATGCTCACGATGATTTCTTCCGTCGGCACGGGTACGAGCGTCCACGCGCCACCATTCACTGACTTGAGCATCGTGCCGGCGGTGCCCGCAGCCCAGGCAGTGCCGGCACCATCATCCCAAAGCGCCAGCAATGACGCGTCCGCATTGCCCTGGCGAATCACTTCCCAGCGAGCCGCACCCGGAGCGAGTGCGGTGACCCCCACAGTCATTGCGACACGAATCCCCTCAACCTCCACGGTAATGCGCGCCGCACCCTCGGCGAGCGCAACGACTTCGCCAAGCGCGTTGACCGTGGCAATACTCGGCGCATCGCTCGACCACGTGGGACTGATCGTGCCGGTAAAGGGCGCGCCGGTGCTGTCGCGCACGTCAAGCATCAGTCGACGTGTTTGCCCCGGTTGCAGGAAGGCCGAGGCCGGCACAATGGTGACACTGGCCACGGCGGGCGCCTGAGGCGGCGCGACCGGAGCGGATTCATCACAGGCCGCGAAAACCATCAGGGCGAGCGCGAGTGCGCCGGCTCGGAAATGCTGAGACTTCATTGCGTAGAGCCTATGGGAAGAACACGCGACAGGCAACCGCTTGCCGCTGGACGGATTGGTTCCTTAGTTACGCGCATGACGGTTGCGGCCAGTAGACACAGGCCGCACGCGTCGTGATGGCAACGATCGCCACCACCAATCATTCCGCCGGAACACGCGCAATGCCTCTACTACCCCGCGAAAGCACGCCCTACGTCAGTTCCGCACCAATGCGAGATGTGCGAAATGTCACACGCGCGATTCTCGCTGTTGCCGCTGTGGCCGGATCGTTGCTCACTCCACACGCTGTACGGGCGCAGGCGTCGCCACAGGCCGATGTCTTTCTCGTTGCGCTCACGCGTTCAGCTGAGGGTTGGCGTGTTGGTGTACCCGCCAACATGACGCGGTACACGGGCTACGACAATCAGCCGGCGTTCGCGCCTGACGGACGATCGCTCTTTTACACGCGCGCGGACGCGCAGGGACGCAGCGACATCTGGCGCGCCGATTTTAATACGGGCCGAACCGCACCTGTTCGCGAAACACCAGAGAGTGAATACTCGGCATTGCCCACGGCGAGTGGTGACGCACTCACCGTTGTTCGCGTAGAGCTTGACTCCGCGCAGCGGTTGTGGCGTGTGCCGCTCGATGGAAGCGCCGCATCCGTACTGGTGCCCGACGTGAAGCCGGTCGGATACTTTGCGTTTCCAACCGACAGCACAATCGCCATGTTTGTACTGGGGTCGCCGGCAACGCTGCAAACGGCAACAATCGGCGTGCCCGGTACGCGCACACATGCGCGCAACATCGGGCGCTCGCTGCATCGCATGCCTGGCACGCGGCACATCAGCTTCGTGCAGAAAGGCGGCGAGCGCTGGTACATCATGCGTCTCGATCCTGAGCGCGGCACGCAGGACACCCTCGTGGCAACGCGGCCGCGTCGTGAAGACTACGCGTGGCTTGATTCCACCACGATTGTCATGGGCGACGGGTCCGCGCTCTTCACCTACACGCTCGGCGCGGCCGACTGGGTGCCCCTCGGCGATTTTTCGTTTGCCAATATCTCTGATATTTCTCGACTCGCCGTCGCACGACCCGCGAACTCTCCCGCGGGAACCAGCGCGAATGCGCGCGCACCGCAGTGGTTGGCGGTTACTGCCGTGCAGCGTGTTCCGGTCGCGACTGCAGCGAATGCGTCTGCGGCACGAGTGCGTGTTGTGAGTGCGGCCGATGTCAAACGCGACATTTTTATTCTTGCGGCAGACTCGATGGAAGGACGTGGCACCGGAACGCCTGGTGGAGACCGCGCGGCACGCTGGCTCGCGAGCGAGTTTGCACGCGCCGGCTTGCAGCCCGCTGGTGACTCCGGCACGTATCTGCAGCGCGTGCCGCTCATGCGCGCGCCGGTACTCACACCTGGTGCGCCAGCGCGTGCCCGTCCGGTCGCGTCGTGGGCGGCGTGGGATACGCTCGCGGCGGACCAGCGACTGAGTTCGGCAAACGTTGTGGGCGTGATTGAGGGCAATGATCCGGCACGACGTGATGAAGTGGTGCTGGTCACGGCGCACTACGATCACACCGGGATTGGCCGCCCGGTAAACGGCGATTCCATCAACAATGGTGCTGATGATGACGCCTCCGGCACGATCGGACTGCTGGAGCTGGCACGGCATATGGCGCGCGGTGCAAAGCCTGCCCGTACGATTGTATTTGCAGCCGTTACCGGTGAAGAAGTGGGACTCATCGGCACGCGCTGGTACACGAACAATCCGGTGCGTCCGCTCGACAAAACGGTGGCGAACCTGAACCTTGAAATGATCGGCCGTCCGGATTCACTCACCGGCGGAGTTGGTACGGCGTGGCTGACTGGATATGAGCGCAGCACATTCGGCGATTTGCTCGCCGCTGCAGGCGTACCGATTGTGCCCGACCCGCGCCCTGCGCAGCGCTTTTTCGAACGCAGCGACAACATTGATTTCGCGCGACGCGGAATTCCGGCGCACACGCTGTCTACGTATAATCTGCACACCGACTACCACACGGTGAACGACAGTCCTGAGCGTATCGACACCGAGCACATGGCGCGTGTGATCGACGCGGCACTCATTGCGCTGCGCACGCTGGCCAATCAACCGGGCGTGCCCATGTGGCATCCGGGTGGACGCCCCTGATATCGCGACGCGTTGCGGCTGAGACACGTGTTCTGCAGTAAAAAAAAACGAGGCGCCATGACGTGATGGTCATGGCGCCTCGTGTACTTCCTGGGTAAAAACTACGGCGTAACGATTACGGCGTGCCGATTACGGCTTGACGAGCGCCTTCACAGCCGGCGGCAACGCAAACGCTTCGTCCTTCACCGCATTAAACGTGATGTCGCTGAACGTCATCGTGATGTCGTTGCCAGCCTGCGACTGCGCCATCTTGGTTGGCATCTTCACCGTGCCAAACTGCTTGTAATCCGACATGACAGCGTTGATTTCGATTTCGCCCATCGGTGAGACGGCGGTGCTCTGCGTACCAATGCGGAATCCGTTGGCTACCGAGAAATACTCGAAGCTCGGACGGCCGACCTTGCGTACCATCTTCACCTTGTAGGCTTCTTCACCGGCGTACTGCGTTTTCTCGACCACTTCGATGCTGGTAAAGTCGGCCGCATCGAAGATGCCGAACGATTCACCAAAACCCGACTGCGCCTTGCGAGTGGCGAGTTCTTCGCCTTCCGCCAGTCGCGGGCCCTGCATCGGATTGTTTTCCCAGCCAATCTCGCCGTTAAAGCCCTGCTGGATTTCTCCAAGGCCGGGGATGGTCATCGTCATGGCCATCTTGTTCGGGCGCGCCGTGGAGACTGAGAGCTCGGCCGAGATTCCCATGGCGGCAAGTTCAAGCTGGCCCTTTTGCTGCACCGACGTGAGCGCTGAAACTGCAGCCGCTCCGCCAATCGCCTGCACGTGACGATCAATAATTTCTTTGGCTGACGGGAGCGCCTGCGCGCCGACCGCCGCAGGAAGCGTGATCGTGGTCACCGTGAATGCGGCGACGAGTGCGCGCGTGAGTTGCTTCATGAATGCTGCTCCTGGAAAATGGTCGACGCACCGGCTGAATCGCCGACGCGCGTGAACGGTGTGCTGTTCGTGCCACACCGAATTCGTGAACATACGTACACTACGGCGTAATGCGCGGTCCGGTTACACGCGGCGGTTTTGGCGCCGTCGCGGCCCACCGCAGCGCTGCATCAAGCGCTGGATCGCCGCCCCGCAGAAAGGCGTCGCGGGTGAGACCAATGCTCTCGTCGGGCGTCACGCCGCTCCCTTCCGCGCGTCCGCCGCTGGGCGAGAGAAAGTCGGCAATCGCGTGATAGAGAATGTCGCCGTTCGGCAAGCGCTCCGCGACGGCCGGAAGTGCCTGACCAGCGGTTCGGCTGCCAACGATTCGTGCACGGCCAAGTGACTGCAGCCCGCCGGCGAAGATTTCGCTGGTGCTCACTGACAGTTCGTCCACAACGATGGCCATCGGCCCATCAAAGGGAGACACCCGTTCGTTGGCCGTGTTCACACGCCGCGGATTGATCGCAAACTTTATATCTTGCGCCCGCGTCTTCATGATGCCCACGGGAATGACGGTGTCCACGAAGTGACCGGCAAATCCCATCGACATGCCCGCAACGCCGCCAAAGTTGCCGCGAATGTCGAGAATGATAGCGTCGCTGCCGCGCAACGAATCCATCGCCACGTCGAACTCACGTGCCAGCACCGGCATCCAGATGTTGAAGCGAATGATGCCGATCGTTTTGCCGCTCTCAACGCGACGCTCCCAATCAAGATTCGACATGATCGCGGGCAAGTTACCAAACTTGACACTCGTGCCCGGCACTGCCACGCGTGTCATCGTCAGCGTCTGTTCCCGTTGGGCGCCGTCGACAAACGTGGCCGTTGCCGCTGTGCCCGGCGCACCGCGCAACGCGCCGTCCGCCTGACTGAAGGCCGCCAGCGCCACACGTCGCGGATCCAGATCGAGTGGCACGCGACGGAATCGCGCTTCAATGGAGTCGCTCCCGAGTCGACGAATCAACCACCCGGGCCGTACACCCGCGGCATGCGCCGGACCGGTTGTGTCCACGTGCGTGACCACGAGTTGCGAGTTGAGCCAGCGCACGGTGAGTCCCACGTGTCCCTCGCGCGACGCCTGCGCGTTCGCCGATGTGCTCTCGACCACATCGCTGACTTCCTGCGGAATGATGGAGAAGTGGGACTGCTTGAGCGCGCCGACCATCTGCTGCAGCACACCGCGCAGCTCAGCGCGGGTCTTGGCGGCCTCGGCACGGGGCCGGAGCGTATCGCGCAGGGCGCGCCAGTTGACGCCGTTATACGTGGTGTCCCAGTGCGTTCGCGCGATAATCGTCCACGCGGAATCAAAGGTCGGAAGCGCCAGCGTCGCGGGAATCTCCGGTGTCGGGGGAGTCGCGTTCTCGCGAGCGGGCTCCGGCCGAGTCTCGGGGGTCGGTGTTGTCCGGCAGGCCGACAGAGAGGTGGCCGCACAGAACAGCGTCAGGAGCGCACGGGATTGGAGCAGGGGCACGGATGACAGGTTGGGGACGGCCTGGGAGCAGCGGGGCGGGATGTTGACGACCCGTCGCAGACCCGTCACGGCAGGGCGAAGCCCTCGCGACCTGTCGCGGCGGTACATTACCATGCATCAGGACGACGGAGGTCACCCGGAGGTTCCATCGGATGGGCAAACTTTGCCCCGAGCGAATGTACGGCTGGCTTCAACCCATTTGTTCCCTTGACGCGACGCGACTGGCGCGGCGCGACGATCCATAGCAGACACGCCTCTCTCATGACCACTCGTTTGCACGCGTTGCGCGACGCTGGCACCGCTCCCTGGCTCGACTATATCGAGCGTTCCATGCTGTCCTCCGGTGAGTTGGCGCGACGGATTCGCGACGACGCGCTCATGGGGATGACCTCAAACCCGACCATTTTCGAGAAGGCGCTCGCCGACGGCTCCGCCTATGACGCAGAGCTCGCGTCGTTCCCGGCCAACTGGACCGACCGCGCCTGTTTTGAACAGCTCGCTACCACCGATGTGCAGGCAGCGTGCGACGCCTTCGAGGGTGTGTACACGTACACCAACGGCGGCGACGGCTACGTCTCACTTGAGGTGGGCCCCGATCTCGCGCACGACGCCGCTGGTACCGTGGCGGAAGCTCACCGCCTGTGGAAAGCGGTGAACCGTCCGAATCTGATGATCAAGGTGCCGGGCACTGAGGCGGGAGCGGAGGCGGTGAAAACGCTGATTGCCGACGGACTCAACGTGAACGTGACGCTGCTCTTCAGCATTGAGGCGCACGCGCGTGTCATCGACGCGTATCTCGATGGACTGGAAGCGCGTTATGCCGCTGGCCACCCCATTGACCGGATTGCATCGGTGGCCAGCTTTTTCGTGAGCCGAGTTGACGCTGCAATTGATGCGACGCTCGCGAAGCATGCGGCGGCGGCAGATCCGTCGGAGCGCGCCGCGATCGAAGCACTGTTGGGTAAAGCGGCCATCGCAAACGCCAAGCAGGCGTATCGCTTGTTTGCCGAACGCTTCAGTGGTGCGCGTTGGGAAGCGCTCGCAGCGCACGGTGCGCGCGTGCAGCGCCCGTTGTGGGCGAGCACAAGCACCAAGAATCCGGCGTATCGCGATGTGCTGTATGTGGAGGCGCTCATCGGACCGGATTCAGTGAACACGCTGCCACCCGCCACGCTCGAAGCATTTCGTGACCATGGCGAAACCGCGCGCACCGTGGATGCGGGGCTCGATGAGGCCGATGCGCAGATTGCCGCACTCGCGGCGCGGGGTGTGAACCTCACGGCCGTGACCGATCAGCTGCTTTCCGAAGGACTGGCCTCGTTTGCGAAGTCGTTTGAGACGTTGCTGGGCGGTCTCGCGCAGAAGCGCGCGGCGCTGCTTGAGTCAGGAGCGTCGGTATGATCGACGACGTGATCAACATCGAGCGCACGGGACCGGAATCCGTGACGCACATTGTGCCCGACACGACCACATGGTCAGTGTCGAACAAACGCCGCATTTTTCCGCGCACCAAAATCGTTTGTACGCTCGGCCCGAGCAGCAATACGCCCGACAAGATTCGGGCGCTGATTCAGTCGGGGCTCGACGTGGCGCGCATCAACTTTTCGCACGGCACGCACGAATCGCATGCGCGCACGATTGGCGATGTGCGTCGTGTGGCCGCCGAGCTGGGTCGTGCCGTCGCGATTCTGGGTGACTTGCAGGGACCGCGTATTCGTATTGGTGTGCTGCCCGAGCCGCGCGAGCTCGTTGAAGACGAGATGATCGTATTGGCGCCCGACACGCACGCTACCGAAGGGCAGATTCCGGTCACGTATCACCTGCTGGCGCAGGACGTGTCGCCAGGCAAACGCATTCTGATCAACGACGGGCTTATCGAAGTGGCCGTGACGGCGATTGACGGTGATGCGGTGCATTGTCGCGTGTTGCACGGCGGTATGCTCAGCAGCAACAAGGGCATGAACTTGCCCGGTGTGCACGTGTCGGCTCCGTCACTCACGGAGAAGGACCGCGCGGACCTCGTGTTTGCCGTGGAGCATGATCTTGATGCGGTGGCGCTGAGCTTCGTGCGTGTGGCCGCGGATATTCAGGAACTACGCGAGCTTGTGCCGGCGCATATGATGCTTGTGGCCAAGATTGAGAAGGACGTGGCGCTGCAGAACATCGAAGAGATTCTGGCGGCGTCCGACGCGGTCATGGTGGCGCGCGGTGATCTTGGTGTGGAACTGCCGTTCGAAGAAGTACCGATTGCGCAGAAGCGCATCATTGCGTTGGCCAATCGCATGGGTCGACCGGTGATCACGGCCACGCAGATGCTCGAGTCCATGATCACGCATCCGCGCCCGACACGCGCGGAAGCGAGTGATGTGGCAAACGCTATTCTGGATGGCACGGACGCGGTCATGTTGTCAGCCGAAACGGCCGCCGGTCAGTATCCCCGACTGGCGGTTGAGGCGATGCGTCGTATCATTCTCGAAATTGAATCAAGCCCGCGCCCGCCGTACGCGCAGCGCATTGAGCATCGCTCCGAAGGGGCGGTCAACACTGAGGCCGCGATCGCTGCGGCCACCACGGCCGCTGTGCGCATGTTGCATGCGCCGCTCGTGGTAGTGTTTACCAAGAGTGGATTCAGCGCACGCATTGTATCGTCACATCGTCCGTCGGTGCCGATTCTGGCGCTCACGGACGAACCGCGCGTGTGTCGTCAGCTGTCGCTGGTGTGGGGTGTAATTCCACGCCTCGTGCCCACGGCGCGCGGCTACGATCACATGGTCGCCATGGCCATGCGCGACGCGACCGATTTGAATCTGGTCATCAAGGGAGATCGTGTGGTGGTCACCGCTGGCGCGCCATTCGACGTGCCGGGTACGACCAACTTGCTCAAGGTCGAGGTGGTGTGATCGCGGGGCGGGCGTGATTGTCACGCTCC
>JALHNZ010000077.1 GCA_022843265.1 Gemmatimonadaceae bacterium
AAGGGCCCGTGAAAGCCCAGTGTAAGTTGGGGTGTGGCCCTGCAGACAGCAATAGATTCCTTCGACTCCGTACGAGACAGCCCTTGCTCAATGACGTGCAGACGTCTCTTATTGGGCGTCCCCATTGCGAGTAACCGCCACTGCTCCGGTTTCTTCTTCCCCCCTATGCATACGAGCGCCATGCGTAACGCCTTGTTGATGACGGCCTTCCTGACCGTAGCGTTGACATCCGTCAGTCCTGAGCTGCCCGCGCAGGTCCGCCTCAATCCTGTGGTGGAGTTGCTGGAAAAAGGGCAGCCGGTGTTTGGTCTTTATGCGCCGGCCAACCGACGGGTGCGTCCGGGCGGTGCGCCGATTCCGCCTGATTCGTTGCGCAGCATGGATCAGCTTGCCCTCGAGGCGCTGGGCGCCAACGGTGCCGACTACATCTTTGACGGCACGATGGAAGGCGATTTTGACGGTGGGTATCGCAACTTCACCGACTTTGCCGCGGGCATGGCGAAAGCGGGCAACCTGCGAACGTCGCCCACGCCGAGATTTCGCGCGCCGCTCTTTGTAAAGACACCAGGATTTGCCGCGAATCCAGCACTTGCCCGTGAACGCATCGCCAGGCAACTCAATCTCGGCGTGAGTGGCATTGTCTTCGTGGACGTGGAGACGGCCGCGGAAATGCGCGAGGGTATTCAGGCCGTTCGTTTAGCATCCGCCGGCGGTACGCGACCTGATGTGGTGGGCGACGCGCCGGCACGCTGGGGAATGTCCGAAGCGGAGTACAAGCGCAGAGCAGACGTGTACCCGCTGAACAAACAGGGCGAACTCATTACGTTCGCCATTGTGGAAAGCAAGGAAGGGCTCGCCAACATTCGGGAGATAGCCGCGGTGCCCGGTATCAGCGTGTTGTTCCCCGGTGCTGGCACACTGCGCGGTGTCTTTACGTCAACCGATGCCTCTGGTGCGCGTGTGTTCGACGAAAAAGGCTGGGAAGCAGCGATCCAATCCGTGCTCTCCGCCTGCAAGGAGTTCAACGTGCCGTGCGGTTATCCGGCAGGCGAGGCGGACATTGAAGCGCGTATGTCGCAGGGCTTCAATGTGTTTGTGATCGGTTGGGGAACGCCGGGCTTCAAGGCGGTGGAGTTGGGCCGTGCCAAGGCCGGTCGCGCGGAGCACTGACGCGCGACTTCGCGTGCTATTGAGCACGCGATTTAGCGCAGCGATGCAGAAGTAACAGGAAGCTTGAGCAGGATTGCTTTGGCGCTGGCCGAGTCTGCGCGAAACTCACTCGCACCCGTTGGCGCCTTGTTCAACTGCAGCATGTAGGCCAGCACGTCTTCATACTGCTGCTGCGTGAGTGTGCCTGGTGTTTCGTCGGGCATTGTGGTGCGGACATTCTCGTACAGATCAAACAGCGACCGTCCGTTCCACTCACCATGAAAGTCCGCGTTGGTGAAGTCCTGCGGCTCATGACATTCACTGCAGACTTTCTTGAATACCGTGAGTCCGCGTTCAGCCTGGGCGATCGTGTACGCGCCCACTGTGTCGGGCGCAAACGCGGTCGCCGGTGCTGAGTTCACGGGTCGCGGAGATTCCGTGAGTGCGAACGCGGCCGTGGTCAGCGCTACCGCCGTCGGGAGCAAGAGTTTCTGCAGCATGCAACGAAAGTGACGAGGTGCAGGCTACAGGGCAAGTGAGGCGGCTGGGCGAAGGCCCTGCCAGAGCACCGCCCACCCTGCGGTCGGCTTAGCGCGACGCAAAGCGAGCCGCACTAAACAGGGGGTGCGCCTGCTGCGCCGGATCGGCAATCAGACCGGCGATGATCTGTCCGATCACGGGCGCGAACTTGAACCCGTGTCCTGAGCACGCGCTGGCCACAATGACGTTGTCATGCTCGGGGTGTCGGTCCAATACGAAGTGTTCGTCCGGGGTTTTGGTGTACATGCAGGTGACCGCTTCGATCAGTTCGCCGTTGGCGGTGGGCAAATAGCGATCGAGCAACGAACGCATGTATGCGACTTCGTTATCGTGCACGTGCCGATCAATGCTGTTGGCGGTGGTGAACTGACCAGATCCGTGTAGCGCAACCTTGATACCGCTTCCGGTATCGGGAAACCCGTACCACACGCACTCGGGTTCTGCGTCAAACAAAAACACCGGGAATCGCTCCGGTGAGAACTGTTCGGCGTGCGCAGCCGCGCGAAACCAGAAGAGCACGTTGCGCTCCACGGCGAGTGGAAGCGGCATGCCGTGCAGCTGTGCAGTTGCCCACGGGCCGAGGGCCAACACCAGGTGTTTCGTACGCAGCGTACCACGCGATGTCATGACGGTAGCGCCATTCTCCGTTGCGTGCCACGACAACATCTGCTCGGGCGCCGCGATTGTTGCACCCAGACTCGTCGCCGTGTGCAGCATGCTGCGGATGCAGTGCTCCGGGTCGAGCACGCCTGCGCGTGGCTCGAAGACGGCCACAGTATTCGCAGGCAGTGTGAAGGCCGGAGTGCGACCGAGTAACGGCTCGCCGCTCAGCATGTCGTGCGGCAGCGCATGTGCCATCGCACTGGCATGTGCGCCGGAAACCAGTGCGCCGGACGCCGGGCCAATCATCAGTCCGCCCGTTTCGCGCAACAGTGGGGCGCCGCTCAACGCCTCCAGTTCCCGCCAGCCCGTGTACGCACGTTGCACAAGGGGCACGTACTGCGGGTCTTCAAAATACGCTTCGCGAATAATGCGCGACCGACCGTGTGACGAGCCCAGCGTGTGCGGCGGTGTGTATTGATCAATGCCCAGCACGCGCTGTCCGAGTGCGGCGAGTTGCCAGAGGGTGGCGCTGCCCGCAGCACCCAGCCCAACCACAATGGTGTCCCACTCGTGTGATACAGTCACCGTGAGGCTTTCTTGCGTCGTGCAGGTCGCTTGGCCACATGCCGCGCAGCAAGCACGCCCGCCACAAATCCGCCCGCGTGCGACTGCCAGCTGACCCCGGATTGCCCCGGCAGTACACCAAACACCAGTCCACCCCACACGCCCGCCACAAACAGGCTCACCAGTATCATGCCAACGCGTCGCGCGAACCAACCGTGCGACAGCAGGAAACCGAGATAGCCAAACACCACTCCGCTCGCCCCCACATGAACGCTGCGCGGCGCACCAAACAACCACGCGGCGAGTCCCGCACCGAGCACACTCCACAACGTGACGGTGAGAAATCGGCGATCATCGGCCGCCAGTACGAGCCCGCCCAGCACGAGCAGCGGCACGGTGTTCGACATGAGATGCGCCGCGTTGCCATGCAGCAGCGGTGCCAGCGGAATGCCCCGCAAACCGTTCACCGACCGCGGCACTACGCCGAAAATGGCGAACGAGCCCGGCAGCACGGCGTCTGCCGCAAGCACGAGCCAGCACAACACGACGAATCCACCGAGCAGCAACGCGTGTTGCTTCATGCCGCGGCTAATCAAGGAAGCGATCGGCTACGCCAGCTGTTGGGAGCATGCACACATCGCGCCGACCAAACCAGCGGTATCGATTGCGCGCAATAAAATCGTACACCGCATCGCGGAGCACGCGCGGCACAATGCGCGCCAGCGAGAGCAGCGACCACGGCATGCCGAGTCTCGCAGCAATGCGCAGCGCGGCATCGGAGCGAACGTGCACGCCGTCTGCATCAAGCAGTACGATGCTGTCTGGCATGATCGCGGGGGCGCCCGCGTCAGACAACGCGCTGCGCGCCGCACCCGACTGGAGCGACGCAAAGCGAAAGTACGCACGGTTGTCACGCTCAATCACCCACGTGACAGCACCGTTGCACAAATTGCACACGCCATCGAACAAGATCACTGGCGCCATTGACGCAAATGTTGAGTTGGTTCGAAACGCAGGATCGTGCGGTTGCGTAGTGGTCATGGTGTGGCAACGGAAGGTCGAGCGCAAACCCTTCTCACAGTACGACTAAAGTTAGCGGAAAGTTGCCGCTCGTGGCGTGTGCTCCGCCGGTGCAATCGGCGCGTACAACTCGCGGGCCCGTGGTTCTACACATAGAATCCCTCTCGTGCTCATCATTTATCTCTGGATGTTCGTGGCCGCCGGTGTTTCACTGCTGGCGCTGCTCTGGTTTGGCTCCGTAGACGACGACGGTCTCGCCCCCGAAGGTGACACGGGGCTGGCCGGCCTGGCCGCCGCGTTCCTGTCGATCCGTGGCATGCTCGCCGCGATGACACTGGCCGGTGGCGTGGGTGCGTTTCTGCTCGGCGTCGCGCACTTGCCCACCGTGGTGTCCGTGCTCGGCGCACTGATTGGCGCGGTCATGGGCGCGCGGCTCTGGCGTGTGTTGTTGCGCAAACTGCGCTATTTCGATCGCGATCACGGCGTCTCTCCAGACGCGTTGCTGGGTCGCGAAGGTACGCTCACTGTTGGCATTGCCAGCGAACACGCGCCCGGCGTAGTGCAGGTCACGCTCGGCGGGTTGTCGCAGGAGTACACGGCGTTGCCCGAAACTGATGGAATCCTGCAGGAAGGTTCGCGCGTAGTCATCGTGCGCATCGAGTCGCCGTCAACCGTGGTGGTTGGTCCGAGTCCATATCCCGAACATCCCTCTGCCAAATGACGCTCATGCCTTTTTCTCTCGCGCTACTTCAGGCTACCGATCCCGAGATCTCGCTCGACGGCGTATTGTCGGCCATTCTCGGCGGCGGCAGCATTGTGCTGGTCATCGGTCTCTTTGTTGGCCTCGGCTTGTTCTTCGCGTCGCGATACAAAGTGTGCCCGACCAATCGGTTGCTCGTGATCTCCGGCGCCACGTCGAAAACCAACGAACACGGTGATACGCTTCCCAAAGTGATCGCCGGTGGCGGCACGTTTGTGTGGCCAATCATTCAGCAGTACAACTTCCTTGATCTCGCGCCGTTCACGCTGAAAGTCGCCTTGCAAGATGCGCTCTCGGCAGAAACCATTCGCGTGGCCGTGCCGAGTGCGTTCACGCTTGCCATTGGCAATGCGTCACCGCACAAGGAAAACGCCGCCACGCGACTGGTTGGCAAAAGCGAAGAGGAAATCAAAGGCCTCGCGGCGGAAACCATCGTTGGTACGCTGCGGCAAGTCATTGCTGTCATGACGATTCAGGAAATCAACTCCAACCGAGATGAGTTCCGTCGCAAAATCGAGAGCACGCTCGTACCGGAGCTTACCAAGCTCGGGCTCTCACTGCTCAATGTGAACATTCAGGATTTGCGCGACGAGTCCGGCTATCTCGATGCGCTCGGCAAAAAGGCCGGTTCGGAAGCCACGCAGCGCGCCCTTGGCGACGTCGCCGAAGCGGAGAAGACCGGTGCGATTCGCGTGGCCGAAGCGCAGCGGGAAAAGGACGTGATCGTGGCCGCGCAAAAGCGCGACCAGGTCATCGGCGTGCAGGAAGCGCAGCTGGCGCAAACGATGCGCCTGGCCGAAATGACGCGTGAGCAAGACGTGCAAACGCGCACGCAGGAAACGCAGCGCGATCGTGAAGTCGCTACGCTCGACCGTGAACGTCGAATTGCGATTTCTGAAGCCAATGCGGCGGCCGTCGCCGGTGAAGCGGTGGCCGAGGCGCAGAAGCGCGTGCGCATTGCTGAAACGAATGCCGACGCCGTGAAGGGTGAAACGCAGGCCAAGGCGCAGGTTGCCGAGTCGGAAGCAAATCTTGCGGTCACTGCGGCCGAAGCGCGCAAGCGTGCAGAGTCGGCGCGCGCGGTTGCCGATGGACAGGTCGCCGAGGCTACGGCCAAGGCACGTGAGGCGGCGGCGTTGGCCGAAGCCAAGCAGATTGAAGCGTCAGAGCGCGCGCGGCTTGAGGCGCCAGCCAAGGCTGCGGCTGCAACGGCGATTGTGGCGGCCGAGGGTCAGGCGCAGCAGGTGACGATCGCCGCTGAGGCGGCGGCAACCGCGGTGAAGGCCAAGCTTGAGGCCGAGGCCGAGGGTCAGTACGCGTTGCTGTCGCAGCGTGCGCGTGGTCTCAAGGAGCTGGTGGAGGCGGCGGGCAGTCCGGAGCAGGCATTCGCGCTGCTGCTGGTA
The DNA here is from genome assembly GCA_022843265.1 of Gemmatimonadaceae bacterium. GTDB lineage: Bacteria > Gemmatimonadota > Gemmatimonadetes > Gemmatimonadales > Gemmatimonadaceae > JAABRT01. Next base: position 6,040 of record JALHNZ010000077.1, read on the forward strand.
GATATGGTGCCCACGCTCGTGGAAAAGGCAGCGGAGGCGGTGAAGGGCGTGCACGTGGAGAAGGTGATTGTCTGGGACGCGGGCGGCGGGAATGGTGCAGGCGGAGGCGTGAGCCGCGTGACGCATGATCTTGTGCGCTCCGTGCCTCCAGCCATGGATCTGATCCGTCACGTCACCGGCATTGAACTGCCCGGCCTGGGCAAACTTTCGCCCGAGATGGCAGCCAAACTTTCGACCGCACTCACGCCCGAACAGACAGCCGCACTGCTCGCCGCCGCTGATCGCCAGGAATAGGCGCGTAACCCAACAGCGCTCCGGCTCGTCGTATAGGACCGTCACCTCGTTACAGGGGTGGCGGTCCGACCTCGAACGGAGCGCTGTGCATGTCCCTTTCCTTTGCCCGGGCCACTGAGCCCTGGGCCCCCGTCCTCGTGCCACGTCAGTGGTGGTATGTGGCGCCCAGTATCTCAAGCCCTCAGGGTACGCCCGCTGAGGGGCCGTGGACGCTCGCGCACGTGCAGCAGGCGATCACCGGTGGCGCCATCGAAAGCTCTCGACTCGTGTGGACACCGGGCATGGCCTCGTGGTCACCCGTGGGCCACCAGCCCGAGTTCGCGTTTGAGTTTTCGCCGCCGCCGCTGCCGGCCGCGTAGTGGCATGATGTGCGGTTTGCTGCGCGATCTGGCAACATGACCCTTCGACTTCACCAAGTGCACGTGCGCTGTGCAGGATGCGGCGCGCCCGCTGGTGATCCGTCGCTGACGCGGTGCAGCTACTGCACGCTTGTGTTCGGACAGCGATCCTGCCCGAGCTGCCACTGTCGCATGGCGCCGGGCGTGAGCTTCTGCCAGTGGTGTGGAAGCGGTACGATCACGCCGGCTGCCGAACAGTCCACCCTCCCGTGCCCATGTGGCGAGGCGGCGCTGCAACATCGCGCGATTCCGGTACCTCCGGGTACGCCGGGAGGCGCCATGTATCTCGCCGATTGCCCGGCGTGTACCGGCATGTGGCTCTCGCGGGAATCGGTCGAGCGGCTCGTTGCCAGTCACGCCGACGACGCGATTGTCCTTGCCCTCGCACCCGGCATGGGCGCGGTATCTGCATCGCGCGCCAAAGGTGTCTCAGAGACACGCGTTTTATACCGAAGGTGTCCTGAGTGCAACGCGATGATGAATCGCGTGAACTACGCGCGGATCTCGGGCATCGTTGTTGATGTGTGCAAGACACATGGCACGTGGTTCGATGCACACGAGTTGCCGGCGCTGCTGGAGTTCGTGCGTCGCGGTGGGCTCGATGTTGCGCGAAAGCGCGAGACGTTGGCGCTCGCCGATGAACGGCGGCGCCTCGAACGCGAGCGTACCATCCGTACGCAGGCCGAGCACGTGCGCAGCGACCGCGGAGCCGCCTGGCTGCTGTCGGAACGGGATGATTCGCGCCGCCCGAGTTTGTTCTCGTTGCTCGGCGATCTGCTCAACAGAGCATGAGCCGCATCGCCGAGCAAAGAGTTGGTGTTACGGCGCCTGTTTCTTCATGGCGAAGTCGTACTCGAGCCGAATCGTATCATTCACGCTGAGCACCACGCGCACGCGCGGCTGCGTAAGCTGATACTCGGCGAAGGTAAACAACGTGGCCGCGGTGCCAGTGAGTTGATCACCGGCGACATTGGCCGTCACGTTCCACGTGCTGGGGCGCGTGACGCCTTTGATGGTCAGGTCGCCCAGTAGCTGGAACTGCACGCGACCGCTCGTTGGTAGCGGCGACGGCAAGCCACGTACGCCAGTGACCGCCAACCGTGTGGTGGGAAATGAGTCGGTGACCAACAGTCGTGTGCGCACGTAGTTGTCGCGCCGGGTTTCGTCGCTTGTGAGGCCCGCAAGCGTGACATCGAAGCTCGACGCCCCGCGCACCACCGCGCCCGATTTATCGAGCGCGATGGTGCCAGTGATCGCGGAAGTTTCGCCGACCGCATCGTTGTCGAGTTCACGACCAAGCAGCCGCTCACGAACCCGGTAACGCGCTTTGGTGCCCGCCGCAACCGTGACGTACTTCACGGCAATGTCCTGCAACGAGGCGCGCGCAGGCTCGGCCGCGTGCGCTACGTGCAGTTCCGAGGTCGCACGCGGCGACCAGGGCGTCAGGCTGAGTACGCCGGCTACCGCGGCACCAACGGCAAGCGATGCGATGCGTGCGTTCGTCACTGTTGGTTCTCCATGGTGACCGGACCCTTCGCGTCCTTTTTGCCATCGTTCTTGACGTACTTGTCGAGCCACGCGACCCAGCGGCCCCACTGGTCAAGCACGGTTTCTTTGGCAATAGGTCCGTGATCTTCATACGGATACATGTAGAGCGAAACATTCTTGCCGAGTCCCTGGAGTGCATGGAAGAGCCGCTCCGAATTAATCGGCGCCGTGCCGACGTTCTGGTCATCCGTGCTGTGATACAGCAACAGCGCGCCGTTCATTTTGTCGGCGTACAGGAATGGCGACATGGCGAGATACGTTTCGCGCCCCTGCCAGAAATCGCGACGCTCGCTCTGGAAGCCGTTCGGTGTGAGCGTGCGATTGTACGCACCGTCACCGGCAATACCGGCCTTGAAGAACGGCGTGTGCACCATGGCGTTCACCGCGCTGAATGCGCCGTAGCTGTGGCCGCCGATCCCGAGGCGATGGCGATCCACGATGGCGAGCGTGTCGAGCGCATCAATCGTAGCCGCCAGGTTGTTGCGCAGATCCGCTACGTAGTTGTCATTTGGCTGCATGCCATCGCTCGCGAAGATCGGCGCATCTGGCTCGATCAACGCGTAGCCCTGCGTGGTAATGAACGCCATGCTGCGCGGTGCAAACGTGGGGAAGCGACGCCCCGCACCACCGGCAGGTGCGTTTGCCTGTCGATCATATTCCGCCTGATTCTGATACTCGCGTGGGTAGAACCAGAAGAGCGCCGGCAAACGCGTGCCCTCCTTGTAATCGGCGGGCAGTGTGACACGCACGTTGAACGTATAGCCGTCTGCACGACGCGCCACGACCGTACGCTTCTGCAACGCCGACAGCTCAGGGAAAAGATCGCGATTGTTCGTGAGCTGGCGCGCCGTTTTGCTCGCGACATCAAGCACAAACGACTGCGGCGGCGTGGTGGCCGATTCGCGGTTCACAATCGCGCGCGAAAAATTGTCATCGAGCGCGGCGCCAATCGACTCCGTGATGTCGCCGCTGCTTTCGTACACGCGGGTCCGTTCACCCGTTTTGATGGTAACGCGATCCACCCACACGCGCGGTGAGCGGCCGGTGGTGGTGTCGGGTGTTGAGCCCTGCAGAAACACCGACTGTCCATCCGATGACACCATGACGCTCGGCGCGCCGCGGCGGCCGGGCTTGCTCATGAGTGTCGCGGCGCCAGGAGCCGCAGCGCCGGCTCGTCCGCCGGTGGGCGCGGCAGGGCGCGCGGTGTCCGCACGCGCGGTGCTGTCCGCACCACGTCCGCGACGCGGAGCAACAATCGTGTACTTCTTGTCGGGCTCGTCAACAAAGATCGCGAGCTCCGTGGTGCCACCGGTACCCGTTTCCGAGACAAAGAGAATTTTTCCATCGTCGGAGAAACGACTGTTGGCAATGCGATTGCTCGTTTCGAACACCACTCTCTGGCTGGTGCTGTCAAACGGCGGCAGCCAGTGCACCAGGCGATCAGCGCGGCGCGCGAGTGACGCGGAATCAACACGCGCGGCGGGCGCAGCAGGTGCTGCACCCGTGCGTGCCGCAGGGGCCGGTGCAAGCTGCGCAAACAACAGTCCCGGCTGCGTGGGGTGCCACTGCAGGCTTCGCTTGGCCGTATCGTTGCCGGCGCCGCGCGCCGCGGGTGTGGCCGGGCGAGCCGGTGGATTGTCCGGATCGTCGACTGCTTCGCCTTCACGCAACGGACGCTTGGACAACTGTACCAGTGATTTCCCGCTCGCATCGATCACATTCTCCGTCTGACCAAAGCTCGATACCGGAAGCAGGTACGAGAACGGTTCGTCGAGCGAGGTGACGCGGAAATGCTGCCCGTCTGGCGACGCACTGAGTGTGCGAATCATCTGCGGCGCACCGATTTTTTTCACCGCGCGCGAACGCACATCGATCACGGACAACTGGCCCGTCGAATAGTATGTGAGCAGCGTTTTGTCGTGCGGCGTGGTGAGCAAGCTGGCGTACGTACGTGTCTTCAGTTTGTTGTTGTCGTTCACGCGAACGATGGGTTCCGTGGCCACGGCGGGCGGCGCGGGTTCGGCACCGCGTCCATCGGGCACCAGCACCGCGACAATGCTGCGGCTGTCGGCGGTCCACTCCATGTTCGTGACGTGCGTGGCCAGCAGCGGTGTGCGGGTGAGCGCGCGCGAGCGACCCGTTGCGGGATCCGCGAGGTAGATGTGCGTCGCGTTGTCGAACAGCGCCATGAATGCCACGGTGCTGCCATCCGGTGACCACGCCGTGGGCCCAACGCGCGCGCCGGCCGGGATGCTCACAGTGACCACCTTGCCGGTCTCCCAGTTGCGCAGCTCAAGGCCCGCGCTCGAGCGCGTTGTCAACGCGCGTGCACGACTGGCCACACGATCAACCTGAAACCCGCCGAGGTTGTGGTACGGTTTGCCCATCGCCGCGAGCGTGGGCAACCCATAACTCACCGTGCGCAGCAACCACTGACGGTTTCCAGGGTTCGGCGCGCTGAAGGTGATGTTTTGTTCACGCGGCGCGGTGACCAGCTTCTCGAGCGCTGCGGACGGTGTGATGTAGCGTTCCGCATTGATCGCTTCATCGAGCTGCGCGGTGTTGCTGGTGGGCTTGTTCTGCGCGAACAGGGTGCTTGCGGAGAACGCGCACAGCAACGCGAGGGCAGTGGAGCGAACCAGACGGCGTGGGGCAGGTACGGGCATGGGCAGGCTTGCCTGGGAAGGATGAAACGGGAGGAACCGACGGCACGCCCGACGATGGAGCCAGTCGGGAGCAGGCGCAACCGGGACGAACGGGGAAACCAGCGTGGGGAGTCTGCGTATTGTACGCATCCCCCTCACCAGGTGCTGTCCATGCTTGCTTCTCTGCTTCGGCTCGTTGCGCTTCGCCCCTTTCTCGGTATGGCGATTCTGGGCGTCCCCGTGCTCGTCTTGATCATTCTTGGACTGATGACGGTGGTGGCGTTCAAGGTGATCGTGGCGCTGATCATTCCGGTCTCGGTCGTGCTGCTTGCCATCTGGCTGTTTCGTCGAATGAAGCGTGCCTGAGTAGCATGGAGGCGCGCTTTCGGCGACCATTCGGTTATGCCTCTCTCGCGTGACCGTGGTCTCATCCGTTTGTTCGCCATGCTGCTGTGCTTCACCGCCGCGGCTCCGGCCGTCAGCTTGCGTGCGCAGCCCGTACAGCCCACTGGCACGGTGACGCCGCGCTATACGGGCGCCCGCCTGGCTGAGGACATCGATCGGCCGCACGAGTTCTACGTGAGCACAGTTGGGTGGATTCCGCTTGGCCGGGTGCTGTGGTCCTCCGGCAGCGACCAGGTCACCCCGTCTCCCAAAGTCTGGCCCAAAGACATTGAGTCGTACGGGCGTCGGTTCATTACCCGTTCGGCGCAACTCGTGATTATTGAGGCGGTGCGCCACGGCGCAGCGGTCGCACTCGATCGAGACCCGGTGTACGTGCGCTGCTCGTGCGAGGGTGTTGGCTCTCGGCTCCGACACGCCACCCTCGGGGTCGTCACCGATTTTGACACCAAGGGACAGCGGCGCATTGGCTGGCCCAGGTTCGCAGGCGCTCTCGCAGGCGCGATGGCGTTGGGCCAGCTTCAGCCCGTGCAGAACAAGGCCGGCACGATCGCACTGCGAACCGGGTTATCGGTGGCCGGCGCGCTGATCGGCAACGCCGTACTTGAGTTCGGCATGCTACCGGGCGGCAAGCACGACTAGTCGGCGCTGTCTGGTCGTACACCGGCGCGTGTTTCGAGGCCATTGGGGCGCGATTTCGCGGAACTCGTGACCTCAAAAATGGATATGTTTACAGAGTGTGGATCGCGTCTGATTGTCGCGCGCTTTCGCCTCGTGGTCGTCGGGATCGACGCCACATCTACTACAACTGCCGTACGAACGCGCAGGATGGATCTTATGGACAACTCGAACGACACTGGCACCACCCACGACCTCGCGATTGTGCTGCCCAAACTTGATGCGGCACGCAACGATCTGTTGGCCTTGCATCGGGTGTTGCTGCACGCCGAGCGTGTACGCTACGAAAAAGTGTTCGGTCGGATCCCGGGAAATGGCGCGTTTCTTCAGCTCGCCATGAATGACCCGTGGTTCACGTGGCTGCGTCCCATGATGCGCCTGGTCTCGGAGATTGACTCACGCTTGCTCGATCGTGGGCAGCCGCCGCTTTCCGCAGGTGAGGCGGCCACGTGGCTGGCCGACGCGAATCGACTGCTGCGACCGGACGCGGAAGGCTCAGGCTTTCAGCAGGAGTTTCAGGCCCTGCTGCAGGATTCGCCCGAAGTTGCCGTGATGCATCGTCAATTGGTGCGAGAGCGCGACTGAGGGCGGTCCGCTTAGGTTGCGGTATGCTCGCTCAGGTGATGCTGGTTTTCTCACTCTCCGGATTTGCCATGTCGCAGCGCACGCTCATGCCATGCCCGGATACGCCCAACTGCGTGTCGACCGAGTCAACACGCACATCGCACCGCATGGATACGGTGCCGTTCCGCGACGATCCCGCGTCAGCACTGGCGCGGGCTCGTGCGGCATTGTTGGCTGAGCCGCGTACCACGATTGTGTCGGAAGACACCGGCTGGCTGAAAGCCGAATCCAGGAGTCTGATCTTTCGGTTTGTCGACGATGTGGAAGTTCTCGTGGACGTGCCGGCGCGTGTCTTCAGGTTCCGTTCAGCGTCACGTGTTGGCAAGAGCGATCTTGGCGTGAATCGCAAACGAATGCAGCGGATCAGCGCGCGACTGCAGCAGGATTCGGCGTCCAGGTAAGACCGCCGTACCACTGCCGGCCCGTAAAACCGGGCCAGCCCGCGCCCAGTTGGCGATTGCCCACGTTATCGACACCCAGCGAAAGATCAACGCCGGCACCCACGCTGCGCGCCGCACGCAGGTCAACGCGCGTGAAAGCCGGTTGTGTTGACGACACCACACCGCTTGCCTCACGCTGCAGCGGCGTGTCACCCGTGTAGAGCAGCGTCGCCGACACGCGCGCGCCCAGAACCTGTCCGGCAGACGCCGACATGCGACCCGACCAACGTGGACGCCCGAGCAATACCCGCGTGGTGAGCACATCGCGCGCGTCGAGATAGGCAACGCCGCTTTCCAGTCGCACCCGTCCTGAGGTGAAACCGCTTTCGAGTTCAATGCCACGCGTACGCGCGGACGCAACATTACCGTACGTGTAGAGACCTGCTGCGTCGGCTTCGACAAACTCAATGAAGTCACGCAGTCGATTCTCAAATCCGCTGGCGCGCACGTACGCGCGATCTGCGGCGTATTCAACATTCAGTTGCGCACTCGTGGACGTCTCGGGACGCAGCAGTGCATTGCCTTGTACCGCGTAGCCGGCCTGCGCATTCGCAAATGACAGATACATCTCCTTGAAATCTGGTGCGCGAAATCCGCGTCCGACGGTTGCGCGTACACTCAGCGCATTCACCGGCCGCCAGAGTGCGGCCACACGCGGCGTCGCGTAGTTGCCCCACTGTTCATTCCACGTGAACCGAACGCCCGGCGTGACCGTGAGTGCACGACCGCCCAGCGTAATCTGCGCAAACGGCTCGGCGGCATTGAACGCACGACGCAACGAATCAATTCGGTCGGCCACAATCGACTCACGTCGCAGCTCGAGGCCCGCGTCAATGATGGTGCCGGCGAGCGGGCCACTCCACGTGAGCTCAAGCTCTGTCAGTTCCTGACGGTCGCGCTCACCGGCGTCACTCTGTGGTTGATCGAGCGTGCTGGCTCGCGCGAGATGATCGAATCGCGAGCGATAGAGCAGCATGCCGGCGCGATGCGCTCCCTGCTGCCAGTGTGCCCCCACGCGCGCGGATTGCTGGTCGCGGTCTGCAAACCGAAACAGTTGCCCGGTGCGATAGCGCTGCCGCTCGCCAATCAGCAGGGCGCTCGACTCGATGCGCCACGCATCGGACAGTTGCACACGCAACTGCGGTGATACTTCCTGCCGCTGCGCAAAAGTCCCCACATCACTCGAAATACCCGGCGCAAGCTGCAGCGAGCGAACACCGACATCCACGCCGCCACGAATACGCTCCGTGCCGGAAAGCAGCGACCCGCTGAGATCCATGCGGCCGCGACTGCCACCAATCATTTGCAGCGACGCGTCGGTCCGATCGCCAGACGCGCGCCGCGTTACGAGATTGATCACACCACCCATGGCGTCCGAACCGTACAACGTGGACTGCGGTCCCTTGATCACCTCAATGCGCTCAAGATTCGCCGTTGGCAAACGCGAAAGATCCAGATTGCCGTTGATACGTCCCACGAGTGGCTGACCATCAAGCAAAATGAGCACCCGGTTCGTGCCGAGTCCCTGCATCTGCACGCCAGCGCCTGCGGGCAGACCGCCTTCAAGTTGCACACCCAGCTGTTCCGTCAGCACACTCGCCACATCCGTGGCGCCGCTTCGTTCAATCTCGGCGCGCGCCACTATTTCAATGGGCACTACTGCGTCTTTCAGTCGCTGCTCACGGCGTGCTGCCGTGATGACGGTGGCATCGAGCTGCAGCGCCAGCGGCGTGAGCGCGATGCGCGCGGCCTTCTGCATCGATCCGTGCTCACGCACACCCACACGCGTGGTGCTCGGTGCAAAGCCCAGTCGACGCACACGCACGGTGGCCGTGGCGTCACCAGTGGCGCGAGGGCGCAGCGTGAAGGTGCCGTCACTGCCGCTCAGCGTCTGAACTGTGTCAGTCGACGCCGAATACGCAATGATTGCCACGATCAACGCGTCGGCCACGGGCTGGCCAGAGCGCGCGTCACTTACCACACCGTGAAACACGGGCGTAGACGGGCTCTGACCGATCAACGCGCGCGCCGGCAGCAACAAGAACGCAAGGGCGGCGAGTGCGAGCACTGCTTTGTGCCCGAGTCTGACAGCCGTTATGTATGAAAAGCGGTGCGATGCGCGAGCCGACACGGAGTTCTGTATAAAAGGAGGTCAACGGCGTCGCCTTTTGGGCGCCGACCGTTTGTTCTGCTACTAAAGACTCACTCGCGCACGCTCGCGAACAACGTGCGAGAGATACGGGGGCACCCACTCCGGAACCGTACGAACCCGCAGATCACGTACTATTACGGAGACGGTGCTGGGGCGTATGTTTCTATCCTACCTCCCACCTCCCCATCCAATGCGCAACCGTTGTTTCTTCCCGGTGTTCACCAGCGTTGCTGGCGGGCGCGCTCTGGCTACCACGGCCCTTGTGGTGCTCGCCAGTGCGGCGAGCGGTCGGAGCGTGGCCGCGCAAGCCGCGGACTCACTCGATGTGCTCATTGTTGACGGCCGTGTGATTGACGGCACGGGAAGCGGAGTCCGAAACGTCGATGTTGGCGTGCGCGGTGACCGCATCGTATTTGTGGGCACCGCGCCCAGAACCGCGCGATTGACTGCTCGCCGGCTGATTGATGCGCGCGGCCTGATTGTCGCGCCTGGATTCATTGATCCGCATGCACACGTGCTGCTTGAACTTGGGGATCGCAGTCAGAGCGGTCTCCCGGGGTATCTGCAGCAAGGCGTGACGACTGTCATTACCGGCAACGATGGCGGAGGTCCCGAGCGCGTGGCCGAAACGCTTGCGCGGTGGACAACCAACGGACTCGGTCCCAACGCTGGTGTGCTTGTTGGACACGGCACCGTGCGTCAGCGTGTGCTGGGCATGCGCGACGCCGCGCCAACGGCGGCCGAACTCGATAGCATGCGCACGCTGGTTCGCCTCGCGATGCAGGGCGGCGCGTTGGGGCTCTCGTCAGGGTTGTACTATGCGCCGGGGAGTTTTGCCGCCACCGAGGAAGTGGTGGCGCTCGCACGCGAAGTGGTACCGTTTGGCGGTGTGTACGACACGCACATGCGTGATGAATCGAGCTACACCGTGGGATTGCTGGCTTCCCTGCGCGAAGCGCTGCGCGTGGGTCTCGAAAGTGGTGTGCCGTTGCATGTGTCACACATCAAAGCGCTCGGTGTGGATGTGTGGGGGCGCAGCGATAGCATTGTCGCGATTGTACGAGCCGCGCGTGTGGCGGGTCAGGTCGTGACGGCCGATCAGTATCCGTATCTCGCGTCAGGCACCGGACTGGGCGCGGCCATGCTGCCGCGGTGGGCCGAAGCGGGAGGTCGCGATTCTCTGGTACGGCGCCTCAGCGATCCGGCGGTGCTGCCGCGACTACGCACAGACATGACGGAAAATTTGCGTCGCCGCGGCGGCGCCAAATCGCTCCTATTGACCTCGGCGCGCGATACCACGC
>JALHNZ010000078.1 GCA_022843265.1 Gemmatimonadaceae bacterium
CTCTCGCGACGCGCGCACTCGCCACGCAGTGAGCCTGCGGAAAACTGATCCCTGCAGGAAGGAAATGCGCTTGACATCGGGCACCCTGAGCGTACACATACATGTACGTTTCATGGTGCCCGTTTTCCTGTCCCGAGGACTGCGTATGTCCGAGGTGTCATCGCCGATCCTGCCACTCACCGAAGCGCGCTCACAGCTCTTCCGTCTCGCCGAGGATGTGTTGTCGGGTGCCGTCGACCGAGTGCGCCTCACGCACCGTAGTCAGCCGGATGACCTGCTGCTCATGCGCGCGTCCTCGGTCGCTCAGCTTGAACGTGAGCTGGCGGAGCTACGCTCGCGCATTGCGCCGGAGGTTCGGCCACTCGCAGGACTCGGGACGCTGCACGTCACCGACAACGAACTGCTCGCGTTCCTGTCGGCGTCTCGGTCGGAGTACGCGGCGGCCGCCGATTCCAGACAGTCAGTGCTGACAGCTGAACTCAAGTATCCCGTCGAAAAGAAGCGAATCAGCCGAGTCGCCGAGCAATCGAGTGAGGTATCGTCGCAGCCTCGTCATCGCGCGAAAGCCCCAAAGGGAAGGGAATGACAGTGGGTACATCGTCTCCCCGGCATGCAGTCCTCGATACGCACACGTTGCTGTGGTGGCTCACCGGGCGAACGCGTTCGCTTGGTCGAGCGGCGCGCGGTTTTGTCGAGCGAGTGGACAACGGCACTGCCGTCGCGCACGTGCCAAGTCTGGTGCTCGTCGAAGTAAGCGAGGCAGTTCGGCGCGGCGTGATTACGCTGGGAGAGTCGTTTGATGTGTTCGTGCAGCGGCTCGAGAACACGCCGTCGCGCTACCGCGTAGTGCCGCTCGATGCCGCGGTGGTTGCACGATCGCACGAGCTGTTGTGCATTCCTGAGCGTGGCGACCGCCTCATTGCCGCCACAGCGCGGCACCTTGGCCTGCCGTTGGTGACACGAGACCGAGAGCTCGCCCGTGCCATCAACGAGGACGTCATCTGGTAGAATCGAGCGGCACGACGCAACAAAGATTTTTTCTTCGTTGCGTGGTGAGTACTTCGATTTGGCGGGAACGCATGCGTGCGCCAGAATAGTGAGACGGTAAAACGACGCCGGTTCCCACTATCGTTCCAGGAGAAGACATGCGCGCTCGCCTCCCATACCGAACCGCTCGCCAGTTACACTTGCGCCGCTTCACGCGAACGCATCATCCCGCCCATGTGCACCACGAGCGGCTTGAAGACCACCACATGGCCGTTGCACGCCTCGCGCACGAGGTCGTGACCTCTCCGGGAGGAAAACACGGTACCGACGTGGACGATCTCCATTCGTTGGCGATACGATCGACGCTGGACCAGATCGCAGAGTGGCTGACCGCAGCGAGCCGCGAGCTGGAGCTCTTACTGGAGTCGCTCTCCGCCGAAATGCGTCGAGAGAATGTGTACGCCATCGCCATGCTGTCGCGTGCCCATGATGACTGCTGCCAGGAGCTGGCAGAAGCGGGAGATGCAATGCGCACCGGCACAGCCGTACACGTGCGCGTCCGACTTGCGCGATTGTTCGCGGCCGTTGGTCGTGCCGAGCAGGCGCACTACTATCTACGCACGGCGCTCACGCCCGCCGCGTAGGGTTCAATCACCAAAGGCTTGTTGGGTGATGGTGTCGATCAGCTTTGAGGCGGCGCTGTCGATCTTTCGACCAAGCGCCACGGCGTAGTACATGATGCGTGCGCCTTCCACTACACCGACCTCGCGCACCCCGTAGCGCGTTCGCGCCTCCCCAGCAACCGCCATCGGCAAGGCAATTAGCCCGAGCCCCGAACGACCAAGCTCCTTGAGCAGCGCGCTATCGTCCACTTCCGCGACGATCCGTGGACGTAGCCCTTCCACCGCGAGCCATGCATCGAGCGCCTGCCGCAGTACGGTGCCCTCCGGCGGCATCAACATTGGTGCGCCCTGCAGCGACTTCGGAAAATCACGGCGGTACGTGCGCGCGAGCTCTGGGCTAGCGAACAGCGACACATCGGACGCGCCAAGCGAGTGCGCACGCCCGGTCATCCGCCCGGTGGCGGGCGCGTCGAGGAGCACCACATCCAGCGCGTGATCGTCGAGCAAGGTGAGCAGAGATTCCGGCGTTCCCTCGCGCACAACCAGCCGTGGCGCCTCAGGCAACTGCAGGGCCGGTAGCAAAAACCGATGCACCAGCAGTTTCGGAATCCCATCCGTGACTCCCACACGCAGCGAGGCGGCCCGTCCCGTCGGCAGCCCCGCAAATGCGTCGTGCACTTCACGTTCCAGCGAAAACACTTCCTCGGCAAATCGAAACATCAGGTGACCGGCCTCCGTCAGCTGTCGATCACGTCCCTCGCCTTCAAAGAGCGCCGCTCCGATCGTGCGTTCGAATTGCCGCAGCTGCGAACTCACCGTCGGCTGAGTGAGGTTCAGGATGCGTGAAGCCGCTGAAACACTCCCGACGCGCGCGACGGTCCAGAAATACCGCAGATGGTTGTAGTTGACGGAGCTGAACACGCGTGCGTCACGCTGATGATGGGGGCGGCTGACGAGCTTGGCGTACCAGCGTACGGTACACCACAAGCCGAGCGGCGTAAACAGGGCCGGTGATTCGCTCGCTACCCGCGCCTCGGCGCCGCCGCCGGTTTGGCGATCAAATAGCCCTGCACGAACTTCGCGCCATGATCACGCACCCAGTCCAGCTCGCCCTGCGTCTCGATCCCTTCGGCGAGCGCGTCAATACCGAGTGACGTTGCGACATCGAGCAGGTTCGCCGCGATGCGGGCCTTGTACGGATCCTCGTCAACGCCGCGCACCAGCTCCATATCGAGCTTGAGCACATCCGGACGCAGCAGGTGGATCAGATTGAGCGACGAGTAGCCAGAACCCACATCGTCGAGCGCAATGCGAAAGCCGGCACCGCGATAGTAGTCGAGAATGCGGCGCAAGTGCGCCGGATCGTGCGCGCGTTCTGTTTCCACGATTTCAAACACCACGTCGCTGCGCGCGATGCCCGCTTTATCGATTGCGGCCACGGTGCTGCGCAAACATGACGCCGGATCATAGATCGCCGTCGGCGCAAAGTTCACGAAGAGCTTGCCCTGCAAGCCATGCGATGCGGCGTTGGCAATCGCCGAACGTCGCGCGGCGAGATCGAGTTGAAACATGAGACCCGCACCGCGCGCCGTGTCGAAGAGATGCGACGGCGGTACGAGCGTACCATCGGCGGCTACCCCGCGCAGCAGCGCCTCGTGTCCATACAGCTCGGCAGGCGCCGCAGCGTGCACGATGGGCTGAAAGTACGACGTAATGCGTCGCTCGTGCATCATCGCGAGCAACCATCCGCTGCGCACTCGGACCACGAGACGCGAAAGCGGCTCAACGCGCGCCAGATCGTGCGGCGTGGGCGCGACATCGGGTGCGCACAGCAACGCGCGCGTGTCCTCACGTTCGATCGTTGATAATCCCGCTTCTATTGCGCCAGCAACGGCTTCTCGTTCGCTTTCGCAGAATCGGAACTTGAGGCCATCCGCAACAGTCGGCGCACTATCGATGCCGAGTTCGCGAAGGATCGCACGTGCCTTGCCGGCGACATGCGGCGCGGGAAACCAGCAGTACATATCGCCAGACATCGACGCGTCAGCCGGAAGCTGTTCACAGCGCACGCAGACACGTGCCGGTGCGGCGGCGGACACGTCGGGCGAATGAATGGGGAGTGCAGAAGCGGTCACGAAACGTTCACTGAGGGCGACGAAGGCACGTACAGGGCAGACGTTCAACGGCGCCGCTCGTCACGATCGCACCGCGTCTGCCCACGTGTAGTCTCGGCAGCGCGATGCAAATCTTTCGTTCTTCCTCCGCGCTAGAGCCGCGGAAGCGTGACGCCCACCTGGCCCTGGTACTTGCCCTTCTTGTCGCCGTAGCTCACGTCGGGCGGCTCGTCGCCCTCGAAAAAGCACACCTGCGCGATGCCCTCATTGGCATAAATCTTGGCGGGCAGGGGCGTGGTATTCGAGATTTCAAGGGTGACGTACCCTTCCCACTCCGGCTCAAACGGCGTCACGTTGGTGATGATACCGCAGCGCGCGTAGGTGCTTTTCCCAACCGTGAGGGTGAGCACGTTCCGCGGAATCCGGAAGTATTCCACGCTGCGCGACAGGGCAAAAGAATTGGGCGGCACGATGCACACATCCCCCTCGTATTCCACAAAGGACTTGGGGTCAAACGCCTTGGGATCTACGATGCTGCTGAGCACGTTCGTAAAGATGCGGAACTCGTGGCTGACGCGCATGTCGTACCCGTACGAACTCACACCGTACGAGATGACCGAGGGCGCACCCTCCACGTGGCGGACCTGGCGCTCAGCGAATGGCTCGATCATGCCATGTTCACGGGCCATTTTCGTGATCCAGCGGTCGTTCTTGAGCCCCATCGGAGTTCGGTGGACGAAAGGTAAAAAGGAGAGGCGAAGCCTCGGGCGTCGGCGGCCAAGTTACCCAACCGCACCGTGCGCCGCCATTCGCCCATTTGCTTGATCGGCTGTACCCGCTCGATAGGACCAGCGAGTCCGGCGGCGGAGGCCCGCAATTGCCTGTCAGTACTGAAGTTGCATTGAGTGCTGATGGTCCGGTTGCTAGCTTCCGATATTCGAGTCATGTGAAATGTTTCACGAAGTGATCCCACACTCTGCATGCTGCGCGAATACATCCCGGTTCTCCTGCTCCTCGGCTTCGCGGCCGTCAACGCGGTCATCATCATTGGCCTCGGGGAGTATTTCACGCGCATCAAGCCGTCGGCGATCAAACAACAGCCGTACGAGTCGGGCATGTCACCGCTCGGCGATGCCAGAGATCGATTCAGCGTAAAGTTTTACCTCGTCGCCATGCTGTTCATCGTGTTCGATATCGAAACGGTGTTCATGATTCCGTGGGGCGTGCACTACCAACAACTCTCATGCGCGGTGCCGCTCGTGGACAAAGTGTGTCCGAGCGGGCAACTGTCGTTTTTCGGATTGGGTGAAATGCTGGTGTTTGCCGCGATTCTGTTTGTGGGCTACGTGTATGTGTGGAAGAAGGGTGGTCTCACATGGGACTGATCACCACCGTAAACGACAGCAGCGCCACGCCCCTGCGTGTACCCGCGCCCTCCGGCGATGCGTCGCAGGACAGTTGGGTCACGTCGCGGCTTGATTTTCTGGTAAACTGGGCGCGCAGCTCGTCCATGTGGCCGATGCCGTTCGGAACGGCGTGCTGCGCGATTGAGTTCATGGCGACGGCCGCGAGCCGGTACGATCTTGCGCGCTTCGGTATGGAGCGACTCAGCTTTTCGCCGCGTCAGGCCGACGTACTCATCTGCGCTGGCCGCGTGCCGTTTAAACTTGCGCCGGTGCTGCGTCGCATCTATCAGCAAATGCCGCAACCCAAATGGGTGATTTCCATGGGCGCGTGCGCAAGCACGGGTGGCATGTTCGACAACTACGCGGTGGTGCAGGGGATCGACACGATCATTCCCGTTGACGTGTACGTGCCGGGCTGTCCGCCACGCCCGGAAGCGTTGATGTACGCGATCATGATGCTGCACAAGAAAGTGCAGACGGAACGCATGAGCGACAAATCGTTGCGTCGGGAAATCGAGCCGGATACAGAAAGTCTGCTGTACATTCCGCCATCAACGATTGACGAGTTGTCAGAACCGTTCGGCAACTCGGTTCATCAAACACGTAGCGCACCGTGACCGCGTCGCTACCTCCGTACGAATCACCCGTGCCAGGCAGCGCGCGCGAAGCGGCCGGCCTTCCGGATCCGGTGACGCCACGATACATCGCCCACCAGGGTGGCCCGGAGAATCCTTCGGTTGCCGCGCTGCGCGAGCGATTCGGTGTCGCGGTGCTTCGTTCGCACGTGATGTGGGGCGATACTACCGTGTTCGTTGATCCGAAGGCGGTGCATGACGTGATTCGTTTTTTGCGAGACGACACGGCGCACGCGTACAACTATCTCGTGGACATCACGGCCGTTGAGTATCGCGATACGGACCAGCCACTCGAAGTGGTGTGGCATGTGCGATCGTTGCCGTGGCAGCGCTTTCTGCGAATTAAAGTGGAGCTGGCCGCAGGCAGCGCGCTTGAAGTGGCCAGCGTCACGGATTTGTACGCGGCGGCAGACTGGTTGGAGCGTGAGTGCTACGACATGTTCGGCATCACGTTTAACGGCCATCCGGATCTGCGTCGCATTCTCATGTGGGACACATACAACGAAGGGCATCCGCTGCGAAAGGATTTTCCGTTACGCGGGCGATTCAGTCGTGCAGAGCAGCTCTCGCAAGCGCTCAAGATCGATACATCGGGCGGGTACTCCACGACTGAGCTGTCCATCGCGGAAGCCTTTAACGACTTGCCGGAAGACATGAAGCAGCGGTTGCGTGCCGCACGCGCCGTCGATCCCGCGGCGCTGGCGCTGCCGGAGGATGGGCGATGAGCAAGCGCACGATTGAAATGGCGGTTGGCACCGCCGGGATCGACGCGTACGGTCAACCCATTCGGGCGCCGCTCAGCGTGCGTTCGCAGGGCGCGCTCGCTCTCGAAGCGCCGTACGAGCCGGAGCTTGAGAGCGATCACATGCTGATCAACATCGGTCCCCAGCACCCGGCAACCCACGGCGTGCTGCGACTGGTGCTTGAGCTTGATGGGGAAACGGTGGTGCGCTGTGTTCCGCACATTGGCTACTTGCACTGCGGCTTCGAAAAAATCGGCGAGTATCGCCAGTACAATCAGATCATTCCGTGGACCGACCGAGAGGATTACCTGAACTCGATCGGCAACAATGTGGCCTTTGTTCTTGGTGCCGAGCGACTCTTTGGCATTGAGATCACGCCGCGTTGCACCGTGCTGCGTGTGATCGCGATGGAGTTGTCGCGCATTATGTCGCACCTGGTGTGGATGGGCACCACTTGTATTGATATCGGTGCGTTCACGCCGTTCCTGTGGCTGTATCAGGAACGCGAGAATCTGTACAACTTGCTCGAAGGGTGGGTCGGTGCACGCCTGACCACGACGGCAACGCGCGTGGGTGGCATGGCCGCCGAAATCCCCGACGGTTGGATGGATGGTCTGAATGCCTTCATTCGGAACTTCCCCAAAACGCTGAACGAGTCGGACAAGATGCTGTCGAAAAACGGCATCTGGATGGGACGCACCGTCGGCATCGGGGCGTTGACGGCCGAAGAAGCAATCAACTGTGGCATGTCGGGCGCCATGCTTCGCGCCTCGGGCGTCGCCTATGATGTGCGCAAGGATTTTCCGTATCTCGACTACGAGACGTATGATTTTGACGTGGCCGTTGGGACCAGCGGCGACGTGTACGATCGCTATCTCGTCCGCGTAGAAGAGATGCGTCAGAGCATCAGGATTCTGGAGCAGGCCGTGCAGCGTTTACCCGACGGTCCGCTGAATGTGGATGATCCACGCGTGATTCTGCCGCCGAAAACGAAAGCCACGAGTCAGATGGAAAGCATGATCCATCACTTCAAACTCGTGATGGAAGGACCGCGCCCACCGATCGGTGAGGTGTACGTGCCGGTCGAAAGTCCCAAGGGTGAAAAAGGCTACTACCTCGTGTCAGACGGCACGAGCAAGCCGGTGCGCTGGCGTATTCGTCCGCCCGCGTTCGTCAATCTTTCAGCGATTCCGCGCATGGTCGAAGGGCATTTGCTCTCGGACGTCATCGCCATCAACGCCAGCATTGATATCGTGATGGGAGAAATCGACCGATGACGTACGGACCCAGCAGTGGCCAACTCGTGCGTCCGCCGGAGCATCATCACGATGAGCCATACGTGCCGGTGTTCACCGGCGCGCGTCGCGACGAGCTCGACACAATCCTCTCACGCTATCCAACCAAAATGGCCGCGCTGCTGCCAGCGCTCTGGATGGTACAGGATACGTACGGGTGGGTGAGCGAACCGGCAGTGGAAGAAGTCGCGAGCGTGCTCGATCTGACGCCCGCGTATGTGAAAGGTGTGTTGTCGTTCTACACCATGTATCACCAGCATCCAGTGGGCAAACACTTTGTGCAGGTGTGCACGACCACGCCGTGCAATGTGTGCGGCGCTGAAGATGTGGTAAAAGCCTTCCTCGAACACACAGGCTGCGGTGAGCTGGGCGTGACGTCGCCCGACAATCGCTTTACGGTGATCGAAGTGGAGTGCCTCGGCGCGTGCGGATTCGCTACGCCGGTCATGATCAACAATGAATTCATCGAATCCGTGACGCCTGAACGTGTGGCGCGGATCGTGGCGGAGCACGACTGATGGGCTTTCCGCATCCTTCGCACGAACGTGAAACGCCGGTACTCTCAAAGTATTTCGGCGATCCCGAAGCGCGTACGCTGGCTGGTTGGCGCGCGCGGGGCGGATACGCGTCGTTCGAAAAGGCGCTGGGCATGGACCCGGTGGAGATTCAGAACATCGTCAAGGATTCCGGGCTACGCGGTCGCGGCGGCGCCGGATTTCCCACGGGCATCAAGTGGTCGTTCATGAAGCCCGATGGAAAGACGCACTACCTCTGCTGCAACGCGGACGAATCCGAGCCTGGCACGTTCAAGGATCGCGAGATTATGCGCTGGACGCCGCACGCGCTTATTGAAGGCGTTGCGATCGGCGCGCACGCGATCTACGCGGAGACAGCGTACATCTACATCCGCGGCGAGTATTCGGAGCCCATTCGCATCATGCAGGCCGCTGTGGCCGAGGCCTACGCAGCGGGCATTCTCGGTGCGAACGCGATGGGTACGGGCAAGCGCGTCGACGTACACATTCATCGTGGTGCTGGCGCGTACATTTGCGGCGAAGAAACCGCGCTCATGAACTCGCTGGAAGGTCGACGGGGCAACCCGCGTATCAAGCCACCGTTCCCCGCGGTGGCGGGATTGTTCGGGCAGCCCACCACAATCAACAACGTGGAAACGTTGGCGGCGGTCCCGCATATCCTGCGCGAGGGGGCCGAGTGGTATCAGCAGTTGGGTCGCGAAGACAATCCGCGCAGCCGTGGGACCAAGCTGTTTTCGGTGTGCGGCAACATCGCGCGTCCAGGCAACTACGAAGTCACGATGGGCTTTCCGTTTGGCGAGTTTCTGAATGACATGTGTGGCGGGGCGTTGCCGGGCCGCGAGATCAAGGCCGTGATCCCGGGCGGATCATCGGTGCCGATCCTTACGCGCGAAGAAGCAGAAAACACGTTCATGGATTACGAAGGCATGGTCGCGTCGGGTACCATGCTCGGCTCCGGCGGCGTGATTGTGTTCGACGATCGGCAGGATATGGTGCGTCAGATCGCGCGCCTTGCGCGTTTTTATGCGCACGAAAGTTGTGCGCAGTGTTCGCAGTGCCGCGAAGGCACGGCCTGGACCACGCGCATTCTTGAGCGTATTTCCGCCGGGCAGGGTAACGCGCGTGATTTTGACACACTGCTTTCGATTGCCGACAACATGACTGGCAAAACGATTTGTGTGTTGAGCGATTCATGCGCGACACCGGTGGTGTCAGGGCTCAAGAAGTTCCGCCACGAGTTTGAAGCGAAACTTGGACCCGATCACAGCCGTGGCGTGGTACCCGTTCTGCTCACCAGCAACCGCACGGTGGCCGCGTGAGCACGGCGACCAACGACGTGAAGCCCGAAGTGAAGATGGTCAGCGTCACGATTGAAGGGCGCACCACGAGCGTGCCCGAGGGCACGACGATTATTGAGGCGGCCAAGACCGTTGGTGTGCTCATTCCGCACTACTGCTACCATCCCGGATTGCCGGTAGCCGGCGTGTGTCGCATGTGTCTGGTGGATGTGGAGAAGTTTCCAAAACTGGCACCAGCCTGCGCGACCACCGTGATGGAAGGGCAGGTCGTGTCCGTGCACTCCGAGAAAGCGCGCGAAGCGCGTAAGGGAGTGCTCGAGTTCCTCCTGATCAATCATCCGCTCGATTGCCCGGTGTGTGATCAGTCGGGCGAGTGCGAGTTGCAGGACTACACCTTTCAGGAAGGGCGAGCGGAGTCACGGTACGAAGAACCCAAGCGCTTTAATCCGGTTGAGGATTTTGGCGGTGACGTGCTGTATGTCCCGAATCGCTGCATCCTGTGCACACGCTGTGTTCGGTTCATGGGCGACGTGGTCGAGGAGCCGGTACTGAATGTGTCGGAGCGCGGCGATCGCGCATTTATTGGGAAAGCAGAAGGGCACGACCTCACGGACGCGTGGGCTGGCAACGTGGTCGATCTGTGCCCGGTTGGCGCGCTGTTGAGCAAGGATTTTCTCAACAAGGCGCGCGCGTGGGAGCTTGATCGCAGTGCCAGTATTTGCACGGGGTGTTCACAAGGCTGCAATGTCACGGTTGAAACGCGCGACAACACGGTCGTGCGACTGAAGCCGCGATCGAACACGGCCGTGAATCACTTTTATTTGTGTGAGCAGGGACGCCTCGACTACCGATGGATCAACCGCCGCGATCGACTGGACCAACCCAAAGTCCGTGTTGATGGCGAGTGGCGCACGGTTGACTGGGAAGACGCCCTGGATGCCGCCGCCGCTGCGCTCGCCGGGAAGCGCGTAACCGTGCTCGCGTCGCCCAACTGCAGCAACGAAACGCTGTTTTTGGCGGAGCGCATGATCGCACGACAGGGCGGATCCGGCGTGTTTCGCGTTATGCTGGGTGCTGAAGCGCCGCTGCGTGGCGTCGAGGATCTCTCGCTTCGCGCCGAGCGTGCAGCGAACGCGACAGGCGCGCGGTTGCTCGGTTACGCCGACCTCGCGCAGGGCGCGCCAATCGTCAATGCAAACGATGTCTTGCTGGTTTTGGATGATGTGCTCGAAGGCGAACTGCCGACGGCGCTCACCGGGATGATGTCGAGCGGTGCCATCGTTGTTCACGTGGGCACCACACTGCCGGCGGTGCTTGAAGGCCGCGCGCAGGTAGCGCTGCCCACCACAAACCATACAGAAGAAGAAGGCACGTTCACGAACCTTCGCGGTCGTGTGCAGCGCTTTCTGCAGGCACGAACCGCCCCCGGTCTGGCGCGTCCGAGTTGGTACGTGATGTCTGATCTTGTGGAGCGACTCGGTGCAGGTGAGGGTCGGTACATGGCGAGCGCGGTGTTTGATCAACTCGCCGCCACGCACGCATCGTTCGCCGGACTCTCCTACGCAACGCTCGCGCTGCGTGGCCTGCCCGTAATCGACGCGGCGGAGCGTGACGTGCTCGCGCCAACGGTCGCTGTATGAGCCTGACCGCAATCTCGCCGACGATGGCCCTTGATGTGCTCGCCGACCTGTCCACGTGGTTTCCCAGGCAGGATAGTCAGGTCGCGCCTGAATCCGTGTACACGTTCGCGTTAGCGTCCTCGATCAAGTTGCTCGTGGTCTTTACGCTGTACATGCTCGGCGTGGCGATGCTCACGCTGGCCGAACGCAAAGTGTCGGCCTGGATTCAGGACCGGCGCGGCCCCAATCGCACCGGTCCGTTCGGACTGCTGCAACCGGTGGCCGACGGGTTGAAGAACCTGATGAAAGAAGAAGTGCGCCCCGCTGACGCCGACAAGTGGCTGTTCATCATCGCGCCGATGCTCGCGTTCATTCCCGCCATGCTGACGTGGGCCGTGCTGCCGCTCGCGTCTCCGCTCCCGACACCGTGGGGACTGATCAGCATGTCGGTCGCCAGCTTGCCGGTTGGCTACTTGTTCATGCTCGCGATTTCTTCGCTCGGTGTGTACGGCATGGTGCTGGCCGGCTGGAGTTCCAATAACAAGTACGCACTGCTCGGCTCACTGCGCTCCAGCGCGCAAATGATTTCGTACGAAATCGCCCTCGGGATGAGCACGATTCCCGTGTTGCTGCTGGCGGGCAACGTGTCGCTCAACGCCATTGTCGAGCAGCAGGCGCACATGGGCTGGAATGTTCTTTCGCTTACGATTGCCTGGTTCATTTTTCTGGTTGCTGCCTTTGCCGAAACCAATCGGTTGCCGTTCGACTTGCCGGAAGCGGAAGCGGAACTGGTCGCTGGATATCACACCGAATACAGCGGTATGAAGTTCTCGCTGTTCTTCATTGCCGAGTACGCGAACATGGCCACGATGAGCGGCCTGATGTCGGCGCTGTTTTTTGGCGGCTGGGATATTCCGTTTACGCGATGGGACAACGAGGGTGAGTTTACGGTGGTGAAGACACTCGCCACCCTGGCGACGTTTGCAGCAAAAACCGGCGTCTTCCTGTTCCTCTTCATGTGGGTGCGCTGGACGCTGCCGCGCTTCCGATACGACCAGCTCATGACACTTGGCTGGGGCATTATGCTGCCGTTGGCGCTCGGCTACATCCTCGTCATCGCCGCCGCCTCGCTGGCACTTGATGCGCTGGGTGTGCCGCGCGGCGTTCCGTTCAGTCTGTCACTGCTCGTGCTCAACATTGCCATCGGCGCAGTGCTCCTGTGGTGGGGCGATCGGGGCAAGCTGCTCAGCCCTGCCAGCGCACGCCTTGGTCAGGTTGAGCTGGCGCGCCGCCGTGCACGGTCGGCCGCTCCCAGCAGTATGGCGATGGGAGCCCCGACCGCGCGCACGATCGCGGTTGCCGAGGCGACGCAGGATCAAAGCGAGCCCGCACTCGTTGGCGCGGGAACGGTTTCAGATGAGGTCACGAACTAATGGCCATCCGCGTCAAGGTTCTCGAACGACCGATCGAGCAGGTCAGCTACATCCGCTCCACATTGAGCGGCTTGGCGAACACCTTCCGCCACATGGTCGACCCGCACAAGGTCACGATGCAGTACCCGGAAGAGCGCTGGGATTTGTCACCGCGGTGGCGCGGCACACACCGCATGCTGACGAACGAAACCGGCAAGGCCAAGTGCGTGGCGTGTGGTCTGTGCCCTACGGTGTGTCCGGCAAACTGCATCAAGCTTGTGCCGGGAGAGGATGAAGAAGGCAATCGGTTTCCGCTCATTTTCGAGATCGATGAGTTTCGCTGCATTTTCTGCGGCTACTGTCAGGAAGTGTGTCCGGAAGAAGCAATTCATCTTGGGCGCCACTACGAGAACGCCGAGTTCTCGCGCGAAGCCTTCGTATATGACCTCGAGCGACTCACGGCGCAGACGCATCCGGTGAGCGAGCTGTGGGACCCTGCTGACCCGAAGGGCGAATGACGCCGTTCTATCGCTTCCAGTTCTATCTCTTCGCCCTGATGGCGATTGGCGCCGCGTTGTTGTTCGTGACGCGCAAAAGCCCGGTCTCAGCAGCGCTTTGGCTGGTGAACGTGATGTTTGCGCTCAGCGGGCTCTACGTCATGCTCGACGCGCCGTTTGTGGCCGCGGTGCAGGTGCTCGTCTACGCCGGCGCAATCATGGTGGTGTTTGTCTTCGTCGTCATGCTGCTGAATCTCGGACGCCCGGATCAATTGCCGGATCTGCGAGAAGCGGGCGCGCGAATCGCTGCCGGTGTGGTGGGACTCGCGCTGTTCGCCAATCTGCTCGCCGTGCGCCGTGAATCGCTCCCAGGTGTGGAGCTCGCGCCCGCAACGGATAACGTCGTTACGCCTGTCGCGGAGTCGCTTTTTACCGAGTATCTGCTGGCGTTCGAACTCACATCAATTTTGCTACTCGTGGCCATTGTAGGTGCCGTCGTGCTCGCTAAAAAGAGGGCCGGCGCATGATGATCGGCGACGCGCTGATTGTTTCGGCGATTCTCTTCTGTATCGGTGTGGTCGGCGTGCTCACACGTCGGAACGCCATCATTCTGTTCATGTGCGTTGAGCTCATGCTCAACGCCGTGAATCTGTCGTTCGTCGCGTTTGCCAAGTTGCACGGCGTCGGCGGACATGTCTTTGTCATCATGGTCATGACCATTGCGGCGGCAGAAGCGGCCGTTGGACTGGCGATTGTGATCTCAGTGTTCCGTCACTTTGGAGCCGTGGATCTGCAGAACCTCAAGCTGCTGCGTCGCTAATGGCCGCCTCACAAACCTTGATGGCGCATCCACTCGATGGCACGGTGGCCGAGTGGGTGTGGCTGCTGCCGCTGCTTCCCCTGCTCGGCGCACTGATCAATGGCGCACTGGTCGTGTGGCCACGCCTCACCGCCGCGAGTGGATCGTTCGACGAGCGTGAGATCAACGCCGGTCGCCGACTCGCGGGCACGCGTGGCATCAGCACGCTGATCGGCCCGGGAGTGATGCTGGCCGCGTTTGGGCTGGCTGTGACGATTTTCGTATCGATGCTCGGCGTCGGCGAACTCACCGCGCCGTTCATTCGGACGTATGCATCGTGGATGCTGGTGGGCTCACTGGCGATTGATTGGGGAATTCAGCTCGATCAACTCTCGATCCTGATGACGCTGGTCATCACCGGGGTTGGCTTTCTGATCCACATCTTTTCGGTCGGCTACATGGCCACCGACGGTGGCTACGCGCGCTACTTCGCCTATTTGAATCTGTTCGTCGCAGCCATGCTCGTGCTCGTGCTCGGATCGAGCTACGCCGTGATGTTCGTGGGCTGGGAAGGCGTGGGGCTGGCGTCGTATCTGCTGATCGGCTTCTGGTTCAATGAAACCGCAAACGCCAACGCCGGTCGCAAAGCGTTCATCGTGAATCGCATTGGCGACTTCGGGTTTCTGGTCGCGATGTTTTTGATCTTCAGCACCACCGGCACGCTGGACTACGTGGGCGCGCACTCCGCGCTCGCGACGGCAGCACCGGCGGTGCTCACGGCTGCGGCGTTGTTTCTGTTCCTTGGCTGCTCGGGCAAGAGCGCCCAGTTGCCGCTCTACATCTGGTTGCCCGATGCAATGGCGGGCCCCACTCCGGTGTCTGCACTCATTCACGCCGCGACGATGGTCACGGCTGGCGTGTATCTCGTCGCGCGCGCGGCCCCGATTTTCGCCGGCGCGCCTGATGTCTCGCTGTTTGTAGCGCTCATCGGATCCGTGACGGCACTCTTCGCCGCCACGATTGCGCTGCGCCAGTGGGACATCAAGAAGGTGCTTGCGTACTCCACGATTTCGCAGCTCGGCTATATGTTCGTGGCTGTTGGCACAGGCGCCTACGCAGCGGGCGTGTTTCACCTCGTGACGCACGCGTTCTTCAAGGCGCTGCTGTTCCTTGGGGCGGGTGCCGTGATTCATGCAATGCATGCCGCGTATCACCACGCGCACGAGCATGAGCAGGACGCCCAGGATCTGCGCAACATGGGCGGCTTGCGAAAGTATTTGCCGGTGACGTCAACGGTCATGTGGGTTGCGACGCTGGCAATCGCGGGCGTGCCGCCGCTCTCCGGATTCTTCTCGAAAGACGAAATTCTGGCGTCGGTTTTTAGTCGCGCGCATGACTCACCCCTGGCGAACACGACACTGGCGGGCATTCCCGGCAACACGTGGCTGTATATCATTTACGGTTTCGGCATTCTGACGGCGCTGCTGACGGCCATCTACATGACGCGCATGATGCTATTGGCCTTTACTGGCGCCAATCGCACGGGAGAGCTCGCGGCAGGCGGTTTGCACGAAGCGCCGTCTACCATGACCGTTCCCATGATTGTGCTCGCGGTGCTGACGATCGGCGCCGGATGGCTCAATCTTCCGGAGCTCATTCCGCTTGGTCCCACGCACGTGCTCAGCGACTGGCTCGCGCCGGTTACCGGCGCATCGTCGGCGGTGCTCGCTGGTTCAGCGCATCTTGATCACAGCACCGAACTGGTGCTCGTTGCGATCGCCGTGGTCACCGCGCTGGCCGGCATTGGTTTTGCTTTCGCACGCTTTCGCTCGCCGATGCCAAATAAAGACAACGCCCCCGCATCGCATGGATTGGGTGCGTTGCTCGAGGATGCATACCGCGTGGATGCGGGCCTCGACCGCACCGTTGTCCAACCGCTCGGCGCGTTCTCATCGCGGGTGCTGTGGCAAGGCATTGATGAGCGACTTGATCGCGCTTTCGTGACCGGTGGACAAATGCTGTCGCGAGCCGCGGGACAGGCGCATGATGCCCTTGGCGCTGGCGATGTTGGGCGGTACGCGTGGGTCATTGCCCTCGGCGTGCTGGCGTTGTTGGCGGCTTTCACCCTGCGATGACCATGCGTGATTCACTGATGTCCATGGGCATTGCGAATTGGATTTTGCCGGCTCTGGTACTGTGGCCGCTGGTCGGTGCCACGCTGGTGCTGGTGTTTGGTCGTGATCGTCGGCCCCTTGCCAACCCCGAAGCCTTTCCAACCGATGCGCTGGGTATCGGCGGCCCAGAAGCGCGCACGC
>JALHNZ010000079.1 GCA_022843265.1 Gemmatimonadaceae bacterium
TGCCACCACCAGACCACTGCTACATGCGCCCTCTAGGACTCGAACCTAGAACCTACTGATTAAGAGTCAGCTGCTCTACCGATTGAGCTAAGGGCGCCGACATCCTGCATTCCCTGCCACCACATCCTGCCTTGTTCACGCGCCAGGAGGGACTCGAACCCCCGACCCGCAGCTTAGAAGGCTGCCGCTCTATCCACCTGAGCTACTGGCGCTCAGACTCGCCAGACGGCCTGCTCGAACCCTGCTGCCACACCTGCATACTCAATCGGGGCGGCCGGATTCGAACCGGCGACCTCCTGCTCCCAAAGCAGGCGCGATACCGGGCTACGCTACGCCCCGCAGCGGTCTGGGACATTACACCGGACGGCGCGCCCGGTCAACTGCTTCAGCACAGCAACATTGCTGTTATCACCGCAGGCCCTCGGCAAACGCACGCAACAACGCACGAACCGCCCGCGCCCGATGACTCACGGCGCTCTTGGCTTCACGCGTCACCACGCCAAAGCAGCCCTGCAGCTCGCGCGACCAGAAGACGGGATCGTACCCAAAGCCATCCGTGCCGCAGCGCTCTCGCAGGATCTCGCCCTCAACCGTGCCCTCATGCGACAGCGTGCCGCCGTCCCACACAAGCGTGGCCACACAGACAAAACGCGCGGCCCGCTGCGCCTCGTCATGCATCGCCAGCAATAACTGCTCGACGTTGTGCGCATCGAGCGAGACACCCTCCATCAGGCTATCGCCGCGCCACCGTTTGCTGTGCACTCCGGGCGCACCGTTCAGTGCATCCACGCACAGCCCGCTGTCTTCCGCGAGCACCACGCGGCCTCCGCTGCGCGCGTGATAATACGTCGCCTTGGCGAGCGCGTTGTCGGCGAACGTGTCGAACACCTCGACGTGCTCCTCGTCGGCGTGCGCCGCTACTCCCGCCGCGTCGAGTGAGACAGCGCGCCACCCGCACTCGCGCACGAGCGGCTCCAGCTCTCGCACTTTCCCCGCATTGCGCGTGGCAAGGATAAGCTCGGGCAACGCGTCTTCCGAGAATGCCCGGTTCACGCCTTCGCGAATCCGCGGAGTGGCAACGCGAGCGCCGCCGCTTGCGCCTCATGCAGCGACGCAATGCCGCGCACCGCCAGATCCAGCAGCGTGTCGAGTTCACCCCGGTCGAACGTGCCGTTCTCACCGGTGCCCTGCACTTCCACAAACCGACCTTCCGTGCTCATGACCACATTCATGTCAACATCTGCACCCACATCCTGATCGTAGTCCAGATCGAGTTGCGGCTGTCCTTTCACCACGCCTACCGACACCGCCGCGACGCGACGCTTGATGGGCGACACGGTGGCCCGACCACTGCTGACCAGCCAGTCGAAGGCATCAATCACCGCCACGGCCGCACCCGTAATCGCCGCCGTTCGCGTGCCGCCGTCGGCCTGCAACACATCACAGTCAATGCGTACCGTGAACTCGCCGAATGCAAAATCATCGAGCATGGCGCGCACACTCCGACCAATCAGCCGCTGGATTTCCTGCGTGCGTCCGCCCAACTGACTGCGCTCACGCGACGTGCGCGTGCGGGTGGCCCGAGGCAACATCGCATATTCCGCCGTGAGCCAGCCGAGACCACTGCCACGACGCCAGCCCGGCACACTGTCTTCCACGCTCGCCGCACACAACACACGCGTATCGCCGAACGACACGAGACAGGATCCCTCAGCGTACGGCGCCGTACCTCGCTCAATGGTGACAGGACGCATCACGTCAGACGCACGCACCAACTTGGACTGGAGTTCACTCACGGCACACGTTCCGGGAAGAAGGGTCAGCGATGCGCGACACACCTACGGCATGCGGTCGCGCTGCAGTTTGGCAATGATACTCGTGGTGGACTGATCCGGCACGAGTGGAATCACGACGACGCGGCCTCCGCGTGCGCGCACCACGTCGGCGCCAACAATGGTCTCTGGCGAATAGTCGCCGCCCTTCACAATCACATCGGGTTGCAACGCGCGAACGAGCTCCAGTGGCGTGTCTTCGTCGAATACCACGACGGCGTCCACCATCTCGAAGGCGGCGAGTACGTATGCGCGCTCCACCTCCGATCGCACCGGTCGCGACGGGCCTTTCAAACGCTGCACCGACGCATCGCTGTTCAACCCGACGACCAGCGCCGCGCCTTCAGCACGCGCGCCGAGCAACACGTCCACATGTCCGGGATGCAGCAGGTCAAACACGCCGTTCGTAAAAACAACTGGACCCGCGATGCGCGCACGCCAGTGCGCCGCGCTCGTCCAGTCCATGATCTTGTGCGCTGGATGACGCACGCCCACCGCGTTTAGCGACGACACGCCACTACCACTGCGACAACATGTCGTCGATCACCGTGTTGATCAGCTGATCAATCGCATCCTTGCGCCCCTTCGCTTCTCCACCTTCAGCGTACTGTGATTCGCGCCGACTGCCCTGCGCATCTTTGATGATTTCACCCGTGCGCTGATTCACGATCTGAAAATCAACCACCAGCTGCAGTTTGCGCCGCGCCGATGTCGCCTGTCGCGGATCGGCGGTGACACCCACCGGCAAATCGACCTCGTATTCCTTGATCGTGCCGGTCACGAGCACATCCGCGCGCTCCACCGGACCATCGCGGAGGTTTAATCGATCGGTCATCGCCTTGCGCATGGCTTCAAGCAACTCGCGCTGCACTTCCGGCACGGGCGTGAGATTCTCAAACGGCATGACGGCGACAGTCCGCAGCTCTTTCGGCAGTCCGCCGCCGCTGAAGCCGTAGAGACAACCCGAGAGCGCGAGCAGTGGCAGGGCCGCAATCGCGCGCAGTCGACCACGAAGCACGATGTTACGGTCGTCGCCAAATGGCATTGTCAAACCCTTCCTCGATATTCAGCGTTTCGGTCACGGACAGCTGCAGGGAACGGCGACCGGTATTGTGCACGTACTTCAGGCGCAGTGTGCCGTCTGCGGCAGGAACGCGTTCCATCCATTCGACCACGCGCCCCCCCTCGATGTGTTCAATCCGAACCAGCCGGGCGTTGGCGTAATGTATGCGCCACGTGCGCTTGTCGGAGTCACTGCCGGAGATGTCGGCCCGCAACGTGTCGCCATCCATGCGCACCACCGTGTCGCGTCCAGCCGGCAAGGCAAGCTTGCCGAGCGTTCCCCAGAGCAAGGGCGGTGGCGGGAGGAAGCGCCGGATCAGATCAATGCCCGGTACGAACAGCGTGTCGCCCTCGAGAATGGCCATGCCGTTGCCGTAGCCATTGGCGATAAACAGATCGAGGCGCGCACGATCCGGCGGCCCGGTACGTACCACGCCGTCGCCCTTTACATCAAACGTCTCGTCGGCGTACGTCCAGGTGAATCGCAGCATTTGCGGCGTGGATGGCAGCTGCGCCACCGGCACCGGCACGCGCGTTTCCACGCCGAGCAGTGGTCGCGCTTTCGGTGCACACGCCGAGGCGGCCGCCACCAGGCAGAGCGTGGCGATGCGCCCCATAAATCGCGTGGCGCGCGATGCGATCACTGAATGGTCACCGAGAGGATGCGGTCGCCGTACACCAGCGCGTCCATGACGGCCAGGCCGCTGACGACGCGGCCAAACACGGTGTACCCGCCGTCGAGATGAGGCTGCGGCGTGAGCGTGAGGTAGTACTGACTGCCGCCCGTATCCGGACCCGATAGCGCCATCCCGACCGCGCCGCGCGTATATCGATGACGATTGAGCTCGTCACGAATACTGGTGCCAGGTCCGCCACTGCCGGTGCCCGTGGGGTCACCGTCTTGCGCGACAAAGTTGGCGATCACGCGGTGAAAGCGTGTGCCGGTGTAGTACTGCGATCGCGCCAGCGTGGCGAAGTTGTGCACCGTCATTGGAGCGTCGTGGGCCAACAGTTCAATGGTTATAACTCCTCGCTCGGTGCGCATGGTCGCCGTGCGAACGGCCGGACCATGCATCCATTCGCGCGCGATCGCCGTGTAGTGACTCATGGACGGCGCCGCCGACGGGTCGCGCCACGCCGACAGCGGCGTCACAAGGTTTACACTCCGGCGAATCAGTGGGTCCTGTGGCGGCCGCAGGCGAGCCAGTTGTTCGCGCGCGGCCACGTCAAATCGCGCGCTGTCCCGACGCCATGCGGCGGCGATTAATCGCAGGGCAGCGCTGCGTACCGCGTGCGCATTGGGCAACGAGTCGGTGGCGTAGCGCGCCATGGCAATTGGGAGATCGTCGGCGGAGGCACGCGCCGCCAGTGCCCCCAGCGCGGCCGCGCGCACGACGGGTGAAGGATCCCCCAGATACGCCCGCACGGAATCACGGACGCCGGCCGAATCGAGCATCGGCCCGAGAGCCGCGATTGCGGCGGAGCGCACGCGATCCGAAGCATCACGTCTCGCCCACGCCAGTCGGCCCAACGCCGACTCGGCGCCAGCAACGTTGGCCGAAAACTCGAGTGATGCAACGCGTGCCCACGGATCGACATGCGTACGCCACGCGATCAGTCGGTCGAGCAAAGCGCCGTTTCGCACCGCCGCATCAAGCAGCGTGCGCTGCGTGACAAACGTGGTGTCCATCGCGAAGACCGTTCGCCACAGCGCGGTATCGGCAGCCACGAGCGGGCCCAGTGATTCAGCCGCCGTCACGCGCACCGACGCATCGGCGTCGCGCAGTCCCGCGATGACCAGTTCGCGCGCATCACGCAGTGTGCGGTGCGACGCGATGGAGCGTGTCGCTTGCACGCGCACGCGCGCATCGGGATCACGCAGCAACGCGCGCAACACCGCCACCGCAGGATCGGCGAGCGTGTCACCGCTCGCGTTGTACGCGGCCGCGAGGGCAACCTGTGTGCGCACCATGGCATCGGCGTGCGTCGCTTCGGCGAGCACCGCACGCACGCCATCTGCGGCACGAGCGCGCGCAATGGCATACGCCGCGGCGAACGCAACGTGTACATCGGCGTCACGGAGAAACGGCGTCACGCGTTGCGCTGGTACCGGACGCAACGTGGAGAGCGCCAGCAGCAACGACGCGCGCACACTCGGCGCCCGATGCAAGGACGCATCACGCAGCGCCTCAAGCAATGACTCGCGTGCGGGTTCGCCAATGCGACCCAGCGACCACGCTGCTTCGGCCGCCACGGCATCGGGCGCACCGACAACGGCGCGTGACAGTGCAACCAGCGATGTGGTGTCACGCACCAGTCCGAGCGCGAACGCCGCGGTTGCCGCCACCGACGTATCGGCATGCACAAGCAGCGCGCGTGCGGATGCGTACCGTGCGCGCAACTGCAGCTGACCGATCAACAGCGCCGCACGCGCGCGATACATCTGCGCACGCGCATCAACGTGCGCGTTCTGCAAGAGCGAATCGAGCAAGGCCGTATCTGCAGCGCGCAGATCAGCCATCGCAAGCAGTCGCGCGTCAAGCGCCAACGCACTGGCATCACGAACGGGGGTGAGGCGCGAACTTTGCGTGGCGGGTACCGCACACGCGGAGAGCAACAGGACAAGCGCCGCGACGGTGCGTTTCATGATTCGGCGCCCATTGTGGCGGCGCGCCGCAACACGTCAACCACGGCCGTGGGCAATCGCGCCGGACGACCGTTTGCATCAAGTGCAATAAGCGACGTGGTGGCTGTCACCAAGGTGCGTCCGGTATCACCATGTACCAGTCGGTACGCGAACTTCATGCCCCGTGATCGCAACTCTTCGAGCCGGGTGTGCACCAGCACGCGATCGTCGTAGCGCGCGGATCCGAGAAACCGGAGCGCCGCGTCGCTCACGGCAAGCGTGACACCGTCACGCTCAATGTCGGCGTATGATCGACCCAGCGCGCGAATAAAATCGGTTCGACCAATCTCACACCACACCAGATAATTTGCGTGATATACCACGCCCATCTGATCGGTTTCCGCGTATCGAACGCGTACCTCCGAAATGTGCTCGTAGTCAGTGGAGTCGTTCATGCGCTCGTCGGAGGGAATGGCCTGCGTTTCCCGGAAGATGCGTGCGGCACCCCATCCGGCTCAAGCGATGGCACCGTTTCCTGCCGTATTTGTTCTGGCACAGTCCGGACGTTAGACTCTTCGCGTGCTCCATACTCCCGTCCTGATCATTGGCGACGCCCATCTGGGTATCGCGCCGCCGGAAGCCGAAACTGAGTTGCTGCGTTTTCTGCGACAGGTACCGTCGCAGGCGCGATCACTGGTGATCATGGGCGATCTGTTCGATTTCTGGTTCTCTTGGCGTCACGTGATGCCGAGATCGGGCTTTCGTGTGCTCGCGGCCTTGGCGGATCTGCGTGAGGCGGGCATTCCCGTGGTGTGGATTGGCGGAAATCATGACTGCTGGGGCGGCGAGACACTGCAGGAGCTCACCGGTGCTGCGTACACGCTTGAGCCGTGGTCCGGAGCGTTTGGCCCGTGGCGGGTGCGACTGGCGCACGGCGATGGACTGCGCGCGGTCGAAGACAAACCGTACCGTCGCCTTCGCGCAGTGCTGCGTCACCCGCTGTCGGCCAAGTTGTACAGCTGGTTACATCCGAACTGGGCGACGTGGCTCGCTTTGCGATCGTCGCACACCAGTCGTGACCGTCGCGCGGGAGACGAGGGACGCGGGCTCCACGCGGTTGCGAGTACCTGGATGCACAACGTCGGTGATCCCGAGCTGGTGATTTTCGGTCACTCACACGTGCCGGCACTCGCGACGGCCGGTTCGGGCGTGTACGCGAACGCTGGCGCGTGGTATCTCGACCGGCAGTATCTGCGTGTGACCGACGCAACGATCACCCGACTCCGCTGGAACGGATCAGCCGAAGGTGACGTGCTCAACGTGATCGAGCGTGCCACCGAGAAATCGCTGGCCGAGCGCCAGGAACCGATCGGGCGCGTCTGACGCGACAAATCGGTGACGCGGCGGTGTAGCACGGGCCGGCGCCGACAGCGAGAGCGACGTGAGGACCTCCGCTGTCGCGAGCGCCGTTTCGTCGGCGGAGTCGATTAACGCGACGTCTGGGCCGGCGAGATCAGCGAGCAACGGCGCCAGCAGCGGGTAGTGCGTGCAGCCGAGTACCAGCGCAGTCACGCCGTCGGCCAGCAGCGGCGAGAGATATTCCTGCGCCACATCGCGGGTCACCCGGTGGTCCAGCCACCCTTCTTCGACCAGCGGCACAAAGAGCGGGCACGCACGCGAGAGCACCGGCAGCTCGGGCGCGATCGCATGAATGGCGCGATCGTACGCTCCGCTATCGATCGTGCCCACCGTACCGATCACGCCAACCGGCTTACCGTGCGCAGCCCGCACCGCAGCGCGGGCACCAGGCTCCACCACACCAATCACGGGAACCGGCATCGTGCGCTGCAGATCGGAGAGCGCGTGCGCCGTGGCCGTGTTGCATGCCACTACGATCGCCTTCACTCCTTGATCGACCAGCCATTGGGCAATCTCCTGCGCGTAACGGCGCACCGTGTCGGGGCTCTTCGGACCATACGGCACGCGTGCCGTGTCGCCCACATACACAATGCGCTCGTGTGGTAACCGCGTAAGCAGCGCGCGGACCACGGTGAGTCCGCCGATCCCACTGTCGAACACACCAATCGGCGCGTCCGTAGCGATCATCGCGTATCGGCGCTGGTGGTGCTGCCGACCAGCAGAATAGCGCCGGTTGGCTGCGGTGCACCGCCTTCTACTTCCTCCGTGACGGCGACAGCAGCCAGTGCGGAGCGCGGCAGATCGTACGTGGCGCGCACCACGGCAATACCACTGGCATCTGGCGTGAACGTGCCGGCCGAAATTTTGGCGTTGGCCGTGACCAGCCACAGCTGATACGTGCGGCCGGATGCAAGTTGCGGGAGGTTGTTTGCGACAAACGTCCAGCGTGCCGACGCGCGATCCCAGAACATGCGTCCCGCCGGCGGCAGCGACGCCGTAGACGCCAACTCCACCACGGCAACATCCGGGCCTGTCACACTGAGTAACTGCTGCTCGCGCTCACTGAGTGCTACAGCCAATGAGTCGAGCCGCGCCTGATCCGACACCCGCGATGATTCCAAAGTGGCGACCATGGACTGCAGCGCCGTACGTTCCGTTTGCGCCCGCAGCACCAGGAGCAGCGACGCCGCAGCGGCGAGCGATGTGAGGCCTGCCACCCACCACGCCGCGGTGTTGCGCGTGGCCGGACGCTGATTCGATGCACGACCCGCGGGCGGCGGCGTCGCCGTCGACAACGTCAGCGTTGGCGCTGGCGCTTGCGCTGGCGTTTCGACTGGTGCCGATGCGACGGGCACCGTCGCGGCCGATGTCGCCACCGGCGCGCTGGCTTCGATTCCACGTACGTTGTGCGCCGCCGCATCTGCGGCCGCTCGCGCCAGCAGTCGCGCCCGGACACCGTCAACGGCCGGCCGAGGCACAACCGGCGCGGCGAACGCCAATGCAGCGGCCGTGGCCTCGATTGCATCGAACTCCTCGCGGGCGACCTCATTCGCGGCTAGCTGCTCGCGCACCGGCTGACGCTGCTCGGGCGACAAATGCCCCAGCGCTGCATCGACCAGCGGCAGATCAGAAAGGTCCTGACGTTCAGGATCGCGATTCATGATGGATCATCCCAGAGGACGGACAGCGTCTCACGTAATTTACTGAACGCTAGGCGTGTGCGCGTTTTGATCGTGCCAAGTGGCACGCCGAGATGTTCGGCGATTTCCGATTGACTCAGCCCCGAGAAATACGCGAGCATTACCACGTCGCGTTGATCCGGCGGCAGCGCTCCGAGCGCTGCCGAGACACGTTGTCGCTGGTCTGCGAACTCGCCGGGATCCACCGCGTCTTCTGCAGAAGGAATCTGTGCCAGTCTGGACGACCCGTCATCACGCGTTTCGGGGACATCATCGCGCCGCCGCTTGCGCGCACGCGCCCGATCGAGGGCCCGACTGCGTGCAATCGTGAGCATCCAGACGGCCACTCGTCCGCGCGTCGCATCGAAGCGATCCGCCTGCTGCCACAGTTGCCAGAACACCTCCTCGACGACTTCGTCTGTATCCGATGGATCACCAACGATTCGCGCGACCAGACTGCGCACCGTGGACGACCATCGATCGTATAGAGCCGCCAGCGCATCGGTCTCCCGATTGCTCAGTCTCGCAACCAACGCTACATCGATCGCGTCAGCGGCAAGCGCCTCGGCGCTGGTTCGGGACGCATGTGTTGGTCTCGACACACTCCCGTACGCTGTGGAGGGATCGGCTGGATTCACGGCGCGTGCACGGGCGCCTGCTTCGGGCTCAGTCATTCGTTCAGAACCGCAGCG
The DNA here is from genome assembly GCA_022843265.1 of Gemmatimonadaceae bacterium. Classification (GTDB taxonomy): domain Bacteria; phylum Gemmatimonadota; class Gemmatimonadetes; order Gemmatimonadales; family Gemmatimonadaceae; genus JAABRT01. The sequence goes on from JALHNZ010000079.1 coordinate 9,311, forward strand.
TCGCGGTAAGCATCATACCCTGCCTCGTGGGAACCATGGTGACGCGCGCCGGCACATCCCACAACTGTGCCGAAACGAATGCATCAGCGGCAGAAATGAGGTGGTTGAACGCGATGGCCGCAATCCAGTCTTCCACGTGCAACTTGCGCGTGCGGTCAAGCGCCTCGTCATACGCGGGTAACAATCGCTCACCCGGTCTCACGTCGCCGGTACCCGGGACCACGGTGAAGTCCCCCGGAACGGTATCGCGCCCGAGGGCACGTACCGCGCGCAGATCGTTCATGGACCGACGCAGCATGGCGAGCGAGCCCAGTTCAGCGCCGGCGAACAGGGCGCCCGAGGTGGTGCGTTCCAGTCGCGACTGCGCCCAGCCGGGAATGGCGAACGACATGAGGAATGCACGACGTGGTGACAGCGGCGGTCGCACGAATGCCGCACGTCGGCGTTCCCGCACGATGGTGTCACGCACCGTGATCACCGGTGTGATGACCGTTGAGTCACGACGTGTGGAATCCGGTATCACTTGCGCGCCGACGCCATGCAGCGGCAGCAGCGGCAACGCGAGAAGCGCGGCGATTGCTGGCAGCAGCACTTTCGTGAACCGTGTCACGCGGGGTGTCGACGAAAAAAGCACGTGGCTGTAGCGCGGAAGTCGAGGACTGCTACTTGTTCAGCACCGCAACCAACTCGATTTCCACTCGCACGTCGCGAGGGAGCCCCGCTACTGCCACCGTTGAACGCGCGGGACGTGTCGCGCCAAACGCGCGCGCGTACACCTCATTCACCGCCGTGAAATCGGCCATGTCTCGCAGAAACACCGTGGTCTTGACGACATGCGAAAAATCGCAGCCCGCCGCGGCCAGCACGGCTTCGAGATTCTTGATTACCTGCTCTGTTTGCTCCGCGACTGTGGCGCCCGTGACTTCCATGGTGCCTGGGTGCAGCGCGATCTGGCCTGCGGTAAACAAAAAGCCGTTGGCCTTGACGGCTTGCGCATACGGGCCGATGGCGGCGGGCGCGTGATCAGTATGAATCGTTTCGAGAGACACGAGCGAAAAGAGCAGAAGGTGATAACAAAGCGTTGCCGGTCAGCGACTCGCTGATGCAGCCACGGGAGTCAGTCGAAAAAAGCGTTGCGTGTTGGCCAGAGCAAGCGCACCCAGCGACTCCGGCGTCACCCCACGCGCGCGAGCAACCCGCGCCACGGTATGGGATACCCACGCGGGCTCGTTTCGGTGCCCTCGGTGCGGAACGGGTGCGAGGTAGGGCGCATCGGATTCCACCAACAGCTGGTCGTCGGGCACCAATTGCAGCAGTGTGTCGTCTGTGAACTTCTTGAAGGTGACGACGCCGCTGAAGGAAATGAACCACCCGCACGCAATAGCGGCTTCGGCCAACCGGTGCGAGCCGGTAAAGCAGTGGAGCACGCCGCGCACGCCGGAGGCTGCCGCTTCGCGCATCATGACCAGCGTATCGTCTTCCGCCTCGCGCGTGTGCACGATGACCGGTCGGTCGAGTTCATTCGCGAGCAGCAGCTGGTCTTCGAACACAATCCGTTGCACGGCCCGCGGGCTGTGATCGTAGAAATAGTCGAGCCCGCACTCACCGATGGCGACCGCTCCATTGATCACGGCCTCCCTGATGGCCGGCGCATGCCCGTTGTGCCAGTGTGTGGCATCGTGCGGATGCAATCCGCAGGTAAACCAGACCAGTCCGGCATGGCGGGTCGCAATCTCGGCCGCCTTTTTCGCGGTGGCCGGCGACTCCCCGATACACACAATGGCGCGAGCACCGGCTTCCCGGGCTCGCGCCACTACAGTATCAACATCTGCTGAGAACTGTTCCGATGCGAGATGCACGTGGCTGTCGGCGAACGGGACTGCGCCAGGCGCAATCCCCGTGTCGCCGAGTTTCGCAACGCGATCCGCAATCGGCTCGGTGTTCAGCGCGTCGCTGCCGGTGTGCGCGGCTTCGGCGCCGCGGGCTTACTCGCTGTTGTTGCCGGCGTTTCACGACGCATGTTCTTGTCATCCGTGTCGCGCGGATACCGGTGCTCAATGTAAATGAGCAGCGACGACGCCACGTACATGGAGCTGAACACCGCGACGACAACACCGAAAGCCATCACGATGGAGAACGGGCGAAGCACCTGACCGGCAAAGAACAACAGGCCGAGCGTTGCAGCCAGCGTCGTGGCGTGCGTCAGCACGGAGCGTCCGATCGTTTCGTTGATAGAACGATTGACCGTGTCGTACAGATTTGCCTTGCGATGCTTCTTCAGATTTTCGCGAACGCGGTCAAAGATGATGATCGTATCGTTGGCCGAATAACCGAGCACGGTCAGCACGGCCGCCACCACGGTCAGCGACACTTCAATGTTGAATAACTTGATGAACGCGAACGTCAGCAACACGTCGTGCACGAGCGACAGTACGGCCGCTGTGCCAAAGCGCCAGTCGAAGCGAATCGCGAGGTAGATCAGCGAGATGATCGACGTAATGATCAGTGCGAGCATCGCGCCACGGCGCAGCTCGGCGCCGACCTTCGGACCAACGGCCTCGGTGCGAACAACCGTGACTTCATCGGCGCCAAAACGCTGCGTGAGTGCATCCTGGATGCGCTTGGCCACGCCTTCCGCGCCCGCTTCCTGCTCACCGACCGACGCCTCGTCCTGCGCGCGCACCGTGTAGGACGTGGCTTCGCCGTACTGGGTGATTTCGGCGCCGGCAACGCCCGCCGATTCAACCGTCGAACGAATGGCGGCGACATCGGGCGGCGACTTGAACTCAAGCTGCATGAGCGTGCCACCGGTAAACTCGATGGAATACTTCACGCCGCCAGTGACAGCGAACGAACCAAGACCAAGCGCAATGAACGCCGCCGTGATGATCGCGGCGGTGCGCCAATGCTTGATGAAGTCGAAGGTGGTGTTATGAAAAATGCGGATCATGGCCGACTCAGATGCTCAACGCCTTGGCGCCGCGGGTCTGCTGCAGCCAGAGCATGAAGAAGGTCCTGCTGACGAACAGCGCCGTAAAGAGCGACGCCACCACGCCCGCGATGAGGGTTACCGCAAAACCACGAACCGGTCCTGAGCCGTACTGATACAGCACCGCGCCAGACAGAATCGTGGTAACACTGGAGTCAACGATGGCTGACAACGCGTGACGAAAGCCTTCGTCGATGGCGAGTCGGACTGATTTGCCGCCGTCGAGCTCTTCACGAATGCGCTCGAAGATCAGCACGTTGGCGTCCACGGCGATACCAACAGAGAGCACAAACCCGGCGAGGCCAGGCAGCGTGATCACGGCATCAAAGCCGGCCAGTACGGCCAACGTGTAGAGCACGTACAACGCGAGCGCGCAAACGGCCAGCACTCCCGCGAAACGATAGTAGCCGATCATGATAATCACGACGAGCGCCATCGCGATGCCGAGCGCCATCACACCCTTGTCGATCGAGTCCTGACCGAGGCTCGCACCGATGTTGCGTACTTCGGTGATCTTGAGCGGCACCGGCAGCGCGCCCGCGCGAAGCACAAGCGCCAGATCCTGCGCCTGCTGCAGCGTGGAGCCACCAAGCGTGATCTGACCATTCCGTCCGATCGGGCTCTGAATGGTTGGTGCGGTGACGACCTGATCATCGAGCACGATGGCCATGTTGCGCTTGAGGTACTTGGCCGTTTCGTTCTTGAACTTGCGACCACCCTCGTTGTTCAACGTGAACGTGACCACGTTGCCGTCGACCGGATCGGTGGTGGGACGTGCATCGGTGAGCGATTCGCCCGTGATGATCGGCTTGGACTCGAGCATGTACAGCTCGCGATAGCTCTCACCGCCCGGAGCAACGATCTGTTCCGTACCCCACTTCAGCGACTTGCCCGGGGGAATCGCGGCTTGAACCGACGGTAGTTCGAGCGCCGCCGCGATTGCCTCGTAGGCTTCACCGCGCACGATGTACTGACCCGGCATCTGTCCCTGCGAAATCCCGTTCGAAAAGATGCCGCGCGAGTTGGTCACCGCCGCAGCGGTGTCAGCCTTCGTCGAGTCTGACGGCGTGGAATCTTTCGCCGTGCTGTCCGCGCCGAACAACGAGGTGACGCCGACGCGCGGCGCGGTGTCTCCGCCAGCGATCATCGTCGTGGTGCCGACGCCCGCCACGCGGGCCGCCTCATCGAGACGCGAGATCACGCGCTCAAGCGCGCCGGATTCATCCGTGATCTGGAACTGCAGGAACGCGGCTTCCGAGACGAGCGCCTGCGCGCGCTCCGGATCGTCCACACCGGGCAGCTCAACGACAATGCGATCGTCTCCAACTTTCTGCACAACCGGTTCGGACACACCGAACTCGTCGATGCGCTGACGGATCACTTTGAGTGCACGATCGAGCGCTTCCGACTTGTCGGCGACAGCCTGACTCGATTCATCCACCTCGAGTGTGAGGTGCATGCCACCCTGCAGATCGAGTCCCTTCTTGAGCGGAACGCGCTGCACGGTGTCATACACAAAAACACCGTCGCGCTTCACGCGCTCGATGACGGTTCGCGGATAGAGCGCCCAGACAGAAACGAGGACGCATCCGAGAATGAGTAGGAGGCGATTCCTGATGTTCGCCATCGCGGCTTGTGGCTGGAGACGTGATTGACCGTCGCGGCGCCCCTGAGGCGCTCGCGACGAGGAAAGTGCGATATAGCCTTGTAACTTAGAGGCTCAGTACGTCTCGCGCCAAGGCCTCGTCCATTGCCAGTTGCGTTCGTAGCGCATCGGCGTTGTCAAAGCGACGCACTTCGCGCAGCCGCGCCAGGAAATCGATTCGCACTGGCTGGCCGTACCAGTCGCCCGCCGCGTCGAACAGATGCGCTTCTAACTTGCGTTCCGTCTCGTCCCAGGTGGGTCGCCCGCCGAGGTTCACCATGCCGCCGTATGCCCCGTCAGACAGAATGGCACGAACGGCGTAGACACCGTCTGGTGGCAACAGTTTGCGGTCGCTGATCGGACCCACATTCAACGTCGGAAAACCAAGGAGACGGCCGCGCTTTTCGCCGTGGACCACGATCCCGGCCACGGAATACGGGCGTCCAAGTCCGACCGCCGCCCGCGCCAGATCGCCGCCCGCGACGGCACGTCGGATCGCGGTGGACGACACCGGATGGCCCTCCCCGGCCTGCACCGGCTCCACCAGATCCACCGTGAAGCCGCGCGACTGGCCGAGCGCCTGCAGCACGCCCGCGTCGCCCATTCGATTGCGGCCAAAACCATGATCATGGCCAATCAGCAATGCCTGCAGTTTGCACTGCGCGCGCAGGATGTCGTCCACGAAGGCATCAGCGCTGAGTGCGGCAAGCGCCGATGTGAACGGCAGCACCACGACCACATCAACACCAGTGCGCGAGAGTGCGTCGAGCTTTTCTTCACGCGTGGTGAGCAGTGGTGGTGCCGCGGCGGGATTCACAATCTCGAGCGGATGCGGATCAAACGTGACGACCACGCTGACCAGAGCCCGTGCACGCGCCAGTTGCACCAGGCGCTTCGCCACATCCTGATGTCCGAGGTGCACACCGTCAAAGGTACCCACGGTGATTGCGGCGCCTGTGCTCAAGGTTGGCCACACGATCTCCGACGGATCATGCACAATGATCACGACGCATCCTCACCAAGCAGGACGACGCGTGGTTGCCAGCGATCACCGTGTGAGGAGGACACACGTTCGGCCACCGCGACGACGCGACCGTCCGGCGACACCAGAGCCGCGCGCGCACCGGCCACGCTGGCCGCCACCTGTCGACCGGTGCCGAGGAGCTCCATCGCGTCAGGTGTGATCGGCTGCACCGCCAGCTCACGTAATGACGCGAGTGGATTCAGGACCGGGAGCTGCGCGTCTCGGATCAGCGCGCTGTACGGCACCGCGTCGTCGACCGACAACGCGCCGCTGCTCAGCCGGCGAAGTGTGGCGCAGTGCGCGACCGTTCCCAGGAGCACGCCAAGATCACGCGCCAACGCACGCACGTACGTGCCACCGCCGCACGTAATGTCGACATCAATCCAGTCGCTGCCACGCGCCAGCTCCTTCCACTCGTGCACATGGACCGTCACCGGCGCGAGCTGCACGTCTTCTCCGCGACGAGCCCGCGCGTACGCGCGCTGGCCGTCTACGTGCTTGGCCGAATAGGCAGGTGGAACTTGCGAGAGCTCGCCGGTCAACAAGGCCAACGCATGGTTGAGCCGTGCGAAGTCCGGCGCATCGCCGTGCGCCACCGGAATTCCGGTGGCATCGTCGGTGTTCATGGCTACGCCGAATGCGATGCGTGCACGGTACACTTTGGGTTCGCCATACACGTACGGCAAGAGCCGCGTGCACTGCCCCACGGCGCACACCAACAAACCGGTGGCGAATGGATCGAGTGTTCCCGCATGCCCGACCCGCTTCGTGCGCAGTGCACGGCGTACCTGCGCCACCACATCGTGCGACGTCACACCGACGGGTTTGTCTACGAGCAACAATCCGTCCGGCGGCACAACGCGCAGAGGCCGATCGGACACAGACATGGAACTAGCGGTCGTGATCACCGGACGGCGAATCGGTCTCGCCCGCGGGGTTGTCGGCTTCCGGCGCGTTGTCGTCGCTCTTCTCCGCGTCGGCAGCCGCGGCCGCTTCCGTTTCATTGCGCACCTGCGCGAGCAATGACTCGATGCGCGCCGCGTGTGCGATGCTCTCGTCAATCTTGAACTCGATTTCGGGAGCGGCGCGCAAACGCAGCGCACGACCTACGGTGCCGCGCAAATGATGTGCGACGGACGCAAGGCCTTCGTACGTGGCTTTGC
>JALHNZ010000080.1 GCA_022843265.1 Gemmatimonadaceae bacterium
CGCTGAACTCATCCATGCCGTCGCTGGCCTTCTTCGCGGCACCGCTCAGACCATCCACACCATCGATGCGAACGCGAACGACGCTATCAGACATAGCGCAGCCCCCACGCGATCGCGTGCACCACGGCGACACACGCGCCGAGTGCGAGCGTGATCCACCACGCACTCACCATCAGCGCGAGCGCGAGATCACGCGGGCGATAGCCGCGGGCGCGCAATCCATCAGCGAACACCGTGCCGTACAGCGACAGCGTTGCGAGGCGCAACTGAAAGCGCCGCTGCAGCGTGGCGCGCCGCGGTTCAGTGCGGATACTGGACGGCGGCATACAGCGGGTCTCCGGGGAAAGCGGTCGCGAGCACGCGATCGAGCTCGGTCTGTTGGTCCCGCGTCGGCAGCTGCAGTCGGCGCGCATCGAAGGCCGCCAGCTTTTCGCGCGCTTCGAGCGCCGTCACGCCGAGGTATTCGACCCACGCCACGGCGTGCGGCACGTAGCCGTCATGCGTGGGCCAGCGGTCGGGGTTGAAATACCAGGACTCGCCGAACCGCGCGCGACACGTGAGCGCCGCGAGCAAGAGCGTCGCCGAGCGCCCGCCTGGCGCCGCTGAGGGCCGCGAGAGCGCGCGCTGTTGCCGCCGCAGCTCGGCGTAGGGATCCTCGGAGACCACCGACGGCGCGTGATCATGCGGCACGCGCAGAATGCGCGAGAAAATGCGCTGCTGCGTGGGTTCATCGAGGCGCGCGATCGCGCGGTGCGCATCGCGCCACGGGCACCACCATGGCGCGCGCGGGAACGCGGCCGCCAGCAGACGCGCACGCGACGCCAGCACACCCGCGACGCTGCGATCGGCGGCATCGGCCATGGCCTGCAGCACCACGGGCACCGACACCGGACGTGCGACAAAGACCGCGCGCCCGATTTCCAGAGGAAACGGACGCGCGGCCTCAAGGGCAAGCTGCGTGTGGTACGCGCTCACCCGCCGTCAGTTGAACAGGAAATTGACAGCGTCCGAGGCGCTCGGCGTGGAGCCGTGGCCCTCCACGGTGACCGCCACCGTGGCGACGTCGTTGTCGCTGCCGTTTTGCACGTTGACGATCTGTGCCGTCGGCATGTTGAGCTTCCAGCGGTTGTACTGCACCGTCCCGACTTGGTAGCCGAAATCGAACTCGGTCGCCGACGCGCGCAGCGCGTCTGGATCCCACGTCGCGCGCGCCGGGCGCTCGATGGTGATCACGGCCTGCGGATTCATGCCACCCGGCGTGAAGCCGTCGTGACCGCCCGCCGTCGTCTGACTGATTCGCGGCTTATCGATCGCGCGGTTCAGGTTGAACTTCATGGAGCGCACTTTCGCGCCGGTGAAGGCGCCGAAGTTGCACACCACCCCCTGCGCGACCGGCGGCAGAATGCCCGCCTGCGCGTACGTCACGGCGGGCAAGTCCTGATCCGTCGGGAGCGGCGCGACACTCTGGGCCATGAACTTCCAAATCGGCACCCCAAGCCCGGTCGCGTCGATTTCGAGATTCAGCAACACATCCTGCCCATCCCACTGCGACCCGTGCGCGAACATCCGAGCCGTGAGGACCGTGTACCCGGTCCCGGCCACGGCCTGGTTGTACAGCCACTGGGGCGTCGGCGTGGCGCTGTACGCCGCCGTGAAGCCTGCGGCCTTGAGCGCGCGGTGCACTTCGTTGGGCGGCACCAGAATGGCGCTGTAGAGCGAGCCCAGGCCGCGCGCCTGGATGGAGAACTCGAACGGACGGTGCCGACCGGCCGGCGTGGTGTTTTTCTGGCCGGTGAGCGTGCCCGCGGCGCGTCCGATCTTGCCGTCGTACACGTACTGAATGTCCGCCGGGTTCGGCGGATCGCCGTCGCCCAGGTACATGAACGCGCCGTCGGCGCTGTTCGAGAGCGTTTCGGCGGTGCCGTGCGCCGCCTGTTCTTTCAGGAGCAGGCCAACGACCTGACTCAAACGTGGGGCAGCCATCGGTTACGCCTCCGGCGTGGCGTCGGCCGCAGCCTTCGCTTTCTTGGTGGGCGCTGCGTCCTCCGCAGGAGGCGCAGGCGGCAGAGGCACCGGGGTAGGGGCCTCCTGTTTCGCCAGCAACGCATCGAGCGTTTTCTCGGCGTAGTCCGGGATCGCGGCACGGCCCTTTTGCACGATCACCGCGTCCGGCACCGGGATCGGATACATGAGCTCGCCGCGCACGACGTGAATGATTTCCATGAATCGCAGGGTCAGGAGTGAAGGAACCGCTGATTCAGCGGCAGGTGTGCAGTGAAGGCGACTCTGTTATCCGTCTCGCTGACGTAGCCCACGTCCAGCTCGATTTCGCCGGCGCTGATGAGCTGCACGCCATAGAGCGTCACGTATTGCTGCCGCAGCACTTCACCCGGCGCCGTGGTGAACAGGCGAATAACCGACAGATCCAGCGCCGTCATCGTGTACGACGTTTGTCGCAGTGCGAGCGGGACGTCCGCGGTCTTCGCGGCGATGTAGCGGAAGGCGTACCACGTCTGCATGTCGGTGCCAGGCTGCACGCCCGGATTCCGGCGTGAGCTGGCCCGGAGACCAGACAGCACCTGCAGCATTGCCCCACTCGCTTCTGGTGCTTTGACCTGTGCGGCGTCGCTCGCGCGGAAGCCGTTCGCAAACGCGGTGACCGGCGGCGCAGGGTCTGTCCCAATGCGTGGCACCAACGGCAGCAGCGCGTTCACGCCGTGCGTTGCGTGGTTGAGCCATTCGGTGAGCAGGTGGGCGATGTAGATCTGCATCGCTACACCGGACTCAGGATCACACGCGTGAGTGTGCCATCGCCTTCGCGGTAGCTATCACGCACGGTGTACACAAGCGAATCCACGGTGATGTTCGAGCCGCGCGTGATCGTGCCCAGTGCATCACTGCGCACGAGCACGCTGCGGTTCTCGTTCAGGACTTCACCGCTTCCATCCTCGGCCACCGCCGACTCCTGCCGAAAGTGCCCGCGCGCGCTCAGGCTCCCGTAGACCACGGACACCGTGAGCACCGGGACGCTGGCGGCCTTGTCGGCCAAGTAGGCGGCGGCAGAGGATGGCATTACCGGGTCCGACTCGCCTTCGGCTTCGGCGTGTCCTCAACGGTGATGAGGCCCGGATCCGGCGGCAGCTCTTCGCCGTCGACGAACACGGCGCGCTCCTGGCGAACGAACAGGTTCGCGGCGCCTTCCTCGCACTCCACCACGTCCCCGACCTCGGCGACCACGCCGGTGCCGAGGACGGTGCCGCGCACAAACTGCACGCGGCTCACGGCAGGATGTCCAGCACCACGCTGAACGACTCAGGGTAGCGCACGAGGATGTCCACGAGCTGGTAGCTCATGACCTTGATGATGGCCGGACCCGACGTGAGCGGGTCGACCATGATCTCCGAGGCGCCCCACTCCAACACGTACAAGCTGGAGAAGTCGCCGAAGAGAGCCGAGTGACAGACCGCGCCTGAGGACCCCTTCACGAGGTTGCTCGGCATGAGGTTGGTGGCGTAGGCCGGGTAGCCCAGCACTTCGCCATCGCGGCCACCCGTCCAGACCGGCGCGCCGTTGGTGCCGGCAAACACCTGCGTCTTGCGCAGCGTGCCGCGCGTGCGCGTAGTCGTGATGTACGCCATGCCGTCGGCGTCCGCATTGTCCGCGGCCACCTCGGTTTCCATGTCCACGGCCATGTTGTACGTGGGGGCGGCACCGTTCGCGCCGAGCGCGACCAGGTTCACACCGACGGTGTTCAGCACACCGCGAGGGTTGTTCGCCGCGCCGCTGCCATTGTAGGCCGCGGTTTCCACGCCCCGGGCGTGAATGGCCAGAATGTCACGGCGCACCAGCGGCTCAATGGCCTCGGTGCTCTGGCGCATCAGCTGGCGCGTGAACGTGGTGGCCGACTGGCCGACCTTCGGCGAGCCGACGCGCTGCGCGAGCACGAGCGAGGACAGGGCCGCATTCGCGGTTTCCGAGCCCCACGTGAACGATCCCGAGGCGCTCTGCACCGTCAGGGCAAAGTCGCCCTGCAGTCCGTTGACGAACTGCGCGGCGGTACGGCCGAGCACCATGCGGGCGCGCAGCGCCTCGGCGAAGCCCGCGTACTCGACGAACTTGAGCTCGGGACCCTTGCCCGCGCCCGCCGCGAGCGAGAGCTGCGTACGCTCCTGCACGGTGAACTTGCCCTGCCCCGTGGTGGGGTAGAACACGCCACCATTCTGGGGGCGCCCCATGCGCTTGGCGATTTCGTCGGAAACTTCGAACTCGAAGCCCGACCGCTCGCCGCTCGCGAGGCCCTGCACGAGGCGGGCGAACGAATACTTCGCCTGCTCCTGCTCGGTGAGCACCACCGCCTTCGGCTGCGCGCGCAGCTGCTCGGCGGCCTTCGTCAGGAGCTCGCGCCCCATCTGGTCCGGGCTCTTCTCGGAGGCGAGATAGGCGTTCACCTCAGCGAGCGAGAGGCCGGCGGCTTCTCCGATCTGCCGCATGGCCTCGGTACGCTGCGCCGCGCGCTCCAGCACGGCGATGCGCTCCAGGCTCTTGGTGTCCGGGGCAGGGGCCGCGCCCTGCTCCGGCGTCAGTACTGCAGTCATGCGTGACTCCGTCGTAGTGGGCTGCTCGCCCGTCCGGGATGGGTCCTGCAAGGGCTCGGCGCGCCCGTTCGCGCTGCGTCCCACACCTGCCTTGTCGTAGTCCGCCGGAATCGCGACCGTGGAGGCTTCGAAGGGCCCCCAGCCGCGATACGTGCGCACCAGCACGCCGTCGGCGCGCTTCGTCTGCTCGTAGTTGGTGCCCGGCCAGTAGCCGAAGCTGATTTTCTTGCGGATGCCGTCGCGCATATCGGCCGCCACCCAGTCCGCGTCGGGGTGGTTGCCTTTGCGGAACTCGCCGCGACCGATGCGATCCGCATCGATGCGCACATTCTCCAGGAGTCCCACCTGCTTGCTGATGGTGTGCTCCAGGCAGAACGGCAGGCCGTCCTTGGCGTAGCTGAGGTCGACCGATCCCGGGCTGTGGTCCAGCACTTCGAGGTAGACCTCATTGGTGCGCCAGTCATAGCGCTCCACGGGGGCTTCGCTCGAAAACGCGATCCGGAGCGTGGCGTCATCGCCCTCGGTGCGCTCGACGCGTTCGAGCACGAACTCCCGCGTCTGGAACCCGTCGGGGTTCTCCCGCGAGAAGGGGGCAAACCGGTTCGCGGTGGTCATGACACGGCCCTCAGTGAGCGCGGCGTGGCCGCGGGCGGTTGTGCGTCATCGTCCTGGTCGGTGGGGTCGGTGGGCGGGCTCGGCTCCGGGCCGAGCCCGAGCGAGATCTTGAGATCCTTCGCGAGCGCCTCTTCGTCCGCGATTTCCTGAAAGACCTCGCGGATATCGATGCCCTGCTGATTCAGCTCGCGGCCGCGCGACGTCATGCGCAGCTTGAGCAGCAGCTCGATGGCCTGCGCGTCTTTGAGCGGGTCGATCCACGACCAGCGGCGCGGATACCACGCGCTCTGCTCGATGATCGACGCGATCGTGACACCGGCCGGCAGCTGCAGGCGCCCGGTCATCACTTCCAAGCGCAGCCACCACGCAAACACGGGCCGCATGACATGGGCGACGAACAGCTGCTGATCCATCTTCCAGCAGTCGCGCTCCATCAGGAGCCCGCCCCGCTGTGAGCCATAGTTCGCGCGACTGAGGTCGCCCGTAAGCGACGCCTCGGCCACATTCAGGCCGCTCGCCACGCGCCGCAGCCATTCCCCGATGATCGTCGCCAGATCGCCGCTCGGCTGGCCCGGATCGATCGTCTCCGCCTTGTAGCCGTAGGGCGGCACCCACTGATTGCCCGGGCCGACCTCTTCCTGGTTGACTTCCGGGTCCAGGGGCTGGCCGTCCGGGCCCACCAGCGGGGCCGCCCAGTCGCCCTGGGCGACGAACTGAAACATCTTCGACGCGGCCGTGCGGTTGAGCACCACCAGCGCTTCGTCCAGCTTCTCCATGTGCTGCATGAGCGGCATGACCGGCGCGAGCGCCGTCAGGCCGCGGATCTGGCTCGGGCGCGTGCGATGCGGCAGAAACGCCACATCCTCCGCGCGCCAGTACTGGCGCGTGCGCCGCGCGCTGTCGTCCTCGGCGGCGTTCCAAATCCAATAGCCCAGCACGCGGCCGGTGGCGTCACGCTCTACGCCCTGCTCGACGGTCCGGCCGTTGCGCAGCGGTTCGCTGTAGTGCTGATCCACGCGATCCGGGTCGACCATATCCAGCACCAGCCGCCCGTCGCGTACCGTGCGCAGCACGATGCCCTCGCCTTCGACCTTCCATGTCTCGGCAAGCTGCGACAACGCTTCCACCAGCGGCTGGTCATCCGGCGTGACCGCCGCTGCCCAGGCGTAATATCGGCGCTCCACCTCGGCCGATGCCTGCATATTCTTGCCGCGCACACTGGGCACGAACGCTGACAGCGTCGGCCCCTCCGGGCCGACCACGTTGGTGCGCACGAGGTAGGCGTAGCGCGCGACCAGGCTGCTGTTCTCCCGCAGCTCGCGCGCGCGGTGCCGCAGTTTCTCGGCTTCGCGCGCGGTGATGCCGTTCGCGCTCGCGCGCGTCCCGTACCAATCCGCCAGGAGCGACGACGCCGAAGCGGCCGTGTGCCCGCGATAGAACGGCGCGTACGCCACGCGGGCGGCGGTCTGCAGCTTCCGGGCGATGGCCTTCGGGGCCCCGCGCTTGGGGAACAGGGAGCCGATCATCGGCGCACAAACACCGTGCCGATGTGCCCACTCAGCGCCCCACCGCGGCGGCGTGCGATCTTCGTCTCATAGCGCGCGATCGCCCGCTCGAGCTGATCTAGCGAGAAATGCTGCAGCTGCTTGCCGTCGACCATCACCGACAGGTAGCCCTGCGTCAGGGTGCCATCGCGCGCGGCAATCAGCAGGCGCAAGGCGCGTTCGTCGGCGTCTCCGAGATCGCCGGCGGCCGCATCGGCGATGTCCGGGGTCACTGTGACCTTCGTGGGCGCGCCAATGGGCAGCACCACGCCGTCTTTCGAGGCGCGCAAGGCCGAGGTATAGACCCCAGCCGCGAGGACGTTCAGCGCGGCCGTGAGCTCCACCTGCCACAGCGTCCCGACCGTGCTAGCGGTCACCGTCACCGCCGAAATCCCGCGCAGCAGCCAGGTCAGCGTCCACCCGTTCGGCGGCGAGAGCTCGCCGTGTGCGGACATAACCGGCGCTTGTGTGAAGCGCACGGTGGTGCCCGCTTCAAACGTCGTCGGAGGCGTGGTGGGGGTGGCCGTCATCGTGCACGTACGATGCCGTCACCCGTGGGAGGGCAGGGGACGACTACGGCACGACGGGAAACCAGCGCCGATCAGGCGGCGCGCGCGACCGGCAACCGGATGGCGAGGCGGTACCAGGAGGGGCGGCGCCCTTGCGCCTCGGCCGGCGCCGCGGGGTTCTGGTAGCCGCACTCGAAATAGCCCATCTCGGTGAACAGGTGCAGCGCATTGAGCGCGGTGCGCGTGGCGAGTCCGGTCTCAAACCGGAGGGTTTCGACCTTGAGCGGCCGGAACTGCACCACGTTCAGGAGCGGCGTGTGATACGCCCAGAGCAGCGCGGCCTTCTCGAACGGGTTGAGCCGTTTGTCATGCGCGGCCACCTCCAGCGCCGGAATGGACGCCATGAGGATCGGCGGCAGCGTCTCCACGTGCCGGGGCCCTGGGAACGGAAGCGGCGGGGTGGTCATAGCCACGAGCCCCCGCTGCGGCCGCGCCCGATGAACCCCGGTTTCCGGGGTGGGGCCACTTTCTTGGGCGTCGGCGGGGGCGGCCCATCGCGCTCGGCTTCGCCCTCTTTGAGCACGCGTTCGAGCTCCTGCTGCAGACCCGCCACCGGCACCGGCCCCAAGTGCAGCGCCGCGTATCCGTACACCTCACAATCGAGCGATTCATCGCGCTCGCCGCTGCGCTTCACGTACATCGTCACCGAGCGGCCGCGGAACTCCGTGCGCACCATTTTTTGTGAGAAGAACTCCGCCCAGTACACCGGATCGGCGCGCTCATTCCAGTGCATAAACGCGCCGCCGGCCTCGGTGGTGTAGGGCACGGGTTCGGCCATGCCCGCGCGCCGGAAGAGGCGTTTCTTGATGGCTTGCGTGCCGAGCATGTACAGTCGGCTTTTGAGGCGCGTTTTCGTGTACTTCTTCGGCAAGATGTCGGCTGACGGATCCGTCGCGCCTTTGATTGCGTACACATGCTGCGCGAGGCGCGGTTTCGTCCAGGAGTACACCGGATCGGGATCATCACCAGAGTCCACACACATCGCGCGGATTTTCATTTTCGCGCCGCCTTCGTGTCGCCACGTGCGCGTGAGTCGGAACTCTTCCAGCTCTGCCCACACCTCGGGGCGCGACGTGTCGCCGCGAAAGAGCCCGCGCTCGATAAACCACGACTGCTCACCCGGACCGTACGCGCGAATCACGTAGTGCAGTTCTCCTGGCTGTTTGTCGACGCCACACGTCAGGATACACGCGCCGCGTGGCACATCAAAGCGGCGCGGGCCATCAATCGCGGGATCACTGCCGTCGTACGGTTTCGAGCGCCGCACGAGCGCGTCCTGCAGGTCCTGCACTTCGCGATCTTCCCACGCTTCGCCGAGCGCGAGATTCGTGAACACCTGCAGCGCGTCGGGATCGCCCTGCGCTTCAATCCATTCATCGCGCAGTTTCGCCCAGCGCACGAACGGGGAATACAGCGAGTTGATGTGATAGCCACGGATCGTGCTATCCGGCTTCGTCACCACCCATTCGCCTTGCGCCACCATGCGATCTTTGTGGCGTTCTCCGATCAACTGTTTGCACGCGATGCACTGGTAACAGGGATCGGGCAGATCTTTGTAGTGCAACTGATCCCACACCAATGCTTGACGCTTGCCGCAGTGCGGGCAGGGCACGTGGTATTGCCGCTGATCGCTCTTCGCGTACTCATCGCTGATGCGGCATTCGCCCTTCGTCGTCGGCGTGGAGTTTTTGTAGATCTTGCGCCGGTAGCCGATCGTTTCCGTGCGCTTCTCGCCGAGCTTAATCTGGTCGCCTTCGCCTTTCGCTTTGATGCTCGTGCTGTAGCCGTTGATCTCTTCGAAAATGATCACGCGCACCGTGACGCGCCGGAAGAATCGCGGCGAGTTGGCACCGCCGATCATCACGCTGCCGCCTTTAAACTTCTTCGCGCGGATGGTGTTCTTCGAATCTTTGACCGCATCCGAAATCAGCGCGCGCAGCACCGGCGTGTCTTCGATTGTCGGGCCGAGCTGATCCTTCGAGAACCCTTCCGCATCTTCGACCGTGGGCTGCACGATCATGATGGCGCACGGGTCCTGATGGATGAAATACCCGACGACGTTGAGCCCCGCCTCGGTGGCGCCAATGCGCGCGCACTTCTTGAACACCACCTGCTCCACGCCAGGCGTGGAGAACGCGTCCATAATCTCGCGCAGATACGGCGTGCGATCGGTGACCCATCGCCCCGACTCGGCGGAGTACGACGGCACAAACCGGTAGGCATCCGCCCACTCGGACACGCTGAGCGTGGGCGGCGGGGACAGCAGCTGCACCACGCTGTGCGCGATGCGATCGCGCAATGCGCTCAGCCCGGGGTGCGCTTCGTTCGCGATCATGCGGCGCGATCTTCGACGATGGGCAGCGCCGGCACCAACTCTGGCGACGCGAGCTGCTGCATGAGGCGCACCATCTCTTTGTGCACCACCTGTTCCATCTCGACGATGTTGTCACACGCGACCAGCTTCGGCGCGACGACGCGCGCGAACGGCATCAACACGGCGCGCGCGTTGGTGAGCACACTTTCGAAGAGCGCGGCCGCTTCGTCGACCGCGACGAACGATTTCTCCAGCACCTCCACTTCGATCTCGGCTTTGCGGGCATCGGCTTCCGCTTTCCGCCGGAACGGATCGCGGTCGGCGCCGTCCTCTTTGCTCTCGCGATACGCTTTCGTCGCCTCGGCGACGGCCTGTTTGCACAGCTCCTGCTCGCGCCACCGCGCGAACGATGGCCAGACGCAGTAGACACGGCGCCCCGCGATGCGCACCGGGGCCCCCGGGCGTTTCGTCCACAGGCCCAAGGCTTGCGCGCTGATGCCGAGCCGACGCGCGCACTCGGCCGAGGTGATTTCGCCCTCCTGAGGCCGCTCAGCGCGCGGCGCGGGTGTCATCTAAAGCTGGCACCTGGCGGTTGGCTGTGTAGTGAAAGATCGGGGTTGCGCGAGCCCCGCGACCTCCCCACCCCCCAGGAGGGACCCGTTCACCCCGAGGGTCGGCACATCCTGCCGGGTGGCCACCTCACGCGCGCGAGCGCGCTCATCGAGCCGATCGACTAGGCGTCCCATCGCTCTGGAGAAGCTGCGAGACGCCTCGGCAAGCGATCCTACGCACTCAACCATTCGCGTGGATGCCTGCAATAGGATCTCTAGATCAGTGACCTCACGTGGCGCGCCACTGGCGTCCATGTCGTTTGCTGATTTGTTCATAACGTCATAAGCATTGCTGTTCGCCATCAGTCCTTCCTCGTGAGCAATGCGTTCACCACGCTGTTGGCTACGGCATCAGGCCATGCTGCCACGGCAGCACGCTCGATGACGTCATGGAACGGGAACACCGCACGAATCGGCACGGACTTCTTCAGTGAGTAGAGCACGATCACCCGCTGCCCACGTCCACGCCCGGTGAAGCGCACCAACAGATCCTTCCCACGATCCGTGGTGATGCGCTCATAGCCTTTCTTGCCCTTCAGTGCAGCGGGGCGGTTGGCGTTGGTGATGATGCCACTCGCATTACGCGGTGCGTTCACTGGCACCGCCAGGCTGTTGCCGCTGATGGGGCGCTTTTGTCCACCGGCCACGAACTTCGCCAGGTAATCACGCTTGCGCCCTTTGCTGTCGACGCGGTCATCAATGCGCACCGCTCCGCTCAGCTTGCTCTTCGTGGCGAAGTCCTGACCAGGCACGCGCACGATGGTGTTTCGGATGAAGTCCGCACGGCGCAGCGTGAACGGCTTCGACACGGCCGCTTTGCCGGCGGCCTGACCTGCGTTCGCCGCCTCATTCAGCGCCACGCTGGTGAAGTACTTCGCCTGCTTGGCCACGATCTTGAGCAGATCGCTCGCCTCTCGGTCGCCGGTGATCTGTATCATGCTGCAGGATAATCAGCCGGGTACACAAACGGTGCACGCTGCACGGGGCGCTTGCACTTGGGACACTCGATCGCCGAGTCGTGCAGATCGGCGCGCAGCACGTCGTCGCACGCGGTGCGTATCCAATCACCATCGGTGTTGATCTCCCACGCGCACACGCTGGCGTTCACGATGCTCTCCGCTGCACCGCGCGCGATGTCGTGCCACGTGCAGGCCCGGCGGGTGACACCTCACCCATGGCCACACGCGTCACGTACTGATCCCACAGCTCAATCGAGATGATGCCTTGCCGCAGCTTCGCGGCCTGCTCTGGCGTCTCGCACTCGGCCTCCGCTAACGACCACACTTCGGCCTGCTGCCGCAGCGTGGTGAGTCCACCACGCTTTGATCGCTCGGCAAGATCCTCAAACCGCTGCGCGCACGGATGCGTCGCCGGCGGCGCTGAGGGCAGGGGACCAGACGGGACCGCTCGCGGCGCACGCTTCTCCGCTTCGATCGCCCGCGCGAGATCGGCAAACTCACTCGGCTCCGGGCTCCACTTCGACTGCACCACCCACCGCTGACCGGCTTCGACAATCGCCGAGTACTCGACATTGCGCACCGCCGCGCAGAAGTCGGTGAACACCATCAGCCCGTGCTCCGTTTGCTCCGTGATCACCTTGAGCTTGAGCTCAGGCCGGTGCTCCAGGATGCGGTTCAGCGCGGTGCGCACGGACTTTTGCAGCAACGGATTCGCGACGAACTCGCTCATGCGACCGTCAACTCCCGCCACACAATCCCGTGGTCATCGCAGTGTTGTTGCCACTCCAGGTCACCCGCCTGGGCGCAGCGGATCGCCGCAAATCGCTCCGCGGCTTCGGATGCCGACGCGAGCGACTCACTCGCTGGTGCGAGGGCTGCGGCTTCGGTGCTCGCGTCGCTGGCGACACGTCGCACAAACGCGCGCAGTGAGGCCGGCGTAATCTGCGCACTCGCCGCGTGCGCCTCCTGGACACCACGGCAGAGCAACGCCCACGTCACCGGCTTGCCACGCATCCCGTCGACCATCGCGCAGAACTCCGCCGCGAGCGCATCGGGATGCCGTGACGCACGCAGCGCACCGAGCACCTCCTCGGCGTGGGGAATGCCGGTCACGCTTTCCCGAACCCGATCGACGAACACGCCGCCGCCGTCGCGCACTACGGCGGCAGCAGCTCCGTCAGGAGATGCTGTTGCCGTAGTGTTTTGTTCTGTACCTGTACTGTTAGAAGCGAACATTCGCGTACCGTTCTGCGAACGGTTCGTAGAACGTTCTGCGAACCGTTCGCGTTTTTGTTCGCTTGGTTGCGCCTGCTGTTCGCGTTTCGTTTCGCGATCGCTGCGCGCCTTTTCGCGCGCCGAGCGCATCCGTTCCCTTGCACTGTGCAGTTGGCGCATCGCCGATCCGTTCCACTTTTCCCAGGAGCGCACCTGGTCACCGGCGCACAAGTGCGCGCGGAACGACGTTGCGAACGCACCTGCCTTGCCACGCCAACCCGCCCACTGCTCAAGCGTGAGATCCACTACGTCATCGATCACGCCGTTGGGCGCATTCTCCGGCAGCTTCGCGAGCACGCCGATCACGTGCCCCACAATCGTGGGCACGTCTTTCTTCAGCTCACTCGCCATGCGCCCGATCGACTTGTCTTCCATGATGCCTGTTGAGACGGCAAACCAGTTCACGGCGATTCCTCAGGGAGACGTGTCTTGCCGGCATCGATGGCACGCTGCGCGAAGTCGGCGAGCCCGACCAGGAGCTCCCCGATGATGTGCCGCTCGGTCGCGGTGCTCCATTGCTTGCCGCCCATCAGCTGCGAGCCCATCAGGTTCGCTTTGCGCGTCTTTTCGAGCAGATCCTTCTGACTCTTGATGCGGTAGCTCATGCCGCAAACCTCAACGCTTTGAGATCGCTCTGCACACATTTCCGGCTGCAACCGATCGCAATAGCAATGCGGTTGACGCGAACGCCTTGTGCCCGCAACGCCGCGACCTGCGCGCGTCGTTGTGCTCGGCGTTCCGCGTGTCTGTCAACGCCGGCGGCTTTGGCGACGCGATGAATCGTGGCGTAGCTCACATGGACGTCGCGCGCGATCGTCGCGTAGGAATCGCCGCGCTGCAGCCGCTGCAGAACAGCGGCGCGCTTCTCCTCCCGACGAATGAGCACCGGCGATCGCAAGCCCGCGGCATTCGCCCAGGTGCGCGCGACGTTCGCTGAGACATGCAGCGCGCGGCCGATCTGCTCAAAGCTCGACCCGTCGCGCACCATTTCGAGTGCGCGGATGCGCAGCTTCCCGTAGTGTCGTGTCGGCTTCATGCGACCGCCCTCACATCACGGCGACGCCAATAGCGTTCCGGATCGCGCGGGAACGTGGTGCTCTGGCAATACTGGCGAATCGTGAGCACGGACAGCGCTTCGAGCACCTCACTGGTGTCGACGACGCGCAGCCCCTTCACATGAGCGACGATGCGCGCCTGCGGCGTCCAATCGCGGGTGAGCATTTCCTTCACCAGCTCTTCAATCGTCAATGGTCGTGGTGTGCCGGCTGGCATCTGGGTTCTCTGGTGGTCGTTGAGTGGTGCTCCATACGCAGCCAGGGCGCATGGGACAGGTCGCGGCCGTGGGGATTTCTCCGCACCACGGGCAGCGCGTCGGGTCGTCGGTGATGGTCATCGTTTGCTCATCCGCGCGAGGCGTGCGAGCCGTTTGGCTGAGCGCTGCTGCGCACGACGGCGCGCGCGTTCTGGCGTGGTGTAGGTGCGATATGCGACATTCGCCGCGATGACCAGCAGAGCGAGCAGCGTGATGCTGCCGGGGGTGATGTACGCGGTCACTGTTTGCCGCTCCCGAGTGCAGGGCGCGCACGCTCACCAGCCTGCGGCAGGAATCCGGTACCGACGGCGTTGCTCGATGCTTTCACGAACTCCACTTCCACCTTCGCCGAGTCCACGATCACTTTCGCGACGTCCGCGATCGCGCGGGCGCGATCAATCTCCATGGGCTTTTCTGTGTCCTGGAGCGCTTCAAGCGTCGCGAACAAATGGTTGCGCAGATCTTCGATTTTGTTTTTCATCGCGCCCTCTCAGCGGCTTTCGGTGGACGTCCTCGGCGGACCGGTACCGGCGGCTGCCGTTTGTTGATTTGGCGCTGGATTGCGCCGCGCAGTTGATGCACCTGTCGCACTTCGGGCGGCAGCGATTGCAATCCCACGGTGGCCGCATGGTCGGCGCGCGAGACGCATTCCAAGTTTTCAAGACGGAAGTCGGTCTTGATCCCGTTGATGAACCGCACGATGCAGCCGCGTGCGATTGGGCCGTGTGCCGCCTCGTAAATGCGTTGATGTTTGCTGATCCAGTTGTTGCGCGCTGGTGTGCGATCGTCCCACATCTTCACCCAGACATAGCCATCCTTTCGCACCACTTCGGTGCCGATCGGCACGGTGGTGTGCGGGAGATTGCCAGGCTTGAACTGCGTGTCGCGCATCCGTCCGGCCGCGAAGCCTGGGCGCCGTAGCCCTTTGTTGTGCGGCACTTGACCAGGCTTAAAGTTGAATCGCTCGCCGAGGTTGGTGCCCTTCTGGATGCGGCATTGGCGCGCGATGTACTCTGCATCCTTTTCGATGCCACGCGATTTGGCGCGACCGTACACAGCGGCAACTGATCGGCCGAGTATGCGCGCGACCTCAGCCGTCGAGCGATCGGGGAACAGCTCGCGCAGCTGCGCGTCTTCTTGTGCCGTCCATGGTCGCTTGCTCATGGTCGCCCCTGCGCAAACGGATTGCTCGACAGCGTGCCCGCTTTCACGGGGGCGTGGGTTTGCGTGCACGGCTCATCCTTTGCGCGCACCGTCAGCGAGTAGCGGTAGCGGCCGAGCGTGTCGGTGAGGATAGCAACGCCAATGCTCGCCGCGCACACACTGAGCACCAGCGCGAGCAGTTGATAAAACAGACGCTCACGCATTCGCCACCTCCGCCTGAACCTTCGGACGCCACGTGCCCCAGTGATACTCAAAGCCCGCCGATTTAAGGGCCTCTTGTGCTGCTTTGAGCGATCGCGTCAGTCGATCAATCTCATGATCCTTCTCGCGGATCTCCGACTGCCTATCGTGCTTCATTTCGCGTTTCGTCCGCTGCTGCGCCTCAGCGATGGCGTGCGCGATATACTGTGCCGCCGGCAGTGACTGCTGTGCGCGCCGAAGCAATGCCGCGAAGAACTGACGCGGGATGTATTTCGGCTGCAGCCGCGGCTCGTACTTCTTCGCGTAGTGCCAGGTATCCTCATCGAGGTTGTACTGCCACAGTCCCCAAGTGGCCGGAACGGTTTCGATCGGCACGACGCCAACGGGCGCGACAACGATCCACCCGTCGCAAAATCGCGCGACGTTCTCCGACTTCGACGGCTTCTTGAGTTCGTTCTTCCAATCGTTGCGCGATGCTTTGATCTCGAAGCCGAGAAGGTGCAGCCCATCGCTCGGCCAGAGCTCGAGCAGCACGGCGTCTGCCCAACCGCGCCCGCTGAACCCGGTACCGTTCGCGACTTCTTCGAGCAACGCGTAGCGGATGCTGTCGGAGTACTTCCGACGCAATGCGCTGCGCAGAATGCTGGTGATCTCGGCGTCACTGCGTTTCGTCGGGCGTTCACGCATTGCGCACCTTCACATTCCCGGCGCACCACGGGCAGTACGGGTTCCCGAGCAGGTTGAAGATTTCGTACCCACACGACGTGGTGAAGCGCACGTTCACGCCCGACGTGCGACGCCAGGTGCACGCCGCAACCTCTCGCACTTCGCCCAAACGATACGGGCCGTGCTTCGGCGACTTCTCGCCGAGATACACCAGCTGGCTTTCTGCCGTGGCGAGCGCTTTCGCGCGGCGCGTCATCGAGCGCCCCTGCGCATCGAGCACGATGTGTCCGATGAGGCGGCTCATG
>JALHNZ010000081.1 GCA_022843265.1 Gemmatimonadaceae bacterium
GTTCAAAGCCGCGCATCGCGCGCGTGTACCGTTTCACAATGGAGTCCGGCGACGCGACGCCTCCATTGGCCACCGAGTGATACTCGGCATCGGCCAGACCGTACCACACCTCCGCGTCCGTTGAGTCTGTGGCGAGCAACACCTTCAAACGATCGCGAGCGTTGGTCCAATTCTGAAGCGCACCGGCCGCGTCACCCTTGCCGGACGCTGTAAAGCCCATCACCAGATCGTGGTGCGCCAACACGAGCTCACGCTGCCGCGGCGAAAGTCGTGACGCAAAGGCTACGGCTTGTGTGGACGACTGGGCGTAGAGCGAATCAATGGCACCCTTCCAACCAAGCCCCAGTGAACGCTTGTAATGCGCGAGCGCAAAGGTGGAATCAATGCGGATCGCCTCGGCGAAGAGTGAGTCGGCGGCATCGAGTCGCCAGCGATTGAGCGCACTCGAGCCTTCGAGATACAGACGATATGCTAACACAGATTCTGTCGTCTGCTTTGCCAACTCCATCGACAATGCGGGTCCACCCGCGAGATCGAGCAGTTCACGCGCCACACGCTCAAACAGCATACGCGGATCACTGCCGATCGGCGCGCCCTGTGTCGCGTCATCAATCTTGTTGCCGGTCGCCACATCGTAGCGACGCGCGACCACAAACAACGAATCGTTCGCGGTCGTGATCTGTCCCATGATCAACGTGCCGGCCGATGCGCGCCGTGCGATCTGTCGCGCGTCCTCAAGTCCTACACGACGCGAACTCCCATCAGACGCATCCATGAGCAGGTCAAGCGTGCGCTCGTAGTCCACCACACTCAAGTCGTTCCACTGCGAGAGCGTGAGGCTGAGCATGTTCACGGCGCCTTCGCGCAACCAGTCGAGTGATGCATTGCCCGTCTGCAATTCGAACGGCGCGACCAGCCACGTTTGCTGGTTGCTCGGTGCTTCGTTTCCACCACCCGATAACAGCGGAATGCTACCGAGTGCGACGACACCAATACCTGCCGCAATGGCAAGCCACCGTTTGTTCGAGCGCGCCGGCTTTTTGTTTCCCATAGGCCGCGCACCGGAAACGATGCGACTTCCCGACGTGGTGCCGAGTTCACTTTCGTCACGACCTTCGAGCGCTGCGGCCATCACTCGGCCGCGCGAAAAACGCTCGTCTGGCTTTTTGCGAAGGGCACGCGCAATCACGGCGTCGAGCTCGTCTGGCACATCGGCGGCCAGCGATCGTAGCGGCGTTGGTTCTTCGGTGAGATGCTTGACCAGAATTGTGGCGGCCGATTCTGCTTCAATGACTGGCCGTCCGGCCAGCATTTCATATGCCACCAATCCGAGTGAATACAGATCACTGCGGCCGTCAATCGTGGGTTCGCCCGACGCCTGTTCTGGACTCATATAGCGCGGCGAACCCAGCACAAAACCCGCGCCGGTGAGCCCCGCGTCGGCACTGGAAAGTGCGCGCGCCACACCAAAGTCGGTGAGCATGGCGCGACCCGTGTCGCGGTCCAGCAGGATATTCTCGGGCTTCACATCGCGGTGCACTACGCCGGCCACGTGCGCGTCGTCGAGCGCCATGGCGAGATCATGCGTGATGGCCATGACGGCGTCAGCGGGTACACGCTTTTCCCGCTGCATCCGGTCGCGCAAACTCTCGCCCGGTACAAACTCCATGGCGAACCACAACAGTCCGTCGGCCTCACCGGCCGCATACACCGACACAATGTTCGGGTGACGCAGTCGCGCGACGGTGCGCGCCTCCAGCAAAAACCGCTGCCGCAACTCGGCGCTCGCGGAGACATCTGGCGACACAACCTTGATGGCCACTGGCCGGTCAAGCGTGACATCGCGCGCGAGAAACACCGTGCCCATGCCACCCTGTCCCAGCAGCCGTTCCACGACATACTGTCCGGCGAGTGCCCGGGCGAGTCGTGATTGCAGGTCGGGCGGGGGTGCGTTCATTGGGCGGGGCGAGGGCGGCAGGGGCGGGCGCGTTCGGGTTGCTTACACTACGATCATACTTCGCCCGCTGTGTCGCAACGCCGTCACAGAATCCCAAGTTGCATGAAATACGGGCCAGGGCGCCGCTAGGTTGCCGGACGAGGCGAGGGCCGTGTCGCCATATTTTGAACGTGGTGCCTGACACGACTCTCATCGTTTGACACCCACACTGACGCACCGCGATGCTGCTTGCGAGACGATTCGCCCTGTCACGACGCCCGCTCGTTCCCACACGTGCCCGTTCGCGGGCCCGAAGCTGGGCGCTTCTGTCAGTCTCCGCACTGCTGATCCTTGAGGGCTGTCGCGTGACCTACCGTTCTTCGAATCCGCCGCCTGGCAACTCGACCAGTGCGTCCGCCGGTACCGCATCAGTGGCGATTGCCAACGACCCAACGCCGCTGCTCATCGCGCATCGCGGCGCGAGCGGGCACCGCCCTGAGCACACCCTTGAGGCGTACACGCTCGCGGTGCACATGGGCGCGGACTACATCGAGCCCGATCTGGTCAGTACGAAAGACGGCGTATTGGTCGCGCGACACGAGAATGAGATTGGTAGCACGACAGACGTCGCGACAAAATTCCCCGATCGCAAGACAACAAAAACCGTGGACGGTTCGTCGATCACGGGCTGGTTTACCGAAGACTTCACGCTCAGTGAACTGCGTTCGTTGCGTGCTCGCGAGCGACTTGAGTTTCGCGATCAGTCATACAACGGACAGTTCGGCATTCCCACGTTCGACGAGGTGCTGGCGCTTGCCGATTCGCTCGGCCGGGCGCGCGGGCGCGTGGTTGGTGTGTATCCCGAGACCAAACACCCCACGTACTTTCGTTCGATCGGCCTGGCGCTGGAAGAACCGCTGATTGCCGCGCTCGAACGTGCCGGTTGGAATCGAGCGAACGCGCCCGTGTTCATTCAGTCATTTGAAGTGCAGAACCTGCGCGAACTCAAGAACAAGACGCCCGTGCGGCTGATTCAGCTCATTGCCGGCGGCAATCCGGGTGATCGTACGGCGACGAACGGCGTGCCTACGTATGCCGAGATGATCACGGCCAACGGACTGCGCGATGTCGCCAAGTACGCGTACGGCATTGGGCCGGAAAAGCGCATGGTGTTGCCGCTAGCGTCGGGAGAAACGACGCTCGTTCGCGATGCGCACGCGGCGGGCCTCAAGGTGCACATCTGGACGCTGCGTCAGGAGAAGGTGTTTATCGGCGAGCGTTTTGCCGGAGACATTGCCGCCGAGGCGAAGGCGTTTGTGGCGGCGGGGGTGGATGGGGTGTTTGCGGATCATCCGGAAGCGGTGGCCAGGGCGATTCGGCCGTAATCGTAGCCCTGCAGGCACCGGGTGCTACGACACATGACGTATAGAGCCGCTCTCAAGGCGGCTGCATTGTAAAGGCGAACGCGCCCCCGGGCGCCCAACCCCTCGACCAATGCCACGTTTGTTATTCTCAACGCTCGCGCTGCTGCTCTGTCTCTCGCGCACTGCCTCGGCGCAGCAGGCCTCACCAAACGAGTCGCAAACCAAGCAGCGTATCGTGGTGCTCCCCGTGCTCGGCGCCGCTCCCGAAACCGGCGCCCAGTTTGGCGTCGCCTTGTTTGTCACCCGCCATCACGCAGATAGCAGCACGCGGCCGTCGTCACTGGTTGGCAATGCGATTCGCACTGCGAAATCACAGACGCGCGTGTTTATGGACATTGACAAGTGGACGGCGGGCAACCGCTGGCGTTTTCTCGTCAACACCAGCTGGCAGCAGTTCCCGCTGCTTTACTACGGTGTGAGCGACAGCGCGCCCGACACGGCGGAGGAGGCCTACACACCACGCGGCACCGAGTTGGCACTCACCGTGCAACGTTTGATCGCGCCGTCCATTTGGCTCCAAGCCGGCGCGCGTCGCATGGAACAGGAAATCGTGCGCACCGAGCCTGGCCTCGCGCTGTCGAGCGGAAACGTGCTCGGCGCAAGCGGCGGACGAACGGTGCTGACTAGTGCCGGTCTGGTCGCCGATACGCGTGACAACCTGTTCGCCGCCACTGCCGGTCATTTTGTGGAGCTAACGGGCAGTATCGCGAATGACGCGATCGGATCCGAGTTCGATTTTCAGCGTGTCCGCCTCGACGCGCGCGCGTACCGGTCGATCCGGTCGAGCCACGTGGTTGCCGCACAGCTGCTGGTGCAGGGCACGGCCGGAGATCCGCCGTTCGATCAGCTCGCACTCATCGGCAGCAGCAGCGCGATGCGCGGGTATGCCGCCGGTCGGTATCGGGATCGCTGGATGACGGCGGCGCAGGCGGAGTATCGCTCGCCTACCGTGCGCAAGTTCGGCGCGGCGGTCTTTGGTGGTGGTGCGCTGATCGCGTCGTCAGCGAGTGATCTTTCGTCGGGCGAACTGCTGCCAACGTTTGGAGCGGGACTTCGCTACCGTCTGGATGCCGCGACTCGGGCCACCGTGCGTGTGGACTACGCGTTCGGGCGGTCGGGGCAGAGCGGTTTGTACGTCGCGTTTAGTGAGGCGTTCTGAGGGGCCGGTCGGCTAGCGCAGGTCGGGCGACCCAACGTTGACTCGCGCAACGTTATGTCGGCTGATAGGCAAACTCGCAAAAGATTGCCTGAACTGCAGCGTACGAACACGGGCGGCTGCAGTCCACTTGCGTGCGGCTCTTGACAATAAATGCCCCCCCCACCCACGTTCCAGTTCCGAGAAAATTCCCCCTTCAGGAGGTTGGAATGAGAACGAACGAATCGCACTCAGGCTCGGTGTCCCCGGGTCGGCCCCTCGTGCAAAGTTCGGCGGTGGCAGTCGCAGTGCTTTGCGCCTTCCTCGCGTCAGGCGACTCCTCGCTCCGTGCAGAGCCCGCGCCCGCAAAGATCGTCTGCGCTGTCTTTCACGATTGGAAAGACCACATACCGTTTTGGCCCGACCCCAAAATCCATGCCAGGCAGGGTGGAATTCCTACGGGTGAGGAAGGACAGTGGCAGCACGTGCAGTCCAGTTTTTGGGAAACAACCGGTGGAAACGGCGCTGAGGACTTCTCATCGAGTCATGACGACGCGGAGCGTTCACACTCAACGATCGAGCAGGGGGATCTGAAGTTCGATCCGAGTGTTGAATCTGAGTTCGATTTGTTTCACACAGACTGGGCTGATGGTTACGCCGTTGATCATGAGACCACCCCATGTCTAGGCCCGGAAAGCAACTAGCGTGGCATAGACACGAGATCAGCGTCACCACGCGGCAACGCGGTTAACTCTGAAGGTTGGCGGTGTTCGCACATTCCCCCGAGAGGAGACCGGCTTGCGGGCTGGGCTCCGCGGGCCGCTTGCACACTTTCCCGAATCCTACGAAAGCCATACCGAAGCCTCAGCTGCAAGGAGTCCACAGTGATTTGTGCGAGTACAGCGCGATGTGGCGTTCTTCTTGGATTCTTAGCAATCGCTTTGGCGCCACCCGCGGCGCCTGAAGTACAAGCGAGCACCGCTGCCACGGAAGGACCCAAGTCGCCGCGCGACTGCACTCGCGCACCCGCGCGTGTCTGGCAGGCGGGTGAGGTATGGCGCGTGCCATCAACGACTCCCGCCTGCACCTTCGACGTGGTCGAGTCCTCTGTCGTGCTCATCCCCGATGGACAGTCGGTGGGGGACGTCGGACAACGCGTGGTGCGAGACCACTCCGGCCGATTCATCACAAGCGAACGCTCCGGAGTCGTGACCGTCTGGGGAACGACCGGTCGGCGTGAGCGGTCGTTTGGGCGCGGTGGGCAAGGACCGGGAGAATTTACTCCAGGTCCGCTCAACATCGCGCCGGTTCGCGGCGGTGGTCTCTACATTTTTGACAACGCGGGGCGCTGGCATTTGTTCGACGCGCAGTACCGCCATCAGCGCACTGCGCAGTTCAATGCATTCAAAGCGCCAGACGAAACGGTTGTGCTAGACGACGGCGAGGTTCTTGACGCATCAGGACGGGAGTCGGGAGCGCAGTTTTTCGCCGTGATGAGTGCAATGCGTCCAACAGATCAGACGCGCCCCCAAGTACTGAGACGGTTTGGAGATATTTCGTCGGCCGAGTTGCAGTTCACCAGTACGGACCGCGCTCGTCGCATCGCCTACTCGACGGGCGACCGATTCTGGGCGGGACCGCCCGCTGCTACAGGGCGTGGCTACGTGCTCGAGCAGTGGCATGTGAACGGAACGCTTCTTCGTACGCTGCAACGCTCCGTGCCATGGTATCCGGAGGGTGCTGATCGGGCGCGGCGTGGACGAGCATCTTCCGTTCCGCCGCACGAAATTGAGTCGCTATGGGACCTGGGCGATGATTTGTTGATGGTGATTCTGCTCGCACCCAACGCGCAAGAGTGGTCGCGATCATCTGGTCGTGCGCCTGATGCCGCGACGCGCGACCGCATGATTGATATCTGGGTCGAAGTGCTTGACACGCGATCGGGCAACGTGCTGGCACAGCGCGGGCCACTGAAATACAGCGAAGCACAGCGCACGCTTCCGACGGCAATCTTTCACGGCAGTACATCTGGTTTTCGCCTCGAACTCAATGCTGACGACGAGCGGGTCGCGCGCATCGTGAGCTTGAAGCTCAAGAACAAATGACACACGTTGTAAGTTCACCGCAACTCAGCCGCGCGCAGTCGCGATGGACGATGGCTTTTGCAACGATCATTCTACTCGCGACGGCAATCAGTGTGCTGTCCGCGCAGTCGACTGCAGTTCGCAAACTCGGTGCGAGCGTTTCCTCTGCGCGCTTGATTGTGAAAGCTGAGCTCGAAACTGATGCCCGACTGGCGCTCGGCTGGCGCTCATTGTTCGCTGCAGCGCTGAGTGATCGTGGCGAGGTCGCCGTCGCGATGCATCTGAAACCAGGATCGCTCGTCGCGCTGTACGCGGAGGACGGTTCACCTCGCTGGTCCGTGTCAGTGCCCAACGCCCGCGTTGAATCGGTTGCCATCGTTGATGATACGGTCGGTTACGTGGAGCGATTCGAGGACCTGAACTTTCTGGTTCTCCTCTCCAGGCAAGATGGCATGGAGTTGGACCGGCGACCCATCTCGCTTTCGGGATTCGAACAGTCGCGCCTTCTCGGCGCATTCAAGGGCGATTGGTACGCGCAAGTGTCTGAGCTGGCGGGCGAGTACAAGGCCGCACGACTTCCGTTTCGTACAGTTCGGCGGTTTGATGCGTCGTCACGGTCGTGGAGCGATGTTGTCACCCGCGAAGATTCGTCGCCACGTGCGATTGCACCCAATGGTGCCGATGCGCTGCCGCCGCCGTTCGCACCGTCACCTCGATTTGCCTTGAGCGAAACGAAGGGTTTGTTCTTTGCCGCAGGAAACAGTTGGGACGTCGAGTCGGTCAGCGCGAACGGAACATTCACAACGCATCTGCGACTGCAACCAATCGCAGACGAGCTTTCGGAAAGTGAATGGCAAAAGGCGGTTGCGGACTGGACGGCGAATCCGCCGCTGGCGATGTACGGTTATTCCAAGGACCTGTACACAGCGGCCGCAGCGCTAGGTCGCGGAACCTCCGGAAGAATGATCAGCACCGTGTTTGCGAATTCGCGCGGCGACTTGCTGGTTCGGCGAAGAGACGCCGACTTCCTTTCATCATCGACGCCGATTCCGTCCGTTTGGGACATGATCTCGGTCGAATCGGATACACTGTATCGAGTCCAGCTTGAGTCCGACGAATCAATCGTAGCCTTTGCGGCACCACGCAGCCTCTTGTTGCGAAAGCTCGGTGCTCAAGGCCGAGCGAGCATGCGCATCGTGGAACTGAAGGCGGACACACTACTTAAACCAGGACCAGCTCGCCCTGGTCGCTAGCGTCGGGCGTCATCGCCTCGGCCCCGTCCACAGCGCAACGGGGCCGCACGAGCCACCATTGGTGAGCGTTGTTCTGACACACCCGCACCGGCAATGGATTCTCCCTCCCGAATGCACAACGGAGCCAGCATGTTCAAACGCGGCGCACTGTTCGCACTTGGCTGCACAAGTCTGATGGCAGCGCGCGTCGAGAGTCAAACTTCGATCGCTGAGCGTGATCTGAGCGCCGCGTACCGCACCTACGCAGCGCAGTTCACCGATATCGGCTACGCGCTGCCACTCGCGAACGGTTCGCTCATCGTGGCCGACTTCGGTGAAATGACACTCACGCGCCTGGACGGACGTACAGGGGCCGCGCGTTCGGTCGGTCGCAAGGGCTCGGGCCCGAAGGAGTATCAGGTTGCGGGCCAGTTGCTTCGTTTGCCCGGTGATACGATCGCAATGTACGACGCCGCGCAGTTGCGCATGCTGCTCGTCACGTCCGATGGCGAGCCAATACGAACAGTCACGCTCTCGACAGACCGACGAGAGTTGCTCAACTTGCCGCAGGCGTTCGCCACTGACGCGCGCGGACGCATTTACGCGCACGTATTTGCACGACCGGTTGGCGCTGCGAGAGATTCCGCAACATCGCGAATCGACGTGGTGCGCATGCAGAACTTTACCTCGTCAAAGTACGACACACTGGCAACGCTGTGGTTCGAACGATTGCCGCTGCTACGCAAACCACTTGCTGATTCACAGACGCTGCGAGTGAGTGTGAATCTCACGTCGTTCTCTCCGTCAGACGCTGCAGTGGTCACGCGCGACGGAACACTGCGCGTGCTCAGGGGAGATGAGTATCGCGTCGAGTTCATTGACGAGAACGGCATGCGGCAACGAGAGGTTCGTGTGCCAGGCGCTCGCTACCCGCTCATGCCTGAAGAACAGAGCCAGATCGTTCAGAACACGCGCGACCGAACCGCGAAAGGCACCGCACACGCGCGCAGGCTACTCGATGCACGAACTCCAATGCCGCGCGTTGTCATCGAAGAGCCTGACGAGTGGCCTGCGAAAAAACCGTACTTTCAGCCAGGCGCTCGGCTCAGCGACAATGGTTGGCTCTACATCCCGGTCAGTTGCGCCGAGCCCGACCGACAGTGCCTCGATGTGCTGAACCCCGAAGGCGTGCGACACACCCGCTATCGACTTCCGAAACACGCGCGCTTTGTAACGGCGAGTGATCAGTTTGTGTTCGTCGTGCTGCGTGACGACGATGATCTGGAGACGGTGGTCGCCTACCGCGCGAAGTAAGGTCGCATCCCGCGGCAGTCAGCGTGCGTCGACGGAACTGCTCGAGATACGAAGCAGGATTGAGTCCGGGGTTTTTCTCGACAACAGCCCAGACGAGCGCTGGAAACGGCAAAATGTGAGTATCCGCGAAGATCACATCCACTACATCACGCGGCTCACGACGGTTGGCGAGCGCGACCAGCTTGTTGATCGCGAGATCGATCGGGTGCAGCATGACACCGCCACCCTCGATGGGCACCAGCGGCAGGAATCGCCACGATGATTCGTGAGCCCAGTCCAGAACTGTCGATGCGGCGTTGTGAAAAAAGTCCAGATCCTCGCTGAAGCGTTCGCCCTACACGCAATGTGGAGCGCTGCGCCTCCGCGAGATACGAGACGTCCGATCGCTGGGGAGCGAGGAACGCGAGTACCTCGGCTTGGAACGGGGTGAGTGGCATGACGCCGGGCCGCCCGTCAGGCGGGCTGTGGACGCAGCATCTGCTCGAGCCGAGCGGCGGCTCGCCACGCGTCACGCCCCCCGTGCTTGCGCAGGCCGTCGGCCACCCAAGGCACGTCCTTGGCGCCTACCACCAAATCAGGGCGAGCCCACCAAAAGCACTGTAAATAGTGGACTCGATAGAGCTTACGCGCCTCCCGGACCGCCACCATCGCGCGAGCACTCTCGGAACTGAGCGCTCGCCGACTACGGAGTCCGCCCAGGCGGCCCGCTTCAGCAGTGGTCATGCGCGTGGCCATACTTGGAACGTAAGCGCTTATGATCCGACAGACAATGCACCGAACACCAAGACATTGTCCTACCGCGGCACCGTCTCCGTCTGATAGAACGAAAACGTGTACCCATCCGGATCGGCAAAGTCCGCCGACCACCCGCCCGGTGCATGACTCACCGGCGTTACAATCGTGGTGCCCGCCGCCGCCAGATCGGCCATCACCGCATCGATACCACCTGACTCAAGGTTGAACACAAGAATCGGTGAGTTGCCCGTGCGCACTTCGCCGTTGAAAAACAGCAAGTCCACATTGCCTTCAATCGAGGCCATCAACCACGGCCGGCCACCGCCGTCGTCGGGCTGTTTCTGCAACGAAAGACCAATCACATCGCGGTAGAACGCCTCCGTGCGATCAAGATCGGAGACATAGAAGAACACGGCGCCAATACGGGGTGACTTGAGCATGGTGACTACTCCGGGTGAGTGCGGTTCGACAAAGGATTCCGTGCCTGTGTGTTGCCGCCGATCGGTAAAACGTGAGCATCCTTTCGCGAAAGAACGAGCAGGTGTCCGTCGGGGTCGTGCGCGCCGGCCGATTGTGAGGCCACAACCACGGGTAGTAGCGCGCGACGAATCAGGCCGAGTGGCAGGGCGCGGTCGGCGCTCGGCCCGTGCGCTCCGGGTGTTTCAAGCTGCTGCAACTTGCGTCGCAACACGGCGATGCGTTGACGCATGGCCACCTCACTCACCTTCAGGAGCCACGCGATTTCGCGACGATCGTGTCCGCTCAACGCGAGCAATGCGACCTGTCGGAGCGAAGGCGGCAGTTGTGCGATCTCGGGCATCTCTCGCCACGGCAGCGGCACGCTTTGCATCTCAGACTCCGGCTCTCGTTGGGTCGCGTCATCGGCGGTCCACCGCGCTTCGCGCAAGCGGCGCCGTACCGCGCCGCGCGCTCGCATGGCACCCAGGTTTCGAATCGTGCCCGAAATCCAGCGATAGTTCGCCGCCTGGGTGAGATCGGTGCGACCGGTGCGTACCGCCTCAAGCAGCGCGTCCTGCAACAAGTCATCCGCCTCATCGCTCACGCGACTGTGCGCGCGGGCTACGGCGCGTAGCGCGTCGAGCGGTGCGAAGATCGGGTCAGCCGTCATGCGAGACACAATGTGCCGAGGAAGCGTCGCACACACCAGAGGACTGCGCTGCGCGCGTCTCGCGGTGGTGCTCCTAATGCCGCAGTTCCTCCAGCACCAGGCGCATCTCGCCGAATGACACAACCGACGCCTATCCCCCGTGATACCGCCGCAACCAGTCCATACTCCACTGCGCAAACGACCCATCAACAATCGCCCGCCGCGCCGCCGCCATCAGCTCCACCACAAACGTCACGTTGTGAATCGCGAGCAGCCGCTGCCCCAACGGCTCGTTGGCCGAAAACATATGACGCAAAAACGCGCGATCATATTGCGTGCACGCTTCACACGCGCAATCCGCAACGAGCGGCCGACGATCCGTGCGATACGCCGCCTGCAGAATCTGCGCTTTGCCGTCGGGCGTGAACGCCGTACCGTCGCGCCCCATGCGATTCGGCGCTACACAATCGAACATGTCGATGCCTCGACGCACCGCTTCAACAAGATCGTCAGGAAATCCAACGCCCATCAAATACCGCGGACGATCAGCGGGCATGAGTGGTTCACACACTTCAATCGTGCGGTGCATATCAGGCTTTGATTCACCTACGGACAACCCACCAATCGCCACACCCACCCAGTCACCACTCGCGAGAATGCCACGCACCGAGGCGCGTCGCAGTTCGTCGTGCACGCCGCCTTGCACGATCGGAAAGAGTGCCTGCGGCGGTGCCACGCGTTCGTCATCAGGATGCGGTTCAACGCGCCCCTCAAGCGGGGGCAGCACGAGACCAGGCTCACGCCCGTCACGCGTGATGCGATCAAACTCCACCTGACAGCGATCCAGCCACCGCAAACTGCGCTCCATCGCTGAACGCGCCGCCGCTTCTTCACTGCCACCGGCGATAAGTTCGTCAAGCTGCATGATCACGTCAGCGCCAAGATTGCGCTCAATCTGCATCACGCGCTCGGGCGTGTAGTCGTACATCGTGCCATCGAGGTGGCTGCGAAACTCCACACCCGATTCGCGCACTTTCCGATACTTGGCCAGCGAAAACACCTGAAACCCACCCGAATCGGTCAGCATCGGGCCGTTCCAGCGTGTAAATGCGTGCAATCCGCCGAGTGCGCGCACCATCGGGTCACCCGGGCGAAGGAACAGATGGTACGCATTGGAGAGCATCATGCGTCCGCCGGTGGCCGCCACATCGTGAACCGACAGGCTGCGTACTACACCGTGCGTGCCCACCGGCATGAACGCTGGCGTCTGCAAATCGCCGTGCGGGGTAGAAAACACGCCCGCGCGTGCAGCGCCGAGTGTGGCGTCTGTGCGAAAGGCGAACGGCGTCACAGCGCGGAATCAATCGAAAGTGGCATGCGGGAACGTAACCGGCCGTTTGACAGGCTGGGAGCGCTTGGGCTACGATCTGCGTTGAGGACATATGATGTCGCTGCGTATCCTGGTACTCGTGTTGAAGAAGGCGCTTGTTGTACAAATGCGCCCACTCGCGCTGGCCCTGCTTGGCGCCACCGTTGCGCTGGCCTTGGCGAGCCCGCGATCCGCAAGTGCACAGGTGTTGCGTGGACGTGTGCAGTCCGCATCGCAGGATGGCGCGTCAACCGTCGGCGTTCGCGGCGCGCTGGTGGAACTGCTCGATAGCGCACGAGCCGTCGTCGCACGTCAGATCAGCACACCAGACGGTGGCTTCAGATTTCTCTTGCCATCCGCCGGACGCTACCAGGTGGACGTGCGCCGCATCGGGTACCGACGCGCCACAGCTGCGCCAATCTTCGTGGCCCGTGACACGACCATTTCGGTCATGCTCGAGGCGGTCGCAATTGTTCTGCCCGCGGTCACATCGCGTGAGGTGAATCGGTGCAGTAACGACAGAGCGCGCGGCTCAGCCACATCGGTGTTGTGGGAATCAGCCGTGACGTCCATGCTCAGCGCCGCGGCAACAATGTCGGACAGCTCCTACGTGTTCGACTTGATGCCGAGCGTGCGCACCTACACGGTGCCTGATGCAATCATGCTCGATATATCGCTCCGTGATGAACGTGTGGCCGATGTGCGTCCGTGGACAAGTTTGCCCGCAGCCGATCTCGCGGAGTTCGGATACGTGCGTCTTGTCGGACGATCGCTCGAGTATGTGGCACCCGATGTGGAAGCGCTCACGTCCGCCGAGTTCCTGGCCACGCACTGTTTGCGTTTGCGACAGGATCGTGTGAGCGAAGACCTCATTGGTGTGGAGTTCGCGCCGGGCGAGCGTGTCACACGCGCGGACATTCGCGGTGTGCTCTGGATTGATCGCGTGTCGCAGGAGCTGCGCGCTATCGACTACACCTATGCCGCGGTGCCGCTCGCCGTTGCCGATTCGCTGGCCGGCGGTCGCGTAGAGTTTGCGCCGCTCGATGGCGGCGGGTGGATGCCGAGTCGCTGGATGGTGCGCAGTCCGGTGCCGGAAAAGTCGTTCGTCGATGCGGTCGCGTATCGCGGTGAAGACCTGCGTCGAGCCGGGTTGCCGGTGGCGGTGCGCAATGTGGATCCACCGCTGCGTGCAACGCGCATGCAAATGACCGGCGCCGATGTGCAGCGCGTGCGACGTGTGGCGGGTGGTGATTCCACCATCATCTGGACACGCACCACGGCCACGCTCGAAGTAACAGCCGAGTTTACGCAGAATAATGTGACGATGCCCGCGATGCGAGCGGTTGTTCGCTTGTCCGGTTCACAGCGCAGCGGCGAAGCCGATGTATTGGGACGCGTGACGTTCGCCGAGTTGCCGGATGGCGAGTATCTGGTGGAAGCGGTGACTCCCACAGAAACGGCCTTGCATCTCATGCCGGATCGGACACCGGTGACGGTGCGGGCCGGCGAGTTGCGCAAAGTACAAGTACCAGTGCTCTCACCAGCGGCCGCCGTGGAGCGTGCGTGTGGGCCCGCCATGCGCGGTGGCGTGATTTCCGGCAATGTGTCGCGCGATGGTCGCGCATCATCAAAGGCAATCGTGAGCGTGTGGCGCCGTAATCCTGCAGAATCGGATGACGCAGCGCTTGAATCACTGGGCACCATCACCGCCGATAGCACGGGTCGCTTCTTGCTGTGTGGCGTGCCGCGCGGTGTTGACCTGACCATCATTGCACGCGGCGTGGACAAAACCATGACCGTGGAGGAGCTGGCGCTGCCGCTCTGGCGGGATGCCATGGGCGAATACGTGGCTACAGTAGAGCTTCGCCTGCCGAGCGCGGGCCGCTAACGCCAACAGAGCTTCGCCCGCCGAGCGCCCACCGAGCGCCGGCCGATAACGCTCTCAACGGATCGGCGAGGAACACGTGACACACGTCACGAGTATCAGCGTCTGGTCCCGGTGGATTGCCCGCCTCTCACCTTCCGTGCCGCTTGCAGGCGCGCAAACCGCTCCCGCCCGTCGCTTCCTTCCCGCCACCGCTCCGTGTGATGCTTCCATCGGCCATGCTACGGAGTCTGATCGTCGCGTGTGCCGTGACGTTCGCATCCACATCCACGGCGCACGCGCAGCCGGCGGCCATTCCGGATACGGTGCGTGGCGTTGTGTTTGATAGTCTGGCCAATGAGCCGCTCGCCGGCGCGTTTGTTGTGGCCAACGCGGCCGGCGTCTCTGTCGCCACCAACTCACTCGGCCAGTTCGAGCTCGTGAGCAACGAGCGAATCACGCAACTCACCGCCTACCATCCCGCGCTCGACGCCATGGGACTCGGTGCCATTACGGCGAGTCGACCCACACAAACGGCGCGCTGGTATTCGGCCTCCGTGGCCACGCCGTCGCTACACACGCTTTGGCCACGCGTATGCAACTCGCGCCGACCGGAACCGGAGCGGCCGGGCATTATTACTGGCACGGCGCGGCTGGCCGACAACCGCACGCGCGTCGCTGGCGCACGCGTGCTGGTACAGTGGGAATCTGTGTTCGGCGATTCCCGCAGTCTGCGTGACCTCGATGTCGTCACGGACTCTGTGGGCGACTACGTGGTGTGCGGCGTTGAGCAGTTCGCCGAACCACGCATGGTGGCGTTATCGCAAGAAGCGCAGTCTGGGGCGATTGCGTTGCCGTCGCAGGTGCGGCCGCTGCGTCGTGTCGATTTTGTGCTATCGCCGAATGATGCGCCGCGCGTGTCCATACGAGGACGTGTGCACAACGAGCGTAATGTCGGCGTAGAGGGTGTGCGCGTCACCGTAGACGGCGCCGACGGTGAATGGGTCTCGGGACGCGACGGCACGTTCACAGTCGTTGGTGCTCCGCTCGGCACGCGTATGCTCTCGCTGCGTGCCGTGGGCTATTCGCCGGTGTCGCAAGTTGTGGAAGTACTCGGCGGCACAATGCCGCTACTTGAAATCCCGTTGGACCGCACCGTTGAACTTGAAGGCGTGCGCGTGACGGAGCGCGTGGATGTACGGCGCGTGCGATCAGATTTTGAATCGCGTCGACGCGCGGGATGGGCGCGCTACGTAGACTCGACAGAGTTCGCCAAAGCGCCGTTTGTGCGGTTCGCACTGAGCGCGGTGCAAGGCATTACGGTGCGACCGCTCGGCAATCGCGCGACCACGGAGTTCGAAATCCTCGGACGGTTTGGATGTCGGGCGCACATCTACATGGACGGCACAATCTCTGATATCGACGAAGTCAACCGTATTCCGAAGGAGCAGCTTGCAGCCGTCGAGGTGTACACCTCCGTTGCCTTTGCTCCGGCTACACTGGTGCGCATTCGCGCCGACAACTGCGCGGTGGCCGCGTTTTGGACCAAAGTTGGACTGCGTCCGTGAGCGCGCGAATGCGAGCATTCGTCGGGATATGGTGTACGCGAGCATTCGGCATCGCAGCGCTGTCGCTGATGACGATCTCGCTACACGCACAGGCGCAACCTGATAGCGCGAGACAACGCTGCGCGCCAAACTGTGATGTGGTGCAAGGCGTCGTCTTCGACAGCCTCGCGAACGAGGTACTCGCCA
>JALHNZ010000082.1 GCA_022843265.1 Gemmatimonadaceae bacterium
ATAATGAACACCAAACAAAACTGACAGTATTTAAGACTAGTTCCAATACACTATCGGCATCATCGCGGTGCTGCTGATCGCGGCCAACGCCATCGGGCTGGAGTCGCTGGCCGGAGTCTTCAGCGAACTGCTGTCGTACATCCCGGGCATCATTGCCGCGCTGGTCATTGTGATTGTCGGCATCGTGCTGGGCGGGTTCGTGGAAGGACTCATCCGCGCTGCCGCCGGCGCCGTGATTGGCGCCGCCGCCCTGGCGCGCGTGGGTCGTGGCAGCGTGATCGTGCTGGCAGTGTTCATGGCCCTGCAGGAGATTGGCGTGGCCACGAACATCGTGACCATCGCCTTCGGCATTCTCTTTGGCGCGGTCGCGCTCGCGCTCGGATTGGCGTTTGGTCTGGGCAACCGGGAGCTGGCGGGCGAAATCACGCGGAGCTGGTACTCCCGCTATCGGGCCGAGCGCGAGGCGGTGGAACGTGAAGCCGCGGCCGACGAAGCCGAGGATTTTCCGGACACCGAGGAGTTCGCGGCCACGACCGAGTTTGACGTGGCGCAGCGACACAACGCGAGCCTTGAGCAGTCCTCCTCCGGGACGGACGAGGAGCCCGTTGTCAAGCCCGAGCACGAGATCGGCGCGATACGCTGAAAGCGTTGCTGCACAACGACTTGCGCGATCTGGCTAAAGTTGATTTACGGCGCGCAATCGAGTAGATTTTCAGGCTTGGCCCCGAACCCGCGTAACCCCTGCGCGACCGTTCTGCTGCGGCCCGATCCCGTCTCCCCTCGCCACTTTCCATGACTGCTCCCAACGCCCGCGAGCGCATTCTGCCGCGGATGATTCACGAGGAAATCAAGGAATCGTTCATCAACTATTCCATGAGCGTGATTGTCTCACGCGCGCTCCCGGATGTACGTGATGGACTGAAGCCGGTGCATCGGCGCGTGCTCTACGCCATGAACGAACTGGGCCTTGTGCCGGGTCGTCCGTTCAAAAAGTGCGCCACGGTCGTTGGTGACGTGCTCGGCAAGTATCACCCGCACGGTGACAGCTCGGTGTACGACGCACTCGTGCGTATGGCGCAGGATTTTTCGCTGCGGTATCTGCTGGTGGATCCGCAGGGAAACTTTGGCTCCATCGACGGCGACTCGGCGGCCGCGTATCGATACACCGAGGCGCGCCTCACGCGCCTCGCCGTGGAAATGCTCACCGACATCGACAAGAACACCGTCGACTTCGCGCCAAACTTTGACGATCGCCTGGAAGAGCCGCGTGTCCTGCCCGCTGGCGCACCGAATCTGCTGATCAATGGGTCGTCGGGCATTGCTGTTGGTATGGCCACCAACATTCCGCCGCACAATTTGCGCGAAGTGGTGGACGCGTCCATTGCGTTGATCGACAATCCGGATCTCGACGCCGACGCACTGCGTCGTATTGTGTCAGGCCCGGACTTTCCAACGGGCGGCTACATCTATGGCCGCGCGGGCATTGCCGATTATCAGAACACTGGTCGTGGCCGCATCGTGATGCGCGCCCGCGCGGTGATCGAAGAGCGTGAATCGAGCGGCAAATCGCAGATTGTCATTACCGAAGTGCCGTATCAGGTGAACAAGGCCAAGCTGGTGAAAGACATTGCCGATCTCGTGCGTGACGGCAAGCTCACGGGCATCTCGGCGTTGCGAGACGAATCAGATCGCGAAGGCATTCGTGTGGTGGTCGAGCTCAAGCGTGATGCGATTCCGCGCGTGGTGCTCAATCAGCTGTACAAGCACACCGCCATGCAGAGCACGTTTGGCGTGATCATGCTGGCGCTCGTGCCCGATGAAACGGGCCGCCTGATTCCGCGCGTGCTGAGTCTCAAGCAGGTGCTGGAGCACTATCTCAAGCATCGCCACGAAGTGATCGTGCGTCGCACGCAGTTTGATCTCGACAAGGCCGTCGAGCGAGAGCACATCCTTGAAGGCTACAAGATCGCCGTCGACAACATCGACGAAGTGATTGCGCTGATTCGTGCGGCGGAAGATACGCCCACGGCCAGTGCGCAGTTGCAGGCACGCTTTGGCCTCAGCGAGCGTCAGGCAGAGGCGATTCTCAATATGCGTCTCGCCAAGCTTACCGGGCTTGAGCGCGACAAACTGCTCGAAGAGCTGGCGGAAGTGCGAGCGTTCATCGCCGAGTTGCGCAGCATTCTCGATTCGCGCGAACGTCGCATGGATATCATGAAGGGCGAACTGCTCAAGGTGCGCGAAACGTTCGGCGACGAGCGTCGCACGGAGATCGTGAGCGACGAAGGTGAGTTCTCGGTGGAGGACCTGATTGCCGAAGAAGAGATGATGGTGACCATCTCGCGTCAGGGCTACATCAAGCGCACCGCCGTGTCATTGTTCAACAAGCAGGGACGAGGCGGTCGTGGAAAAATTGGCGCCGATCTGAAAGACGGCGACTTCATGGAACAGATGTATGTGACGTCAACACATCACTACATCCTGATCTTTACCGACGACGGTCGTTGTTACTGGCTCAAGGTGCACGAGTTGCCGCAGGCCGGTCGCACCACACGCGGCAAGCCAATCGTGAACCTGATCAACGTCACGCCGGACACGCGCATTCGCGCGATTGTGCCCGTGCGTGAGTTCCGTGACGACGAATATCTGTTGTTCGGCACCAAGCTTGGAACGGTCAAGAAGACCGCGCTGTCGCAATATTCCAATGTGCGTGCCAACGGCGTGAAGGCCATCAAGATCGAAGAAGGTGATGAGCTGATCGACGTGCAGGTCACGTCGGGTACGAGTGATGTCATTCTTGGCACGCGCCAGGGTATGTCGGTTCGCTTCCACGAGCAGGACGTTCGTGAAATGGGCCGCGATACTACCGGTGTGAAGGGTGTGACGTTGGCTGAGGGTGATACGGTGGTGGGCATGGTGGTGATTCGTCGCAACGAAGCCACGCTGCTTGTGGTCACGGAGCTCGGCCTGGGCAAATGCACGTCGCTCGACGACTACCGCATTCAGAAACGTGGCGGCAAGGGCATTCTCACGCTCAAGCGCACGGAACGCACCGGTCACATTGTGGCGCTCATGGAAGTGTCGTCGGACGAAGAGATCATGCTGATTACGCGTGGCGGCATTTCCATTCGGTCGTCGATGAGTCAGGTGCGCGTGGTGGGTCGTAACACGCAGGGCGTGCGTTTTGTCTCGCTCGACAGTGGCGACATGGTTACGGCCGTGGCGCGCGTCGTGCCCGACGATGACAAGGGTGAAGGTGGCGAAGGTGACACTGGCGACAACGGTGACGTAGACACCACGCCTGATGGAGAGCTCGGACTGAACGCGTAAATCCGGATTTCGTTTTTCACTCTCGGCCCTGCCGTTCGTGTCACATACATCGCCGCTTGTTGGACTTCCGCAGCTTGAAGCTGCAGCGCAACGCCTTCGTGGTGTTGCGCTGCGCACACCCCTGCTGCCTGTTGATGCACTGCGCGAGAAGTTTCCGCACGGTGTATGGGTCAAGGCGGAGTGCCTGCAGCGCGTAGGCGCGTTCAAGGTGCGCGGTGCGTTCAACTATGTCTCGAGCATGGACCCCACGGTTCGTGCACGCGGTCTGATTGCGCCGTCGAGCGGTAATCACGCGCAGGCGGTGGCGTACGCCGCACTGCACTTTGGTGTGCCGTGCACGGTGGTGATGCCAACCACCGTGTCGTCGGCCAAACAAGCCGGCTGCGCGAGGCTCGGTGCGCGCGTGGAGCTGGTGGGAACCACCACCATCGAGCGCATTGCGCGCGCGAACGAGATATCGCGGGACACGGGAGCGACGGTTGTGCCTCCGTTCGACGATGATCTGATCATCGCGGGTCAGGGCACCGCCGGTCTTGAAATCATTGATGAGTTGCCGGAAACGGCCACGGTTGTTGTGCCCGTTGGCGGCGGTGGTTTGGCGTCGGGCGTGGCGGCCGCGATCAAAGCACGAAAGCCAGACGCGCGCATTGTGTGCGTGGAGCCATCGGGCGCGCGCAAACTTTCGCGTGCGATTGCCAACGGTGGTCCGATTACGCTGGACGGTACATCCGGTATTCCCGACGGATTGCTTGGCGTTCGACTGGGTGATCGCAACTGGGATCACTTGTCGGTGCTTGCAGATTCGGTTGTGCAGGTAGACGACGGCC
The DNA here is from genome assembly GCA_022843265.1 of Gemmatimonadaceae bacterium. Lineage (GTDB taxonomy): Bacteria > Gemmatimonadota > Gemmatimonadetes > Gemmatimonadales > Gemmatimonadaceae > JAABRT01. The sequence continues at coordinate 4,158 of JALHNZ010000082.1, forward strand.
CCATTCGCTGTGCGATGCGATTTCTGCTTGATCGCATGAAGCTCGTCACGGAGCCGAGCGGAGCGATTACGCTCACGGCCGTGATGGAAGGCAAGGTACCATCTGATGGACCGATCGTGGCGCTGCTCAGCGGTGGTAATATCGAATGGGATGGCTTGCTCGAGCACGTGTCTGACGGCGCGATGGCAAGTGAACTGGTAGCTACCTGATGGCCGCTGGGGCGCGCATTCTTGTGGTCGACGATGATCCGGCGGTGCTGGAATCCATCGGCTGGTTGCTGAAGGAAAACGGTTACGATGTCGCGCGTGCGACGAGTGGCGAAGCGTGTCTGGAGCAACTGGCAGAGCGCACGCCCGATTTGATGTTGCTCGACATTCTTTTGCCCGATACGGAAGGGTATTTGCTGCTCGAACGGCTCAAGGCCGACGAGCGGTGGCGCGATATCCCGGTGCTGATGCTGTCATCGCTACCGCCCGAAGACGCATCGGTGCGCGCTCTGGGCCTGGGCGCCGTGGACTTTATTCGCAAGCCGTTTCGCCCGAAAGAGCTGTTGGCACGCGTGCAAGCACATCTGCGCCACGGTGCGGTGTTTCGATCAACGCGTGATGCGTTGCAAAAGACAGAAGCCGCGCTGTATCGCGCGCAGGAAGATGCCGAGAGCCGTCGCAAGCTCGTGGATATCCTGCATGAGGTCACGGGCGACCTGTCCGTGTCCGAGTTGTATCAGCTGCTGGTGGGTCGCGCGGCGCGTGCGCTCGGCGTCTCACACTGTTCCGTAATTCTGGCGAAAACCGGCACGCGAACAGTCACGGTCGTAGCGGCGGTTGAAAATCCGAAAATCACGCACCTTGAGGTGTCGCTCGATCGGTATCCAGAGATCGAAGCGGCGCTGGAGACCGGGCAGCCCGTGCTCGTGGAAGACATTGCGACGCATCCGTTGTATGAAGGGGTGCGTCAGGTGTGGGGGCTCGAAGGCATCGAAGTCAACATTCGGTCTGTGATTGCGCTCCCGTTCACGGTAGACCGTGGTGTGTACGGCGTATTCCTGGTGCGCCGCACGCGTGAGCAGTCTGCGTTGGGTCCGGCTGATCTCGAGTTCGCCGAGGCCGTCATCACTGCGGCCGTCGCGGTCATTCAGCGCGCGCGCATGGTGGAGCACACAATGGCTGACAACGCACGTCTCGAGCAGCTCGTGCAAACGGACCCGCTCACCCAGCTGCTGAATCGTCGTGCGTTGTCTGAGTCGATCACGGCCGAGATGGAGCGTGCGCTGCGCTACGACTCGTCACTCGCGCTCTTGATGATCGATCTTGATCATTTCAAGCGGGTGAACGACACGTATGGGCACTTGATCGGTGATGACGTGCTCCGTGATACCGCGGCGCTGCTCACGGCGCTTGTGCGCGGCAACGATGTCGTGGCGCGGTATGGCGGTGAAGAGTTCCTGATTTTGCTGCCCGAAACCGATGACGCTGGCGGCGTGGCATTCGCGGAACGCGTGCGAGACGCCATCGCGTCTCACGCCTTTGCCACGCGTCCGCGCGAGGAAGGGTTGCGCATCACGGCCAGTATTGGTGTGGCAACCTTTCCGGCGGCGCGCATTGAGTCGGTGGAGGATCTGTTTGCCAGTGCCGACGCGGCGCTGTATCGAGCGAAGGCTGAGGGGCGGGATCGGGTGCGGCGGTAACACGAGAGCCACACGTGCTGCTGGTTGGCTCATGAGCTGCGCGCGGGTTTTGGCGCGGGGTTAGTTTTACAGGTTCACTCCCCTGACACTTCCCCGTTCGGAGACCCCTCCATGCGGATGCTTGTTCTTGGCGCCGGGCTACAGGGCTCAGCGTGTGCGTTTGATCTGCTTCGAAATCCTGATGTTGAGCGCGTTGTGCTCGCCGACGTGCGCATTGGTGCGCTGCCTGCGTTTCTGCAGCCGTACGCAGGCTCGCGATTGGTGACAACCGAGCTGGATGTGCGCAATCACGATGCGGTACGCGCGCTCATGCGCGAGAGTACGGCCGTATGCAGCGCGATTCCGTACTACTTCAACTTTCCACTCGCGCAGTTGGCCGTGGAGTGCGGTGTGCACTTTACCGATCTCGGTGGCAACACGGAGATTGTGCTGCAGCAGAAAGGTCTTGAAGCCGACGCGGAAGCGAAGGGTGTGAGCATCGTGCCGGACACGGGTTTGGCACCGGGCATGGTGAACATTCTGGCGCAGTACGGCATCTCGCAGCTTGACACCACGTCCACGGTGAAGCTGTTCGTGGGCGGGCTGCCGCAAAATCCGGAGCCGCCGCTCAACTATCAGATCGTGTATTCGCTTGAAGGTGTGGTGGACTATTACACCACCGAATCACTCGTTGTGCGCGACGGACGTCGCGCCACCTTGCCGGCATTGTCTGAAGTGGAGCACGTGCAGTTCCCCGAGCCGGTGGGAACGCTGGAAGCGTTTCACACGGCGGGCGGCTTGTCCACGATGGCGTTCCGATACGACGGCAAGATTCCAAACATGGAATACAAGACGCTGCGTTACCCGGGGCACGCGCGCATCATGGAAGCGATCCGTGATCTCGGATTGCTCTCGCTTGATCCGGTGGATGTGAAGGGCCAGTCGGTTGTGCCGCGCGATGTGTTTGTGAAAGTCGCCGGCGAAAAACTGCGCAAGCCCGGTGGCAAGGATCTTGTGGCGTTGCGCGTGGTGGTCACGGGTATCAAAGACGGTGCGCCGGCCGAACGCGCGTGGCAAATGGTGGCGCGTTACGACGAAAAGAACGGGCTTACGGCCATGATGCAGACCACGGGTTTTACACTGTCCATTACGTCGCAACTGCAGGCGACGGGTGTGATTCGTCCGGGTGTGCACACGCCAGATGAATGTGTGCCGGCCGATAAGTATCTGGCGATGCTGGCGGAGCGTGGTGTGGTCGTGGAGGCCATGCAGTAGTCGCGTCAGTGTACGGGGATCGGGCGGGTGCGGTTCGCTATTGGTGAGAACCGCACAGCCGCCCGTTCACGCCGCGCTTTTGCATGAGCTTGCGAACAAAACCCAGGTCGTCTTCACCTTCGGGCTTGGCCCCCTTCCATCCTTCGTTCTTCGTGATTGTGACCGGCCACGTATTGGCCCAGCACTCCATGAAGGCCACGGGGGCATCGCCTGTCAGTACTACGAAGTCGAGCGGATTCCATCGACGCCCGTACAGCGAGGAGTACGTGCCGGTTGCCTGCCACGTACCCGCCGCCAGCACGCCCTCGCTGTGCGGCCCGCGTCCGAGCAGGTCTTTCACGACCTTGAGCGTGATGATCAGGGAGTCATCCTTGGCCGTGCGGAATCGCTCGTCCGTCGAAAAGCCAAAGTAAAAACTGCTGTCGGGCGAGGGGTCGCCGATCATCTCCCAGCCAGGCTGAATCTGGCCGTCACGAAAAATGACGAGCGTCTGATCGCGCGTGTCGTTGATGATTCGGAGCGTCAGCTCGCCCGCCAGGAACGCCGCCGCATCCTGAAACTCCCAGTGAAAGCGGACCCCCTCAATCGGCAGCTTGAAGTAGAGCGTTCGGTCTGCGGGCACCGTAAAGATGCCGGGCAGCGGCAGCGCTAGGATGAACGTCCAGATCAGCACGCCGTTGAGCGCCAGCATGATGCGGTGCATCGCACCCATCCGCGGGCGCGTTTCCGTCGGCGACGCGGTTGTGATGGTGTACGGCATGGTGGCGGTAGTGGGCAAACGGCGCCAACGTCGGCGGGCTGGTCCAAGTATAGGAGCGTGGGCTGACGGCCGCGAGCCTGTGCCAGGCGCAGACTTCTCCAGCCGCTTCGACGCACGCCCCGCCACAAAAGACATTGACGCGTTGAAGCGCCGCAGGGGTAACGCGCTTGCCATGCCAACAAAGCACGGCCCGGGTGCGTTGTTCAGGTGTTCGTGATCGCTCACATTGCCTGAGTGTCCTCGCCCCACCCGTTTGCTCCATCGATGCGCGTTCTGGTTTGTGTGTCCGGTCTGATCGCTACCACGTTGAGTTCGTCAGCGGTCGGCGCACAGGCACGGCAGGATTCAGCGCGCACTGACTCCACCGGCCAGACGATCACGCCGGTGAGCGTGAGTGCTGCCCGCGCCACGGCGATGGTGGGCGGTGCGGCGGCGGTCGTTATCACGCCCAGCGAGCTGCGGTCATCTCCCGCGCCGCTGCTCGACCAGGCGCTTCGTGAGTCGCCGTTTGTCCTGGTACGACAGAACTCACGCGGCGAAATGGAAATTTCTGTGCGCGGTTCTGACTCGCGACAGGCGGCGGTTCTCATGGATGGCGTGCCGATGACCCTCGGTTGGGACCACCGCACTGATCCATCGCTCGTTCCAATCACGGGCACCGAACGTCTGGTAATTGTGCGCGGACTCGGCTCGCTGCTGAACGGCCCGAATACACTTGGCGGTTCGATTGAGATATCGCACGATGCGTACGGGCAACCGGCAGGCGGACAACTGTGGGCCGGTGCGGGGCTCGATCAATACGGTGCAACGGTTGGCACGCTTGGTTACGGACGACGCGTGGCTGAGTTTGGCGGCGGAGCGTTGTCGTTGCGCGCCGGTGGTGCGTTCCGTCAGCGCGATGGCGTCGCCCTGCCGAACGGTGCCATTGATCCCACCGAACGCAACGGACTGCGCACCGGCACTGACTTGAAACAGACCGATGGCTTCGCGGCGCTGCGGTGGACGAGCGCCACGGGCCGAGCCGTGGGGCTGATGGTATCCGGTTATGACGCCGAACGTGGTGTGCCGCCAGAAGAGCATCTGACTGCGCCACGTTTGTGGAGATATCCGTATGCACGGCGCAGCGTGGCCATGTTCTCAGCCAACAGCGGTCTTGTTCCCACACCGTTCGGCACCGCGTCGCTTGACGTTGGTGTTGGTGTGAATAGCGGCACGTTCAAAATTGAAACGTTCGGTGACCGTGAGTTCGGGAGTGCTACCGGGCAGGAAATCGGCGACGAGCACACCACCACGGCACGCGCGCTCATAACGCACTCGCTCGGCATTGCGACAGTGCGCGCGAGCTACACACGGGCTGATGTGCAATACACGGAAACACTTTCGCCTGTGGCACCGGCAGACTATCGGCAGAAACTGTCCAGTACCGGTATTGAGGTGGAAGCACCGATGAGCGCGCGCACAGTGCTGGCGGGTGGCGTGGTGTTCGATCGTGCCACCACGCCGGAAACAGGGGGACGCACACCGGGGCAGGCGCCGCTCAGCAACATCGGGTGGCGGCTTGGTCTTACCCATGCACTGAACACCCGGGTGCGGCTGCACACGAGCGTGAGTGAACGCTCTCGCTTTCCGGCGCTTCGTGAGCTGTACTCCGGCGCACTCAACCGCTTCGTCCCGAACCCGTCGCTCAAGCCGGAAACGTTGCTCGGGATTGAAGGTGGGGTCAGCCTGAACGGCGTGTTTCCCGCCATCGCGCAGTCAACATTCCAGTTGATCGGATTCGCGCATCAGTTGGACGACGCCGTGGTACGCATCACGCTGCAGAATCCCACGCGATTTCAGCGTGTCAACCGTGATCGCATTGAAAGCGCGGGCGTCGAGTTGCTGGGCGGTCTGGTGTTTGGAGAAGATGTTGCGCGCGCTATCTCGCTCAATGGTGACGCCACGCTGCAGCGCATCAGAATCATTGATCAAACGGCCAGCAACCAGCAGCGTCGCGCGGAAAACAATCCGGAGCGTCGAGGACGTATTGAGCTCGGAGCACCGCTGGTTCGCAAACTTCGCACTTTCGCGACGGCTCGCTACACCGGTGCGCAGTACTGCCTGAATGCCGACTCCGGCAAAGAAGATCGGTTGCAGGCGCGCACGGTCGCCGATGTTGCGGTGCAGCGTGACTATCGGGTGGCCAGCAGCGGCCCGTTCCGCATGCTGCGTGCGCTGGTGTCGTTTGACAACGTGGGTAACACGGCGGTGTACGATCAGTGTGGACTTCCACAACCGGGGCGCACACTGCGTCTCACGATGACGCTGCGCTGAAGACACGCAGCGTCAAAGTAAACGTATAGTTACGCGGTGCGGCGACGGCGCGATGAGAGCGCCAGTCCGATTGCACCGGCGGCCATCATCGCAAACGTTGACGGTTCCGGCACAACGACCGGCGCGCTTCCCAGCACGAGATCGTTTACGGTGGGAAACACCACGTCACCGTTCTGGATCGACAGCACCGCCAACGATGTTACTACACCGTTGGGAGCGACGAATCCGCGAAAGGTCGACGTGGTAGTGGGGAACAGCGTGATGACAGTGGCGCCGACGCTGTTGGTCGCCGTTAGCTGAATGCCCGCTCCCGGCAGAAAATCGCCTGCGAGCCCGGTCCCGAAAAAGAATCCACCAACTCCCGCAACGCCCGACCCGGACAGATCAAAAGTAAGCTCGTCTAAGGCGTCGTTGGTCGAGAGCCACTTGTCCGCGTCGGTGCCCACCACAAACGCTTCGTTGAGCGCATTTACGGAATACATGTACGGCGTTGCGCCGTTGGTTTCGCGAGCGAGGGCTGGCACCGGGAATCCGGTGATATTCAAATTGTTGAACGTGTCTGTGCCAGGCATTGACACGGCCGCGAGATAGTCCGCGAGATTTGTGTACACCGTGAACTGCGCCTGCGCGATTGCTGGTGCGAGCGTCAGCATGAGCAGCGCGAACACTGATGTTCGTGTGCGTGTGATTTTCATCTATTCATCTCCGGGGGCCGAGTACACAATGTTGCCTTCAACACTGTGGTACCTACTCGGCCTGGTAGAGATGTGCAAGCGAACTGAAGCGTGTCAAAACGTGATCACACATTCGTTGCAAAACAGTGTGTGATTTATGTCGCACACAAGAGTAAATCCTTCGATTCACTCATGACACGCAGGCCAACTACTTCACTGTAAATGCGAAGTCGCCTTTGATCACGTGTCCGTCTTTTGCCATGGTTCGCCATGACACGTTGTACGTACCAGCACTCAGCGGCGCGTCGATGGCTGCGACGACTGCACCATCCGGTGCTTTGGTAAGCGCTTTGGTCGCGACTTCCTTTTTCGCGGCGTCGGTGAGCGTGAGCTTCGTGGCTGGCAGTTCAACCGCTTGCGAAAACCACAAGCTCACCGCTTTGGGTGCACTCGTGTGTGTCGAGTCCGCTTTCGGGTCGGACTTGTCGAGCTTCAGGTGCATGGGGAGCAGAATCGCTGCCGCCAGCAGGGGCCAGAATCGGTGAGCATTGCGCATCTACGTAACATGGCACATTTCGCACGATGTTTCCAGCGGACGACGCAAATGCGCGACGAGCGTGCGACGGTGGGAGCGAGGCGTCTGACGTCGCGACTACGTGCGGAACTCGCTCACCAATGACCGCAAACGTACGCTCGCCGTTTGCAGCATCTCCGCTGTCGCCGACACTTCCTCAGCCGATGCACTTGTTTCTTCAGTGCTGGCGGCGACTTCCTGCGCGGCGGCGGCGTGCCCTTCAGATGTGTCCCGCGCGCTGGTCAGCGAGTGCTGCACCGCACCAAGTGATGAACGATTGGCTGTGACGGCGGACACAACACGACTGGTGGACGATTCCACGCGTTCCACTACGCTTTCAATACGAGACAGTGCGACGGAGACATCGGACGCCACGCCACCCACGTCACGCATGCGGGTTGCACCGGCTTCCACAGACTGTGATGCACTGGCGAGGCGTGAGCGAATGCGCTTCACGCTGTTCGTCACTTCATGCGCTGCATTCGCGCTTTGTTCGGCAAGGGTACGCACTTCCTGCGCCACCACCGCAAAACCACGACCGGCACTGCCCGCACGCGCCGCTTCGATCGCGGCGTTCAGTGCCAGCAAGTTGGTTTGTGTCGCGATTTCAGAAATCACATTTACGAAATCATCCACCACCCCAGTGGCATCACGCAGTGCGGTCATTTCCTGCTGCGATTCCAGCACGGTGTGACGCGCGGCGGCCAGCACATCAAGTGCCTTTTGCACCTGTTCACGCGTGGCGTTCGCCGTGGCGCGAATGTCTTGTCCCGCCGATCCGGAATCCTCCGCCGCTTCACCAATGGAGGCACCAGCTTCGGCGAGCTTGCGCACAGCATCACTGGCGGCATTGAGCGCATCGAGTTGTAGCGCTGCGCCGTGTGAAATGTCCATCACAGCCGACGTGACATGCTGCGATGACGCCGCCGCCGCGGAGGCCGAGGCGGTCAGTTCACTGGCGGCCAGCGTGACCTGATCGGCCTCGACTTTCACCTCCTGCAACAGAGTGCGCAGCCGCTCCCGGGCCTGCGACATGGCGCCGAGCAAGTCGGCGTACTCGGCGGCAATCTCACTGCGGTCGAGCGGTTCGTCGGGCACACGCAAATCACCAGCACCGATCGCGCCCATTTCCGACTGCAAGGCACTGAGTGGACGTGAAACTGCACGCGATGTGGTCAATCCGAAAAACGCGGCCACGAAAAATGCGAGCAGAATCACGACGGCAAGCGACAGTTCACTTTGGCGCTGCGTGGCCGCCATTTCTGTTACCGCGACATCGGTACCGGTTCGGACCGCGTCGCGCAGTTCACGTAGTTGCTCTTCGATGCGGCCGATGTCCTGTGACGTTTCTTCCAGAACGAGCGCCGCTTCGTTGTTGCGATTGAGGGACTGGAGCGCCGCCGTGCTGGCGATGCGCACTTCGAGCAACGCCTGCATCTGCGACACGCGCTCGAGCACCATGCGTTCGCGATCGCCCAGTATCGTGTCTGCACTGGCGTTGCGAAGCAGGCGGTCGGCTTCGCTGGCGAGATTGCGATACCGTTCGGCTTCTTCAGGCGTGCGGACCTGCAGATAGCGGAGCCCACCCACCACTTCGCGCAGAATTCCGGTGATCACGCGTTCGGCGAGCTCTGTTTTTGCTGAAAGCTGAGCCACCGTTCGCTCAGATTGCAGGTTAGTACGCTGGAGTCCTAACCAGGCCAGCACGCCGGCCACGAGCAGCAGCCCAATGGAGGCGCCAAAGCCCGCCAGCAGGCGGGCGCGAATGGTGCCAAGTCGGAGCAGGGAGAAACCGGTCATGACGGTTACGGCCTCACCGTCGAGACGACGACACTGCGTCCAATCACATCGTGTGAGGTCGGGTCAAAAGCAATACGGCCAGCCACGCCCTCAATAGACAGCGCGGCGATGGCATTTCGGACGCCCTCGCGGGTGCGCGGCGAGGCCGCGCGGACCGCCGCACCGATCGCCATGGCTGCGTCATAGGATAGCGCGCCAAACATGTCTGGTGGGTCACGGTAGGCCCCTTGCCAGGCCTTCAGGAACTGCTGGGCCTGAGCGCTCGTCGCGCGGTCGGCCTGAAAAAAGGTGACGTAGCGTGCGCCGGCAAACGCGGGCTGCTGAGCCAGCGCTTCGGTGCCATCCCCGCCAATGAACTGGGCCCGAGCACCGGCGGCGCGAAGGGCGCGGAGGAAGATTTCCGCGTCTCCGCCGTCTCCCGGGAACAGCACGACATCCGGATTGCGGCCCGCGATGTTCATGGCGTACAGGTCCCAGTCAGTCTGATCGGCGAGGTACGGGTCTCGCACCACAATGCGGCCACCGAGCTCACGCCAGGTCTGCGCGTAGGCGGTTGTCCAGTCGCGTCCGTAGGAATCGTTGCGATATACGATGGCCGCCGAGCGGAAGCCGAGCGAATCGTAGGCGTAGCGGGCCACGTCGCGGGCGCCCGCTTCGTCGCTGGGCGCCACCCGGAAAAACCAGGGGCTGATGCCCGAAAGGGCCGGACTGGAGGCCGTGGGGGAAATTGCCGCCACGGCGTTCACGCCTGCTTCGCCCACGGCGGCGTACACGGGGATGGCCAGCTGGGTATTTCCGCTCTCGGGGTGACCGACCACGGCGGCCACGCTCGGGTCCGCGCGGTGCGCTGCCGCGACAGCGACGGCACTGGACGCGGAGTCCGAGGGGAGGGCGACTCGGAAGCGCACACCGGGGGCACGATTGAGTTCGGTCACGGCCAACTCGACACCGCGCACGACATTGTCATAGCCGGGACGTCCGGGTAGCGCGCCCACGCCGATTGCGACATCATCACCCAGCGCGGCGGAATTCGAGCACGCCGCAAGCGCAATGAGCAGAGCGGGAACGACCCAGTGTGGCGACGGTGGCGTTGGATGCATGGCGTGCGGAGTGAAGCAAATCGCGAGATATGCGCTATTCGGAACAGTCGGTCCGAATGAGATCGTTGGATCGAGTGCCGATACTCTCTCGTGAACGACGATCGTCGCACACAGAGGCAAACTTCTCGCGCAGTTGCTTGCCTTGTGCTGAAACGGCGGTTTAGCTTCGACAGACTATCATCGAATCTCGTCGAAGCACATCGACTCTCTCACTCTCGGAACTGGCATGTCTTCGTTGTTCCGTCGGCGCCGGTGGCACACCGTCGCACTTCTCTCAGCACTGGCATTGGTTGCCGGTGCCTGCAGCACTGAGTATCCCAACTCAACGTTCAATCACACGACCGACTTCAACACGGCAACTGACGTGTTGTGGGACAAGCTCCTGTTCTGGGGCACGCTCGTGTTCGTGGCCGTCGAAGTGGCACTCGTGTACGTCATCATTCGATTCCGTCGCCGTCCAAACAGCGCGGATCCGAAGCCGGTGCACGGCAACACGGTGCTTGAGATTCTCTGGACTGCCATCCCCGCCGTCATCCTGATTTTTATTGCGATTCCGAACGTGCGTACAATTTTCGCCACGCAGGCGAAAGCGGCGCCCGACGCATTGCAGGTGGAAGTCATCGGACATCAGTGGTGGTGGGAGTTCCGCTACCCTGAATACGGCATTACCACGGCGAACGAGTTGTACTTGCCAAAGGGGCGCACCGTGAACTTTGCGCTCACCACGGTTGATGTACTGCACTCGTTCTGGATTCCGCAGCTCGGCGGCAAACGCGATTTGATTACGAATCGCACGAACTACTTGTGGTTCACGCCGAACGCCGATCTTGATATGTCCGCGCTCAATGGATTTTGCGCGGAGTACTGCGGCTCGTCGCACGCGAACATGAAGTTCAAGGTGTACACGGTCGAACCGGCCGAGTTTGAAAGCTGGGCCGCGCATCAGGCCAGTGCGGCGGTGTTTACAGGACCGGCGGCCGCACCGGCACCGTCTGCGGTTCCGCTGTTGCCGGCCAGCACCAACGCCGCGGTTGCCGCGCAGGATTCCACGCTGGCCGTACCGGCGCCAGCCGCTGTGCCAAGCACGGGATATTCATTCCCGCGCGAACAGTTGCCGGCGTACGTGATCCCGACAACACGTTTGCCAAAAGATCTCACGTTTGACGAATCGTTGCTCGCCGCAGGCGACGCGGAACGTGGACGCGAGTTGTATTCACGGTCGAGCTGCATTGGTTGCCACGCGATCAAGGGCAATCCGATGTCGATGTCGAACGTGGGCCCGAACCT
>JALHNZ010000083.1:0-1251 GCA_022843265.1 Gemmatimonadaceae bacterium
TGCTCGCGGTGACGTCGCGGTTGCTGGCGCCGTTTGCGCCATTCTTCAGCGACTGGTTGCACCGCGCGCTGACGGGTACGTCGGTGCACTTGGCATCGTTCGTGCGCGACGAAACGCACACCGATTCGGAGCTGGAGCACCACATGGCCGCCATTCGTGCGCTGGCCGGTCTCGGGCACGCCGCACGTGATGTGGCGGATGCGCGCGTGCGTCAGCCGTTGTCCATGTTGCAGTGCGTTGTACCTGCGGATGCCGCAGGTGCCGCGGAGTTGGCTCCGTTGCTTGCGTCTGAGCTCAATGTGAAGCTGGTGCAGTTTGTTACCAGCACCGACGCATTGATCACGCTCGAAGGCAAGCCGAACTTTCGCGTGCTGGGCAAAAAATTTGGCGGCAGCACACCGCAGGTTGCGGCGGCGGCTTCTGCACTCAGTGATGAGCAGTTGCGCGTACTGGCCGGCGGCGGTTCGATCACCATTGTGGTGGCCGATGAACCGCGCGAAATCACGCCGGATGATGTGACGATTGTGCGCCGCGCCTCGGGTGCGGCGGTGGTGCAGGAAGATGGTGGCTTTGGTGTGGCCTTGGATCCGACTATCTCGCCTGAGTTGCGAGCGGAAGGATTGTCGCGTGAAATCGTGAGCCGCGTGCAGCGTTTGCGCAGGGATGCGTCACTGGCAGTGAGTGATCGTATTCAGCTGGCGATTGCTGGTGATGCAGAGATCGAATTGGTCGCTCGGGAGTATTCAGCACACATCGCCGGCGAGGTGCTGGCGACGACGGTCCTGGTAGGGAGAAACGCTGGTTCGCCGTTCCACGAGGGAACGGTCGACGACTCATGGTCCGCGAGGCAGGACGGCGATGTCGATGGACGCGCCGTACGAATCGCGCTCAGGAAGGATGGAACCTGATGGTTGCCCCCAATGCGCCCAAGAAGCCCAAGCCGATGTCCAAGAAGCACCTGGCTCATTTCGAGGCACGTTTGCTCGAAGAGCGTAAGCGTGTGATCAAGGAGCTCGGGCATCACGGTGATACGTTTGGCCCGAACGCCGAGAGCGACAGTGGCGACACTGCGGCGTATTCCTTCCACATGGCGGATCAGGGTACCGACGCCATGGAGCGTGAAAAGGCGTTCCTGTTCGCCAGTCAGGAGGGTCGCTTCCTGTGGCACATCGATCAGGCGCTGCGTCGGTTGTACAAGTCGCCGGATACGTTCGGCAAGTGCCATCAGTGTGGTCAGGACATTGCGTTCGA
>JALHNZ010000083.1:1261-15335 GCA_022843265.1 Gemmatimonadaceae bacterium
GCGCCTCGATGCATTGCCGCACGCACGTTTCTGCATCGAGTGCAAGCAGCGCGAAGAAGACGCAAAAAAGGGATAACGTGAACGCATTGATCTATTGGCCGGTCATGATCGTGGTGGTGTTGTCAGACATCATCACGAAGCAGATTGCGGTGGCCACGTTGTCGCCCGCTGGTGTGCCTCGTCCCGTGTGGGGCGAGGTGCTTCGGTGGACGCTGGTATACAACCCGGGCGCGGCGTTCGGTTTGTATCTGGGCTCGTACTCGCGGTGGATTTTTCTCACGCTGAGCGTGGCCGCGCTGATCATTCTGTGGCGCATGTATCGTCAGTCCGTCTCGGGTGATACCACACGTGTGCTGGCCGTGGCGCTCGTCTCGGCTGGTGCGCTCGGCAATCTGATCGATCGCATCCGTCATGAATACGGCGTGGTCGATTTCATTGATGTGGGCATTGGCACATCACGCTGGCCAACGTTCAACATTGCCGATATGGCCGTGAGCGCTGGTGCGTTTTTGCTGGCCTACGTGTTGTGGAACGAAGATCCGGAAACGGCCGCACCAACGGCCAGCAATAGCGCGGCCTGATGTCGCGTTCGGCGTGATGGCTCACGTGGCAGCGCGTGCGCCGCTGCAACGAGGCAGCGCCGGTTTCTTCGCGATTATTCTGCTCGTGCTCGCGACAGACGCCGCCACCAAGACCTGGGCTGCCAGTGCGTTGTTGCCGCGGCATACGCCGCATTCGGTGATTGGCACGCTGGTCCAGTTCACGCTGTCGTACAATCCGGGCGCTGCGTTCGGCATGTCTGTGGGCGCGTATTCCCGTTGGTTCTTTGCCGTGCTGGCGCTGATCATCATTGGTGTGCTGCTGCATACCACGCGTGAGCTGGTCGACGAATCACGCATTGCATCGATTGGCCTGCCACTCGTGATCGGTGGCGCGCTGGGCAACTTTCTGGATCGTCTGCGCTACCGTGATGGCGTGGTGGACTTCATCGACATCGGGGTGGGTAGCGTGCGGTTCTGGACGTTTAATGTGGCCGATTCGGCCATCACGATTGGCGCCTGCTGTTTAATCGTGGCCCTGTGGCAGATCGAACGGGCGCGCGCCAAACACGGTGCGTCGTCGTGAGTACAACATCAGGCAACGCGGAGTCGTCGCATACCGTTGGCGTGCACGCGGGTGAGCGCCTCGATCTGTATGTCGCGAGTCAATGCAACCTCTCGCGCACGCAAGCCGCTACACTGATTGCCAACGGCAACGTGCAGGTCAACGGCACGCACGAAAAAGCGAGTTATCGCACGTTGTCGCGCGATGTGGTGCATGTGGTGATTCCGCCGCCGCCGGGACGTGAGGTGTTGCCCGAGAGTCTGCCCCTGCGCATTGCCTACGAAGACGATGACCTGCTCGTGGTCGACAAGGCTGCGGGCATGGTGGTGCATCCGGCGCCTGGCAATTGGAGCGGCACGCTGGTAAACGCGCTTGTTGGTCGCGGCAATCCGTTGGCCGCGGGCGGTGGTGAAGAGCGTCCCGGCCTGGTGCACAGACTGGACAAGGAAACGAGTGGACTGCTCGTGGTCGCGAAAACGGAGTTCGCGCATCGCACACTGAGTGCAGCGCTCGCCGCGCGCACCATTCGGCGCCGGTACGCGGCGCTCTGCTGGGGACACCTGAAGGAAGAACGTATCGGTGTGGACGCGCCGTTGGCGCGCGATCCCAAAGACCGGCAGCGCATGGCGATCGTGAGCACCGGCAAGAAGGCCCGCACCACCTTTGTGCGGGTCGCGCGCTTTGACAGTGTGGATCTGGTACGCGCGCACCTGCATACGGGGCGCACGCATCAGATTCGTGTGCACTTGTCGTCCATTGGGCATCCCGTGGTGGGTGACGATACCTATGGAGGCGGCGGAGGGCGTCGGCTTGCGTCTTTGCCGCCCCGTCGTCATTTCCTGCATGCCGCGTGGTTGCTCCTGCCACATCCGGTCACCGGCAAGATCATTGAGTTGCGCAGTCCGTTACCAGACGATTTGCGCGCGTCGCTCGTCGCGGTCGCTCGTCTCCCTGAGTTGAACGATCACCCTGATCCCCTCGACGCACTTGGCTTCTTTCACGTCGATCCCGACGATCCCTGAAGAACAGCACGACGAGCGCCCACGGGTGCTCGTCGTGTCCGTCGTGGGACAACTCTGTGCCTTGCCCATTGAGCTCGTGCGCGAGGTGATCCGACCCAGAAGCATAACGCCGATTCCGGGGTCGCATGCGGTGGCGAGTGGTTTGGTGAATGTGCGCGGCATGGTGGTCACGGTGCTCGACCTCGCCGCTGCGCTGCGCATGGACGGCGTTCCACTCGCCGAGGGTGTGACGGAACGCGCCAGCGGTGAACCGTTACCTCGTGCCGTCGTCCCGTCATCAATCGTCTTGCTTGAGCATGGCAGCCGCGTGGTTGGCGTGGCCGTTGATGCAGTGCACGATGTGCGTCCGCTCGACGCGGGCGTTGCATCTGCCGGGGAAGAGGCGTTCGCCGAATCCGGAAATGCCGGGCCGGACAGCGCTGATGCAGCACCACGAATCGCGCGTGGTGTTGCGAGTGCGGGTGACGATATCGTCATGCGCCTCGATCTGGGTGCGCTCCTCGCCCGTGTGATGCTCTCTTCGGAGGAAGGACCGTGAGTCAGACCGTACTGATCTGCGACGACGCGATTTTCATGCGTACGATGGTCGGTGACATCCTGTCGCAGGCGGGTTTCGAGATTGTAGGCGAAGCCGAAACCGGCGTCCAGGCGGTAGAGAAGTACCGTCAGCTGCAGCCGGACCTTGTCACCATGGACATCGTGATGCCCGATATGGGTGGCATTGATGCCGTCCGTGAGATCACAAAGAACGATCCAAAGGCGCGCATTCTCATGTGCAGTGCCATGGGACAGCAGGCGCTGGTGGTGGAAGCCATTCAGGCCGGTGCCAAGGATTTTGTCGTGAAGCCGTTTCAGCCGAGTCGGGTGCTGGAAGCGGTGCAGCGCGTGCTCGCGGCGTAAGCCGCTTCACGAGCCGAGCACTGCAGGACACACGACGTGGACATCGCGCGCTACGCCGAACTCTTTCGCACCGAAGCGCGCGAACATCTCGCCAGCATTGATGCGGCGCTCGCGACGTTAGCCGATGATCGCGCGCCGGCCGAACAGAGCGACGCGATCGATTCATTATTTCGCTCCACACACACGATCAAAGGCATGGCGGGCGCGATGGGATACGCGTCCGTCGAACAACTCGCGCACGCGAGCGAAACCTTGCTGGCCGCGGTGCGTGAAGCGGCGGTGCCAGCCGATAGCACGCTTGTCACGCTCTGCTACGAAGCGGTCGACGCGCTCGCTCAACACATCGATGACGCGGTCGACGGGCAAGCCGACCGTCCCGTCGCCAAAGCGCTGCTCGAGCGACTGGCTTCCATGGCGGATTCCATTGAACTGGACCGCGTGCAGCGCACCACGGCTACCTGGCGTGTGCCTTCGTTGCAGGATCTCACGGGCGCAGCGGACGTAACTGTCGCGCAAGAACCGGCTGCGTCTTCCATTGAGTGGGTCGTCGCACCACGTGAAACGGCCGAGCCAACGCACGCCACGCGTCTTGTGGTTGTGGCGCTCGCGCCCGATGCGCCGCTCAAGTCCGTGCGCGCACAACTTGTTGTAGCCAAGCTCGAAGCGCTCGGCTCGGTGCAGGGCACGGAACCCTCGGTGCAGTCGCTCTCCGATACGTTTGATGGCACGTTCACCGTGCTGCTCGACACAGGCGCGCGCGACGAAGACATCGAACACGCGGTACGCAGCGCGGGTGATGTCGCGCGGGTGCAGGTGCGTGATCCTGTCGTGCGACGGGCGTCCCGTGATGTCTTGCGTCACGTGCGCATTGACCTCAAGCGGCTGGACGCGCTCCTCGATCTGGTGGGCGAGTTGGTCATTACGCGCGATCGCCTGTTGCGCGTCGCAGACGCGTCAGGTGATCGACAGGTCGCGGCCGCGGCGCACGATGCCTCACGCTTGGTCAGTGCGTTGCAGGAAGAAATTCTGCAGGCCCGGATGGTGCCGGTTGGGCAGGTGTTCGATCGGTTTCCGCGTCTGGTGCGCGATGTGGCGCGCGAACTGGGCAAAGAGATCGCGTTTTCCATGGAAGGGCGCGATATCGCACTCGATCGGTCCATGCTTGACGCCATCGGTGACCCCATTGTGCATCTACTGCGCAACGCGATTGATCACGGCATTGAATCACCCGAACAGCGGGCCAACGCGGGCAAGCTGCCCAATGGTCGCTTGATCCTTCGCGCACGTCGCGATCGCGCGGCGATTGTGATTGCCGTTGAAGACGACGGCCGCGGCATTGATCGCAACAAGGTGTTGGACCGCGCCGTGGCCGAGGGGCGCGTCGAGCGACATGTAAGCGCGCTGTCGGATGAAGACCTTGTGAAGTTGCTCGCGCAGCCGGGCTTCTCGACGGCGGCCACGGTCACCGCCGTGTCGGGTCGTGGCGTGGGGATTGACGTGGTCGCCAATCGTGTGCGGTCGCTGGGCGGTTCGCTGGAAATCGAGAGCGAACCAGGGCGGGGTACGATCTTTTCCATGCGCCTGCCAGTCACGCTGGCCATTGTGCGGGCGCTGCTGGTGCAGGTGGGTGATCACACCTACGCCGTGCCCGCAGCCCACGTGGTGGAAGCGGTGGAGTTCGACGACGTCGCACGGCTCACGCTGCGCGGCAAAGAGGCCGTTTCCATGCGCGATGAAGTGGTGCCGCTCATTCGGCTTCGCCGTGTGTTCGGGGAGCCGCCCGCCGACGACGCCGGCGCGCAGTTGTTGATCGTGGACACCGGCGGACGACGCATTGCCTGCAAGGTGGACGCGCTGCTAGGCCAGCAGGATATCGTGGTCAAAGCCTTCGATGCCGTGGCGGGATCTTCGTCATTGTTCAGCGGCGCGACAATTCTCGGTGACGGGAGCCCTGCGCTCATCGTCGATGTAGGAAGTCTCGCCTGACCGGCGTGTCGCCTGACCGGCGCGAGCCTTCTGACTTCTTCGGAGTGCACCATGGAGGCCATCAGGTCCCTCAAGTCCATCCAGCTCGATGCGTTGCGGGAAACCGCGAACATCGGGGCGGGCCACGCAGCGACTGCGTTATCACAGATGACGGGCAGCACCATCATGATCAAGGTGCCAGCCATCAACATTGTGCAACTGGAAGCAATCCCGGCCCAGTTCGGCGACGAAGAAGAGCCCGTTGCCGCCGTAATGATGCACATGCTCGGCGATCTGAGCGGACGCACCTTGCTTGTCTTTCCGAAACCAACCGTGATGCGACTGGCGGAGTTGATGCTGCGTCGACCGGTCGGTTCGTCGGTCGCCCTTGGTGAACTCGAAACGTCGGCGATCAAGGAAGCGGGCAACATTCTGAGCGGCGCGTACATGAATGCGCTCTCGGATTTTCTGGGCATGCTGTTGTTGCCATCACCACCGTCACTGGTGATTGACATGTCGGCGGCGGTGTTGAGCAGCGCGTACACGCAGTTTGCCTCTGACCCGGATTCCGTGTTGTGCGTGGAGAGTGAGTTCATGCTCACGGATCTTGGCCAATCGTTGCGCGGTTTCTTCCTGCTGCTGCCGGATCCGGCCTCGCTGCAGGTCATGCTGCGAGCGTTGCGGCTCGCCTGACGGCGAGGATCTCGGGTTCCCCGATGTCTACCGAACCAACGGCCGATCGCAACATCGCGCTGTTGCTCGCACTGGCCGGTCGCATTGACGCGACCGATCCCGGTGCCTGCAACAATCTTGGCGTGTTGTACTACTCCAAAGGGCTGCACGCCGAAGCCGTGCAGGCCTTCTTGCAGGCGCTGGCGATTGCGCCGCGCATGCGCGTGGCCGCGCGCAACCTCGAGGTAGCGGCGGCCAACACCGGCGCGTGCGATGCATCCATCGCGGCGCTCGACGTGCGTTTGCAGCGCGATTCCACGGATCTCGGCGCACGCCGCGAACTGGCCCGGCTCCTTCGGTTTCTCGGACGCGCTGCGGACGCCGCTTCGCAGCTTGATGCACTGCTGGCTCAGGAGCCAGACGACGCACTCGCACTGCGTGAATACGGCGTGCTCGAACAGCAGGGTGGAGATCTTCGCAAGGCGCAGCGCTGGTTTGAGCGTGCGTTGGCCATAGAACCCGACGATCCGACCACACGCTTGCACCTCGCCGAAGTGCACTATCATCGCGGTGCGAACGAACAATCGTTGCGCGAGTTGGACGCGCTGTTGCAGCTGGATGAGCGCGTCGCCGAAGCGCATTTGTTGCGTGGATTCGTGCTCGGCGACATGGGCTATCACGAAGCCGCGGGTGAAGCCGCGCGTCGTGCCAACGCGCTGGATCCGGCCATGGCCACGCTGGAATCCGATCTGTCGCTCGATCCACGACTCGCGCCGGCGAGCGGTGCACCCGCGGGCAGTGTCCCAGCCATTCCCATCACACGGGGCATGCTCGATACCCCCGCGATGCTCGGTGTGGTGAGCAATCAGTCGCTCGCGCGGCATAGCCTGGGTCTGGCGTTCCGTCAGCGCGGCTATTTTGCCGAAGCACGACGCGAGTTCGAACGGGCGGCGGCACAAGGCGAAGATGCGACGCTGGTGCGTCATGCCCTCGCCGAGCTGGATCTGGTGCAGGGGTTTCACGCCGACGCGAAATCACGCTATGCTGCGTTGCTTGAAGAGCGTGCTGAAGACGCGAGACTTTGGAATGAGCATGGCGTCGCGCTGCATCAGGCCGGTGACGTTGCGGCGGCCGCGGAAAGCTATCGGCGCGCACTGCGTGTGGATCCGCGGTATGCGCTGGCGTACAATAATCTCGGCGTGGCGCTGGAGGATCTTGGTGACGGGGTGCCGGCGCGTGAAGCCTTGCAGCGTGCAACAACGCTGGATGCCACGCTCGTTCGCTCGCGCCTGAATCTTGCGCGGTGGAATATGCGCCATCGTGATCCGATGGCCGCGCTCGCGATCCTGCGTGAACTCGTGGCGTTTCACCCCACCCTGTCTGATGCGTGGCATGAAATGGGATTGGCGTTGCTCGCGCTGCATCGCGTGGATGAAGCGAGAACGGCGGTCACGACCGCCATCGAGCACCGCCCCGATCACGCCGAGGCGCGGTACACACTCGCGCAGGTGCTCGGTTCGCTCGGCGATCACGATGGTGCACTTCGTGAAACGCAGCACGCACTTGGACTGGCGCCCGTTCGATCGGCGCCGCGCCTCACGGTGGAGATCGCGCTGCACGACGAGTGCCCGGAGAGCGTTGGCCGACTGGATCTGTTGTCGGTCGCTGAACCGGAGCCACTGGTCGGTGCGGAGATTTCGGAAGACGAAGTTGCCGCGCTGTTGCCGGAACGCGCGCCCAATCCGAGCGAGCGCGAAGGATCAGCGGCGATCACGCTGCAGCAGCGTCTCGACGCGGCCGATGTGCAACTCGGCAACGGGCACTACGAAGCGGCGCAGCGCGAAGCACAAGATGTACTGGTGCAGTGCACTGCGGTTGTGCGAAAGGCGGAACCGCTGCTTGAGGCTCGTGCCACGGCACTCGTTGCAGATTCGTTTGCTGCCGCCGGTGTTCATGGTGAAGCGTACGAGCGGTACAGTCAGGTGCGCGCCCTGCTCAAACGAGATGCTGCCGTTCGAAACGCGATCGAAGGCATCGAGCGTCGCGCATTGCTCGGCGAGATTCGCTCTGCGTGCCTGCTTGGTCGCGGATCCGAAGTGATTTCGCTCGTAGAACGATTTGGATCGCACGACACGCAGGACGTTGATGTGCTCGCATTGCTTGCCGCGTCGCACGCCGCACTCGCGGACTCCTACGGTACGCGTGTTGCGCGGGCGGCCATTGACCGACTGTTGCGATTTGATCCGAGGAGCGCCGCGTTGTTGCACTTCGTGGGTGACGCGGCCGTCCAGATGGGTGAATCCACGTTAGCCGTGGTGTTGTATCGTCGTGCGCTGGCCATCGATCCAACACGTCCGTCTCCACGCGTGGCGATTGCGCAGTTGCTGCACGCCAGCGGTAATCACCTCGCAGCGCGGCTTGAACTGGTCGCGGCGCTGGCCACGGCCCCCAACTTTCGCGAGGCCCGGCTTACGCTTGCGCGTGTGCATCGAGACAGCCAGCGCCCCGCAGAGGCGATTGCGGTGCTGGCGTCGCATCTTGAACGTGAACCCGCCGATGTGGACGCGCTGGTGGCGCTCGCTGAGTCGTTGCGCGCCGCCAATCGTCCGGAAGATGCACGCACGGCGGTGCAGCGTGCGCGGCGATTCGAACCCGATCATCCCGAGGCGTTGTGGATGGACGGCGTTTTGCTCGCAGATCAGGGGCGCACGCGTGATGCACGATCCCGCTGGGGTCGTCTCATTGCGATGGCGCCGGGTTCAGCGCCGGCAAGTCGGGCACGGGATGCGCTGGCTACGGCCACGGAACGATTCACGCCGTCGTCCATGACGATGGCCACTCACGCGACACGGGAGACGCGATGAGTCTGGAAGGGACGATTCGGGATCTGGGCCTTCATGAGGTCGGACAGTTGCTTTCGCTGAGCCGCAAGAGCGGTGTGCTCAGCGTGTCTTCGCTGCTGCGCGGGCGTCGCGCCTGGATCCGATTTGCCGAAGGGGCAATCGTGGACGCGGGTGCCGATGATCCGCCAGCTCCAGGTGAGGCAACACCGATCGCCGCGAGCGGCTCGCGTCCCGGTGTTGAAGAAGAAGTGCTCGATGTACTGGCGTGGCGTGAAGGTCGTTTTGCGTTTGCGCCCGAACCGGTTGGGGCGGCGAGCGCCAGTCGTGTACGCATTCCCACCGATGCCATGCTCGTGGAGTCCGCGCGTCGTGATGATGCGTGGCAGCAGCTGGCTGACCGTGTCCCCTCAGCCGATGTTGTGCCCTCCTTTGTGGATGTTGAGCCCAAGGCGCTGCCCTTGCTGCGACTGGTGCCGCAGGAGTGGGAAGTGCTCACGCGTGTTGATGGTGTGCGCACCCTTCGCACACTCGCGCAGCTGTTGCAGCGCGATGTGATCGAAGTGGCGGGAATTGTGCATCGACTGGTGGGTACGGGGCTGCTCACGGTGCGCGACGGTGGTGCCGTGCGTCGTGTCACAACACCACCGAGCGGCGCCATCGTGGAATCGGAACTCTGGATTCCACCCACCGCTGAGATGGCGGTGTTTGATGCGGATTCCGACCCGGATGATCTGGTGTTCGACCCGCTGCGCGCCGGCATGCTGACCCCCCACGGATCGCCGCGCATCACGCTGCCGTCCCTGTCGACTCCTGACACGCAAACCCCTGTGCGCACCGTCACGCCCCCGGCACACCAACCGGTTGCGTTCAAGGGGGCCGAGACGTCCTTGTCCGGGAGCCCGACGCACGCGGTGACCGACGTCAGAACGGATGCGAGTGACCTGCGCGAGCACGGTGACTCGGCCGCGCGACGCGGAGACTTCACGTTGGCGCTCACACACTGGAGTGCGTATCTGCGCGTGGCCGATCAGGGCCGCGATGCGGATCGCGTCCGGGAAGCGATTGGACTCGCCGCGCGACTTCAGGCGTTACTGAATCCGGCGTCGACTGAGTGAAGCGCCCGTCTCCCGACGGGATTTTCTGCACCACATGAGCATTAGTCCGACGTGTGCAACGCGCGTCACCGAGGAGCGAGCACATGCCCATCGTCGATCACGCCACCCGACTGATCACCTGCAAGCTGGTGTTCTGTGGGCCGGGCCGATCGGGTAAGACGACGAATCTGTCCTATCTGCACTCCGCGCTGCCGGGAGAGCAGGTGGGACATTTGACGTCGCTCGCCACACGTCGCGATCGCACGTTGTTCTTTGACTACATGCCCGTAGACCTTGGTTCAGTAGGCGCGTACAAAGTGCGCTTTCAGTTGTACACGGTGCCTGGGCAACCCTACTACAAGGCCATTCGGCAGCTGGTGCTGCAGGGCGCAGACGGCGTAGCGTTTGTGGCAGACAGTCAGCGCCACCGCTGGGATGACAATCTGGAAAGCCTGCAGGACATGCACGTGAATCTCGCCGAACACGGCGTGGATGCGCGTAGCCTGCCCATTGTGATGCAATACAACAAACAGGACTTGCCGGAATCGCTGGTGGCGTCAGTGGCCGAGCTGTCGTCGGCGCTGAACTTTCGCAGCGTGCCCGAGTTCGCCGCGGATGCGTTGCGTGGTCAGGGTGTCTTCGACACACTGCGCTCCCTCGGTGTGCAGGTGCTGCGTCGGCTTGGCGCGGATGATGGCACCACAGCGGGCGCACGCGCGCGTCAGGCGCTGGCCACGCCGGTTGCAACGCCTGCGCAGCGAGTTTTGCAGCGACCCGTTGATCATTCCGCGGTGTTGCCCGGCTCGATCGAGTCGCTCGAACTGGTCAGCAGCGGGAGTGACCTGCTGTGACCGCTCGTGCACTCGATGGCGGGTATCGCTTCGAGAACTTTGTGGTGGGGGCGTCGAATCGTCTGGCGCACTCAGCCGCGCAGCGCGTGGCCGACGCGCCGGGCAGTGCGTACAACCCGCTGTTCATTTACGGCGGGCCGGGGCTTGGCAAAACACATCTGGCCGCCGCGATCGCGTATCACGCGAGACAGTCGCACCCGGCACTGCGTGTTGAACTGACGAGCGCGGAAGATGTGGTGGAGCGCCTGCATCGCGCGATTGCCTCAGGGCAGCGCGAGCAGTATGCCACGCACTTTCAACACGTGGATTTGCTGCTGCTCGACGACGTGCAGTTCCTCACGGGGCAGCGCGAAACACAAACGGAACTGCTGCGACTGTTTAACCTGATGCAGAGCGGTGGCCGTCAGCTTGTCATGACCAGTGATCGCCCGCCCGCCGAAATTCCCGACGTGGACCAGCGACTTGTGTCACGTCTCTCTGGTGGATTGGTGGTAGACGTTGGTGCGCCCGATTTTGAAATGCGTCTCGCGATTCTGCGCAATAGCGCGGAGGAGCGCGAACTGGTATTCGTGGACGGTGTGCTCGATGAAGTCGCGCGGCTTGCGCTGGGCAATGTGCGTGAACTCAAGGGTGCACTTAATCGGCTGGCCGCGTATCAACAGCTCGAGCCCGCGCCGATCAGTGCGAATGATGTGCGAGCGGTACTCGGCGAACGGCTCAGCGGAGTATCCGGCGCCGTACCTGTGGTGCCCGATACATCGCGCACCAAGCCCGCTGAATACGACGGATTTCTCGCCGACGTGACGCAGGAAGTCGAAACGCGTGTTGAACGGTGGCGCGTCACGCTTGGCGAAGCGTGCGCGTTCTGGCGTACTGAGGGTTTTGTGACCGTGGTGCTTGAGCGCGCGATGCAGCTTCACACTGCGCCGGATGTGAACGGACTGTTGGCAACATTTGCCGCAGCCGTGGATCATCTGCGCGGACTTGAAATGCAGGCCGTTACACTGGATCCCGGCGTGCGAGGGCATCCTGCATTTCGCAATCCGGAAATGGTGGCCGAAGCGCAGCGCTTGCTGGATCGCGCGCTGGCCTCCGCGTTACCGCTGCCGGCGCCCAATCCGCAATACACGCGCAGCGGACTTGAGGCCGGCCTGTCAAATCAGCTGGCGCTCAAAGCGTCTGACGCGGTGATTGAACATCCGGGTCAGCGGTACAATCCGTTGTTCATTCACGGTCCGAGCGGCACCGGCAAAACGCATCTTGCACACGCCATCGCAAGTGCGCTACGCGACATGAAGCCACGCACGGCCGTGGCGTGTGTGGATGCAACGACGTTCGTTGAAGAGCTGGTTGCGGCCATGCAAGAGGGCGGTGTGGAACGTTGGCGGGCACGGTATCGCGCGGCGGAAGTGCTGGTCATTGATGATGTGCACCAGCTGGCCGACAAAGAGCGCACGCAGGAGGAGCTCTTTCACCTGTTCAATGTGCTGCACGATCGTGGCGCGCAAATCGTACTCACGAGTGACCGTGCACCGCGTGAGTTGCGCGGGATGGCCGATCGTTTGCGTTCACGGTTTGAGGGCGGGCTTGTTGTCGTGCTGCAGCCGCCGGATCGCGCCCTGCGCGAGCGGCTGGTGCGCCGATTGCTCATTGAGGCCGGCTACGCCGACGATGCCACGCTCGTGTCGTATTTGTCAGATCGTGAAGCGCCGAGTGCGCGCGAGCTGGAGGGTGTGATCACGCGTCTCGCTGCGGCCGCTGATCTCCTGGCGGTGCCGCTGGACTTGCCGCTGGCGCGACGTGAACTCGAAGGTGTGACCCGCATGGTCGCCGCGACACCACGCGCCGGTGTGCCGCTTCGCGACGGCGCGCAGGACGCGTTCTTTCTGGACCACGAAAAAATTCTCTGGGATTGGCCCGATGCGGGTGATCGATTGCTTGAGGACTTTCGCTAATGGCGATTCGCGGAAGTCTTAGCGAAGCGAGCCTGGCCGATGTGCTGCAGCTGCTGGCGCTCGGACAGAAAACGGGCGTGCTCAGCCTCGCACGTGAAAGCAGCTTTGGTGCCGTGCACTTTGATCGCGGCGCGATCTGGCACGCGTCGCTGGTGAATCGTCGCGATCGACTGGCCGACCGGCTGTTGAGGGCGGGCGTTATCGAAGCCGATGCGTTGGCGCGTATCCAGGCCGAACTGCCCGACGACGACGACCGGCAGCTCGCTCGCCTTCTGCTGGCGCGGGAGTTGGTGGCGGCCGATATCATCGCGCGCGAGTGTCGCGCACTCATCGAAGAGATCGTGTGCATTCTGTTCACCTGGAACGCCGGCACCTTTGCGTTTGAGGCGCAGCAGTCACCGGCTGATCCACTCATTGTGGCAATACCGGCCGATTCGCTGCTCATGGAAGCGGCGCGCCGGGTTGATGAATGGACGCAGATCGAAAAGAAGATTCCGTCGCTTGATCTGATCTTCGAAATCGATGTGGCGCGCCTGCAGCAGAGCGGTGTGGCGCTTACGTCTGACCAGTCGATTGTGGCGCCCTGGCTGGACGGCACGCACGATGTGGCGTCCATTGTTGAACGATCTGGCCTTGGTGAGTTTGCCGTAGGCAAGGCGGTGTACGGGTTGGTCACCGCGGGCTTCGCGCAGCGTGTTGGCCGCAGCTCGGCGCGTCGGCAACCAGCGCCGGAAAGCCGCGTGGCGGAACACCGCAATCTTGGCGTGGCGTTCTACCGCACGGGCATGTACGACGAAGCGTCACGGGAATTCCGTCGTGTGCTTGAGCTTCGCGCCGACGATCTCGGTGCGCGCTTTCATCTGGGGTTGGTGCACGTGCGTCGTGAGGATTGGGACGCCGCCATTGACATGCTCCGCCGCGCCGCGGAACAACTCGACGCCAAGCCCGCTGTGTTGCAGGCGCTTGCGTACGCGTACGAGCGCAGCGGGCAGTTGGAGCTGGCCGAAAGCACGTTGGCGGAAGCGGCGCGTCGCGGCGGGTCGGAAGATCCACGCATTGCGCTCTCGCAGGCGGTGGTCGCCACCTTGCGCGGTGATCTGCCACGTGCTGAAGAGCGCCTGTCCACGGCGCGCTCGCTGTGGGGGGCGCGTCAACCGAGTGCCGTGTGGTTTCATCACGCCGGTCTCGCCGCAGCACTGCGTGGCGAAACGGATCGCGCGGTGGCCTTGCTCGAGGAGGGCACCGCGCTCCACCCGCACGCCACGGTGTTGTTTAATGATCTGGCGGTGGTGCAGGAGCGCCGAGGTGCGCACGAGGCGGCCGCGCGAACGCTTGAGCACGCGTTGCTGGAAGAGAGCAGCCTGCCGCATTTGCACAAGAATCTGGGCGACTACAAGTACCGTGCGCAGCAGTATGATGACGCGTGTGATGCGTACGAGCGTGTGGTGCGCCTCGCCCCGGATCACGGGGCCGATGTGTGGCTCAAGCTTGGCAACATTCACTATCGTCGCGGCGATCAGTTTGCCGCCCGAGAGGCCTGGGAGCGCGCGCTCTCGATCGATCCGGGGAACGCCATTGTGCGTGGAAACCTCGGCGTCGCGCGCGGACAGGAGACCGCCGCGTGAGCACCGTCGACGAGCGTTCCGTCCGGGACCTCGACGATGGACT
>JALHNZ010000084.1 GCA_022843265.1 Gemmatimonadaceae bacterium
CGTGCAAGAATCGTATCGACCCGCTGCAGCAGGACCAGCGAGCTGGGCGACTTCTCGTTCTCGAGTTCAGCCAACGCGCGTACCTGACGGTAGGCAAAGGGATACTGCGATGCGAGCAAACGATAGCGATCCGCATTTTCGCGGAGCAGTGCCACGAGGGCAGCCACTTCCGGAAAGCGCGTCGCGTCCGGCACACCGGGTGACGTACAGCTCACCATGGCGCGCACCGTCAGCGTCTGAATGTTGACTGGAATCGCCGCCAGCTGCACATCGAGACGCGTGACCACACCGCGTTCAATCGTGACGGTGCTTCGATACGGCGCGTAGCCAATGCGCCGGATCAACACCTCATGGCGTCCTTCCGGCAGCGTGGTCAGGACAAAGACACCGGCGCCGTTGGTGAAGCGTTCCACGTTGAGTCGCGGCAGACTGACCACGGCGTACGCGAGGGGCACCGCAGTCTGTTCGGCCCGCACGCTTCCCTGCAGCGTGCCTGTTGCTGTCTGCGCGGCGGCACCGGAAGACGCGACCTCCAGCAGGAGCAGCACGGCCAGCGAGCGCCAGGCACGGAAGAACACACCAACCCCCACAGAGGACGGACGTAGTACGGAAAGTTCAGTAGATGTTAGATGCGCGGCGCTACGCTGTCAATCGGCGACTATCTTGCTCTCTTCTCCTCCGACACACACCAGACTCTCGTGACTGAACCCAACAGCTCCGAATCCACGCCGCGTCGCGACTTCATTCGCGAGCTCGTCATTGATGACATCGCCACGGGTCGCTTTGGTCGCCCCACCGCGACGCGTTTCCCGCCCGAGCCGAATGGCTTTTTGCATATGGGTCACGCCAAGTCGATCTGTCTGAACTTCGGGATCGCGCGCGAGTTTGGCGGGACGTGTAATCTGCGCTTTGATGATACGAATCCGTTCACCGAAGACATGAAGTATGTAGAGGCCATCAAGCAGGATATCAAATGGCTTGGTTTTAAGTGGGACGGTGAACACTACGCCTCGGACTACTTCGAGCAGCTGTACGCGATTGCCGAACGTCTGGTGGAGCAGGGCCGGGCGTACGTGGATTCACAGTCGGAAGAAGAGATTCGCACCAATCGTGGTACCGTAACATCGCCGGGGAATCCTGGCCCGTACCGCGATCGCACGCCGGCGGAGAATCTCGACCTGCTGCGCCGGATGAAGGCGGGTGAGTTCGCCGATGGCGCGCACGTTTTGCGTGCGAAGATTGATCTGGCGCATCCGAACATGATCATGCGCGATCCGCTGCTGCTCCGCATTCGGCGCGATGCGCATCATTATCGTCGTGGCACGGAGTGGAAGATTTACCCGCTCTACGACTTCGCGCACGGACTGAGTGACGCGATCGAGGGCATTACGCGTTCGCTGTGCACGCTGGAGTTCAAGGACAACCGCGATATCTACGAATGGTTGGTGGAGCACGCGGGCTACGTGAATCCACCCACACAGATTGAGTTCGCGCGTCTGGAGTTGGACTATACGGTACTCAGCAAGCGCAAACTGTTGCGGTTGGTGAACGATGGGCATGTAAGCGGATGGGATGATCCGCGCATGCCCACGATCGCGGGACTGCGACGTCGCGGTGTGCGACCGGAGGCCATTCGTGCCTTTGCCGATACCATCGGTGTGGCACGCAAAGACGCGCGCGTTGAGATCGCCACCTTCGAACACGCGGTACGCAATGATCTCAACATGGAAGTGCCGCGGGTGTTGTGCGTACTCAACCCGCTGAAAGTTGTGATTACGAACTATCCGGAAGGGCAGGTGGATATGCTCGAAGGGCAGAACTATCCACACGACGTGCCGAAGACAGGCACTCGCGACGTGCCGTTTTCGCGAGAGCTGTGGGTTGACCGTGATGACTTCATGGAAGATCCGCCCAAGAAGTTCTTCCGTCTCGCGCCGGGACGCGAGGTGCGTCTGCGCTTCGGGTACCTGATCACCTGCACCGATGTGATCAAGGATGCTGACGGCAACGTCACGGAACTCCACTGCACCTACGATCCGGAAACGCGCAGTGGCAATGCACCCGACGGTCGCAAGGTGCAGGGCACGATTCACTGGGTGTCGGCCGCGCACGCGATCGATTGCGAAGTGCGACTCTATGATCGGCTGTTCACGCAGCCGGATCCAGACGATGTGCCGGAGGGCGAAGACTTCCTGTCCACGCTGAACCCGGCGTCGCTGGTGATCATCGCTAACGCCAAGATTGAACCGTCGGTGGCGAATGATGCGTTGGGTTCGCGCTATCAGTTCGAGCGGACGGGATACTTCATGAGTGAACCCGAAGACAGCACGCCCGATCGGATTGTCTTCAACCGCATCGTGAGTCTTCGCGATTCGTGGGCCAAGGAAACGAAGAAGGGCGGCTGAACGCCGCCCTTCCGGGGTCCATCATACGCGCGCAGCAGCTGTGCGGTCAGACTGTCGGCGAATGGTGCGTGTCTTCCCACGCCTTGAGTTCCGCTTCGGCCTCTTCTTTCGTGCGGCCGTAGGCCTGCTGGATCTTGCCGACCATCTGATCACGCTTGCCGGCGACTACATCAAGGTCATCGTCCGTGAGCTTGCCCCACTGCTCACGCGCTTTGCCTTTGAGTTCTTTCCAGTTGCCCTTGATCGTGTCTTCGTTCATGTCAAGCTCCTTGCAGTTGATGGATATGGAGATGCCATATCGAAGCCGGAAGTTGACGAAATGCGAGGCAAACCGCAGTTGTCCGAAAGAGTGATCTTCAGCTCGATCCTATGCATCACCTGAACGAGCACTGTGTGTACCAATCACGATGCGCTTGCGCGCGGCACCCAACGTAATGCGATGGTGCGCTGCCTGACGCGCGGCCCACTGCCACCACACGCCCTGCATGGCGTCTGCAAGATCGAGCGGCTTGCCGTTCATCACCGCGCCTAGCGTGAGTGCCGTGCCATCAGAGACTGGTTCGCTGCCGATCTCTACTGTCACGCGGGTTGTCGGCCACTGCTCGTTAATGGTTCCCAGGAGGGAAAGCGAAATCTTCCACAACGGATGCGCGAGCGCAGGCGGTATGTGGGTGTCATCAATGGTGCAGTCGACCGCGCTTCCGCGGGGCAGGAGTCCCACGCCAAATCGCGTGACGCGTGCGGACCACAACATGGAACCGCTCTGCGGTGGAGCAAGCGTGTCGTTCCCTTCGTCTTCGCGAAGGGTGCGCAACTGTTGACCCAGCACGCGGAGCTCCGCCGCGATGGACCGCATGGCGCCAACGGTGGAGTCCGACGAGCCATGCTCCAGGACGTCGGCGCGAAGCAACAAGGCGCTCGCCAGCCCGCCCAGATCATGCGCCGTGGTCGCGAGCACGTTGCGCAACATCAATACTTCCGGTTCCGCCTCTTTCATTCAGCTGCCCAGACGTGTGATAGAGATCACAGGCGTAATACCCGACCGATCATTACAGGAACGCGCCGGAACTGTTATGGTAGTACGCAACTACCACTGCGGTCAGTACAGAACCACATTTTTGTGAGAGTCATATGACGGAAACAACGATTCGCGTACTGCTCGTAGACGACCACGCGATTCTGCGTGAAGGGCTGGCCGCCGTTCTGGCGGGGCACAATATCGAAGTGGTTGGCCAGGCGGCCGACGGTGAAACGGCATTGTCCCTGTTTCGCACGCTGGCGCCCGACGTCTGCATTGTTGACGTACGCATGGGGCCCATGGATGGTGCCGAACTGACGGAAGCATTGCGTATCGTCGACGCTGAGGCCCGCGTGATTCTGCTCACTACGTACGATACGGACGAAGAAATCTTTCGGGGACTGCGCGCGGGCGCGTCGAGCTACGTGCTGAAAGACGTGGATTCAGAAGAGCTGGTCTCCACCATTCGCGCCGTGCGGGCTGGCAAGCGCGTTATCGCCCCTGCGATCGCGGCCAAGCTGGCCGATCACGTGGCGACCGAATCGTTGACCGCTCGCCAGACGGAAGTCCTGCGTTGTTTGTCTGAGGGAAAATCCAATCTTGAGGTCGCGGAATCTCTCTCTATCAGCGAAGGCACGGTCAAGGCGCACGTGAAAGCGATTCTGGCGAAACTTGATGCGCGTGATCGCACACAGGCGTTGATGATCGCCTTCAAGCGTGGACTGTTGCGCACGATGTAGCAGCCCACGCGTGATCAGTGTCACATGACATCGTCCGCGGTGTGTAGTGAATGATCACTCCGTTGGTGGATGCAGCATCTTCACATTGTCGTGTAGGTTCTCCGTACAGTTCACATGTGATCACGACGTCGACATAGGGTCGTCGCCTTGAAATCTGGACTCTTCCGAGGACCCACGCATGATCCGATCCATTCGCACCCCAGTATTGTTGCTTGGCGCTGTGTTGCTCACGGCTTGCAACAAGGACGCAAAAACCGAAGGTGAAGTGGCCACGGCGATGGCCGACGGTTCCATTGATACGTCCATGTCAGGCGACGCCGCCGACGCCCGCGGCCTCGCGCTTGTTCGCGTCGTGAACGCGGCGCCGGATGTGCGGCAGTTGACCATCCGTGGCGACAACATGCAGTCGCTGCCGGCCGTAGAATACCAGACGGTGTCCCAGTACCAGAACATCGACAAGAACTGGAATACGTTCGAAGTCTCTGGCACGACAGACGGCACCTATTCGCCGCTCGAAACGAACCGTGAGATGCTGACGGACGGCTACCGCTACACGATGGTCGTGATGCGTGAAGAAGACGGCGGCGCGCTCAAGACGCGCATTCTGCGCGACGAAATTTCGTCGGACAACAGCAAGGCGCATGTGCGTGTCATCCACGCGGCGCGTGGCACGGACGAAATCAATGTGGTGGCACAGGGTGGAGAAACGCTGTTCGACGGCATCAACTACTCGTCGGAAGCGGGCTTTAAAGATGTGACGCCGTGGTCCGGCACGCTGGAGTTTCGCACGGAAGATGGTAACCGGTCCTTGCTGACCCTGCCGAATGTGAACCTGCAGGCGGGCATGTCGTACACGATTGTTGTGGCGCGCAAGAATGCATCGAGTGTTGAAGCGTTCTGGTTCACCGACAAGCAGATGCCGTAAGCAGTACGACGCGCACCGTGTTTCAAACAAACAGCGCGTTCAGCCTTGGCTGAACGCGCTGTTTGTTTGCGCGCGCCTGGAACGTTCCGCCTGCGCCTCAGGCATCAAGCTCAATCACATCCTCGCCATTGCGCACCCGATGGATCGCGGCAATCAGTCGATCGCTTTCGATGCCCTTGGAAACGAAGCCGTGCGCGCCGAGCGCCATTGCGTCTGTCACCAGCTGACTGTTGGGAAATCCCGTAAATACAATCACGCGCGTGGCCGGACTCTCGTGCACGATGCGCTCGAGCACTTGCAACGCGTCAATGCCGTCGGGCAGGTCGTAATCGAGGAGCACGACGGTTGGCCGAGCGCGTGCAACGATCGCCACCGAATTGGTAAGGGGGACGGCGCGATGCAGCTTGGTGAAACCTGCTTCAAGCTGCAGGCGACTCTCCAATGCGTCAATGAGCAGCTCATTGTCGTCAATACACAGCACGGAGAACGGTTCCACGATCGATGCGCGCGCTGCGGCGATGTGAAAGTTCGTTTCGATGGTGTCCCCGCACAGGGCGAGTCGGAGCTCAAAGCGGCCACCGTCGCTGGAGTATTCCGAAAGCACGAGATCTGCATCATGGGCGCGCAACAGTTCACGCATTTTCGCAATGCCGAGCCCGGAAATGCTGTCAATCGGAGAATCAACGAGGCGCGCGTTTACGCGCTGCACCGTGGTGTCGATCGATGGAGTCCGTCCCGCGTGCTCCAGCGTGAGCAGCACACTATTGGACGCTTTGCGAGCCGACATCAGCAGGCGAGGAGACGGATTGCCCTGCATCAGCTCGCGCGCGTTCATGACCAGCCCCATCACTACCTGCGCCAGCACCTGTGGGGGAACCGACACCAACCCGAGCGTCTCGGGAATATCGGCACGCAACAGGGTGCCGGGCGAAGCGGCGGCGTGCACAAGTGGCAGCAGGTCTTGCCACCAGTTGCTGAGCTTTGTGGTGCACGGCACTGCGGCGTCTCCGACCGGATCTGCGGCCAGCAAATGCAATCCGGCCGCAATGTGCTGCATTTCACCGATACTGCTGCGAATCGCGCGCAGCTCGCGGTGCGTACCTTCCGTCAGATTGGGCGCGTCCGCGAGCGTATCGAGGCGAAGCAAAGCCGGTGCAATCGCGTTGCGTAGATCGTGGCCGAGTCCCGCCGTGAGTGCACCAATCGTGGCCAACCGCCCGTGTTCGAGCGTGGCGCGATCGTGATCACTCTCGTTTGTCGACGGCACTGCTTCCGCACGTGCTGTTTTCGACATGATCATCGGATCACCATCTGAAGGGCTACCAATTGCGTGAATCTTCCTCTATCAGCATACTCAGGAATCAGCGCAGGCAATATGCACCCCAGGGGGCAGATTCACGTGCCGTCATGAGCGAAAAGAGGCCAATTCCAGTGCGACGTGTGCTTGTCGTAGACGACAGTGTGGATCTCGCAGACAGCCTTGCGGCCAGTCTCGAGATGCTCGGCTGCGAGGTGCGCTGGGCTACCGATGGCCCCGGTGCGCTGCGGCTCCTCGACGAGTGGCATCCACGTATCGCGTTTATTGATCTCACTATGCCGGCCATGAGCGGTATGCAACTGCTCGACCGCATGCGCCACCGTGTCGCAGGGCAAACGTTTACGGCGATCGCCATGACCGGCTTGAGTTCAACGCGTGAACGCGAGCGTGCGCTTGAAGACGGATTCGATGTCTTTGTGCAAAAGCCGTTTGACATGAATGACCTTCGTGAGGTGCTCAGTCTGCTCCCCGACTGAGCAGGCAATGGGTGCGTGTGCTATCGCATCATGTCGCAGTTGCCCAGCACATACCACAATACGATGAAAACCAGCACGGTGCTGAAGCAGCCGCCGCCCAGCTTCTTGGCGCCGTAGCCGGCGGCCAGCCCTCGAAGAATCTTGCTCATACCGTCTCTCTGTGTGAAAGGTGATCGTGCACCATCTGCTGCATATTCTGCAGTGATTCCACTGCAAACCTTCGTTGGAGCCGACGCCCAACCAGGCGAAATCCAATCCGATAAAACCAGTTGGCAACGTGGCCGGTTTGCGAGAGCGAATGGATGCGAAAGTCGACCTCGCCAGTGTTCAGCTGCTTGACCACTTCGAACGTGATCTCGCCGCGCTCCAGATGTCCAGCCAGCGTGTGGTAGCTGTAGCCCCAGACGGCTTCTTCGCCGACCGCGCCGCTTCGTGTTTCCTCGATCACCCGATGTACACGCACCCCTAGTTCAAATCGCATCCACAAAAATCGCGCCGAGAGCAGCATGGGCCGGGAGTCGAGCGGAGCGTCGGGATCGAAGTGTCCGCTAATGAGTCGTTGCGGCGTAAAGCGATAGTCCCTGAGGATCGAGGCGGCCGTCGCAAAACTCCCGTCGTGTTCGGGAGGCCCCGGAGGCTCGGGAAGCAGCGTAATTTCTCGAGCGTCAACGTTCCAGCCCGCCTCCGTGAGATACTGTTCGCGCCGCGTCAGATCGATCGTGGCGTCCAGCCGGCTGATCTCGTCGAGTCGTGCGCGAAGCGAATCGTCAATCGAGCGTGTTTGTTGATGCCCCGTTCGATTCAATCGACAAGCTCCTCGGTAGTGATGCCGACTTCGGGCACACGCGTCATGCCTGCCAACTCTGCGACGCGCTGAAGAAACGTGATCCAGACTTCCGCCTGCACATGCTGTCCCACACGAAGCGTTCCGTAGGCGAGCTCAACCGTCGCGTCACGCGATCGCGCATAGGAGTCAATTTGAATCTGTAGCATGTGCGCGTGGCGCGCATGGTTTCGTACATCAAAGACGATGTGACCCGCTTCCGGATGCCCTTCGCAGGTGACGAGTGTAAACGTGCTCGGTGTGACCTCGGCAACACGGACGCGACCATTCCACGGACCCAACATGGCGATTTCGTATTCGTCGCCGGGGTGCATCTGCCAGGGATCTCCAACGGTCTTGGCAAACTCGGCCAATGATGCGGGAGACAGCTCTGTGATATGATGCTGAATGGCGTGCAGCAGCGCTGGTGCGGAGTGCGTGCGCGTTTCCACCTGCACCGCGTATCGACGATGCCGTAGCGGCCCCACGCCGTCAACGGCGCGCTGTACGTCGGGCGCGGTGTTGCGGGGCGGAGGTGGCGTTCTTTTCCCTTGTGGCGGCCGGTCCCGGGCATCACGCGGTGCGGATCGCGTGCGCAGGTAATGGAGCAGCAGCAACGCGGAGGCGGCTGTTGCTGCGCCAACCACCATCAGCGCTAGCCTTCCATCAGCGATTTGAAACGATGCAAATCCTGATCGAGCTGGGCGAGATCGGTGTGCAGGCATCGAAGGGCTTCGGGCGCGCCAGCTGTTTGGGTATGCCAACTCAGCAAAATACTAACCGTGCTGTCGGCGCCGCAGCTTTCGGTGTGAAACCACACCTCACCAGACTGCGTGACACCTGATTCAAGCTCCGACGACCACGAAATAAAGAGTCCGTGGATGTGATCCCGAATAAACGTTGGTCCCGCGACGTGCCCGCCAGGAACTTTGATTCGTGGGAGCACGACATCCGCTGGCGGCAGCGCCGCACCAAGGGGCACGGTGGGACGCTGTGACAGGTGATGCCACGCTGTGTACAACGCAATCGCGGGTCGGCGAATCTGCACAGAACGCGCGATGCGCGGCGATTTTGCCAACGAGGTCAGCTGAGCGGGAAGCATTCGCAAAACCTCATTGATGTCAGACAGATTCGCGATTGCCCGGCCGATTGAACTTCTTCTACCCCTCAGGAGCACCACGCGCATTGCGTGGTGCCCTGCGTCGAACCTTACCAGGTGCGAACCAGCCGCTCAATCAGCGTGCGCTTGTCGGCGGTGAGCCTCGCGACCTGGCGCTTCAGTCGCAACAGCTCGGCGTGTGCGTCCTGTGACGACTCGCTGTCGGTGCCAGCGTTCGCGTTGAACTGTTCCTGCCACTCGGTCGAGGTTGGTTCGCTGGAGTACATGTTGATGCTCGCTGGTTATGAAGGTCACGTGACTTTGGACAGCCGACGGGGTACAACGTGAGGTGCGTAACGCATTTTGTTGCGTCCATTGCTCACACTGTGATCCTAGACACGGCGCGACGCCGGCACCATCGCTCTCAAGAGGCATCTTGGAGCGGCCCTCCAGATTCAATCCGTAGTCCTTCCGGCTGAGCCTGCGCATTCCAGTTCGCCGAAGCCGGCATACACGGAGCGCTTCACGCCACGCGTTTTCCTCTTTGCCAGGACGTCGTTATTCCGCTGCATCGTTTGCTCCGCCAGTGGCGCCGCGCCACACGCGACAGTGCCGCCGTGTACCGCGACGAAGTGCTCACCGGACCGATCCGGGGAGAGCTGTATGGTGCGGAGCATTTAAGTGAGCGCGCGCGCGAGCTGGCGCAGACGCAAATACTGTCCTCTTCGAAAGCGCGGCAAAGCACACCGCTGCTGGCGCGTCTCTCGAATACATCGCGCATTCTGCAGCGCGCGCACACACAACTCACCGCGCATAGTGAGTCGTTAAAGGATGTGGGCCCAGCGGGTGAGTGGTTTCTCGACAACTACCATGTGTTGCTTGAGCACATTGATGATGTCGTTGAGAGCCTTCCGCGTGGG
Organism: Gemmatimonadaceae bacterium; assembly: GCA_022843265.1. Classification (GTDB taxonomy): domain Bacteria; phylum Gemmatimonadota; class Gemmatimonadetes; order Gemmatimonadales; family Gemmatimonadaceae; genus JAABRT01. Next base: position 9,725 of record JALHNZ010000084.1, read on the forward strand.
TACTACCGCGAGTTGCCGACGCTTGCAAATGGACCACTCGCTGACTACCCACGCGTGTACGAGATCGTCATCACACTGATCTCGCACAGCGAGGGGCGGATTGATTTCGACAACGTGTCGAACTTTGTTGGCGCCTTTCAGGAGGTGGAGGCACTCAAACTTGGCGAGCTGTGGGCGATTCCTGCCATGCTCCGGCTCGGACTCATAGAAAACGTTCGTCGAATGGCGCTGCGCACCACCCAGCGACTTGAACAGGTGCAGCGCGCCGACGTGGCGGCGGCGCGTATTACCAAGGCGGCGGTGGCCGGTGGATTGTCGCTGGAGGGTGCACTGGCGAACTTTGCCGCCGATTCCGGATCGCTCAGCGACACCTTCGTCGCGCGGTTCCTGCATCAGTTGCGCGTCGAGGGCGGTACGTTGCCGGCCGTTGTTCGCCTGCAGCACTGGATCGCCGAAGAAGCGCTCAGCGCCGAAGAAGCGACCGCCAGAGCCACGCAGCGATTGGCGCTCACGCAAGTCGTCATGGCGAACAGCATTACAAGTTTGCGCGCCATTGCCCGGGTGAACTGGCGCACGTTTGTTGAGACAGAGAGTCAGGCGGAGCGTGTTCTGCGCGAAGACCCGGCGGGTTACTACGCACGCATGACGTTCGAGACACGCGATCGGTATCGACACGCGGTGGAGCGAGTCGCGCGGCGTACCAAGCACTCGGAAGCAGATGTCGCTCGCCTGTCTGTTGACTTGGCGGCCGCAGCAATGGCGCAGGGTGCATCTGGGGCTTCGACCCGTGATGAGCGACGCGATCACGTTGGGTACTATCTGGTTGACGAGGGGCTGGCACGGCTTGAACACGCCGCTGGCTACGCACCAACGATCGGCGAATCACTCGTGCGCGCTGTGCGGCGACATCCCACGACTGTGTACCTCGTGGCGGGTTGCTCGGCGCTGCTCGCGGCGCTTGGCGCGCTGCTGTGGCTTGGTGGCCCAGTCGTGCAAGAATTCTGGATGGTGGCGCTTGTGCTCGGCGCCCTGCCTGCCAGCGAGTTGGCGGTCTCGTTTGTGAATCGGGTGGTGACGGCCGTCATGCCACCGCAGCCGCTCCCGCGACTTGATCTTCGTGATCACGGCGTACCGCCTGAGTTTCGCACGGCCGTGGTCATTCCAACGCTTTTTCCGAGCGTTGATGCCGTGCAGGAAGCGATAGAAAACCTTGAGGTGCAGTTTCTCGCCAATCGTGAGCCCAACGTGCACTTCGCGGTGCTCAGCGATTTCACGGATGCGGCCGCTGAGACAATGCCGGACGACACGGCCATCGTGGAGGCGGCCATTGCCGGCGTACGCGCCCTGAACGCGCGTTATGCCGCCGATCGCGATGATGCGTTCTTTCTCTTCCACCGACCGCGCCAGTGGAATGCGGCCGAGGGCGTGTGGATGGGCTGGGAACGCAAGCGCGGCAAGCTTGGTGAGTTCAATCGCTACGTGCTGACGGGCGCGCGGGATGGATTCAGCACCACTGTTGGTGCGCTCAGCGCGCTTCGCGGCGTGCGTTATGTGATCACGCTCGACGCGGATACGGTTTTGCCGCCCGACGCGGCGCCTGATCTGATCGGTTCGATTGCCCATCCACTCAATCGCGCGGTGTTCGAGAACGAGCGCGGGCGTGTGGTGAGCGGGCATGGGATCCTGCAACCACGTGTTGGCGTGTCACTTGCGAGCGCGCATCGCTCGGCGTTTGCGGCCATGTACTCCGGCCATCCGGGCGTTGATCCGTACACGGTCGCGGTATCGGACGTGTATCAGGATCTCTTTGGTGAGGGGAGCTTTACGGGCAAGGGTATCTATGACGTGCAAATGTTTGAGCAGGCCACGCACGGTCGTTTCCCTGAAAATACGCTGCTCTCGCACGACCTGATTGAAGGCAACTACGCGCGCGCCGGACTGGTGACCGATGTGATCGTGTACGATGACTACCCCACGCGCTATCTCACATTCTCGCGGCGCAAACACCGTTGGATTCGTGGAGACTGGCAGCTGCTCCCGTGGGTGTCCGGGACCGTGCCGGGCCCGCGCGGTCCGGAGCGTAATCGTCTGTCATTGCTGTCGCGCTGGAAAATTCTCGACAACCTGCGTCGCAGTCTCGTCGAACTTTCGCAGTTCGTGTTCTTTATTGTGGGCTGGCTCGTTCTGCCGGTGTCTACGATACGGTGGACACTGCTGGGCATTGGCGCGATCGCCGCACCGTGGATTGTTTCGCTCCTGATTTCGATCGCTCGTCCGCCGCGCGATAAATCGTGGCGTACCTATTACCGCGCCATAGCTCACGACGCGCTCGGTAGCGTGCGTCAAGTCGGATTGGCCATCTGTTTTCTGCCGCATCAGGCGTGGTTGTCGGTGGACGCGATCGTGCGCGCACTGTGGCGGGTGTATGTCTCGCGGCGCCTGTTGCTTGAATGGCAAACTGCACAGCAGGCGGAGCACGCCGCGCCCAATGATTCAACGGCCACGTGGCGTTTGATGTGGCCCGCAAGCGCGAGTATTGCGCTGCTGACCATGTGGATGCTCTGGGGTGCGTCAGGCATGATTCAGCGTCCGCTGTGGCCGCTGGTGATTGGAGTGCTCCCGCTCCTGCTGGTGTGGCTCATTGCGCCCACGGTGGCGCACAACCTCAGCACCGCGCGGTTGCCTCGACAGCTGCCGTTGTCTGCAGGCGCGCGCGCCCACGCGGTACGCTACGCACAGTTGCATTGGGCGTTCTTTGATACGTTCGTCACCGAAGAAACGTCGTGGCTCGCGCCGGACAATTTCCAGGGCACACCAGACGACGTCATCGCGATGCGAACGTCGCCGACCAATATCGGACTGCAACTGTTGGCCACGGTGAGTGCGCATGATCTCGGCTTGATCTCCCTTGAAGACATGGTGGATCGCCTTGAACGCACGGCCACCACGCTGCAGACGCTCCCCAAACTGCACGGCCACTACTACAACTGGTATGACCTGAACAATCTGCAGGTGCTCGAACCGGCGTATGTCTCCACCGTAGACAGCGGGAACCTGGCCGGCCACCTCGTTGCCGTGCGTCAGGCGTGCGTGCAGCTCATGGACGGACCGGCTGTTCCGGAAAGTCTGCGCGGTCGTCTGAGCGCACTCGCCGAGTGGGCGCACCGTGACATGATGGACATGGACTTTGGTGTGCTCTTTGATCAGGAGCGCGAGCTCTTTGCCATTGGATTACAGCAGCACACGATGACGCTGGATCCTTCGTACTACGATTTGCTGGCATCAGAAGCGCGCCTCGCGAGCTTTCTGGCGATCGCCAAAGATGATGTGCCTGCACAGCACTGGTTCCGACTGGGACGCAGCCTGTCGTACGCGTCTGGTGCACCGGCGCTGGTCTCGTGGAGCGGCAGCATGTTCGAATACCTCATGCCGTTGCTGGTGATGCACGCCATGCCCGACACGCTGTTGGCGCAGACGTACGAAGGGGTGATTGCCCGCCACATGGCCGATGGATCGCTGCGAGACGTTCCATGGGGCATCAGTGAAAGCGCGTACAACGTACGGGATCGACACGCGACCTATCAGTATCGGCCGTTTGGCGTTCCGGATCTCGCGCTCAAGCGTGGTCTTGGTCGCGAGCTGGTGATTGCGCCGTATGCATCCGCGCTCGCCACCATGGTTGAGCCGGAACTTGCGTTTGAAAACCTTGTGCGACTTGAGTCGCTCGGCCTGCTTGGCCCATACGGGTTTCGGGATGCGATCGACTACACGCGGCCCGATGTGGGTAAGCGGTTTTCGATTGTTGATGCGTACATGGCGCATCACGTCGGCATGAGTCTGGTCGCACTCACCAATGTTCTCACCGACAATATCTGGCAGCAGCGCTTTCATCGTGACCCGCTGGTCATTGCCGCTGAACTGTTGCTGCACGAGCGTGTGCCGCGCGAGGTGGTGGTGCAGGAACCGAGTGGCGCGCAGCCAGACGATGGTCTGCCGGCGGCGGATCTCGAACGACCGGTGGTGCGTGAGTTCACCACCGCCGATACCGACACGCCGCACGTGGCGTTTCTCGGGCATCAACCGTACACGGTGATGCTGACCAACGCGGGTTCTGGCTACAGCCGGTACGATGCCCTAGCCGTGAGTCGATGGAAGGCCGACGGCACACGCGACGCCACCGGACAGTTCTGCTACATCAAAGACATCACGACGGGCCGCGCGTGGTCGGCGGCGCACCAGCCGCTCTGTGTTCCAGCCGACTCGTACCGCGCGGCGCTTGGAACCGAGCAGGTCACGTTTGAGCGTCAAGATGGCGATGTCATTACACGAACAGAAATTGCCGTGGTGCCGGAAGATTCGGCCGAAGTGCGTCGCGTAACACTTACGAATACCGGGCGCGAACCGAGAACACTCGAACTCACCAGCTACGGTGAGATTGTGCTTTCACCCGCCGATGCCGATCGTGCGCATCCGGCGTTCGGCAATCTGTTTGTCGAAACGGCCTGGCACTCCTGGTGCAATGCGATCACGGCTACACGTCGCCCGCGCTCCGCGACCGAAGAATCACAGTGGCTTGTGCATCTGGTTGACTGGGGGAAAGACCGTGTAGGAGACGTGACGTGCGAGACAGATCGCGCGCGCTTTGTCGGCCGCGGCCGCAGCACGCGTGATCCGATCGCGATAGAGCGCAATGGTGCGTTGTCCGGTACAACGGGTGCCGTGCTTGATCCGGTGTTTGCGCTCCGCACACGCGTGCGCGTAATGCCAGGCCAGAGTGCGACGGTAGCCTTTACCACACTGGTCGCCACCACGCGCGAGCGCGCGTTTGCGCTGGCGGATCGTTACCGCGATCCGCACGCGGCGCAACGAGCGCTTGATCTGGCGTGGACATCAAGTCAGGTCGAGTTGCGCGAGCTGGATCTCACACCCGCCGACGCGGCGGTTTTTCAGGAACTTGCCGGACATCTGCTATACGGGCATCCCGCGCTGCGTGCCTCGCAGAATGAAATGCGACGCAATCGTGGTTCACAACCCTTGCTTTGGGGTTTTGGTGTGTCGGGCGACGTGCCGATTCTGCTGGCGACGATCAACTCCGCCGATGGATTGCCCACGCTGCGATCGCTGCTGGCGGCGCATCGTTTCTGGCGACGTCGTGGTTTGTCGGTTGATCTGCTCATTCTTGATGAACACGCGCCATCGTATCTGCAGGATCTTGGCGATCGCATTGCGGCGGCCGTGCACGCGGTGAACGATGCCGCGTCTCTCGATCGGCCGGGCGGAGTGTTTGTGCGACGACGTGATCTGCTGATTCACGACGCTGAGCTCATGCTGCGGGCCACCGCGCGTCTGCACGTGCACTGTGACGGTCGCGCGCTCGGTCGCATTCTGAACACTACCATTGCGACCACCACACCCACGGTGGAGGAACTGCGGAAGGCCCGCCAGCGCACGCGTTCGGCGCCTCTTGAACGCCGGC
>JALHNZ010000085.1 GCA_022843265.1 Gemmatimonadaceae bacterium
AGCGCATTTCGATCCAGTGCCCGAGCAGCATCACGGCCACCAAGGTCGCCAGTTCCCACCACAGCGCTCCGGCCTGCACGACGCCAAGCTCGACCACCCACGAGAACACGAACGCGACGGTGATGGCCAGCGAGATAAGCGTCATCATCCCGGGCTGTCGCGCGCGCAGTTCACCGGCGGCGGCGCGTAAAAACACGAGGCCGCCGTAAAGGAAAACCATTGTGCCAAGTGCGGCCGGGATCCACTGAGACAGGGGGAATCGCGGCGCAGTGTAGCCGAGCAGTTGCTCGATGTGTGTGGACCAGATGACAACCGGTACAGTCAGCAGCAGCGAAATCCAGAAGCGGTCGCGGAACATCGCGGGACTGTGCCCGGCGTGCTGATTGTGGGGCGCGGCCCCGTGGCCAACGGCCCCATGCGTGGTTTCGTGAGGGTCGTGCTCCGGTGTTTCCTTGTGATCATGGTGCATCGACAACCTTCCTTCGTGCGTATCGCAGGGGCCGCTGACGAATGCGGATGCTTCGAATCAGCCGACCATCTTGCGGCACGCCTCGGCACAACGACGACAGGACTCCGCGCAACGCTGGCAATGTTCCATCTCGTGCGCCGCGCATTCCTTCGCACACCAATCACAAATGTCAGCGCACAGAGCGCAGAGTTGTTTGGCGAATGGACTGTTGCGTGCGATCGCATCGCTGCAGAGTCGCGCTATGGCGGCGCATTCTATACAACACGCCGGGCAGTCATTGGAACTGGCCTTTCCTGTCATGTGCGCGAAGCACTGGCCGCATTCAGTCGCGCATTCGTTGCACGCAGCAATGCAATCCTGGGCCGTCTGATCGAGATGTTCGCTCATGGCGTTTCTCCTCACTCCAATATCGGGAATCGGTGCGGTACCGTCCAAGCCGTGTTTTGCCGCACCGAACGGCCTGCCTCCGTGGACTGCGTTGGAGACGTGATCCTGAGTGTCGTCGCCAAAGTCGGGGAGCGCAATCAACCATGCGAGCTATTTTCGATGGGCAATGGATGCGGCGACCAACAGTGGCCTGTGGTGAACGTGCGAATGCGTGAGCGCCCGTACTGAACGCCCGTACTGAACGCCCGTACTGAGCGCCTGTATGGCGCCCGTGTGCGATAAGGGGTAGCGTAGGTGGAACCTGTCACGCCTGTTCTTCCTGCCACCTCCTCACGAGTTATCTCATGCCTGCGATTCTCCGCGCTGGCGCGCTCTGCCTCTCGCTCGGCGTTTGCGTGTTCACATCACGCCTGGAAGCGCAGATCGTGCGAACTGACTCAAGCGAAGTCGTCGCTACAGTTGCTCGATTCCACGACGCGCTCACCGCGGGCGATTCCGTGCGTGCCGTCGCGCTGCTGGCGAGCAACGTGCACATTCTGGAGAGTGGTGCTATTGAGACCCGCGCCGAGTATCTCGGCCACCACCTCGGCGCCGATATGAAAGCGAGCAAGAGCTCCAAGGGCACTCGCAGTGTGGTGCAGGTGCAGGTGCTTGGCAATGCCGCCTACGTTGTGTCCAAGACAATCACCCCGCCAACGGGAGAAAAGGATTCCACGGGCTCGCAGATGGCGGAGCTCATGGTACTTGGGCGCACCGCGACGGGGTGGACCATTCAGGCCATCCACTGGTCATCGCGCCGGCGGCGCTCGTGATACGCGCTGCTCGTTTTTCGATGCGGCGTGTTCGCCACTATCGCGCGCTCATCACGGGCACCGTGATCGTGGCGCTGCTCACCGGAACGGCCTCGTTGCTCTCGGCGCACGATTTCTGGCTGGTGCCCGACGCGTTCGCCGTCACTCCTGGTGGGCGACTTGCGCTCCGCGGCCAGACCTCGAGTCTGTTTCCGAGCAGTTTGTCGGCGGTCACGCCTGATCGCGTCGTCGCGGCGCGTGTTGTGACGGCGAACTCGTCCGTCACGGTGCGCGACGTCTCGGTGCAAGGAACGTCACTTCGGCTCGGACACTCTGCGACCGCTGTCGGACAACATGTGATCGGCGTGCAACTTGCTCCTCGCACGGTTCGCGAATCGCCAGCCAGTTTTCGCCGGTATCTCGATCTGGAAGGAGCGCCAGAGGCCAGGGAGCGTTACGAGCGCTCAGGGCTCCTCCCGCCAATCGGCGGTGACAGCATCACACGTCGCTACGCCAAGTATGCGAAAACTGTGCTGGAGGTCGGTCGTGGACCACGAGCGTTTGAGCGGATTCTCGCGCATCCGCTCGAGGTCGTTCCACTCTCCGATCCGTCAGAGCTTCGCGTCGGCGACACCCTTCAGTTCAAGCTTCTGCTTCTGGGCCAACCGGCCGCCTCGGCGCACCTTCATGCGGGTTTCGTTCCCAGTGGCCCGCGTGCGCTCGTCGACACGGCGGCTGCACGACGGGCCGCGACGCGTGATGTGAAGCTTGTTACCGACGACAGCGGAGTGGCTGCCGTCATCGTCACACGTCCCGGACTCTGGAATATTCGCACGCTGCAAATTGTGCCTGCTCCGAAAGGATCGGGGGCGGACTGGGATGTGCATTGGGCGACGTTGGTGTTTCAGGTTGTTGACCGCTAATCGTGCGTGAACCGCCGTGAACGCTCAGGAAGGCTCACGTAGGCAGTGGATCAAGCGCGTTGCGATCGGCACCGGCGTTGCGACCTTAGGAATCGCGGCGTTGGCGGTCGCCGATGCGGACCGAGAAGACACGGGTCAATCATTGTTTGTGCGACGGCTCGGCGACACTGGCCCGCTGCTTGTGTTTCTCCCCGGGATCGGCGCGACAACGCGTTACTGGGAATTGGTGGTCGCGCCGCTGGCGGATCGGTACACGTTGCTGCTGATTGACCTGCTCGGATTCGGACGTTCACCTAAACCCTGGACCACGTATTCGGTCGACCGGCACGTAGCTGAACTCGAGCGCGTGATCGCGCCGCTCGCGTCATTGCAGCCGGTGACGCTGGTGGGTCACTCGCTCGGCGCACGGCTTGCGGTCAGTTATGCCGCACGGCACCCGTCGCACGTGCGCGGACTTGTTCTCGTGAGCATGCCGTACTTCGCGGGCGGCGAGAACGCAAAGCGTTTTCTCGGACGCGGTGACAATGGTTGGGTGCGGACGCACCTTGTTCCCCTCGCGCTCTGGTGTCTGCTAGGCCGCCGCCTGCTCGGGTGGGCCGCGCCGATGATGGCGCGAGATGTACCGCGTGAAGTTGCGGAGGACCTGAATCAGATGACCTGGCGTTCCTCGACATCGACGCTGTGGGAAGTGATCTATCGCTACGATCTCCAAGGTGATTTGCAGCGACTCTCGCGAGACCTTCCGGTGACGTTTTTGCATGGAGATCAGGATCAAAGCGCGCCGCTGAGCCGCGTTCAGGAGATTGCTCGTCATCGACCGTCCACTTCTCTTTTCGTGCGCGAAGGTGCGGCACATGATCTACCGCTCAAGGAGCGGCAGTGGATACGCGAGCAAATCAGCGGTGAGGTGCAACTCGAATTGCACGTCGCACCGCCGCCGACCGCTCCTCCGCTTCGTCCAACACCACCGCAAAGTGCGGATGCGCTCGACACGGCGCGATAAACGGGCAGTGTGCGCGAATGAAATCCACGGCGGTGAAACCGCGGCGCACACCGAGCGCCAATAGCTCCATGCCGCGCTCCACATCGTGAGCCATGGCGAACACTTCCGCGATGTGGAACGTGAGATGCGAGTCGAACGGCGTGACATCCAGGGCGCGCACGAGGCGGAGTGCCATCTCGCGATCGCCGCGCAGTGCACACTGCAACGCAACGAGCTGCACTGTGTACGGCGCATCAGGCGCGGCAGCACGCATCCAGTCCAGATGCACGTCAGCATCATCGAGATCACTCACTGCCATGTGCGCATACGCGAGACACCAGCGAATCGCGTAACTCTGCGGATCCATCGCGAATGCGTGTTGCAGCGTCTCCAGTGCGCGCGACATACCGGGACCAAAGAAATCGGCCATCGTGCTGGCCACCCAGCTCATCGGGGCCAAGGGGTCAGCGGCCAGCAGCTCAGCGGCACTCGCCTCACTTAGATCAAGCAGACCGGCATAGCCGAATGACGACGTGAGCCAGTAACGCGACTCCACGTCGGTTGAGTCTCGCACGATGGCCTCACGAAACAGGCGAATCGCGTGCGACATGTCTCCGCGCTCGAATGCGAGATAACCGAGCGCCGCATAACCCCATGGTCCGTCACTCGCGTCCGCCACGAGCGCGCGCGCCGCCTGTTCGAGCACATCGATCTGGCCGCGATCGCCCGATCCCATTTTGAGGAGCGAAATCTCTCCCCACAAGCGCAGCCCGCGTAGCACCGGTACGTCACCTTCAATGGCGACCGCGCGATCAATCAGAGCGTTCCACGCGTCGGGTGTGGCCATGAATCGGCGCATCTGCTCGCGCGCTTCGAGATACAACGCGAATGCGGCGACATGCACAAAACCCCGCGAGGCAAGGCGGCGATCTTCTTCAGGTCGCAACGTCACGCCCAGAGCGGAAACAATCTCTCGCGCGACACGTTCCTGCACATCGAACACATCGTCGAGCGTTCCGTTATACGTTTCGCCCCAACGCTGATGATCCTCCTCGGCCTCGACCAGCTGTGCGGCGATACGCAAGGCGTTGCCGGCCCGTCGCACACTCCCTGTCAGCACATAACGGACGCCAAGTTCGCGACCGATTGCGCGAACGCCACGCTCACTGTGCTTGTATTGCATGGACGACGTGCGCGACGTCACGCGCAACGCCTGCACGCCTGACAGATGCGTGATGATCTCTTCGGTGAGCCCATCGCAGAACCACACGTTGCTGTCGTCGGCGCTCATATTCGCAAACGGCAGCACCGCAATTGCACGCTCGATGTCTCGTGGCAACGGACGTGGCACAACGGTCACCGCGCCTGACGTGGAGCGCAACGCCTCTGCGACCTCGCGCCCCACGGCGTAGCGATCAGTCGTTTCGCGTTCAAGCAGCTTTGCCACTATGGCGCTTATTGCCTCGGGTACATCGGCGCGCACCAGCGTGACTGAAGGTGGTGTGTGCACGAATCGCCTCGCAATAATCGCCGCGGTGCTCGGACCGGCGAAGGCGGCGTCGCCGGTGAGCATCTCGAACATCACGCAACCGAGCGAAAACAGGTCGCTGCGCCCGTCAAGTGCTTCGCCCGCTGCTTGCTCCGGGCTCATGTACGCTGGCGTACCGACCGTGACGCCCATCTGCGTGATGTCGGGCGCTGCAGTGGATGCGGCCGCGATGGCCTTGCCAATGCCAAAATCTGCGACGAGCGCGTGCCCCTCGTGCAGCAGAATGTTCTCCGGCTTGATATCGCGATGCACAATGTCGTGCCGGTGCGCATAATCGAGTGCATCGGCCACTTCGCTAGCGATCCGCGCCGCTTGCTCGACCGTAAGACGCTGTTCCTGTTGCAGGCGGTCGCGCAGCGTTTGCCCGCGCATGACCGGCATCACGAAAAAGAGAAAGCCGTCGGCTTCCCCGGAATCGTACAGGGGCAAAATGTGTGGATGGACAAGGCGCGATGCCACGTGGATTTCGCGAAGGAATCGCTCGCGCGCGAGCGCATCAACCACGTCGGCGCGCAATACCTTTAGCGCGACTTCACGATCGTGTTTGATATCGTGCGCAAGAAATACGGTGGCCATACCACCAGCGCCAAGTTCATGCGCAATTCGGTATCGACCTTCGAGGGCGGCGCTAAGGCGAGCGGTGCTGTCGGTCATCGACGCCAACGTACGCCGCGAAGCGCCGCTTGGCCACCGCTGTCAACCGTTCAGAAGGCGGATTTTGTGCGTTCGTCACGCACCGCCGCTAGGTGTTGACCACGCGCCGAGTCGGCGCCCTGCTGAGCCTCCGATCCGAGCAGTGACACGAACCACCGCACCCCGATTGCGGTGCCGAGCAGCAACAGGCCTGTGCCGGCGTGGACCTGGTCGCTTTCGAGATAGTTTGTACAGAGTCGCACGGGAGCATCGCGTAACAGCAGTCCGACCACGGCCGCCATCCAGGTCATGTTGCCAAGTACAAAGGCGTGTGTGATCGCGCTGGCGGCGCGCCACGAATGGCGAAGGAGTGCGCCAGCGAGCAGCAGCGATGCAACCTTGAATGCGTCAACGCTGGGCTGCGTGGCGGCCAGATCGAGCGCGCGCGGAATCATCCATGTGGTCACAACGCTGGCGGACACGACCAGTCCGGCCACGCCATTCGGGTCGAAGTCACGCAGGGCGCGTGTCCAACGGCCACCGAAGACGCCTGCGGTGGCGCGTGCATTTCCAACGAGCAGCGCGCCTGCCACGATGAGTAGCGGAATCTGCACCAGCATGTGCAAGGTCATGCGCGACTCGAGCACGCCGGCCACCGGCGGCAGCACCAGCGCAACCGCGAGAAGGCCGCCAGCCCAGCGTGAACGCGTGCTCACCGAGCGTGCGCTTCCCAGGCCTGCACCGCGGCCGTGAGCGCCTGATTCGGCGCGCCAATGTCTACAATGCGCACCAGATCACCAGCGGGGTTCACAACATGCAGCGCGGCATTGTGCACCCATTCACCGCGGCCGTTTGGAATGACCTGCACACCGAACGTGTTCAGCAATGCATCGAGATCGGCCGTGCGGAGCGGCGTAGCCAGCGTCCAGATCGCGGGCTCAGCGCGCATCACGCGACCGTGCATGGCGAGATGCGCGGGGTCGTCAAACGCGACATCAAACGAAATTGTGAGCAGGCGCACGCGGTCTTGCAGTCCGCGCGCGATGATCTCCTTCTGCAACTGCTGATACGTGCCACCGAGCGCGCTGCACACCGTAATGCAACGCGTGTAAATGAAATCCACTATCACGGCCCGAGGGCGCGAGCGCGCCTGCGCCGAGTCTCGCGCTACGTACACATCGTCGAGTACATCGTGCGTTACGCTCGCAAAATCGCGCACTCGAACCGCAGGTACAGCGCGTGGTGCTTCACGCACAGTGCGCGCACGGGCCGCATCGGTGGTCAGTACGGCGAACCCTTCGGTGCTCCACGCCAGCAGCGACAGCGACGCCGCGAGTGACAGCGTCAGCCCCGTTGCACTCTTGAGGCTCACGGCATGGACTCGAGTTCCGCCCCGCCGTTCCACGACGCGGTGCGGTCCGCAGTTCGCGTGCGTTCGGTCGCGATTAACTCGGCCGAAACAGCGCTGGCTGCGTTACCCCAGTTCGATCTGATGTACGTGGAGATCGCGGCGATTTCTTCGTCGCTCAGTGACTTCCACGCAGGCATGAGTCCGTTGTACGTCACACCGTTTACGTCCATTGGTCCTTGCACACCGTGCAGCAGAATCTGCACCAATCGCGCGTCAGAACCGGTCACCCAATCCGATGCAACCAGCGGCGGAAAGACGCCAGCCACACCTTGCCCGGTGGCCTGATGACAACCAGCGCACTTGCCGGTAAAAAGTTGCGCGCCGTCTACCACACCGGCGGGCGCGGCTTCCAGCGCGGCGAGTGTGCGGCCATCGCCGAACGAGGGATTTCCGCGCGCGCTTGGCCCCATGATGTACACACCACCCCAGACCACCATACCAGCCGCAAACACGCCAAACAACCACGGCAATGGACGATTCGATTCATCGGGATCGTCATACTCACGTTGACGCGGTTGCTTGCGCGAACGATCAGTCATGGGACGTCTCCGGTTTTCACGACCGGGTACGTGCGGTCGAGCGAGAGCAGGTACGCGGTGAGATCGAGTGCTTCTTGCGTTGCAACAATGCGTTCACCGGTGACGACATAACCGGGCGGCAGCGACACGACCACTTCACCAGGTTGTGCGGCGCCGCGACGCCGTTCAAAGAGGAACGGATACGCCGGCATGATGGACCCGGGTGAATACGCGCGCGGCTGGTACAGATGGCCGAGGTGCCAATCGCGGCTCGGCTGGCGAACGGCGATGTTGAACAGGTCGGGACCGGTGCGCATGGTGCCGAGCAAATGCGGCTTGTCGTACACGTAGTCAGCAGGCACCGACGGGCGTCCCCAACCGCGCGCCATATCGGGCGCAACACTGGGATCTCGCGGCTGTTGCGAGTGACAATAGATACAACCGTGCGCGATGTATGACTGACGGCCGCGCAACTGTTGGTCCGTGTATGGTTTGAGCCCTTCCGGCGGCGCGATATCGCTGAGCGCCACGTACGGCATGAACACCAGCGCACCCGTCGCAAACGCCATGATGGCAATCGCGCCGGCGGCGAGTTTGAAGACACTGACTTCTCCATCGCGCGCCATCATACCGACGCTCCGGTTGGTGAGAGCGAACCACTTGAGCGCGGCGTGGGCATTGGGCGACGCAACAGCGCCGCGCCCTCACGCCGCTTGCCTCGTCTCAGCAGCATGACGCCAAAGTGTGCGGCAAAAACAAGATGGCCGAGTGTCATGAGCGTACCGCCGACCGTTCGTGAGTAGAGGTACGGCGCGGTGACGGTGACGGAATCCATGAACGGACGCGCCGCGTCGAGCATGCGCATGCCTTGCAACCAGCCGCCAATGCTCAGTCCGGTGAAGTACACGGCAAATCCGCCGAGCACGAGCCAGAAGTGCAGGGAAATGAGCTTGCTGTATGGCCATTCCCAATCCATCACACGCGGCATCACGAAGTACATCGAACCGAACATCACGAGTGAGAAAAATCCGTACAGGCCAAGATGCGCGTGTGCAACCGTGAAGTGCGTAAAGTGCGTGGTGGTGTTTACGATGCGCAGCGACTGCATACTGCCTTGCACCGATGCCAGCGTGTACATCATGCCGCCGAGCACAATGAAGCGAAGCGTCGGCGAGTAGCGCAGCGCCGAGAGGTGACCATGTGCCGTGCGATGCTGATTCACACCCACGGCCACCACCGGCACGATCATCATCATGCTCTGCACAATGGAGAGCGTGATCAGCCAGTTGGGCACCGGGCCACCGATGAGGTGATGGCCGCCCACCTGACTGTAGAAGAACGCCAGTGTCCAGAAGCCAACCAGTGACAAATGATACGAATGGATCGGCTTGCCGAGCACTTTGGGGAGGAAATAGTAGATCGCCGCGAGGCCGAGTGGCGTGAACCAGAGTCCAAGCACGTTGTGTCCGTACCACCAGTTCATGGCCGCCTGCTGCACACCAAAGTGAATGCCTGGCCACTTGGCCACGATCAGGAGCGCGGGCAACCAGATCAGACCGGCGCTGATGTACCACACGGACACATACAAGTGCGGCACTTTGCGGCGCTTGAGCGTGCGCAGCAACGCTACACCAACGAGCGTGCCGCCAAGAAACAACGGAATGTCAACTTGCCAGGGGAACTCGAGCCACTCCAAACCGGCGCTTTTTCCCATGAGAATGGCGGCGATGCCACCAGTGACGCCCAGCGTCCATAACAACACGCCCGCCGCGGCTGTTCGGCTGCCCACGAGTGGGGTGCGCAACAACCGTGGAAAGAGCCAGATGGCGATACCGAGTCCAGCCAGCGAGCACCAGCCGTACGCGACAGCATTCAAGTGAGCGGGTCTGATGCGGCCAAAGCTGATCCACGCTTCGTGCACGAGCCAGTCGGGCGCGTGCAACTTGATCGACGCGACGAGACCGAACACTGACGCAATCACAAGCCAGGTCACGGCTCCCGTCAGTGCAATGATCACCGGCAACTTGCTCGACGCATCGAGCATGGCGCGTTCGTCTGCTTCCTCGGGCGTCAGCACGGCAAACTCACCGGTGTGTCCGGTGCGATTCATGACGCCCTGCAGCTCGTCTTCGGTGGCCGCGGTCGTCGCCGCTGGCTCCTCAACGAGCCCGATTTCCTTGGACGCAAAAATCACTCGGCCCGCGGCTTCGCCAGTTCCGAAGAGCCCGCGCGACATCGACCACAGAAAAAGCGCCAGGGCCGCCACTGAGCCCAGAAACGTGACGAGCAATAATCCTGCCGAGAACGACATACCTGCGACTCCGCTGCAAACGTAGGTGCACCTGCCCGGTGAGGCGGTGGCGCAAGAATGCCGATGCGACCGCCTCTCCCCTACTAAAGGCGCCCGCGTGGCGTGCCGTGCCCATACATTCGCGGCAGCGCGTGTTCGTACCGGCTACGCAACGAGGGTTGCACCAGCCTTGGCAGCCGACCGCGGCGACGAAACATTTGGCGATCACTTGTTCCCACCTCTTTGACCTGCCCCATGGACCGCCGAGATTTTTTCGTTGACCTGAGCCGCGCCGCGGCCGTGTGCGCTGTGGCTCCCGATGCGTGGCGTCTGTTGCAGCGCCAGCGGCTCGTGGATGATCCGTTCACGCTGGGCGTGGCGTCGGGTGATCCGCTCCCCGATGGTGGCATTCTGTGGACGCGCCTCGCGCCTCGCCCGTTCGAGCCCGACGCGGGCATGAATGGCGAACGGACGACGGTGCGGTGGGAAGTGGCCAGCGATGACGGCTTTCGCAACATCGTGGCGCGCGGTTCAACGATCGCGTCGTTCGAACTCGGCTACAGCGTGCATGTTGACGTGCGCGGACTCGCGCCCGATCGCTGGTATTGGTATCGCTTTCATGTGGGCGATGCGGTGTCGCCCGTTGGGCGACTGCGCACTGCGCCGCTGAATGATGCCATCGCGCCACTCGCACTCGCGTTTGCTTCGTGTCAACACTGGGAGCAGGGGTACTTCACGGCGCACGCACATCTCGCGCGTGAAAACCCGGATCTGGTCGCGTTCCTTGGCGACTACATCTACGAGTACGCAGGTACGGATCGGGTACGCAAGCATCACGGGCTCGAAATCCGTACCGTCGAAGACTATCGGCGGCGATACGCGCAGTACAAGACGGATCCCGACTTGCAGCTCGCGCACGCCGCGTGTCCGTGGGTCGTAGTGTGGGACGATCATGAAGTCGATAACAACTACGCCGGTCTCATGGGTGAAAACCGCATGGAGTCGGAAGAGCAGATGCGCACTCGGCGTGCGGCGGCGTATCAGGCGTGGTACGAGAACCAGCCGGTGCGGTTGCCGCGTGCCCGTTCGTGGGCGGATCTCGATATCACGCGTCGTATTCGCTGGGGGCGCACGGCCGATTTCTGGATGCTCGACACGCGGCAGTATCGCAGTGATCAGGCGTGCAACGATGGCACCAAGCTCACACCCTGTGGCGAGTGGGCTGAACCCGCACGTACGTTGCTCGGCGAAAAGCAGGAGCGGTGGTTGCTCGACGGTGTGGCGTCTGGCGACGCGAAGTGGCAGGTGCTCGCGCAGCAAATCATGGTGGCGCCGTTTGACAGTTCATCGGGTGCTGACAATACCGTGAGCATGGACCAATGGAGCGGCTATCCGGTGGCGCGTGACCGGTTACTTGCCGGGCTCGCGGAGCGTGCCCCAAATCGTACCGTGGTGCTGACCGGCGACATTCATTCCAACTGGGTGAACCAGCTGCACGCCGGCTACGATCGCCCTGACAAGCCGGTGATTGGCGCCGAGTTTGTGACCACGAGCATTTCATCAGGTGGCAACGGTTCGGCCACGCTTCCTGAACAGGCGCAGCGAGCGCTGGCTGAGAACGCCCACATCAAATGGCACAACCGTCAACGTGGTTATGTGTCGTGCAAGGTGACGGCGGATCAGTGGGAAGCGAACTATCGTGTGGTGCCGAATGTTACAGAGCGTGGCGCGGCGGTGGAAACACCTACGCGGTGGGTGGTGCAGAATGGCAAGGCGGGAGTTGAACGCGTGTAGTCAGAGGCCGCCGAACGCGCCGTCACACAACAGCGACTAGTTCGATCCGAAAAACTTCTTCAGCTCCGTGTATTCTCCGGAGACAATGAGTCGCACCACAACAGGACGGCCAGAGCGATTGCGCCAGAACCATCCGTGGCCACCGTCCATGGCGGCGACCAGCGTGCCGCTGTCTGCTTCAACGCGTGTGCCCTTACCGTATCCGATGTAACTGTTCGGTGCCCCGGTGGAGTCACCGTGCGTATCGTAGTTCACCGCGCCTCCCTCGACACGCCAGCTATACGTCGACGCCGCACCCTTGCGCATGACCAGCTTCACTTCTTTTCCCTGATTGGGCGCGAGGGGGACGATCACGGTGTCAGCACGTGCTGCCGATGCTGCACCCGTTGACGCGCTGTCGGCGAGAGCGCTGACTGGTGCATTCGCGGGCGACGCGTCTGCCGACGGTGCGACGGCTGGCGTCGCCTGAGCCGCGGCTACCTCCGCCGCCTCGGCAGTCGCCGCTTCACGGGCCAGTTGCTGCTTGATCTCTCCCATGTCGGTGAGACCGAGGACTCGGCCCACACCGGTGATGTCTACACCATACTCTGCCGGCATCACCACCGTAACGAGCAATGCCGCCGCCACGGCAAAGGCGATAAGCGTCGCGCGGCGCAAACGTGCCGGAGTTGGCAAGTCGGAAATCGAAGGCTGCGTAGGAGTGCTCATGATTGATCAGATGGTGGGATACACGAAGTAGCCAACGAGTTGGTAGCCAGCGAGCAGAAACCCGAGCGACATCAGCACCACGTTGGCGCCAAATGCGTGACGCGCGAAACTCGCGTTGCGGCGCCAGTAACTCATGGCAATGAGAATCGCCGAGAGGCCGAGCAGTTGTCCGAGTTCGACTCCGACATTGAACGCGATCAGATTCGCGACCAGGCCTTCAGCGTTGACGTTGTAGTCGAGCACCTTCGTGGCGAGGCCAAGGCCATGGATAAGGCCGAAGAGCAACGTGGCGGCGCGAGCGTCCGGTTGCGAACCAAACCACACGCGATAGGCGCCGAGATTGTCGAGTGCCTTGTAGACGATGGACAATCCGATCACAGCGTCGACCAGAAAGGCGTTGACGCGCAGGTCGAGCAGAACACCGCTCATCAGCGTGACGGTGTGACCCACGGCAAAGAGTGTGACGTAAAAGCCGACATCGCGCAGGCGATACACAAAAAAGATCACGCCAACCAGAAAGAGCAGGTGGTCGTATCCGGTGATCATGTGTTTTGCGCCGAGATACGCAAACGGCGCGAGCAGAACACCAGACACCTGTTCCAGGTAGCCCTTATCTCCAGCCGTTACTCCATGCGCGAGCAATGCGGCCGGAAGTGCACCGACGGCGGCCGTTGCAGCCGCACACATCGCTGCGCCTTTTCGAACACAGCGTTGGACTCGTGTACTCATGTCGGCTCCGGAGATGTTGAGTTGCGCTGCCCGAACAACGTGTAGAGGGCGGGCAGAACGAGCATGTTCAGCGCTGTGGCTGATATAAGCCCACCAAGAATCACAATCGCCATGGGCGTCTGCAGCTCATTGCCGGGTTTGCCGCCGCCGAGCGCCAGTGGAATGAGCGCGAGACCAGCAGTGAGTGCCGTCATCAGAATGGGCGAGAGTCGCTCAAGTGAGCCGCGTCGAACGGAATCGTATTCCGACACCCCTTCTGATTCGAGTTGGCGATAGTGCGTGATGAGCAAAATGCCATTGCGCGTGGCGATACCGAAGAGAGTGACAAATCCAACCAATGACGCAATGCTGACCACACCTCCCGTCAGCACGACCGCCGCGACACCACCGATCAACGCGAGCGGCAGATTGGACATCACGAGCGTCGCCAGTCGAGCCGATTTAAACTCACCGTACAGGATCAAAAAGATGGCAGCGACCGCGAGCAGCGAGAGAGACAGCAAGGTGCGCGTGGATTCCTCCTGCGCTTCAAACTGTCCTCCATACTCCACAAAGTAACCGGCCGGTAGCTGCACATCGCGGCTGACACGTTCGCGGATTTCTTCGACGGTCGAACCGAGATCGCGCCCCGCCACATTCGCTTGCACCACAATCTTGCGTTGCACGTTCTCGCGCGAAATGGTGTTTGGGCCACGTGTCATTGTCACACGTGCAACAGTGGAGAGCGGCACGCGCTGGCCACCGGGTGTTGCAATGGGAACGGCGCCAATAGCCTGGGCTGACTGGCGATCTGCTTCTGGTAGCCGCACCACAAGATCCACGCTGCGTCCCTCCTCAAGCACTTGCGACACCACCTCGCCGTTAAATGCAACGTCCACCGTTTCCGCGAAGTCGCCGGGGGTGAGGCCGTAGCGCGCCAGCGCGATACGATCCACGTCGAGGCGAAGTTGCGGCACATCCAACTGTTGCTCCAGCTGCAGATCCGCAACACCTGGGACGTCGGCAATCGCATCGCGGACGGCGCCACCCACGCTGCGCAAGCCTTGCAGGTCCGGGCCAAAGATTTTCACCGCGATGTTCGCGCGTGTGCCCGACAGCATGTGGTCAATGCGATGTCCGATCGGCTGCCCGATGGTGACGTTTGTGCCAGGAATCGACGCAAACTGCTCGCGAAGTCTCTCGAACAACGCCTCCTTGTTCACATCCGCACGGAGGGTGACGTCCAGCTCGGCGGCATTCACGCCCTGGGCATGTTCGTCAAGCTCGGCGCGCCCCTGGCGACGGTCGGTATTCAGCACGGCAGAATCGGCTTTGAGAATGCGCTCTACTCGCAGCCCAATCGCGCTGGCTTCCGCGAGCGACGTCCCCGGGACTGTCACGACGCTCACGGTCAGCGCGCCTTCGTTGAACTCGGGCAGAAACGCGGTTCCGAGAAATGGTAGCCAGGCCACGGTGACCGCGAATGCTACGACCGCCACCGCGAGTGTGCGTTTAGGTGCGCGCAGCACCCCTTCGAGCACACGTGCGTAGCGGGCCTTCAACCAGCGCACCACGCGACTTTCGTGACCGCCCTCGCGCTCGGCACTCGCGGGGAGCAGCCACGCGCAGAGCACGGGTGTGACCGTGACCGCCACGAACAGTGAGGCCAGAATAGCGACGACGTACGCAAAGCCGAGCGGTTGCAGCAGGCGTCCTTCCACGCCGCCGAGAAAGAACAGCGGCAGAAACACAACGATAATGATTGCAGTGGCATTGACGATCGAGCTCCGAATTTCCACGGAGGCCTCGTAGACCACCGAAAACACCGCAC
>JALHNZ010000086.1 GCA_022843265.1 Gemmatimonadaceae bacterium
CATGGCGCACTACGCCGTGATGTCGCTCGGCCACGGCGACGACCGTGCCGATGAAATCGTGCAGCAACTGCGCGGCACTGGACGATCGGATCGGCTGGCGATTGATATCTCGGGTGCTACGGCCGAGTGGCGAAGTGCCGGTGGGCCACCCAAGAGTCCAATGGGAACTGCATAGGCCTCGTAGGTGCTAGATTCCGGGAGTGGCCCGCCAGACGAGCCTGTCACCAAACCTGAGTTATGAAACGCAAGCGATTGTTGGTGGTTGGAGACCGCGTGCTGGTCAAGCCCGAAGAGGGTGAGCAGCGCAGTAAAGTTGGTTTGTATTTGCCCGCCACGGCAGTTGACGCTCAGGCGGTGCAGGGCGGCCGTATCGTGAACACTGGCCCCGGACTGGCGCTGCCTGATCTTGGCGATCATTCCGATGAGCCCTGGCGCACCGCTGGTGGCTCTGGGCGTGAAGCGCGCTATGTGCCCATGCAGGCGCGTACCGGTGACTACGCGATCTTTTTCAAGAAAGCGGCGGTAGAAATAACCTTCGACAACGAGCAGTATCTCGTAGTGCCGCAGGCCGCGATTCTGGCCCTGGTGCGAGAGGGCGAAACACCTGATGTGATTGAGCAGCTCGGCTTGTAATGATTTGTATTTGACGTCGGTGCTCGGAGTGCGACTGCCGACTTTCGTAAGACCTTTCGCGGAGTGTATGTGATGATGTATCCAGAACAGATTGTTTCTCCCATGCGCGAAGAGCTTACGCGCCTTGGCGTTGAAGAGCTGCGTACGGCCGACGCGGTGCGCGAAAAGCTCGCGTCGGCGAGCGGCACGCAGTTGGTTGTTGTAAACAGTGTGTGCGGTTGCGCTGCGCGAAATGCGCGTCCGGCCGTGGCCATGGCGCTTGAGTCGGCAACCCGACCGGATGGTTTGTACACGGTGTTTGCCGGTCAGGACACAGAGGCTACACAGGTCGCGCGTGGCTACTTCACGGGATACGCGCCGAGTTCGCCGAGCATTGCGTTGCTGAAAGACGGCGACGTGGCGTTCATGCTCGAGCGGTGGCAGATCGAAGGACGTTCAGCACAGGAAATCGCGGCCGATCTCAAGGGTGCGTTTGCATCGTTCTGCACGCCGGCAACGAGTGCCGCCTAGTTTGCGCGATTCACGAACAGAATAGGGTTCGCGTGTCTGGCCCACGACACATCAGAGTGGTAGCACGAGTGGCCGCGGTGACTGCGACAGTCATCGCGGCCATTGCGTTGTGGTGGATGTTTGCGGGATTGCCGCGGCCGGTCGCAACGGTTCTGGCCGATTCTGAGTGGGAGCCGTGTGTGCCGCGTTATGCTGCGGCAACTTCAGCGCGCGATACGCAGCGCGTGGACGCGTGGGTGCTCAAACCGCGTTCGAGATTCAGTCGCGCCGTGACGTGCGGCGGGCTGAGGAAAGGCCGCGCTCCGGAGTCAGGAGCCACTAAATAAATGGCGCTTTTGTGTCGTGATAGCGACACAGTTGCAAGCTCGCCTCAGATGCCCACGCAGCGGCAGCGTAACCTCGGTTGGAATGACCGAGCGATCTCTAGCGTGGCTTCATGCCGAGAATTTTGACCGATCGTTCGCCAGAAAGTGTTGCGTTTTCCGCAATTGTGATGCACGATACCAGCACACAGTGTGGCAATAGCGCCACAGATGAGGTTGCTATACAGGGGTAACAAGTTTCTGCAAGACCGTCGAGCATAGAATTTCTCAAAGCGAGCTCAAGCATTTTCCAGTTCCATGTAAATCGAGCAAACGCAGCGGCTTGTGTCGCGTTTCCGAGCCCTTTTGGGCGCCTCGCTGGGTCAGATCCGATTGGCTTTTTGACGTCGTACACAGGGTTGGCAGTGTGAGCTGAACTACACTGGCGTGACGCTTGCCAGTTAGTAGGGCTCGAGAGTGTGGCCGTGTCAGGCCGTTACCTCGGAGCCGGCCCGATCATCCATTGTGTGACGGACAGTACCGGCGCTAACGCGGGTCAACTTTTTTCAGTATGGAGACAGTCATGTCCAAGGTTTCGAGCATGTTTCGCCGTTTCATGAAGGAAGAGTCGGGCGCCACGATGGTTGAGTACGGCGTCATGGTTGCGGTCATCGCCGCGGTCTCGATCGCTGTTGTTCAGGGAATTGGCAATAAGACGAACAACGCCTTCAACAAGGTCAACACCGCTCTTCCGGCGTCCTGAGCTAATACTCGCATCGCCTCCGTTGCGCGAGAATCGGGTTCCATGATTTTTCGATCCGGTTCAGTCCTCATGCGCGCTTCCGCTTCGGAAGCGCGCATGAGGCGCGTCCGGCGGGGTGCGACCCTCGTCGAGTACTGCCTGCTTCTCGTGCTCGTCGTCGTCATTTGCATTGGCGCGGTGCAATCCATGGCGGCCAAAACAAACGTGTCGTTCGCCAAAGCGAATAACGCGCTCTCCGCTGTAGGCAACTGACTTGGCAAAGGGATGGTGAGTGCGTCCTTGCTCGTCTTTTATCTCGGATTACTCGCTGCCGGCGTCATGGGCGACATCACCCGTCGTCGAGTTCCGAACTGGCTGGTTTTGGCTTTGCTGGCGACGGCAGTGGTTGGATCGTTTGTCGGGGTGTCTGCCGCTGTCACTCCGCTCAGGGCGCTCACTGGCGCTTCGATAGGCTTGGGAATGTGGCTTCCGTTTTGGATTGCAGGACTGTTGGGTGCTGGAGATGTGAAGTTCTTTGCGGCTGGAGCGGCGTGGATCGGCCCCTCGCTCAGCTGGAGAGCAACGCTGATCGCTGCGCTTCTCGGAGGAGTTATGAGCCTAGGCGTGATGGTGTGGCGACTGGGAGTTAAAGGGGCAGCAGAGAGTGTGGTCGTTCAAACAGTTAACGCAAAGCAGCTGATTGCGACTGCCGACGTTGCCGGACAAGAAGCAGCCTCAAGGACCTTCCCATACGCTTTACCGATGGCAGTTTCCCTCGCCGCCGCTTCGTTATTTCCCGAGCACGTACTCGCGCTCCTTGGGTCATGAGAATGTTTAGTCGCACACTTTGTCTTCTTCGCAGATTTGCGAGTGAGCGCTCCGGGGCGTCGATGGTAGAGTTTGCCATCGTTGCTCCATTGCTTTTCATCATCCTTTTCGGCATCGCGGACTTCGGAAGGCTCTTTTTTGAGTACAACAGTCTGACGAATGCCGCGCGCGATGCTGCTCGGACCGCTGCCGTAACGAATGGTATCGTGCCTAGTGCAGAGGCCACGAAAGATCGGGTGATGGCGCTTGTGAACAACGCGCGAGTGACCAGAGCGATGGTAAGCGTAGATAGCCTTGGCGCGCCGCCAGCCGTCACGGTACGAGTATCGATAACGGGTGTGCCCTTCGTGCAGGTAACTCCATTTGTGCAGATCGTCGACGTGTTGCCTACGGTGCGCGCAGAGTTTCGCTATGAGTTTCAGTGATGCCAAATAGTTTCCCTGTCGGAGAGAGTTATGGGTGATCGTCGGTTTGGTATCGTGCTGCTCGTGGCGCTCCTGGTTGCAGGAGTGTCAGGCTTTGGCGTGTACCGTATGCTTCAGCAGGCACAGGCGGATTCACGCGTGCCGACTGCGACCGTAGTTGTCGCTGCGGTAGATCTTCCCGATGGCCACCTGGTTGGTGCTTCGGACGTGAGCGTTGTCGATCTGCCGCTTGCAGCAGTCCCAGCTGGCGCCTTCGCGACTGCCGATAGTGTGGTAGGACGAGTGACTCGCGTTTCCGTATTCATGGGCGAGGCTCTGTTGCCCGGGCGCCTCGCGCCGATCGGAACCGGCGCCGGCATTGAAGTAAAGATCACGCCGGGCAAGCGCGCGATGGCCGTAAAGATCGACGAAGTCGCTGGCCTGTCAGGACTGATTCAACCCAATAGTCGTGTTGACGTGCTCGTCACACTCAACGACGACATGACATCCGGAATTCAGCAACAGCGAGCGAAGCTGTTTATGAGCAACATGCGCGTGCTGTCCGTAGGCTCTCAGGTGGAGCGTGGCCCGGACGGGCGTCCGATGAACGCAACTACTGCAGCGCTTGAAGTGACACCTGTCGAGTCGGAGCAACTCGCGGTCGCTGCAAATCAGGGGAAGATACAGTTGGTTCTTCGGGGCTACGGTGATCCGGACACGGTGGAAACGAAAGGCGCGACGGTTCGCGGGATGATGGGTCGAGGCGAAGCGCCACCACCTCCCGCGCCGCGTCCCGTTGCGAGAACGTCGGTCCCGTCTCCCGCCACGGCCCCCGTGCAACTCGCACCACCAGTACAGGCACCGCGCAAACCTGACTCCGCCGTGGTGCAGGTGTATCGTCGCGACAAGCTCACCCAGACTACTCTCGAGAAGCGTGATACTCTGAAAGTTCGTGACACAATCAAGCCTCCAGCGTCGTCTCCGCTTTAACCCGCCATTTCGAAGCAGTTTCTGCGAAATCTGTTCCGCCCCTCCTTCTAATCCACCATGCGCTCACTTCGCTCGAGGCAGTTGTACCGATGTGTGTCGGTCACTGCGGCGGCGCTTCTTTTGGCCGTCGGAACTCCGATTTCAACCGCGATAGCACAGGAGTCCGGTCCGATCACAACGATCGAATTGATCTCAGGCCGATCGCTTCCGATTACGGGCGGCGCAGCCATTTCGAAAGTGACCGTTGCCAATCCTGATGTTGCCGACGTGGTGGTCATCAGCGAGACGGAGGTGGTAGTTAACGCGATTGCCACGGGTGAAACGGATGTGATTCTGTGGGGCGCGACCGGTACGCCGCGCCGCCACTACCGGGTAGTGGTTCGCTCCTCTCCAGAACGTCGCCAGATCTATCTGGCTGTGAAGTTCGCTGAAGTTCGAAAGGAGGCCCTCCGGAACATCAGCACTTCTCTTCGCTTTCGTAGCGACGATGGAGCCACGCGCGCTGGTAGTGGGGAGTTCCGTACTGACAACGTTGACGAGAACGGGAACATAATTCTGAATGCTGCCAGGCATCTAACCGTTCTTTCGACATTCAACTCGAAAGAGCTTCTCGGGCTGCTCGACGCTGAAGAGCAGAGAGGAAACGCGCGGTTCCTCGCGGAGCCGAATCTGATGGCCGCGAATCTCGAAGAAGCAAGTTTTCTCGCCGGTGGTGAGATCCCTATTCCGGTTGTTCAGGGCGGAGTGGCCGGTCAGGCGCCTGCCATCATGATCCAGTACCGAGAGTTCGGTATTCGACTCACGTTCAAAGGCGAAGTGCTGACCGACTCACTTCTGAAACTGACGGTTAAGCCCGAGGTATCGTCGCTCGATTACGCGAACGCGATCACGTTGCAAGGTTTCCAAATTCCTGCCCTGCGTACGCGTCGAGTTTCAAGTACAGTTGACGTCCTTTCAAATCGAAGCCTGATCATCTCGGGGCTATTCAATGAGGAGCGTGAGCGCGTCAAGACCGGGATTCCTTTCCTGGTAAACATTCCGATTCTCGGCGATCTGCTCGCGAGTCGTCGATGGGTCAACAACGAAAGCGAGTTGATCGTGGTTGTGACGCCGATACTTATGGATCCGAATAACCCGCGGGCTACTGATCTGCTGCGCTTTGTGCCCGATGCAACGGTGCCAGCACGTCCCGCGTTGGAGAAGCGGCTTCCTCCGGCCACTACACCGCCGCTCGAGCGCGACACCCCTTGATGCTGATTTTACGCTAATGAGTCCGTCTGCACCGAAATCATCACAATTACTCGCCATTGCAGTACATGGCGTAGGCGCGACCGAAGATCTCCTCAACGAGGTCCTCGGTCCGCGCGGTTTTTCTCCCGTGGTGATGGTTACTTCGTTGGCGGAACTCACATCACAGCTAAGAACGAGAACGCCAACGCTCGTTCTTGCACCAATACCCGTCGGCGCTGCAACTAGCGAGTTCACGTTGTTCGAGAGTGAACTTCGGCGCAATCCGGGCACCGCGGCAATTGGAATCGCGCCAAACAAGGACGCTGATACGGTACTCGCAGCCATGCGTGCTGGTGTGCTCGAGTTTCTCGTGGCACCTGTCCCTCCGGCCGAGCTCGCAGCGGCGGTGAGCCGGGTCATGTCACATGTGAGCGTTCCCAGCAATCTGGGCCGTGTGTTTACGGTGTATTCCGCCAAAGGCGGATTAGGAACTACAACCATTGCCGTGTCGCTTGCCTGGTCTCTTGCACACCGGAAAAGTAGTCCCCGTGTTGCGCTCGTAGACTTTACCACCACAGGCGCTGGCGTTCGCGTAATGCTCGATCTTCAACCGCTGTACGACCTCGGAAGCGTTGCCAACAAGAGCGGAACGCTGGACACCGATTTCCTTCGTTCCTGTATGCTGCGACACGATGAAGGTGTGCACGTACTTGCCGCCGCCGAAGAACTCGATGCCGTTGATCCGCTTAGCGTCGCTACAGCAGGTCGCGTGCTTGAGCTCCTCAGGCAGCAGTTCGATTTCATTGTGGTCGACACTGATCATCACTTCGCGGACCAGACACTCTCGGCACTCGACCTGGCCGATCGAATCGTGCTGGTAACGCAGGCAGACGTATCTGCGCTGCGAAGCTCGCAGCGCTCGCTCGGTGTCTTCAGCCGGCTGGGCTATTCCCCGGAAAAGATCACCGTCGCGCTTAATCGTCGAACTGATCGCGATCGTGTGGCGGTAGCCGACGCAGAGCGAGTTCTTGGGCGTCTGATTGATTCGAAGCTTCCCAATGACTACGGCACCTGTGCTGACGCGATGACCTATGGTCGTTTTGTTCAGCAGCAGTCTCCTGCGTCACCTTTCGTTCCCGCAATTTCTGCGCTCGCGACAACGCTTAGCGGTGACGTCTCGATAGATGCCAACGGATCAAACGGGTCGTACGGCCCTTCCCGACTTGCACGGCTGTTTGGCCGCAAGCAGTAATCTCCTGACCGAGCCGACACGCCATGTCCAAATCACTTCGTGAACGACTAACGGGCCGAAACGGTGCGAGCGTCGCACCCAATGGAGAGACCGCCACCGCACCCGACGGCGCCGAAGGATCAACGGCATCCGGGGTACCGTTTGCGCTTCCTGCTACGGGCAGTGCTTCCGGCATGTTCGGACCGCGGCGTGGAAGTGAAGCCGACGCACTGAGTCCAGTTGAAGAGCTAAAACGCTCCGTACATCGCAAGCTGATCGAGCGACTTGACCTTGAAGCGCTGGAGTTGATCACCGATGAGAAACTCATCGCCGCACAGATCCGAACAGCAGTGGCGGAGCTGCTTCGGGGCGAAACCACACCGCTCTCACAGGCGGAGCGCGAGGAGCTCGTGGAGCAGGTGGTGTACGAGGTGATCGGACTTGGACCGATTGAGCCGCTATTTCGCGACAAGACGGTCAGTGACATCCTCGTAAACGGACCCAGAGACATCTATGTAGAGCGCGGTGGTAAACTCCAGCGCGTGGTGACTCACTTTCGCAACGAAGCGCACCTTCTCGCCGTCATCGACCGCATCGTGAGTCGCGTTGGCCGACGCGTTGACGAGTCCTCTCCGATGGTCGACGCGCGCCTGCCGGACGGCTCGCGCGTGAATGCGATCATCTCTCCCCTCGCGGTCGACGCGCCCGTTCTGTCGATTCGTCGATTTGGCGCCGAGCTCGGAGCGACCAAACTGGTCGAGCTCGGCGCGCTCACCGACGAGATGCTTTACTTGTTGAGCGGCTGCGTGAAAGCGAGACTGAATATTCTCGTGTCGGGTGGTACAGGCTCGGGCAAGACGACACTGCTCAATGCGCTCAGCTCGTTCATTCCGAGCACGGAGCGCGTGATCACGATCGAAGACGCCGCGGAACTTCGGCTGCAGCAAGAGCACGTCGTACGCCTTGAGACCCGTCCGCCAAACGCCGAAGGGCGAGGCGAGGTCGTGATGCGGGATCTTGTGAAGAACGCGCTACGCATGCGACCAGATCGGATCATCGTGGGCGAAGTTCGTTCCGGTGAAGCACTGGACATGCTTCAGGCGATGAACACTGGTCACGAGGGATCACTCACAACCGTTCACGCCAATACACCGCGCGACGCGATCTCTCGTCTGGAGACCATGATTCTTTTCGCGGGCACCAATCTGCCGGATCGGGCGATGCGCGATCAGATCGCATCGGCGCTCGACGTTGTGATTCAGGTGAGTCGCCTCTCTGACGGGTCGCGACGTGTGACAAGCGTGACCGAGGTGACCGGAATGGAAGGGGACGTTGTGCAGATGCAGGAGATCTATCGCTACCGGCGCATTGGAATCAGTGCTGAGGGCAAGGTGCTGGGTCAGTTCGAAGCTACTGGCGTACGACCGCGCTTTGCGGAGCGTTTGAAAATTGCCGGCATTGAACTGCCGGCTCGACTCTTCATGGAACAGACGGGAGGCTGATTCAGCATGCCGTCAAACGTTCTCCTCATCACCATCGGCACATCAGTCAGCGTGCTGCTGCTGGTGATCGGTCTGTACGTATGGTTCGCGCGTGAGCGAATCGGGCGTGAGCGTGCAATGCGCGAGCGTCTCGGTGAGCTGGCTGGACTACGAACCACCTCTACAGAGTCGATCGCGATTCTCCGAGGGGAGAAGACCACCGACAGTGTTCTCGACAGCGTGTTTGAGGGCAGATCTTTTGTAGTTGCGCTCGAAGAGTCTACGGCACGCAGCGGGCTGGGCTGGAGTGCCGGCGAGTTCGCGGGCTTTGTGCTCATTGGTCTGATGGCAGGCGTGCTCGCCTCATTCGTCTTCAATCCGATCCTGGCGCTCACAATTGGCGTCGTCGGCGTAGCACTTCCCTTTATCATCGTATCGCGGAAGAAAATCGCTCGGGAGCAAAAGATTGAGGAGCAGCTTCCAGAGGCGGTTGACATGCTCGTCAACTCTCTCCGCGCCGGATATTCGTTGCAGGCGGGAATGAGTTTTGTAGGCACGGAGTTGCCCGCTCCGATTGGACCGGAGTTCGTGCGCTTCTACGACGAGCAGCGGCTTGGTATTGATGTTCGCCAGGCGCTGGACAATCTGCAGGCGCGCTTGGGGACGCTTGACGCACGAATGTTTGTGCTGGCTATCCTCATCCAGCGAGAGACTGGCGGCAACCTATCCGAGATCCTCGGCAACATCTCAACGGTTATTCGGGACCGCATCAACTTTCGCGCACAAGTAGATGTGTTGACCGCCGAGTCAAAAATGAGCGCGATTATTCTGGCTGTGATTCCGATTGCGATGTATTTCATGATTCGGTTCATGAGCCCAGACTACGCTGCTCAGCTCACAGACACCGAGATGGGCCGGATGATGTTGCTCTATGGAGCTGTGTCACTGACAATCGGATTTTTCTGGCTTCGCAAAGTTGCGCGGATCGAGGTCTAACCGATGTCTGAGATACTCCTCACACTACCGCTTTCGATCATTCTGGCAATCGTTGCCTGCGCCGCAGCCGTCGCAGTTGCTGGCGCGGCAATTCTCGGCGAGAGGCAACGTCGCGAGGTCCTTCGGCGTGCTGCGGGCGGATTCGACATTCCGCGCGCAGTTCGCGACAGTGAACGCACCATTTCCAGTCGACTGGTGGACTGGCTCGCTGCGCGCGTGCCTGCCCAAATGGGCAGCGGCACGTCAAGCACGAGCCAACTTGTACAGGCGGGTTTCGACGGTCCGGTCGCGCCGGCGATCTTTGGTTTAGCACGCATTGTAAGCGTGATCGTTTTTCCGCTCGCTGCACTGGCAGTGGCGCCGCGAGACAACCCGACATACTTCGCGATTATGGTTGGCATTGGCGCAATGATTGGCCTGTTGGCGCCAACTGCCGCGCTCGACCGAATCACTGCGAACCGACAGGACGCCATTCGCAAGGGCATTCCTGATTCGCTCGACTTGCTTGTCGTTTGTGTAGAGGCGGGTGTTGCTCTCGATGCCGCTGTGCAGCGCGTCGCCAGAGAATTGAAGCTTGTTCATCCGCTGCTCGCAGGTGAGCTCGTCTCGATGACGCGCCGCATTTCGGCCGGCATGGCGCGAGAGCAAGCCATGCAGGGTCTCTACCTGCGAACAGGCGTGGACGAACTGCGTGGACTGTCGTCGCACATGGTACAGAGCGAGAAGTGGGGAACTTCGATCGTAACTGTGCTGCGCGTTTACTCGGAACAGCTACGACGAAAGCGAAAGATGGCGGCAGAAAGACGGGCCGCTACCGCATCGACGCGGATGTTGCTCCCGCTCGCTCTTTTCATTTTCCCCACGATCTTTGTAGTACTGCTCGGACCGGCCATGATGCGCATTCTCAACATGTTCACGCAACTCGGTTGATCTGATTGTTGGACGACCCACCGGCAGAGGTTACGATGACAAGAAAGAGCAAAGGTTCAAGAAAAGGGCATGTTCGAAAGTCACGCCGCGGAGCAACGCTCGTGATGGTCGCCATCATGTCGACGGCAATCTTCATGTTCGCGGGAATCGGTATTGATTTCGCACGCATGTTCACGTACGCGAATCAGCTGAAAGTGCTAACCGACGCGGCTGCACTGTCAGCGATTACAGACTTGAAAGCTGGCCAGAGTGAAGCCAATGCTCGTGGCAGGGCCATCGCGCTCCGCGAGAAGAATCGCGTGGATGGCAACGGTATGGCCACGATTGCGGACGCAGACGTCGAGCCAGGTGTGTGGACCTTCGGCTCAGGGTGCTCTCCGGCCTGCTTCACGCCGTCAGACTGGGTTGACGCGCGAGCAGTACGCGTGACGGCGCGCTACGACGCGAGCTGGATTCTTGCTCGCATTTTTGGCGCGACTACGCGATCCCTGACTCAGCGTTCAGTCGCTGCACTAGGAGGCCAAGTCGCCAGCAGTTGTCTTAAACCATTTGCAATTCCCTACGGCGCTCTGCTAACCAGAGTCGGACGCCTGCCTACCGATCTCGGGCACACTCTGACGGCTGCAGAAGTTGCGATGCTCGAGTCAAATCCGGCTCCTATCTGGTTCGACATGAACGTGGGAGGAGCGGCAAATATTCCGGGTCAGTTCGGATGGGTTGGGTTTCCGCCCGGCATCGGAAACAACAAGAATGCCTACTTGGGCAGCGTAATTCCTCCCGGTTGCCAGGCATCGCCTGCGGCCGTTGGCAACATTCTGCCAGCGATCAATGGCTCAATGAACTCCGTCACATCGGAGCTAGGACAGCTCTGCCCTGGAACTGGTGATTCACGAGAGAGAATCTGCACTCCTGCACCGAGCTTCGAGGTGCCGATTTACGATCTCGCCGTTAGCACGGGCAACAACGACAACGTTGGCGGAACGAAGGTCGGATATCGAGTGAAGTACATCGGCGCATTTACGTTGACTGAAACCGATCTCAAAGGATCCAACTCACGAATTCGGGGACGCCTGACATCGCTGAACGGCGGAAGCTCTGGCGGTTTCAGCAGCTTTCCCGGACCGGTACAAACTGCCGCGCTCGTACAGTAGAAGCTTGAATCAGGAGTGACGCGCGTAGTGCGTCGCTTCTGGTAGATCCCTCGCAAGAAGGTGCTCCGCATGCTTCCAGTAGGAACACCGATACAAACAAACGCGCCGGGCCAGTGGAGTGTCGGACGAACGCCCGACGGACTTCCGGCGGTGATTAGTTCGTTCCCCGCGAAGGAGCAAGACGCCGTTTGGCAACAGCTCGAGCGCTGGTGTTCTGCGCTCCTCAGTATTGAGGATGACGCTGTTCGGGCGCCTGTACCTCTGCGTCTTCCCGATGGCGTGCCGAGGCTTGCGTATCCGGTTCCGTGGAGAGTCGGACTCGATGGATTTGTCGGAGACTTTGCGGGCGCGCGGGTGCTTTCTGTGCTGCGGGCTGTCGCGGCGACACTTGACCGCCTCCACGCACAGAACGTAGTGCACGGCGGACTCGGATTGGCTTCGATTTGGTGGGAGTCCGCGGAGCGGATTGAGATTCCCGACATCGCGCTCGCTCACACATTGGACGGTCTCGTACCCGCACCAGCGGCGTCGTCAGCTTATCACGCACCCGAGGTATGGCGTGGTCAGCCTCACGTTTTCGCGAGTGACCAGTATGCGCTCGCGGTAATTGCGCACGAGCTGTTTACCGGTCGGCAGCGAGTGCCCGCCTCGAACGTCGAAGGTCTGGCGGCGTTCGAGCCAATATCCATTGACGCTACCTTGCCGCTGTTCAAAGGTGCGTCACGTGGAGTGGCCGATGTGATGAGACGCGCGCTTGCTGCGACCCCCTCCGCACGCTACCCGTCATGCACAGAGTTCATCGAGGCGCTTTCCGGGCACATTGCGCCAGTGCAGTCCGAGCGAACGGTGCATCCGCGGTTTGGGCGTATTCGGCAACGGCTGACACTCAGAGGCGTTGGACTCGGCGTCGCGGCGATCGGAGCCATCGCAATTGCAGCGTATGTTTCTCGTTCGCCAGTATCATCGAAGCGCGTCGCCCGATCTATAACGGAGCGACTACCGGATGTAGTGAACGCGGAGATGATGCTACCAACCTCGGGTGGCGGCCTACCGTCTTCGAGCATGCCATCGGTTCGCAGAAACACAGCTACTGTTCCCTCAACGGCGCCAACGTCTATTGATGCCTCTGCAGCCGCCTCAACTGCCCCGACGTCGAACAGCACGGTCGAGACCCCGCTGGACGCAGCGGGTGCATCCATAGCTGCTACACAACCTTCCCCTGCGAGAACAACTCGAGGCGTCGCGAGCTCAAGTTCAGGAGCTGCAGCCTCAGCGAACAATGCTGCCCGAGTACCACTTCGCGCTGCGAGCAGTGCCGCGTTGTCACTGGAAGCGAACAAGCTGCTTGAACGTGATCGCGCGTCTCTTGCACCGTCATCATTCGGGGAACGAATCACAGCTGCGGTGAGGTCTGCAGCACGTTCAGTTCTCGGCTCCGGGAGTTCGGTTGCAGCGTCGGGCGCCGCAATGGCTTTGGATAACCAGCGCGTCACTGAACCAGCGAGAGTCGACCAAACGTCGCAGGTGGGCAGCAGTACCCTGCTATCGTCATCGATCGACGCTGCCCGCTCACCAACGACTGAAAGGGAAGCGCCACCGGTCGCATCCGCACCGTCAAGCGCAGAATTTGGCGTCATTCGGCTCGACGTCCCGGCAAACAGTCGCATCTATCTCGACGGTGTGTTGCTTTCAGGATCACCGCGTGCGGTTCCAACATCGGCGGGTACTCACGATGTTGATGTCATAGTGCCCGGGAGCAGTCAGACCCAGCGACGCCGAGTGTCGGTGTCAGCGACAGACACGAGCATCGTGCGCATTCGCCCGTAAGCGGTGTTGCAGGAACCGTTTACTCACTTGATC
Organism: Gemmatimonadaceae bacterium; assembly: GCA_022843265.1. Taxonomy (GTDB): domain Bacteria; phylum Gemmatimonadota; class Gemmatimonadetes; order Gemmatimonadales; family Gemmatimonadaceae; genus JAABRT01. The sequence goes on from JALHNZ010000086.1 coordinate 13,289, forward strand.
CGCATCCAACGCCACGCTTCACCTAGGGTCGCGCGCTTCCCGTACATCAGAACTCCTGTGCGGTAGAGCCGAGATGCTCCGAGCGTTGCAACCATTGCCGAAAGTCCGAGCACGATTAGCGAGCCGGCGGCTTCTACGTTGGGAACGGGCGCCAACGCCAGGCGCAGCGGCAGCACGATCGGCGACGAGAACGGCAGCAGTGTCATCACCGTGCTCAGCGAGCCTTCAGGGTTCGTGACCACGCCCTGAACCATTGCCAAGCTCATCACGAGCAGCAGGACCACCGGCAACTGCGCCTGCTGTGCGTCTTGCTCGGTGCTTACCATCGCGCCAACAGCGGCAAAAAGCGCGGCGTAGAACAAGAAGCCAAGCAGGAAGCTCAGCATAATGAGAACGGCGAGTGCAAACGTGAGATCCGGCAGCGCAAACGCATCCACCCGCATCCCGAACTTCGCCAGTATCGGCGCACGCACCGCCATCAGCCCCGCCGACATCGCGGTCCACAAAATCAGCTGCGTAAATCCAACTGCGCCAATGCCGAGCACCTTGCCGAGCAGCAGCGTGTTCGATGACACACTCGACAACACCACCTCGGCCACACGCGTCTGCTTCTCTTCCAGCACACCGCGCATCACGTTCGAACCGTGCATGAAGATGGTGAGGTAGAGCGTCACCGCCACACCAATCGCGAACAACACACCCACGCGCCCCGACCCACCGCGGCCGCGTGTGGTGAGTCGCTCCGTGTTCAAACGAATGCGCATGCCCGCGAGCGTGGTGCTCTGATCTGCACCGAGTCCACTCGCCTCGAGACGCCGCGTGAGCACAGCTTTGGTCGCCGCAACCTCGATTTGCTGCATGGTGAGCAGGGCGGTGGTGTTGCGCCCCGAATACGGCAGCCGCCCGCCATCAATTCCAGACGGATCAAGCACCAGATAGCCCACGATCTTTCCCGACAAGACATCCGCGGTTGCGCGCGCTTCAGCGTCAACTCGCTCGCCGCGTCCGGTTACATGCTCCCAATCGGCGCGCGTGGTATCACCGGTCACGCCACCGCGCAGCGAGTTCGCAATGAGCGAGCCAACCGAATCGGGCGTGCTGTCAATAATGCGAATCGTGCCACTCTCGCTGCGACGCTCGCGCTCACCCATGATGGCCGGCAAGAACAGCATCAGCACGAGAAACACCGGCGCCAGCATGGTCGCAATCAGGAACCACTTGGAACGCACGCGCTCGAAGTACTCGCGGCGCACAATCGTATCGAGCTTGGACTCAGCCATGACCACTCATTCCGGTTTCAACGTCGTGCGCGCCAACTTTCTCGAGGAAAACTCGGTGTAGCGATGGACGCACCAGTTCAAATCGCTCAAGCCGTGCACCAGCACCCACCAGTCGAGCGAGCAACTCCTGCGGATCGGCGCCACCGGCCAGCTCTACCTCGGCCGAT
>JALHNZ010000087.1 GCA_022843265.1 Gemmatimonadaceae bacterium
CCATGCTCACCGTGTTGTTGCATTCAGGAATCGGGGAGATCGCGGCCGTAGTCACGCGCTGGTATGGCGGTACCAAGCTCGGTACGGGCGGTCTGGCGCGGGCCTACAGCGGCGCCGTGCAGCAAACACTGGCGGAGCTCACTACACTGCAGCGTGTTGATACCATCGACGCGCGCGTGACCGTAGACTACGGTGCGGTGACGCCCGTTCGCCAACTGCTCACGTCGCTGGACGCGCAGATCTGCGATGAGCAGTACGCGGAGCACGTGACGTATGACATCCGGATTGCACGCGACTGTGAAGCGCAACTTCGCACACAACTCGCGGACCTGACGCGAGGTCAGGCCATCGTGCACGTCTCACACGGTGAGTGACAGCCCTTCCCAGGCCGCGATCACGCGTAGCGAACTACCGGAAACACTCACCAACTGTCGGCACTCCTGAACGACCGCGTCGACCTGATCATCGGTGCGATCAGGATGATGGTGAAACAGCACCAACATGCCGGCCACGCACTCCATCGCGAATCGCGTAGCCTCCAGCGCCGATGAATGGCCCCAGCCACGATGCTGCGCGAGTTCTGTGTCGCTGTACGTGGCATCGTGCAGCAGAATCGGGACGCCGTGCAGGGCGAGCGTGAGCCCGCGGCGCCACGCAATGACCTCGGCATCGGTGCTCGCGTAGTCGAGCTCGTTATCTGGTGCGAAGGCGATGCCGGGCGTCCGTCCATCATCCAGACGAAAAATGGACGCGCCGCCCGGATGTCGCGCCGGAAACCGATGCACGGTACACCGAGCTCCGACTTCCGCCGGCGTGCCATTTTCAAACGACGCAATGGACACGCGTTCCGTCACTTCGGACAGGGGCGGAAAGAGCGGAGGTGACATCAGCGTCTGCAGCAGCGTGCGTGTCTGCTGTTCGGTCGCATCGCCAGAGGTGATGCGCAGCGGCGCGCTCGCATCGAACAACGGTGCGAAGTGCGGCAATCCGATCACGTGATCGCTGTGCTGGTGCGTCAGAAACAGGTGCGCCGGCGCCGTGTGCTGCGTTCCGTCTGCCGCCACGGTGAGATGCAATCCGAGTCCGCGCAATCCCGTGCCCGCGTCGAGAATGACGAGTTCATCATCTCGCGTGCGCACTTCCACACACGTGGTGTTGCCACCGTACCGGACGGTTTTCGGGCCCGGACTTGGCAACGTTCCGCGCGCTCCCCAACAACGCAGCCGAAAACGCACGCCTCGCGCGTCGTCCCGGCCGGCTGGCGGTTGCGTCATGAAGGTTCGATCAGAGTGCGGGACGCGCGCGCGCTTCGAGCGCGACACGATCAACGATTGTCACCTGACGGCGTGCAACCGCGATCCATCCCTTCTCCTGAAACTCCGACATCGCGCGTGACACCGTCTCGCGACTCGCACCGATCATCTGCGACATCACCTGATGCGTCATCGGCTTGATCAGCGTGGCGGGCTGACCCGGTGTGGCGTTCTCGAGCAGTACGCGCGCCACTCGGCCTGGCACATCCAGCAATACCAACGAGCCGATGGTGCCATCCGCCTGTCGGAGCCGGCGCGACAACTCCATCAACAACGCCCAGCCAACCTGCGGCTGCTGCTCAACCTGTCGACGGAAATCCGCACGTCGCAGCACGAGCAGACTCGACGTGCTCGTGGCAATGACGTGTGCTGATCGCGGGCGTCCGTCAATCAGCGACAACTCGCCGAAATGATCGCCAACGCCGAGCACGCCCAGAATCACTTCGCGCCCGTCCTCAGCCACCAGCACAACTTTCACTTCACCGGTGCGCACGACGTACAGCGCATCGCCCGGATCGCCTTCGCTGACGATCACCGTGCCTTTGCCGTACTTGTGCTCTCGCGTAATGTCCGCGAACGAACGCAGTGCGACACGATCCAACTCACGAAACAGCGGTACAGTACCGAGGAAATCCGCGATGCGATCGAGTGAGACGCTCATGGAAGGCGCGGCGAAGCGAAGGGGGACGTGACCCGAGGACAGTGGATATGACATGGCAACCTCCTGACGATGCCACGCGGGCCGCGTCTGGGCAATAAGGACTGTACTGAGAAAGATCGGAAAGCGACGACCAAGCCACTTGGTCAGACTCCTGACGCGGTCCGTAGAACGCGTTGGGCGCCATCGCTAGCTTTCCGTCCTGGGGCACGTGACCGGCAACACGGGAACGTACCCTCGTATGTCCATTTGTCGCCGTGACTCGGGTCACAGTGACCCGAACGCACACCGTTGGCTCCATCAGGATTTGTGACTATACACCTCTCCGCTCTCCGCGATCGTTTAAATGACGCACTGACTCGCGCCACCGAGGTGGAGTCGCAGCTTGCGGATCCAGCGGTCACGGGCAACGCCTCGCGGTTTGCCGCACTGGGACGTGAGCATCGGCGGCTGGCCGCGGTGGTGGAGCACGCGGCGCGCCTGGATCGCGTGGCGCATGAACTCGAGGGGTCGCGCGAACTGGCCGCCAGTGACGACGCCGAGTTCGCGGACGAAGCGCGCGCGGATGTGGAGCGACTCGAAGCCGAGCAGGAGCAACTCGAGAAGTCGCTGCTGCCGTTGCTGATTCCGCGCGATCCGCTGGATGACCGACCCGCGATCGTGGAAATTCGCGCCGGAACAGGGGGCGACGAAGCCGGACTGTTTGCCGGCGATTTACACCGCATGTATTCGCGTTACATCGAACGACGCGGCTGGCGCCTCGAACTCATGAGCTGGTCTGATGGCACGATGGGTGGCGTCAAGGAAGCCATCTTCAAGGTGCTCGGCGACGGCGCGTTCGGCGTGTTGCGATGGGAGTCTGGTGTGCACCGCGTGCAACGCGTACCCGCGACCGAAAATCAGGGACGCATTCACACATCGGCCGCGACGGTTGCGGTGCTGCCGGAAGCCGAAGAAGTCGATGTGCGCATTGAAGACAAAGATCTGCGCATCGATGTGTTTCGCTCATCGGGTCCGGGTGGACAGAGCGTGAACACCACAGACTCGGCCGTGCGCATCACGCACATTCCCACTGGCATTGTGGTGAGTCAGCAGGATCAGAAATCGCAGTTGCAGAACAAAATGAAAGCAATGGAAGTGCTGCGTTCGCGATTGCTTGATCTGCGGTTGTCGGAACTTGAAGCGGAACGTTCCCGCATGCGCAAATCACAGGTCAGCACGGGTGATCGATCCGCAAAAATTCGCACCTATAACTTTCCGCAGGGACGGGTCACGGATCATCGCATCGGCCTCACGTTGTACGACATCGATCGCGTGATGGAAGGTGATCTGGCGCCGTTCGTTGATGCGTTGGCGCTGGCCGATGCTGAGGAACGTTTACGAGCGTGACGCACACGCTCGGCGACGTGCTGGAGCTGACGGCGCGCGCGTTGCGCGACCTCGATGAGGAGATGCGCCCGGACCACGCGCGCGCGCTGGCGAAAGCGCGCGAGCTGTTGTCGGTGATTCAACAGCGTTCACCATCGGCGGTGGCGCTGGCGGCGTATCAGCAGGAACCGGTCAGCGAAGAAACATACGCGCGTGTGCGCGACATCCTCGCGCGATTGCAGACAGGGATGCCGTTTGCATACGCCACGGGCTTCGCTGCGTTTCGTCATCTTGAACTGGCGGTCGATCAACGGGTGCTTATTCCGCGTCCGGAAACCGAGTTGCTTGTGGATCATGTGTTGCGACTGCGCGCCGGCACCCTTGGCGGCGTGGTAGCGGACATTGGCACCGGTAGCGGCGCGATCGCGCTGGCGTTGGCCCAGGAGGGGCACTTTGCGCGCGTGATTGCCACTGATGTTTCCGCTGACGCATTGACCGTCGCACGACACAACGCCGAACGACTGGCGTCGCAGTTGCACACGCCGGTTGAGTTTCGCCTCGGATCGGATCTCGAGCCCGTGTCGGAGCTGACGTTGTCGGTACTGGTGTCAAACCCTCCCTACATCGCCCCGGATGAAGCAGCGGCCCTGCCGGCCGCTGTGCGCGACTGGGAGCCGTCGTTGGCACTCTATGCGGAGCAGGGCGGCATGGCGCGATATCGCGCGCTGCTGGAGGGCGCGCCGGCGGTGCTGGAGGAGGGCGGCTGGGTCGTGCTTGAGCTCGATAGCACGCGAGCTGAGCACACGGCGCATCTCGCCGCGCAGCTGGGCCTGTACACGGCGATTTCTGTGCACAACGACCTCACGGGTCGTCCCAGAATATTGCTGGCCCAACGCCGATCCAGCGACCAGAACGCCCCGTAATTCACTATCTTTTAGAAATTGGACTGCTCGGCATCGGTCAGGCGCCGAACGAACGTCGTCCGCTCACTTGTACTGGGAGTCGTCTGACATGCTCGAGGAAAAGGCACGCGATGTGGGTCGGCTGATTGGCCAGAGCGATGAATACAAAGCGGTCAAGCGTTCCAGCGATGCGCTCTCCGCCGATGGCGAGGCCAGCACGATGCTGCGGCGCATGGAAGCCATTCGCCAGGAAGCGCAGCAGATGATCGACCGTGGTGAGCAGCCCGGCGAGTCCATGGAGCAGGAACTTGATGGTCTGCTCGAACGCGTGCAGGTCAATCCGGCGTATCAGCGTGCGGTCGTGGCGCAGGACAACTTCGACAAGCTCATGCTGCGTGTGAATCAGTGGATTGCCGATGGCATCAAGGTGGGCGCCACGTCGTCGATTATCACGCTGGGCTGAATCGCGTGTCATCTCGCGGGCTCCTGCTGGTGCTGGAAGGCGGGGAAGGGGTGGGCAAAACCACCCAGTGGCAGCGGCTCGCGGATCGACTCACGCAGTTCGGACAGGACGTGCTCGCGCTGCGCGAACCCGGCGGCACCCCGTCTGGCGATGTCATTCGTGAACTGCTGCTGAACCCCCGCCACTCCCTCACGCCCTCGGCCGAGGCGCTCCTCTTTGCGGCGTCACGTGCTGAGTTGGTGGAGCGATCGCTCAAGCCGGCGCTCGACCGAGGCGCCGTCGTATTGCTCGACCGGTACTTGTTGTCCACGTACGTGTATCAGGGAATCGCGCGCGGTCTGAGCATGGACGGGTTGCGCCGGATCAACGCCTTCGCGACCGGGCAACTGGTTCCTGACCTCACGCTGCTGCTGTCACTGCCGCTGAACGAAGCGATGGCGCGTACGCAGGCGCGGGGAGAGCCGGACCGACTGGAGCAGGAAGCACGTGCATTTCACGAACGTGTGCAGGAAGGATTTCAGACGGCTACGGGTAATGCATGGCAGGCCGAGTACCCCGAATGTGGTCCGATCGTGAGTGTGCTCGCGCAGGGGACACCAGACGAGGTCTCTGAACGTTGTATGCAGGTATTAGCTGTGCGGTGGCCCGATCGCTTTGGCGCCACTGCGGCGCGCGTGTAGTGCCGTTCGCTGTTCTCCTTCTCTACTTCGACTGAATCGAATGCGCGCTCGCGCGATGGTCGCGTCTCTACTTTTTGGTGCTGCGCTTGGCGTGGGCGGCTGGTGGCTTACGCGCCAGCCTGAGGAAGCGGTTGCACTGGCGCCGCTTCCTGCACCCGAGAACGGGGCCGTGCTCTTTGAGCAAGTGTATCGCTACATCGCCACGCAATATGTCGATTCTGTGCCGCTCGATTCGCTGTACCGAAAGGCAGTTGCCGGACTCGTCACCGAGCTCAACGATCCGTACTCGGCGTTTCTTCCGGAAACGCGCGCGCGTCGCCTTGCTGAACAGATCTCGGGCGAGTACGGCGGTGTTGGCGTGCAGCTGGACGTTCGCGACGGTCGCGCCCTCGTGATTGAGCCCGTTCCGGGTGCGCCCGCGGAACGTGCGGGTGTGCAAGTGGGCGATCACATCCTCTCGGTGGGTGGAGAGCCGACAGCCGGACTGCAGCGCGAAGAAGTGGCGCGCATGCTGCGAGGTGAACCCGGCTCGACGATCGCGGTTGAACTCGAGCGATTTGGTGTACATCGATTGTCGCTCAAGCTCACGCGCCAGTCCGTCACACTGCGTTCGGTGCCGCGCGTGGTGATGCTGGAGCGGGACGTTGGTTACGTCGATGTGAATTCGTTCAGCGCGAACACCGCCGCCGAGCTGAGCCTGGCGCTGGATTCGCTCAAGCGCCTCGGCGCACGCAGCGTGGTGCTCGACTTGCGCGGCAATCCCGGTGGCCTGCTTGAGCAGGGAGTGGCAGTGGCCGAGCTATTCCTGGATTCAGCGAAGCGCATTGTGGAGTTGCGCGGTCGCCCTGGTACCGCTCCCGAGGCCATGACGGACAAGGATCCACAGCCCTGGCCAAATGTGGCGGTTGCGGTGCTCGTGGATGGCAACAGCGCCAGCGCGTCCGAGATTGTCGCGGGCGCGTTGCAGGATCACGATCGTGCGATCGTGGTGGGCCGCACGTCGTATGGCAAAGGCAGCGCGCAGTCGGTGTTTCCCATGACAACGGGAGGCGCGCTACGCATTACGACATCACGTTGGTACACACCGCTCGGTCGCAGTATTTCTCTGCTTGCCGACTCGACGGTTGCGGAAAGTGGCCCGCGGGCGGATACGGTGCGTCCTCGTTTTACCACACCCATGGGGCGCACGGTGTTCGGCGGCGGCGGCATTGTGCCTGACGTTGTTGCTGGCGACTCAACACTGCCGAAGGAAGTGCAGGCGTTGGTGCGGGCACTCGGGCCGAACACGGTACAGTATCGCAACGCGGTCTCCAACGTTGCGCTCGCGTTCAAGCAGCGTGGCGCGTTGACAGAGCCGCTGCAGCCTGTCACGCGTGATATGGTGGCCGCTGTGTGGAACGAGCTGGTGTCGCGCAAGGTCACGATCGATCGCGCCGTGTTCGACGCGGCCGCGCCGTGGATTGCGCGCGCGCTTGGCTACGAAGTGGCCCGCGTGACCTTCGGTGCGGACGCGGAATTTTTGCGTCGTGCACAGGATGATGCGGTGATTGCGCGTGCCGTGCGACTGCTGAACGGTGTGTCATCGCCGCGCGAGCCGTTCGCTCGCGCGGAAGATCCCAGCATTATCGTACCTGCACGAACACCAACACTTGATAACTGATCGTTATCACGCGTGATCAACGCGGCGGACGCACCACCTTGACGCCTTTGGGGACGCTAAAGGTGAATCCCTTGGCGTCCACGGCAACGTTCTTCTGCCACGTGGTGAGCCGGATTGTGCGCGCCACACCCTGTTCGTCGGTAATGGCAACTTCGCGTACGCTCGCGTCGGCGTCGTCTACCCAGATCGTGGCGCGCGGAAACACGACATCAGCGCCGGGCCTCGCTACAAGCGTCACGCCACGCGCCGGCCGCCCGCTCACCGCACGCGCACCCGCATCGGTGAGTGTGTACGACTCGCGCGGTGCTTCCAGCACGGTGGCCGCCAGATCAACACCACCCGTGCCACCTTCGCCGGCCGCCATGCGCATGACCTGACCGGGCGCCGAACTCGGGATGTACACCCACAGCGATTTGCCGTCGGACACAATGCGATCGCCCGCCGGATCCGTAAACGTCACGTTAATGCGACCCGGCTTGCGCTGCTGAAGCGAACCGCGTGAAAGCAGCGTGCGATTGGTGAGCGGATTCTTGATCTCCTGCACGAAATCCGCTTTGGCGGTGCGCACCGTGGCGTACTCGGCGCGCGCGCGTGCGAGCACCGCTGCAGGGTCTGAGCCCTGGGCGGCCAGTGATTGCCACGCGGCCACGACCGCGAAGCCCACTGCGGCTGCGCCGCGCGTGAGCGCGCTCACGCAACCACCGCTGGTGCACGGTCTGGTGCGGTGGCAATGCTGCGACCAATGGCCGTAGCAATGGGTCGCAACTGCTGAACGAGCGCTGCGAACTGTTCCGGATACAGCGATTGCGCGCCATCGGAGAGCGCTTTGTCCGGCTGCGGATGCACTTCGATAAGCACACCATCGGTGCCCGCGGCCACGGCGGCGCGCGCCATCGGCGTGACCTTGTCACGCAAACCTGTACCGTGGCTCGGATCGGCCACGATCGGCAAGTGCGACAGTTTCTGCACCACCGGAATGGCGGTGAGATCGAACAGATTGCGTGTGGCAGAGTCGAACGTGCGCACACCGCGTTCGCAGAGAATCACGTGTGGATTACCTTCCGCCAGAATGTATTCGGCACTGAGCAACAGATCGTTGATCGTGGCCGCCATGCCGCGCTTCAGCAACACGGGCTTGCCGATTTTGCCCACGTGACGCAACAGCGAATAGTTCTGCATGTTGCGCGCGCCGATCTGAATGCAGTCCGCGTATTCTGCGACCAGATCTGCACCTGTTTCGTCCATCGCTTCCGTCACAATCGCGAGCCCCGTTTCACGTCGCGCCAGCGCGAGCAGTTCGAGTCCCTTCTTGCCCATACCCTGAAAGGCGTATGGTGATGAGCGCGGCTTGAACGCACCGCCGCGCAATGCCGACGCGCCGCCTGCTTTCACCGCATGCGCTGACGCGAGAATCTGTTCTTCGCTCTCTACCGAGCACGGTCCCGCAACAATCGTGATTTCCGGTCCGCCAAATCGTACGCCCGGTGCGATTTCAACGATCGTGTTTTCCGGCTTCCACTCGCGCGAGACCTGTCGGTACGGCTTCTGCACAATGAGCACGCTGGCAACACCAGGCAGTGCTTCGATGTAGGACCAATCCGCTTTGCTGTCGTCACCGAGCAAACCGATCGCCATACGCACTGCCCCAGGCATCGGCAGCGGCTTAAAGCCCTGTCGCGTGATTTCTTCACATACACGATCGATGTCGGCCGCTGATGCGGCCGGCTGCATTACCACCAGCATGCGAACTCCTCAGAGATCAATGGACCACCCGTCTGTTGCCAGCACCACGGAACCGTGGAACTGCGCCGCAACCAAAGCCGTGATGTCCACGGCTTCAACAGGTAAATAAAAGTGAGATAGAACCAGCGTTCCAGGATTTGCGACTGCCGCGAGCGCACCCGCTTGTGTTGGCGTCAGGTGCGATGGGATCGCCATCGCATCTGGTAGCGAACACTCCGTGAGCAATACGTCGCAGCCCGCGGCCCACTCGCCGAGCGACGCGTCGAAGCCCGTGTCTCCCGTGTACACAATGCGACCAGCCCCCTCGGTGACCGAATATGCGACGCTCTCCGGGGTGTGCGGCACCTTTCTGGACGAGAGGCGTAGCGCCGACCCGAGCTGCAGTTCGATCCCGGCCTCCAGCTCTACCACCTCCAACAGGTACCCCGGAGCGTGCAGCCAGGTGCCGAACACCAACGCCAGGCGATCCATCAGGTCGCGAATGCCGGGCGGCCCAATCACCTGCAGCGGCTCGCTGCGCGGGGGAAGCTGCCCATATTTGAACGCGTAACACAGCATGGCCAGATCCGCGATATGATCACCGTGGAAGTGGGTAATGGCCACGTGCGAAATGCGGCTCCACGGCAGCGCCAGCGCCGCCATGCGGTGCACCACGCCACTGCCGCAGTCGAGCAACAACACAACGTCGCGGGCTTCGATGAGATGACCGGCGCAGACGCGCGTGGGATGCGGCGCCACGGTGCCGGTCCCGATCGTGGTGAGGCGCATCAGCGTCCGCGAAAAAGAATCCGACGCACGATCGGCGCGCTGCCGTTCGCTCGGAATCGCGCCAGATACACGCCTGGCGGTACGGGGCGACCATCACTCGCCGTGCCATCCCAGATAAAACGATTGTCGCAGTTGCTGCCGGTGCCCGGTGCGCCGCGTCCGTAGCGGCCAGCGGGGAAGAGCTCCTGGCCATCGGGCGCAGGCACAACCTGGCGCACCGGCGTGCCGCGCAGATCAAGAATCTCGAGCGAAATGCGCGCGCCCGGTTCACCCACGTCAAACCAGAAGCACGTGGAAAATGACGCGGCGCTGGGAAATGGATTGGGAAAGTTCTGGTAGATCAGCGTGGCTGTCGGGAGCGGTGGATCGATGATCACAAACGATCCAGGGCTGTTCACGGTGTACCGCTCAGTGGAGCCCACGAGGCGTGCGTCAAGCCTCCAGCGATACGAGGTGTTCGCTTGCAGCGGTGAGGGCAGTCGCAGCAGCGTGTCGGTGAGATTGGACGCACCAAATACCACGACCCCATTTGACAACACTTCGAGATCGTAGCGCCACGGGCCGGGCCCCGTGTCCACGCGCGGCGATCGCCAGCGAAAAAGCGGTTGACGCGTGTCGACGATATCACCCTGCGGCGACGCGGGATCGACCATTTTCACCCACGGTGGCACCACGCGTGGTCCGGTGATGTCTGAAATCGCCGCCTGTGTGCCGCCTTCCACGAGCGCGCGCCAGTACACCGTTGCGTTGCTCGGCAGCGCGCGTTTGATCTGCAGCGTGTGCGCGGTATCGGTGACCAGCAACGTGGTGTCGACCAGAAACGGTGGCAGTACACCAAAGTTTTCACTCACGCGCATGGTAATGCGCAGCGGGCGCGCTGGTCCAAATCCGAAGGCACGCACCGTGAAGCGCGGTGACACGCTGGTGAGCACGATGTCTTCCGACGTTTCCACCACCACGCGAGGCTGTGCACGGAGTGTGGCCGGCATCATCGCGAAAAACAGAAGCGCGGCCGAGGTGATGCGGAGCATCACCCCGAACGCGCGCTGCTGCATACCCCGTGGTATCACGCGGGTTCGGAGTCGGACTCACCCGTGTCGAGGTCCGGCACAGTCGCGCCGTTCTCGTTCACCGCCGGTCCGCGCATGCGCACACTGACAATGGACGACACGCCGGGCTCCTGCATCGTGACGCCGTACACGGCATCCGCCGCCTCCGTCGTGGTGCGAGGGTTGTGCGTGATCACGATGAATTGTGTGCGCGCCTTGAACTGATTCAGCATGCGCACGAAGCGACCAATGTTCTGGTCGTCGAGCGGTGCGTCCACTTCGTCGAGCAGACAGAACGGACTCGGCTTGGTGAGGAAAATGCCGAAGAGCAGCGACAACGCCACGAGTGCGCGCTCTCCGCTCGAGAGCAAGTGAATGCGCTGTGTGCGCTTGCCGCGCGGGGACGCGTGGATTTCAATGTCGCAATCAAGCGGTGCATCTGGATTTTCAAGACGCAGGTCGCACTCACCGCCGCCGAACAGCGTAAGGAAAATCTGACGGAAGTTTTCACGCACCTGACCGAACGTGACGAGAAACAGCTCGCGTGCGGTGCTGTCGATTTCACGAATCGCCTGATGCAGCGACTGCTTGGCGGACACAAGATCGTTGCGCTGTCCGGTCAGAAACTCGAGTCGACGCTGCTCTTCTTCGTGTTCTTCGATGGCGAGCGGATTCACCGCACCGAGTGCGTCGAGTGCATCACGCAGTTCGGTGGCCTCACCGCGCAACGTGTCGGTCTCTACGTCGAGCTCTTCGGCCTCGGCCAGCAACTCATCCAACGGCCGACGCCATTCGGTTTCGAGTCGCTGACGGATCGCTTCGCGACGACCGGACAAATCCGTGTGGCGCAGCTCGGCGTGATGCAGCGCTTCGCCCACGGTGGTGTGCGCACGATGCGCCTCATCGAGCGTGCGTTCGGCGGCGTCGAGCAGCTCTGACGTGCCACGCACCGACTGCTCGGCTTGTGCGAGACGCTCATCGACATCGCGCAGCGCCGATCGCTGAGACTCCAGTTCGATCTGCCAATGCCCCAGCTGCTCGGCGAGCGCCTGATCGGCCTCCGCCAGCGTGCTGAGTTCAACGGCCAGCGCGGCCAGTCGAGCCGCGGCGGTCGCGTCTTCTTCGTGCAACCGACGTTCGCGATCCTGGGCCACGGACAGTCGGGCCTGCGCCTGCGCCTGCGTAACCTGCCAGACGGAGCGCGCCTCGCGTGCTTCTTCCAGACCCGACTCGGTTTCCGTGAGCACACCACGCGCTTCACTGATCGCGCTGTCGGCTTCGCCGGCGCGCGTTTCGAGCGCGTCAAGCTGTTCGCCGAGCTGTTGGGCACGAGCGGAGAGTTCAGCGACGCGAGCGGTTAAACGTTCGGCCAGCAGCGTCGACTGCTGCACTTCGCGCGTGACACGCTCCACGCGACGTTCCACTTCGCGCACCGTTTCTTCGGCGCGACGCACCTCCTGCTGCGAGCGCGCACTGACTTCGCTGGCCTGATGCTGTGCACGGTCGGCATCCACAAGCGCCATGCGAGCGGCCTCAGAGGCCGCCTGCGCGCCTTCCCGCTCGTTCGCGGCCTGCTCGAGCTTCTCGCGCAGTTTGGTCAGCTCAGCGCGACGCTGGAGCGGTCCTGGGCCAACGCTGGTGCCCGGCAGCAGCATCGCACCACGCGCATCAATAAACGCTTCGCCGTTATCGAGTGTTTGCACGCGGCCGAGCAAGGCGCGCACCCACGCTTCTGCGGGGCCTGACGACTGCACGGCGGCGGCGAGATCATTGCCGTTGCCGGATGCGCCCAGCCCTTGCACTGCATCGAGCGGCAGCAACAACAACGGCCCCGGATTCGCGGCCGCATGCCATTTGCGCACCGCGTCGGCAGCGGCGGCGTCGCGGACCACGACAGCGTGCAGCGTGGCGCCGAGATACCGCTCCACCAACCGCGCGGCGTCGCCGTCGGCGGTGAGGAAGTCGGTGAGCGGTCCGAGCACGGCGCCGGCTTCGAGCGAATCACGATCCTTGAGCAGTCGCTGCGCACTCGGCGCGAGGCCGACACGCTCACGCTCAAGTCGCTCCAGGGCCGCAACCTGACCCTCAAGCGACGTGTGGGCTTCGACCACCCGTGCGAGCATGGCACGCGCTTCGGCATCGGTGGTGCGGGCCGCGTTGGACGTAATGCGTGCCTGCTCCAACGTCTGCTGCGCTTCAAGGGCCGTGCCCTGCAACAGCGAGAGCTGTTCACTCGCGCTGATCAGTTCACGCTCGGTGGCAGTAAACTGATCGTTGAGCTGCGCCCGGTCGCGCTCCAGCGCTTCGAGACGCTGCTGCGTTTCCGCGAGATCACGCGAGGCACCTTCGCGATCCAGTTCCAGACGACGCGCCTGATCCCGATGTTCGCGCGCGGCCTTTTCCAAGGCATCAAGCGACTGACGCGCGCGCTGCACTACGGCACGCGCTTCATCTTCGGCGCTGACTCGTTCAGCGAGTGCTTCGCCCGCGTCTTGCAACTCCTGCTCGAGCGTGGTGCGATCGAGCAACGCCTTTTCGCGATCGTCGCGCATGCGCTGGCCGAACGCTTCACCTTCGGTGCGCTCCTGTTCTGCGCGTGCACGACGGGCTTCGGTGCTGCGCTGCCGCTCTTCGGCCACCGCCAGTTCACGCTCAAGCCGCAGCGTGCGTTCACGTTGTTCACTCGCCAGCCGTGACACTTCACCACGCTGCGCTTCGGCCGCAGAACGCGCACCGTGCGCATGCTCGCGCGCTGTTTCAGCGGAACGAATCGCTTCTTCCGCATTGGGCACGTCAGCGCGCAGTGCCTCAAGACGTTCGTCGAGCGACAGCAGTTCTTCCTTCCACGCTTCCATTTCGCGCGTGGCCAGCGCGATTTCCACGGTAAAACGACGCGCCATGAGTTCGGCGTGACGTTCCGCACGGCGACGCTGACGCGAAAGCGAGCGCACCTGACTCTGCACTTCGCTGATCAGGTCGTCGAGGCGCGACAGATCAACCGTAGTCTCTTCGAGACGACGTTCGGCGCTGCGACGACGGTCGCGATACAGGCCAACGCCGGCGGCTTCTTCGAACAGTTCACGACGATCGTCAGGTCGATCGGAGAGCAGGGCATCGATCATCTTGCTCTCGATGACCACGCCCGAGTCTGCACCCAGACCAGTACCACGCACCAGATCCTGAATGTCACGCAAACGACAGGGCGCGCGATTCAGCAAATACTCACTTTCTCCCGTGCGCATGAGCCGACGCGTGAGCACCACTTCCTTGAACGGTACCGGAAGATCGCCTTCCGAGTTGTCAAAGTGCAGCGACACTTCGGCCATGTTCACCGGCTTGCGCGCGGACGAGCCATGGAAGATGACGTCTTCCATTTTCGCACCACGCATCACGCGTGCACGCTGTTCACCCAGGACCCAACGCACCGAGTCCGACACATTGGACTTGCCGCAACCATTGGGGCCTACAATTGCCGTGACACCGCGATCAAACACGAACTCCGTGTGATCGGCGAACGCCTTGAATCCATGCACTTCGAGCTTCGTCAACCGCACTAGAAAGTTCTCCCCGTTCTGTAGACCAACGTGGGCGCAATGCCAGCCACACGCAGCGAGTCGGCCAGCAACGCCGCCTGCGCCGGTGTCTGGAATGCACCCGTGTAAAGCGTGACCGCGCCGTTGGTCTGGCGCAAAGCATACGCACGAATACCGCGCTGCATCCACCGCGCAATCGCGGCGGACGATGCGTCGGCGGCAACTCCCTCTTCAATTCGAAACGCGAATGGCACACGAATAATGCTGCCAGATGTCGCGCCAATCTGTTCGGCGTTACGCAACCGGGTGAGCAACGCCAGCGCTTGCGCACTGTCGCTGCCGGCGCCCACCGTCACGCGATACCAACGCGCACCGTCGGCGCCGAGCCGCACGGGTGAAATCGCCACGGCCGAGAGCGCGTCGAGCTGCTCTGGTGGGCGCGCTTCTTCAATCGTGTTCGCGGCCACAAAGTACACCGCGAACGCCGCTGCCTGCGCAGAATCGGCGGGGTTGCTGACCACAAGCGGGCCCGCCGGCAGCGCCTGAGGTG
>JALHNZ010000088.1 GCA_022843265.1 Gemmatimonadaceae bacterium
TACTAGTCGGCGTGCGATAAACTGCATTTACCACGGAGACACGGGGGCACGGAGAATGTCGTGCCGATCGCGACGCGAGATTTCGGTCTGCTCAAGTTCTTTTGAGAGAACAACGTGCTCGCGTTAGAGACGCACCCTCCGTGCCTCCGAGCCTCCGTGGTAAACGCTGTTGCAGTTAGTTCGGCGGATGCTTATGCCCGCCCACCATTTCGCCCCAACCCATGCCGGTGTGTTTTCCGGTCTGATCATCGTGCTTCATCACAGCACCGCGTGACACCGTAGGCACCGGAAACGCAGCCGTGAATCCAACCGCCGGCCCGCCCTGGTTCTCTACGCCCATCTCTTTCGACATCACGAGCCACGCCGCAGTCGGCATGATATACGACGTATCATCGCGGTAGCGCGACGCCGCCAACATGATCTCGCGCCGCTTGTCTCGGTCCGGCACACTGTCATTCGCCAGAATGTCACTGATGACATCATGCATGGAATGCAGGTTGTCAAAGATGATGGCCACCGTTGGATAGCGCGCGGCAAACGTCGGTGCAATTGTTGCCGTCATTGGCATCACCACCGGCATATGCATCGGCGCATGCTGAATCATGCCGCGAAAACGATCCGTCGTTGCGCGCACAAGACTGTCGCGCTCGGCATCCGTTTTCGCAATCATCAGTGGCTCGTACAGCCCCACTTGCAACCAATGATACGCCCAGATCAGACCATTGAACTTGGGGTACTGTTTGCGGAACGCGAGTGAATACGGCATCTCCTGCATGAGACGCATGCTCTTGGGCTTGGTGCTGAAGGCAAGATCCGGACGCGAAAGGTAGGCCGCGATGATGCGCTCGGTCTCACGATCCTTTCCGGCCTCATCAAGTCGCTGGTCCGACCAGATGTCATAGATCTGACGGTGCAGAATGTGCGCCCACTCGAACATGAGTTTGGCTTCCGGCGCCACACGCGCGTACGACGGCATGATCGCTTCTTCCGCCAGCGGCAAGCGCGGCGGATTCACGAGCAGCTTGTTCACCAGAAAGTTGAACTCACGCTCCTCAAGCCGCGGAATCGCTTTTTCCACGGGCTCCTTCCACAAGACTTCGTACAGAATCGCATGACCGTAGTCAAACGCGTTGAACAGCTTGGCCGCGTCTGGATACGTGTTCAGAAAACGCCAGTTAAAGCTTCCGCCGGGATAGAACTGCTCAGCGGTGGTAACCCACTGCGCCCGCAGCGACTGAGCCGGTGCTACGACTGCCAGTGCAAGGGCGAGCACAACCGTGCTGCGTCGCGTGGCGCGGGATATGATGTTTGTCAGCATTTTATTGTCTCCGTGATCAGAACAGGCGACGGCCGAGGCCAAGCGCAACCGCGCTGCCCACGGTAAAGGACCACTGCTTCTCTGGACCGCTGAGCGCTCGGCCCACGCCTACGTCAAACACAATGCGTGGTGACACCTGGTGGCGTACACCGGCGCCTGCGTTCCATACAACATCGGATGCTTCAACAAGCCCGCGCTGCGCAAAGACTTCTGCCGCAATCAGTGTGGATTTGAGCGGGAACGCACGATCCATCGATACGCCGGCCATCCAGCGATGGGGCAACTCGGCAATCGGGCCGTTGTCGCGCAACTCAGTAACGTTTGGCGCATCACCAAAGGTGAAGGACGCGTTGCCATGCACGCGTACAGCGCCCAATGCGGGAAGCGTGCGCGTCACGATACCGGTGATGGCGGGATAGGCACGATCCGCTGCGAACGCTCCGACGGGCAACAATACTTCGCCGCGCACCGCAAACGCGGGGATGCGCGTCTCCACATTGAGCTGATGGAACACCGACATGTGCAAGCCGGAGAGTCCCGTTGTGCGCACGCTACCATCAAAGGGGACAGACGATGAAGACGGCGCGCGCAAAAGATCACCGGTGGGGACGGACACCATGGGGAAGCCGAGCGAGAGGTGCGTTCGGGGAAACAGTCCGAATGCAAGTTCCGGCTCAACTTCTGCGTGCCACGCGTTGCCGGCGCGCTCGAGGCGCAGCGGGGCGAACTGCAGTTCAATTGCGCGCCACTCGATGGACAACGCGTCTTGCACGCGAAGTGGACGAGCGCCGTCAGTATTGAAGAAATCGGTTTGTGCCTGGGCGCTTTGCGGGGTTACGGCGAGCGCGAACAGTGCGCCGAGTGCTGTGGCGCCTGCGAATATCCGAACACGTGCGCGTCGTAGCGCACGAATGGAGTACAACATGAGAACCTCAGAGGGATGAGTGATCGATCGCGACGAATATCGCGCGACAGGTATTGATCGATCGGTCTCAATGGACCGATCGCGATCACTCAGGCTCGAGGTGGCGGAACGTCTGGGGCGTTCGCCGGTCCAGGAGGTGCAACTGGATTCCTGGCGCGATTCAGTTCGGCGACCACGAGCATTGCCTGTGGTGCACGCTGGCTGGCGCCGCTCACTGCGGCGATACAACCCGATGCGCCGCTGCAGTGTTCAGGCGCGCCCTGCTGCGGGCAGCAGTCGTGGGGCGGAGCCTCGGCGACTGCGTCCACTGCATCCGGAGCCGTCGCCGTGGTCGCGTGGGCGGCATGCGCGGCATGCGCGGCATGAGCTGCGGGCACATCAGCGCCATGCGAGGCGTGCAGCGAGTTCTCCGCTGCTCCGCCGAGCACGTGCGACAGGCAAGCGCCACCTCCCAGAAGGGAAGGCACCAGCACCACCGCCAGCCACACCGCCATTGCTTTCCGCCAGATCGAACGCATGCCCTAAGGTATCAAAGCGTGTTGAAAATAGATACCCCCTAGGGGTATTTATCCGCAGCGTTTCACGATGTGCGAATCGCTTCCGGCGTTCGGTCCGCGGCCACCGGGGGTGTGAGCGAAGGAGCGGGACGGTCCGGAGCAGGAATTTCCATCAATGCGCCGGTGATCTGGTATCCACCGTCTTCGCGAAGCGCCCGGGCAATCGACCGCCGCCGATCATCGATCGTTTCGCCACCGTCTTCGAGTGCGATACGGAAATCCCGAAAGCGACGTCCCGAAGAGACACAAAACAAATCGCACAAATCGAGTTCCCGCGCGCAGGCATTCACGCCGAGTTCGTGAATCAGTCGTTGGGTTCGCGAAATCGTCGCCGTGCGCGCGTAAAGCTCAGCGGCCATATCGGCGAGACGCTCCACCACCATTTGTCGTTCAATCAACTTCTTTTTGTGCTTCATGACCGCCCGCTCTGTGGCTTGCGCCAACTCCGCGGTGTGTTTTTCCACGAATCGTGCGTGCGGCTCGAGGCGGGCATGCAGCTTCACGTCAAATTTTTCGTGGCGACCGAGCGCCGACTTCACGCGACCGCCAACGTATTCGGCCACGCGCTCCCAATGCTGCAGCGGACTCTTGAGCGCATCGGCGACTTCCTGCAACTGCGCGGCCGGTCCCTGTACACCGTTCAAGCCTACATACAGACGCAGGATTTCGTTGGCCCCTTCGAAAATGCGATTGATGCGTGCATCGCGCAGATACCGTTCGTACGGCCACGGTTTCACAAAGCCACGTCCGCCCGCGAGTTGTACCATCTCGTCACTGGCACGCCAGATGAGTTCCGACGCAAACACTTTCGCAATCGCGGCTTCAAGCGACGCGTCCACATCTTTCCTGTCGAGCGCGGCGGCGAGAGCGCCAACCATGGCGTCCGCAGCGTAGGCATCTGCCGCCAGAGTGGCTGCTTTGCGCTGCGTGACTTCGAACGACGCGAGTGGTGCGCCAAACTGCTGACGCAACTCCCCGTAGGCGATGTATTCGGTGACAAGCAACTTGGCGGCGGTTGTGCAGCCGGCCGCAAGCGACAACCGACCAGCATTCAGTGCGTTCACCGCAACCTGAAATCCTTTGCCGACCTCGCCCAGTACGTGATCATCTGGCACGTACAGTCCGTCAAAGATCAGTTCGGCCTGTGTGCTGGCGCGAATACCGAGCTTGCGCACGGTGCCGTGCACATGGAAGCCCGGCATATCGGGTCGGATGATGAACGCCGTGGGGCGCTGCACCATTTCGCCCTTACGTTCGACGGGCGTTTGCGCGAACGTGACAATCACGCCGGCACGCTGTCCGTTGCCAATCCAGTGTTTGCGGCCAAACAACAGCCAACCTTTGCCGTCGGGCGCACGTTCGGCGCGCGATACAATGTTCTGCGCGTCGGATCCCGTCTCGGGTTCGGTGAGTGCGTATGCGCCGAGCGTTTCGCCCCGCGCGAGCATGGGCAGGTAGCGCGCTTTCTGCTCGTCGTTGCCAAACAAGACAATTGCCTTCGACGACAGCCCGCAGTGCACACCGATCAACACAGCGAGCGACGCGTCAACCGCCGCGACGGCGCCGGCAACCACTGCGTAGCCGGAGGCCGATAGGCCAAGTCCGCCGTATTCGCGCGGAATGGAAATCGACAGCATTCCACACGCGGCGAACGCTTCGATCACGGCTTCCGGAATGACTTCGGCTTCATCCATCGCCGCCGGGTCGATCACGCCGTCGCGAACGAGGCGGTGTAGTTCGTCGACCAAGCGCGCTGCGACGGCCGCGTCCTCCGGCGCCCGCTCATTGAGCGGGGCCGGATACGGGAACATCAGAGACTCGTGCAGCTCGCCTTCGAACAACCCACGAACGAACGACGACGGCATCGTCACGGTGTGTCGAGCACCGTGACGCGAATCCTCGTGGTTTTGCCCTCGGGGTTACCGTTGGCGTTCAGCGCTCTGAGAGAAATGATCGCTTCGCCCACTTTGCCCACCGCCGTCGAGGTGATGGTCAGAATGCGCGACCCCTGATTCCACGTGGCGTTCGCCACATCAGGATTCGATGAACTGATGAGCAGGTTGCGATTGAGCACCGTCGCACGGTCAACGTCGACGAGTTCGAGCTGCACGAGCTTGCGATTGTTCGGCAACGAGTCATTGATCACGACCGCCGTGTCCTGCGTATTCGCGACCAGGATTGAGTCCACCGACACCGGCAACACCGTGACGTTGGCATTGGCGCTGCGATTTTCTGCCGAGGCAGTGATCGTGGTGGAGCCGGTGCTGATACCGGTGACAACACCGTTGTTGACCGACGCGGTGGTGGGATTGCTCGTCAGCCACGTGACTGTGCGGTCGGTAACTTCGGTGCCAATGGAGTCTTTCACGATGGCAGCGAGCGTGATGCTCTTGCCCTGCACCACGCTGGCCTGCGGCGGTGTGATCGTGATTTCGCCCACCGGGATGCGAGTCACCGTGAACGTCACCGTGTCGGCGGCGTTGTCGATGCTGGCCCGAAGGCGAGCGGTGCCGAGTGACAGCGGATTGATCGTTCCATTCGGACCAATGGTGGCAACCGTTGGCGTCAAGCTGGTCCACTGCACCACTCGACCAGTCACCGTCTGATTCAATGAATCGAGCAGCTGTGCTGAGAGCTGACGAGACACCGCGAGGCGCAGGAAGCCGGTACGCGGTGAGATCACGACCGTCTTCACCGTCCGTTCAAGCACGTTCACATCGAGGAACGCATTGATCGCGGGGTTCGCGGGCGACGCAACGGTAATGCGTGCGGTACCCACACGGCGACCGGTCACAACGCCGGTGTTCGACACTGACGCGTTGAGCTCGTTGTTGCTGCTCCAGTCGAGTGTGCGGCCGAGTGGTGAGATCACATTGTTCGCCGTATCACGCAGCGTGACATCAGGAATGAACGTCTCGTTCACCTGAATGCTCTTGTTCGTAGGCGCCACCGAGATCGAACCAATCGGGATTTCCGTGACTGTGACCTGTGCACTCCCCGATACCTGATTCACAGAAGCCGTAATGACCACATTGCCAGGCGCCACTGCGGTAGCCAAGCCCTGCGGTGTGATGCTCACAATGGCGGAGTTGCTCGACTGCCAGGTGACCGTGAGTCCTGTAATCGCAGTGCCCGCGGCATTGCGCGGCGTCGCGGTAAACTGCCGCAGGTTGTTGCGTCGCAGCGTGACCGGGCTCGGCGTGACCAGAATGCTCGCCGGCGCTTCAGGGATCACCGTAACCGTGGTCTCACCGCGCGCACCGTCCGCCGTTGCGGAGATAATCGTCTGTCCCGGAGAAACGCCGATCACCAGACCTTCGCCCGTGATCGTGGCAACCGTCGTATTCTGCGAAGAAAAGTTGATCTTCTTCGTTCCGATCGTGCTGCCGTCCTTGTCGAATGCTGTGCCCACCACCCGCACGCTGCCGTTTACCGGCACTTCAAAGTTGGTGGGCGCAATCGAGATGGATTCCGCTTTGCGCGTGGGATTGATCAAATCCCGGCAACCACCAAGCGTCAACATCGTGGAGGCAACAAGCACGGCGGCCGCAACGCGGCGGGTGTGCGATTTGGCGAACATGGGCGTGACCCGCATGCAGGTCTATCCTGGGCAACTGGTAGGGAAGAACGCGGCGAAGCGCCCGGTCAGGCAACTCTGCCTGGCAACGGCGCACAATTCAAAGACGCGCGGGCACGAACGGCGGTAACCGTCACGCCACGGGAACAATCTCACATGCTGGAGAACCCCTCAGTCTACCCGATTGGTCACCAGGAGTTCTATAGCTCTGCTATTACGTAACTGAGCTGATTTGGGGCTGTGACAGACGCCACCAAGGTGCGAGCTTACCCCACGTGCCCGCTCCCGACGATCCGCTGTCACCATCCTCGCCTTCCGCCAGTCGGCGGCTATGGCGCCTCGCCGCTTTTTGGTGGCTCGCCGGTGCCCTGACCCGGGCCGGACTGGCGCTGCTTGTGCCTCTGCTCCCTGACGAGACTTACTATTGGGAGTGGACCCGCCGACTCGAGGCAGGCTACTTCGACCACCCGCCCGGCATCGCGCTGCTGCTCTCGGCCGGCACACACTGGATGGGCGATACGCTCCTGGGCGTTCGGATCGGACCCTGGATCGCTGGTGGCATTGCCCACGCGGCGGTCATCGGGCTCGGTGGCCATCTGGGCGGGCCGCGTGCGGCCGCCCGGGCCGGCCTGCTCATGTTCGTGCTGCCGATAGCCACGCTCGGGTTCGTGCTGGCTACGCCAGACGCGCCTTTTCTGGCCATGCTCTCAGTGGCCAGTCTGCTCTTGATGTATGCGCTCTCGTCGCAACTGCGGTCCGTGTCCTCGCTGGTGTGGTGGGCGTTGACGGGTGCTGCGGTAGGCGCTGCGATGGTGTCCAAGTACACCGCCGTGCTGATGCCCGGTGCGGTCACGCTTGCCGCGCTGGTGCACCCAGCACTGCGCAAACGATTCGCCGAGCCCGGGCCGTATGTGTCGGTAATCGTGGCGTCGCTGGTATTTGCACCGGTCGTGGTGTGGAACTGGTTTTACGAATGGGTCTCGTTCGCCTTTCAGTTCTCGCACGGATTTACACCCGCCCGTGGTTCGCCACTGCTGCGTGAGCTCGAGCTGGTCGGCGGTCAGCTTGGCCTGGCGTCGCCCATTTTGTTCGTGTTGCTCATGGGCGCCGTCTACCTCGCACTGCGAGACGGCTGGGAGGTGCGTAAGCGACTGTCCGCCACGGATGTTCTCGCGCGCCGCTTTGCGCTGGCGTTCATTGTGATCGTGCCGCTGGGTGTGTTTGCCTTCAGTGCGTGGCGGCGTGCGGTCGAAGCGAACTGGCCGGCGCCGATTTATCCCGCGGCCGTTGCACTGCTTGCCGCGGGTACCGCGAAGTGGGCCTATGGTCGCTGGTATCGCGCGGGCGTGGCGCTTGCTGCGGTGTTGCTCGCGGTGGTCGCGGTGCAGGCCTGGCAGCCGGTGTTGCCACTCAAGGCGCCGCGTGATCCGCTGGCGCGTGCCTACGGCTGGGATACACTGGCGGCGGCCACACACTCAGCGCGTCGCGATCCGTTTCTTGATGGCAGCGTCGACGTGTGGGTCGCTGCCAATCGTTATCAGGATGCGTCAGAGCTTGCGTTTCATTTGCCTGATCAGCCTACGGTGTTTGCACTCAACCTTGCATCACGCCGCAATCAATACGATCTCTGGGATACGGCGCACGATCGTGTGCGCCCTGGTGATGGCCTGGTCGCGGTGTTCGAGGCCAACGCCAAAGGTGATTCGTTGGCCAACGTGGTGGGCACGTGGTTCCGTGAACACCGTGCGGTCACCACCGTAGACCTGAAGCGTGGAGACGGAGTGATCACACAACGTCGCATCTGGCTGTATCGCATCGCGGTGGATATTCCGCCGCTGGGTCGCGACACGTGGTGACGTGGCTCGCCGTGGCCGCGGGTGGCGCTGCAGGATCTGTGGCGCGATACGCGGTTGGACTTGCTCTGGCACGGACAGCGATTGGCTTTCCTGTTGGGACGCTCGTTGTGAATGTGCTCGGATCGTTTCTGATTGGTTTTTTCGCACGCTGGTTGAGCGCACCCGGTTTTGATCCGGTGTGGCGTATCGCACTCACCGTTGGTTTCTGCGGCGGTTTCACCACGTTCAGCACGTTCAGTGCTGAGCTGATCACGCTCGCCAACGAAGGGCGTGTATTACGAGCTGCGGTGTATGTGATTGCTTCCGTCTCGCTCGCCGTGCTCGCGACACTGCTTGGACTCGCTGCGGGCGACAAAGTATCCGGATTGCTGCGCTCCTGACCTCCTCGTGGAGACGGCACGTCTTCCTGCCTCTGTAATGGTTCGCTGATTTTTCCTCCAGCCTCCGCACCTGTGACTACGACAACCGTTCCTTCCGATCTTGATCAGTGGCTACGCGCACACCATGACGAAGCCCTTCACGAACTCTTTGAGTTTTTGCGTATTCCCAGTGTGAGCGCGCGCACCGAGCATCGGGCGGACTGTCGTGCAGCGGCGCAGTGGCTGGCCGACAAACTCTCTGCATCAGGGTTTTCTACCACTTTGGAAGAAACGCCTGGTCATCCGATTGTGCTCGCGGAATGGCGCGGCGCCGGCAAAGAGGCTCCAACGCTGCTGGTGTATGGCCACTACGATGTGCAGCCGGCTGAGCCACTCGAACTGTGGACGTCGCCGGCGTTCGAACCGGAAGTGCGCGACGGGCGCATCTACGCGCGCGGCAGCGTGGATGACAAAGGGCAGCTCTATCTGCATGTGAAGGCGTTGCAGGCGCATCTCGCGGTGCGCGGTACTCTTCCCGTAAACGTGATCGTGCTGGCCGAGGGTGAAGAAGAAGTCGGCAGCGTGAATCTCGAAGAGTTTCTTGAAAAAAATCGCGAGCGATTGGCGTGCAACGGTGTGGTGATTTCTGACAGCACCATGTTTGCACCGGGCACACCGAGCATTCTTTCATCATTGCGCGGACTGGCGTACGTGCAGATCGATGTGCGTGGTTCAACCAGCGACTTGCACTCGGGCATGTACGGTGGCGCGGTAGTCAACCCCGCGATGGCGCTCGCCCGTATTCTGTCCACGTTGCATGACGACAATGGACGCGTTGCAATTGACGGCTTCTACGACCGTGTGTTGGAGTGGCCTGCGGCGGTTCGCACGCAGATGCAATCGCTCCCGTTTAACGAGGAGCATTTTCGCGAAGAAGTGGGCGCGCCAGCGCTCGGCGGAGAGCGTGGCTACACGGTGCTTGAGCAACTGTGGACGCGTCCCACGTGCGAGGTGAACGGACTGCTCAGCGGCTACACGGGCGAAGGCGCGAAGACGGTACTCCCTGCGGTGTCCATGGCCAAGGTGAGTTTCCGGCTTGTGCCGGATCAGGATCCGAAAGTTGTCGAACAACTCGTCGCTGCACATGTCGCGCGTGTCGCACCGCCGGGTGTCACGGTGACCGTCACGGCGCTGCACGGCGGTCGACCGTGGCGGTCCGAGCTTGGCGGACCGCTACACGATGCCGGTGTGGCAGCGCTCCACGCAGCGTTCGGAACACCACCGGTGATCACCGGCGAAGGCGGTTCAATTCCAGTCGTCGGCGATTTTGAGCGCATTCTTGGTGCGCCCGTGTTGCTGATGGGCTTTGGATTGCCAGGTGAAAACGCACATGCCCCTGACGAATGGATCTCCGAAGAGAACTATCGTCAGGGGATGCGTGCGGCTGCGACGCTGCTTGACTGCTACGCGAGCGCGTCCGCTACTTGACCGCGATCACCTTCACGCCGTCCGTCGAAGCACTACCGCTCACGTAACCGATCGCTCCAGGTGTCGACTTTACAAACGCGATGATGTCGGCGTCTGAGCTTTTGGTTGCGGGCGGCACTTCCTTGCCCGAAAAGATCTGCTGCTGCCAGAACGTTTCAATGGCGCCAACCGCGCGTCCGTGTACCGCTTTGCTGAAGGCGGCGCGCACATCGGAATCTTTGGTCAGATCCACCGGCGTGACCGTTGTTCCGTCCGGCAACTTCTTGCTCTGCTTTAAAAACACTTTCGAAAGCGCTGCACTCGGCACATCGGATGCAGTGACGCTGCTGTGCGCGATGACCTTGAACGCCTGCGCGTGGGCAGTGCGCGCAGCGCCGAGCGTGCTCACGGCGAGCGCGATGAAGGCCACTACTTTGAGAGTTCGCATGGGAGTCATTCCTCGCTTAGAAGCTCACCGCGACACTGGCCAACGCGTAGAACGCTTTGGCAGCAGGCGCGAGTGATGCTCGGAACGGCGGGCCCGTCGGCGGCACGATCGTCGAAACGGGCGTGTCGAACGCGTAGCCTTCCTGACGGTGCGCTTCGAGTTTGAAGACCAGGCCCGGGTTCACGGCCCATGCTCCACCCACTGCAAAGTCTTTGCTGACCGGTATGGTGATCGGCGCTACCGGCGACGGCAGGTTGATCAGATTGTTGGCTGTCGAATATTCCACCGCGAGTGTGAGCTTTTCGGTCGGCTTCACGCCGGCCAGGACGTACCAGCCATCGTAGTGGCTTTTCGTCGCTCCGGTCTTGCTATCGAACGACGTGTATTCGGCGCGCGCGAATCCCTTCTCGCGAACCGCGTCAAAAGAATAGAGCGCGGTGGTGGTGCGGCTCGGGCGTGACGCCTCGGGCAGCGACGCACGCGGCGTTTGCTCGTAGTTGTTTACAAATGCCCCGAAGCGAACACCTTCGAGTGGCGTATTGAGCCACAGCTGCGTGCCCACGGAGTTCTCCGCACGCAGCTTGATGGCTTGCGAGCCTGTTGATGACGGCAGCACCGCACGGATGTCAAAGCCACCGCCAAAAGCGGACGCATCAATGCTCCAGCTGTCGTTGATGTCAATCGACTTGGCAACGACGGCGCCGTCGATGTACTCCAGCGTTTCGCCGTACACCGTGGTACCAACGCGATAGAAGGGCAGGAGCGTGCCGACGAAGCGCACTTCATTAAAGATGCCGCGCGGCAACGGATTACGACCGAGCTTCACAGTGGCGCCATTGTCGAACTTACGCTCGAAGAACGCCCAAACGGCGCCTACGGCCGGTTCGGTTTCTGCAAGTGGGCTCGTGCCGATCCGGCGATGCAGCAGCTGCGTGACCACGCGGTCTTTCGACGAGATCTGATAGCCGAGCAGCATGGCAACCGCGCGGTAGTCGCTGGTACCATCCTTGTTGATACCGAACACGCCTAGTCCATCAGACTTGGCGATGGCGGCATTCACCGAACCGTGGAACGAGAAACGTTCATCCTGCGCGTGCAGTGCTGTAGACAGCGCCATGCTGGCCGCCACGGTGACCACGGCAAGCGCGACCACCGGAGAGTTTTTGAGCAACATTATTGAATGTGTCTGGGGGAATGTTGGAACGTGCGACGTGCGGAACTGCTTAGAACTCCGCAAAAATGTCGGTGTCGTCGTCGAACGGAATCACGTCTGCGGCGTCGGTCGCACTCGACGTCGTCGCGTGAGCTGCGGCCGCAACGCGCGGCTTCCGGGTGGTTGCAGCTGGTGCTGGTGCGGCGGCGCGAGCCGTCCGACGAGCTGGTGCAGTCGACTTCGTCGCCGCTGCGGGTACATCTGGACGCGTACGTGTCGCGCTGCCATTGCGGGCAGTCGACGCGTCCACGGTGAACTGTGACGCCATGTCGTGCATCTCGCCGGCCTGCGCCTGCAGCTCTGCGGCCGCACTTGCCGACTCTTCGGCGTTGGCGGCCACACGTTGCGTGAGCTGCGCAATCTGAGAAATCGCGGACGTCACTTCCTGCAGCTCCTGCTCCTGCTCACGGGCACCGTCGGCAATGTTGGCCATCATGGTGCTCGCGCGCTCTACGCCGGTGCGGATCTCTTCCAGGCGGCGACGCACGCCGTCGTTGAGCTTCACACCGGTTTCCGTTTTCTGCACGGATTCTTCAATGAGCGCCGCCGTGTTACGCGCTGCTTCGGCCGCACGAATCGCAAGACTGCGCACTTCGTCGGCAACCACCGCGAAGCCCTTGCCCGCATCACCAGCACGCGCGGCTTCTACAGCGGCATTCAGCGCCAGCAGGTTGGTCTGGAAAGCGATTTCATCAATCGTCTTCACAATCTTGGCCGTTGAATCGGCCGACTTCTTGATGTCGGTCACCGCTTCGGCCAGCGCCTGCATGCGTTCTACACCCTGCACCGTATCGGTGCGGGCACGTTCCATGGCCGCGCGCGCTTCGTGTGCGTCCGCAGCACTCGCCTTGGTGCGTTCACCAACCACGGCGAGACGATTCGACACCTGGTCAATCGAGCCCGCCTGATCCGATGCACCACTGGCGAGGTCCTGACTGCCGGAGCCGATTTCAGTGGCCGCGGCATTGACCTGTGCAACCGCAGAGGTGAGTGATGCAAACGCTTCGCCAATCTTGGCCAACGCGGCGTTGAGCGAGTTCTTGATGACGGCGTGATCACCTTTGTAATCACCCTGCATGCGCACGGTGAGGTCGCGCCCCGCCACACGCTCCAATACGGAACGGGCTTCGTCGATTGGTGCATTCACTGCGTCAAGCATGGCGCCGGTTCCCGTGAGTACTTCGGCGTACGCACCTTCCACACCGCTGGCCGACGGACGCTTGGCCAGATCTCCTGACTGCACGGCACTGATCGTGGTGCTGATTTCACCAACCACCGTACGCAGGGCATCCGCAACGCGGTTCACATTGCGCGAGAGCACATCGTGCTCAGAACGCGGTGTCACGTTCGCGGAGTTCAAGTCACCCATGGCCAACCGGTCGGCCGAGTGCGCGATATCGCCGATGTACGACACCATGTTGCGGAAAGCGTCAGCGAGGGCGCCGATTTCATCTTTCGACGTCACATCGATCTTCTGTTCGATGCGGCCGTTCGCAATCTCGGTTGCGGCATTCGACAGTTCGCGCAGGGCGCCAAGAATGCTCCGCAACGTTCCAGCCGCAATCACGGCGAGTACGGCGAGTGCGATCACGAGCACCGCGGCGGAACCATAGAGTGCGTTGCTCTGCATGGCGCGCGCTTTGTCGAAGGCCGCTGCAATGCGCGTTTCTTCCGCCACGCGACGTGCCGCCAGCGTGGCGGAGAGCTCGCTGTACTGCGAACGCATGGCCTGCATTCCAGCCACAAGGTCGAGTTCCATGTCGCCAGAGATCATGCCCAGGCTGGTTGCACGGGCTACTTTCGCGTATTCCGTAAACGCCGTGGTGAACGAGTCGATGCCGGCTCCGTCCACCAGATTGTTCGCGCGCAGCGTATCGCTGAGCGCGGCAAACTGTGTGACCAGGGTGTCGGCCCCCGTTGCCGCCGCTTCATCGCTCGCACCAACCGCGTCGCGCAACGCTCGCTGGTAGTTCTCAAGCGAGCGCTCCAGGCGCTGACTGACCTGCAGCGCGGGCGAATAGCCTGTCTGAATACGCTGCTGCTCCGCCTGTGCGGAGAGGCCGAGCGTCACGACGACACCCAACGTCAGCACAAAGCCAACGGCGGCCACAAGGGGCAGAGCGAGAATCTTGGCGCGGAGAGTCAGATTGCGAAACATGCCGGATACGGGAGAAGGGGGAGCAAGGCACAACTCAGCGACCCCGATGTGTGATCAGGCTCGCATCCAGTTCTGGGTATCGGCGTGTGGGCGTGAGTCTTTAACAGCTGTTCCGGCGCGGGTATCT
>JALHNZ010000089.1 GCA_022843265.1 Gemmatimonadaceae bacterium
TCGGACCGAACTGCGCGTCACCGAACTTGCCGGCGAGCGAGGAGAAGAAGCCCTTGCCGGCGCGACCTCCCGGAGAGTTGGCGAGCGGTAGTCCTGGTTCCGGTACTGTCCGGACCTGGACTCGCGTGAAGAGGTTCTGGTATTCAAGCATGTCAGTACCTGTCCTCAGCGCCAGATCGGGAGATTGAGCCACCAGCCCCACCACTCAGGCCAGCCCTTGGTCCAGAAGGGGCCGGAGATCACGATGCAGATCGCACTCCAGATGCTGGCACTCACTGCGAGGAAGAGGCCGAGCCGATGGATGCCGATCGCGCCGATCGAGTAGCCGAGCAGATCGCGGAAGAAAACGTTCTCTGTTTCGCTGGTGCCCACCGGCGTTCCCTTCTTCGGATTCGTCACCGACAGGATCAGCGATCCGTGCATCGCGAGCGCGAGGCAGTTGGTGAAGAAGAAGGTGATGGCGATCATGTGCGCCGGATTGTAGTGGAAGTGGAGGTACTGATACCCCACGTTCGACACCCAATCGAGGTGCGAGAAAATGCCGTACGGGAACCCGTGTCCCCAGGCACCGAGCAGCATGGGGCGGAACACCACCAGTGTGATGTAGGCGAAGACTGCCGCGCCATACGCCCACGGGATGTGCATGCCCATGCCCAGTTTGCGACTGATTTCAGCTTGTCGCAGCGCCCAGCTCAGAAAGGCGCCGATCGCGCAGACGGTCACGAGTTGCCACAACCCGCCTTCAGCGAGTGGCGCGAAACTCAATCCGTATGAGAGATCGGGGGGCGCGATGTTGATTTGCCACAGATTCCATGTCGGGCCCATGGCCGCGCCCCATACCAGCAGGAGCGTGCCAAGCACGGCAAAGAAAATCGTTGTGACACCAAAGAAGCCCACGTAGAACGGACCGAACCAGAAATCAAAAAGATCTCCGCCGATCAGCGTTCCACCGCGGACTCGATATTTACGTTCGAAACTCAGGGTCGCCATGGACTATGTCTCCGAGGCGTGCAACAGGCGCGCGTGCGGCATGGGAAGGGACGCGATGTAAAAGAGGTACCGTGGGCGCGGGAACCGGGATCGGCCTGACATGGCCGATACCCGGTCCCGCCCCGCGGACGCAACTGCTGGGCTCAGCGCCCGGGCGGAAGCGGCGACATTTCGGCCGCTGTTGACACTGCGGAACCCCCGATGGGAGCCTCCGAGGCCGTCAACGTTCCGTTGTCAATCCACGAGTAACGCTGCGATCCGAGCAGGATGAAGTGAATGATGAACGCCAAAAGGCCAAGGAAGCCAAAGAGCGCTATCATCACGCGTCGCGGGTCGAATGCCAGCCAAATTCTATGCATGGCTTCTCCCTAGCGGGTGGCTGCTGCCGACGATGAATACTTTGCGATGGTGCTACCCGGATAATCAACAACCCGGAAGGCAAAGAGGTGAATGACGAGCACGGTGCCGGCGATGAACGAGCCAAGCACTGACAATACGATGTGGGGATCAAGCCCCACCCAGAGGCGATGCATACGATGCTCCTTTTACAAGCTGAGAAGGGAAGGAAAAGGGCTCAAACTCAGAGCCACGGACGCCAGCCCCACGCCAGCAAATGCGCGCCTACTGCGGTCAGCACGAATGCTGACATTCCCATGATGAAATAGCCGTGGAACGCACGGGCCTCTTCATCATTCATGCCGCCTTTGTTCTCGATCATCGTTCCTCCCAATTGGGACGAGACTGCCGCGACATCCCTCGCGGCTCGGGTAGGAGTCCCTGGAAGCGGGACCGCCTGTGACCTGCTCCAACAGGCTGTAAACTGTGCGTTACACTCGGAACCGTCAAGTTTTATTTACGCTTTTTCGCAACTTTTCTTCGAAGTGTCACGTTCGAACATGAAATGACCTCAGAACTTCCGTCAAATTGGCCGAATTCGAGCCTCAGCCGACGTCAAATCGCGGCGGGCGTCAATTGGCACGTGCAAATCGCCGGCGAGATGTCTGCGGCTCGGCCGGTGGTGTTGCTGCTGCACGGGACCGGCGGTAGCACCCATGAGTGGGCAGACGTGCTGCCGGAACTGGCAAAATCGGCGACGGTGGTTGCGCCTGACCTGCCGGGGCACGCCTTCAGCCAGATTCTCCCGGTCGGCGAGGCGGGGGGGAGCGCCTCCGAGCTCGCCAATCCGCTCTCGCTGCCCGGCATGGCGCGGGCGGTTTCGGAGCTGCTGCATTCATTACAATGCACACCGCACGTGATCGTGGGGCATTCGGCGGGGGCGGCGGTCGCGCTGCGCATGACCCTCGACGGTCTGGTCACGCCGCGGGCGATCGTGGGGCTGAATCCGGCGCTGATTCCGCCGCCCGATTTCTGGGTGGATATCCTGGCGCCGTTCACGAGCTTCTTTGTGGAGTCGTCGTGGTTGGCGCGCGGCGCGGCCTGGGTGGCGCAACAGGGCGGGGTGGCGCACCAGATGCTGTCCTCCAGCGGGGCCAGGCTGTCGGCCGATCAGCTGGCGCGCTACGCGACGCTCTTCGCGATGCCCTCGCACTGCGCGGCGGCGCTCGGCATGATGAATCGCTGGAACCTGCCGGCATTGGGGCGCGATGCGGTCTCGCTCAAGGTGCCGTTTACGGCGTACGCCGGTGACAACGACAAGTGGGTGCCCACAGAGGCGCTGGCGCGGCAGCTCGCGCGGATACCGACGTCTGTGCTTGTGCGGGTGCCGGGGGCGGGGCATCTGCTCCCCGAGGAGCGTCCGGCGCTTGTTATAGATGCGGTGCGGAGGGTGCTCGTGGCGGGGTGAGGGTGCTGGGGCTCACGGTTTGCCAGTCCGCGAACGGAGTGCGTGAGCCGGGATCGGAACAGCGTTAACGCAGAGACGCGGAGGCGCAGAGACAGCATGCAGAGACAGACCGCGTCACCACACCGCGACATCTTCTTTTTGGGGATGTGTTGAGCCGCGATATCGCGCGAGCAAGCAGTCTCTGCGTCTCTGCGTTCCATGCAGTTCAGCGAACACTGGAACTGCGTTTACCGCGTTGTTCCCCAACCCCGCCCAAGCCTCGCCGCCCGGTCACGCGAAACGCTTTACCGGAAAAGCTCCGTCGCCAGGCGCGCATCATGCCCATACACGTCATCCCGGAAATGCAGCTGCCCCTCACGATCCACCCACGACGTGAAGTACTCAATCAGCACCGGGCGCGCATCGGTGAGCTGCACCGCCGTTTCCGTTCCGCTGAACATGACATCACGAATGCGGTCCGCCGGCCACGCCGGATCGTTGCGCAGCAAATACTCGGCGAGTTTGGCCGGTTCACTCAGCCGGATACACCCGTGGCTGAACGCGCGCTGATCACGCTCAAAGTTTGCCTGCGACGGTGTGTCGTGCATGTAGATCAAATAACTGTTCGGAAACAGGAACTTGACGCGGCCCAGGGCATTGTTGGGGCCGGGCATCTGCCGGATGAGCGGCATGGCCTCGGTGCCACCAACAATCTCCATGTTGTGCTTGGCCAAATAGTCCGGGTCACGAGCAATCGCCGGCAGAATCTCGCGGCCGGTGATGCTTTCCGGCACCGTCCACGTGGGACTCATCACGACTGTTTTGAGTACTGACGAGAAAATCACGGTGCTCGTGGCTTCGGCCCCCGCCACGATGCGCATGTTCATGACCTCGCGGTCGTCTTCGAACACGGTGAGCTTGTAGTCTGGAATATTCACCACGAGTGCGTTCGGCGCCTGCACCTCGGGCACCCAGCGCAGCCGCTCCATATTCACGAGCAAGGTACGCATGCGCGTGGCCGGCGACACGTTCAATACGCGAAGATATCCATCGCCCATGACGCCATCGGTATCAAGTCCGTGCCGTGCTTGGGCAAGCTGCACCGCGCGCACCATCACACTGTCGTATATGAACGACGCATCACCGGTGTTGGCATCGCCAAGCAGCCGCATGCGCTCGCGGATTGCGGGAATCACGCGTGACGTATCACCGGGCTTGAGGCTGCGCGTTCCCGCGGGCAGCGAAATCGCGGGCCATGGCATCTCGGCCATTGGGCGCAGGCGGCGCAGCGCACTGCGCAACAACGGATACTGCGGATGCGTGGGTTCGTACGCGGCAAGACTCATGGAGCCAACGGCCAGCGAGTCCATGAACTTCGCAATGTCTTTTTTCGCGCGCGGAATGAACCAGTTCAAATCGCGCGTGTTGCCCTTGAAGTTGCCGTTGTAGTTCCGCTCGGCGAATCGGAAGAACTCTGCCGTGAGACGAAGCTCAACATCTGCGGCACAGCCGCTGCACACCGACGCGCCTACGCTATCGGCGTACGCCGACAGATTACCGAGCGCGATAAACGCGATGGCATTCTCGGTGAGCGAGTCGCGCACATACCACGCGTACTGCATGTCGCGCCGCGTGTAAAAGTCAGCGAGACGCGTGGAATCGGCACGGAAGTCCGGATGCCGCTCCATGAACGTGCGCAGTGACGTGGTGTCGAGCCGTTGCGCGCTGTAGGGCACGTCTGTCTCAAACACCGACGCAATATCGTCGACGTTGTTGGTGTTCGGCGCTGGTTTGCCGCGTGAACAGCCCGTGATCACGGTCGCCGCAAGTACGGCGAACATCGCGCGACGCACAGCAGTGCCGCGCAACGCTCGTGAACTGTTCAGCAATGTCTTACTGCACCCAGCCGCCTCGTGTGCGCTACGACGCATGGACGAACAACAGGCCGCCATTGGCGAGGGTGGAAATCATGTGCGACATGTCTTTGCGGGAAACGGCAGGGCAGCCCCAGCTGCGGCCGAGTCGACCGGTTTGTGCAATGAACTGCTCACTCACGTAGTCGGCGCCGTGAATGATCACTTCACGCGCACGTGCCTGATCATTCAGGCCTTTGTCCAATCCTTGCAGCAGCAGCGCCGCACCATGCTTGGGGCTCGTGATGCGTTCGCCCACGCGATACAGCCCAAGGCTTGTCTGGTGCGAGTTGTGCGTGTTGCTGAATTTCTCGGCCATCAATCCGCCGGTGCCCGAACCGTGGGCCACCCACGTGTGCAGCACCACTTCCTGCGCGTCGAGATCGATCACCACCAAACGCTTGGCCGTGCTCGGCTGGCTCATATCGGCAATGGCGAGCGTGCCACTCGAAACGTCGAGCTTGTGCTCTTCAATGCGCTCATACGCCGCCTCGAGCACTTCCCGCGAGATGATGCCGGAGAGTTTCGCGCGTTCATACAGCGCGTCAACCGGACTCACGGCGATCGTGGTCTCCGCACTCGGAGCCGTGGCAGCTTCCAGCGGTGCGCTCTCGACAGGGGCCAGGGCCATCAGCAACAACAACGCAACCAGCGATGCGATCATCAGCGCTCCGTGAGGGGACGCAACGGGCGCCCGATAAACGTGTGGATTGACCGGCTGTGCGGGGGTACTGGCCGAGACTCATGCTAAAGAGCGAGCGGGCAGATCCCTCGGGTAGATAACGACTCAGTGGCGTTGGCGAAACCACAAACGGCAAGAACACGGCAAAATGTATCGTATCGTGTAACTCGCGTCACTGTATTGCACTGTCCCCACGGAGTAGCTCGCTCGGTCGATAGTAAATCGTCGCGTGCCCCGCATACGTTGGACATCAGGGGATCTTCGCTGATGTTCGCTAGCCCGTCAGCGAGGAATAGTGGGCTGGCCCGACGATGGGAGCACAAAACCGATGGCGAACGAACGCGAAGTCCTCTTCAACAGAGGCGATCAGTTGCTGGTCAGTACATCACGCCGCTCTTTCCTGCAGGTCTTGGGGTTAGGCGGTGTTGTTGTATTGCTACCGTCCATGTTTGCCGCCTGCGGAGACGACGGTGGAGACATCACCAATCCAACCACGTCACCGTTTCGGCTGGATCTCTCCACTGATACCGGCATTCTGAACTATGCGTATGCGCTCGAGCAGCTTGAGGCCGCATACTACACGAGCGCACTCACGTCGGCGGGCTTTGCGGCGCTGTCGACCGCCGAGAAAGAAGTGTTGAGCGACTTGCAGAAGCACGAAGTCATTCATCGCGAGTTCCTGAAGCAGGTGCTTGGCTCGGCCGCGATTCCGAACATCGTGTTCAACACAACAACGGTCGGCAACTTGACCGCGAGTCGCGACGTGCTGCTGCGTACATCGCAGTTGCTGGAGGACACGGGCGTTGCCGCGTACAACGGCGCGGGCAAGTATCTCACCAGTGCGGCCAATCTGCTTGTGGCGGGGAAAATTGTGTCGGTCGAAGCACGTCACTCGGCCGCCATCCGCGACATTCGTGATGGCACCAACGGTCGGTTGTTCGCCGGTGATGATGTGGTGAATGCGAGTGGTCTCGATGTGAAGGCCGAGCCGGATACCACGCTGACGGCTGTCGGCAGCCTCAATGTGGTGACGAGCGCGCTCTCAATTGGCACGCCTGCAAACGAGAGCCGCCGCACGCCCGATCAGACCGCACCGACACCCACGTGAACATCGTCCCCGACCAGGAGATCTCCCGCATGACTACCAATACCACAATTCTCGACGGCATCGATCCAGAGATCGCCGCCGACCTCGCGGAACGCGCCGACGAAGTTGCACAGGGTGCGTCTACATCGTCCGCGTTGACCGCAGCGCTTGCGCTCGGCTCCATTCCTGTGGCCATGGCCGCGTTGAGCCGCGATGTGTACGCGCAGGGCACGTTGCCCGCTAACATCAAGGGCGTGCTCGATTTTGCACTGGCGCTCGAGATCTTTGAAAACGAGTTCTACAAAGCGGTACTTGGCACGAGTGCGGTTGCCGCGCTGAACACGGCCTTTGCGCCGGTGCGTGCGTTGGCGATCGCTGTACCAGGCGCCGTGAACACGCTGCAGCAGATCCAGAAGCACGAAGCGGCGCACGTGGCCACGCTGCTTGCGACGGGTGCGACGAATGTGTTCAACCTGACGGCGTCGAGCTTCGACTTTACCGGTAACCGCAGCGCCACGGGCGGCGGCCCGTTTGCAGAAGCCACGACCAATCTCGCCTTCCTGTTGCAGGTGGCGCAGGGTGTGGAAGACACGGGCGTGCGTGCGTACAAAGGACAGGCGGCCAACCTGATGTCAAACACGGCGATTCTTGAAGCCGCGCTACGCATTCATTCCGTAGAGGCGCGACATGCCGCACGCGTCCGCCGTATGCGTCGTGCCGCTGCCGGTGCTCCGGCTGAAGTGCGCTGGAGTGGCACCGTGCGTGGTGGTGAACGTGCCGCGGCGGGTGGTACAACACTCGGCACGCTGAATCCAACGGCCGTTGGCTCGGCGTTCGACAAGATGTACGGCGCGGGCGCAAGCTCGCCGTCGGAGTCCAACATCATGCACGCCGGTGTGAACGTGAGTGCGCTTGCCGGCGCGACGTTCGGTGCGGAGGCGGCGCAGGAAGCGTTCGACGAACCGTTGGACCGTGCGGACGTGGTTGCGATTGTGCAGCCGTTTTTTATTCCGACGATCAGCTGATCGCAAATAGATCAGGCAGGTAGCAAAACGGGGATGACATCGTGTGATGTCATCCCCGTTTCTTTTTGGGCGACCCGCCGTTACGGCACGGTCATGGTCTGCAGCTCCATTGTGAGCGTGGCCACGCTCACTTTGGCGCGCACGCGCAACGGAATGTGTCGGGCGTCGTTGGAGAACCACACCTCGGCGTTCCCGCCTTCGCTGAACAGGCCCTTCGTGCGAATGATCGGCTTCACCACCACCGCGTCGAAACTGCCCGCGGGTACCGTGATGCGTTCGGTGCGCAGCACGCGCACTGACACCGGATTGCCGTCCGCCTTGTAGTAGCGCGATGCGGTGTACACGTCGCCCACCTTGAGTGGCAACGTGCGAATGAAATAAATGAACGACACGTCGTCGAGCGGAATGTTCGATGCGAGTGTGCCGCTATCAGCTGCGTTCGCGATATTCACGTACTGCATCTGCTCGGGCAAAAAGTCGTACGTCTTGTCGCGCTTGTATCCGGTTTGATCCAGCTTCTGCTCAAAGCGACGCGCAAAGAGTGTGCGCGTATCAAGCCACGAGCGCTGCAGATCGTTAATGCCAAATACGGCCACACTGCCGCGCGTGCGAAATGCCAGACGCAGGGTTTGATGGCCGCGCACGCGCTCGAGCGCTTCCACGGCAAACGACGCCTTGCCGCTGCCGCTGATGAAACCCCACTTCACTTGCAGGCGAAAGTCGAACGTTTCGCCGACCTTGAACGGCAGTGCAGCGGCGTCCGCACGCGTGTTACTCGTGCTTGGCAGGGGCAGGGCGTTCTGGGACGCCGCCACCTGTGGCGATAGCGTGAGCGCGGCAAGCAGCGCCGAGCAGAGCGTTGAGCGGAGCGTTGAGCGTAGGATCAATCGGTGCATACGAGAAAGTAATGTGGGTGTGCGGCTCGTAGAGGATGCAGCCCGATGCTTGCTGCGGCAACGGAATGGTGAAG
Organism: Gemmatimonadaceae bacterium; assembly: GCA_022843265.1. Classification (GTDB taxonomy): domain Bacteria; phylum Gemmatimonadota; class Gemmatimonadetes; order Gemmatimonadales; family Gemmatimonadaceae; genus JAABRT01. The sequence goes on from JALHNZ010000089.1 coordinate 8,451, forward strand.
CGGCCTGAACGCGGCCAACCAGCTTCCAAGCAAGCCGTTGACTAAGCCAGCGACAGTGAGGTTGTCACTTGACAACCGAGTCGCTCTGGTTGAGTCTTTGAGACGCTCCATGTCGTTGCGGTGAGTTCTGCATCGCCAGCATTTGGAGTACCCCGCGCAATGCGGAAAATCACGCGCGCCAGCTACGACGTGTTGTCGACCGCTGTGTGCTGAAGAACGAGCCGTGACCGTGATCACAAGGAGCGGTACGATGGTGGAGTACACTTTCACACTCAAGTATCAGCTGGGCGCCGCGTCGGTTGATTTTGATGAGCTGGTTGAACAGCTCGGCAACTTCGGCTGCGATGATGCGCTGGTTGGGCTTGGACAACCCGGGCGTGTTGCGCTGGAGTTCATCCGCGATGCGCCAAACGCGCAGGCCGCGATCAAGAGCGCACTCGCCGATGTGAGGCGTGCCTTGCCAGACGCGATTTTGATTGAGGCGGCTCCGGATCTCGTGGGCGTTACCGATGTGGCGCAGATCACCGGCGTGACCCGCCAGAACATTCGCAAGCTCATGCTCTCGCACGCGGAAACGCTACCGGTGCCTGTGCATGCGGGGACGGTCTCGCTTTGGCATCTGTCCGACGTGCTGACGTGGTTGGGCGAGCACGTGGGTTACGCGTTCCCGAAAGCCACCCTCGAGGTCGCGCGTGCCGCGGAGCGGGTGAACGTCAGCAAAGAGGCGATGCGAATTGAGCGGCGCGTGCGAGCTAACGAGGGTTCCGCGGCGATTCGCTCGGAAGCGACTCGAAGAGCGTCGCCAAGCTGATTGTGAGCGGCGCAGACCCGTCCGACGGCGTCCATGTCACGCTGGACGTTTGCGTTTCGGGAAACTCTGAGCGTGACGTCCAACGCTCCATGTGTTGTGCATCCATGTTAACGAGCCACACATCGCCGGCACCGTGGGCGAGATACGCCGGGCGTTTGCGGTGTCGGTCACGCGTCGTGGTTCTTGGGCTCAAGATCTCAATCACCAGTGCCGGCGGTTGTATGTCACGCCAGTCGTCAACAACGCCGGCGGCGGGCACGGCAAACACCACAAGATCGGGTAGCAGGAACGATGTTCGGCTCGGCGAGACGGGTTGCGCAAGGGGAGAACAGGCGGCGAACATATCACAGCGATGAACGCACACACTCACTTGGGAGGAGCGAATGTGTCAATCCGCGCACCCGCGCCGTGCTGTTCGCCGTAACTCCGCTGCCCGGTCCGCACTGGTAATCGTGCTAGGCCTCACTGCCGCGTGCTCCGATCCCGCGGTCAACTCCACTCCCGCAGTCGCACAATACGAACTCGTCGAAACGGTAACCATTGGCAGCGCGAGCGACGACGGGCCAGACGCGTTCGCGCGCATTGCTGGCGTGTCACTGGTGTCAGGTGGTCGAATTGCTGTGCTCGACAACGTGTACCACGAAGTGCGGCTCTTTGCGTCCGATGGACGCTTTCTCAGTCGCGCCGGACGCGAAGGAAGCGGACCGGGTGAGCTGCGCCAACCCTTCGGGCTCGGCGTCGCACCTGATGGCACTATCTGGGTGCGCGACAACGGCAACGCGCGTTACGTACGCTTTGCAGTAAGTGGTGACTCGCTGGTGGCCACGAGTACGTTTTCGCTCAGTGAAGGCGTCCAGGGTCCCGGGATCTCTCCAACATTCGACACGACAGGCCGACTCATTCATCTCGGACTCGCGCAAGGCTCACCGGGCGGCGACATGATGCTCACACGCTTTACGGTGTCAGTTGATTCGACTGCGCCAACAGCACGTGTGGCGATCGTTGAGCCACCACCGGATAGCATCGGACAGTTCTCGGTGGCAATGGCAGACGGTGCTACGCGCTATTTCTATCAGCCGTACGCGCCGAGTTTTTTGCAAGCACATGCGAACGGCGGGGACTGGGCGCGCGCCGTGAGCAGCGTACCAACAGTGGAGCGATACGACATGGCCGGATCGCTATTGCATCGCGTTGCTGTAACTCCCGAGCGCGCCGCATTGTCACCGGCCGAGCAGGCGCGCGCTGATTCAAACATGACGCGCTCGCGCGAAATGGCCGGGCGTGATTTGCCGTTTACCGTGCCGGCGTACAAACAACCGCTGCGCGCGATTTATTTCGACGCTGCACGACGGCTCTGGGTGGAGCACAATGTGCCCGAAGGCGCTCGGCATATGGCCGATGTGTTCGATGCGAGCGGTGCGATGTTTGGAAGAGTGACCTGGCCGGCGGGGATTGCGGTCGGCGTAGGGGCGATTGGTGATGACATGATTGTTGGCATATCGCGCGACGCAGATGACGTACAGCGGTTGGTGGTGCTGCGCATGCAGGCAGCGGAGTCGCCTAGCGCGACTCCGTAGCCTTTCGTAGCGATGGCGTGAGCGATCGCTGCTTTCGTTCACGCTCCACCGCTAAACGATCGGCCAGAAACACCTTGAGCAAACTCTGATACGGCACATCGCGCTGATTCGCGAGCACCTTGAGCTCGTCGAGCATTCCCTCGGGAAGTCGCAGCGAAATCGTGGCGGTGCTTGGCTTCAGATTCGGCAAGCGAACGGGCTTGGCGCTTGACCAATCCACGTATTCGAATGAGTCCTGGGCTTGCCAGAAATCGCGTTCGTCTGCCTCGGAGCTGAACGTCGGCACATCAGCTTGAATCGGTGCCGCGACTTCGCGCACGCGCGCCGGCTTCTCAGTCTTCTTCGGCTTCGACATTGGCGTACACCTCGCGCTCGCGGCGACTCATGGGGCGCGCGGAGATGACCCGAATGCGGGACCCGCGCAGGGTGAAGACGACGAACAACAAGCGCTCGGCATCCGTGTGACCGAGTGCAAACCAGCGATCTTCGTGCTGCGAATGCAATGCGTCGGGAGCGAGCACGAACGGCGTGTTGAAGAACAGCTGCTCACACTCGGATTGACTGACTGAGTGCCTCGCCCAGTTCTTCGTGGCGTTGCCAGCATCCCACTCGAAGCCTGTGACCTCTGCAAGCAGAGACTGAAGGCGAGACATGGAATAAGTATATTGCACAAATATACAAGGTGCAAGGCGGGAAAAGGCGCGAGCGCTGGTGTTTACGGCGTTATGCCGATCACTGCCATGCCAGCTTTCACCGCCAACGCGTCTTCGGAGCCGCGTGCACCACTGGCACTGAATGCACCAATCACGGCGCCGCCGCGACGGAGCAGTAAGCCACCCTCGAAGTTAGTTGCGCCCTCGATAGGCTGCCGCTTGCCTTCCTTGACGGCGTTCGCATAGTCGAGCGTGTGCATGCCCGACGTGATCGCGGTGTGCGTCTTCATCACGGCGATGTCGTAGTTGCGCAGGGGCACACCGTCCATGCGTCGCAGATAGATGGGCTTGTTGTCAGCGTCGGTAATCAGAAAGACAAGCTTCCATCCGTTCTTGACGGCTTCAGCCTCGGCGGCGTCCACGGCGCGCTTCGCTTCGTCGAGTGTGATGCGCGCGGCGAGCGGTGCCGCTGGTTGCTGCGCGTGTGCGGGCGCGGCGAAGGCCAGCGCGAGCAGGATCGCGGCGAGGCGGGGGAGGGAGAGCAGGCGCATGGCAGGTTTGGATGGAGGGGAGGTGATCATTCTCGCGCGACTAACTGCGGACGAAGACCCGGAGTGCTACGTAGTCATGCCCATCCGCTTGCCGAAGCGCGTCGATGTAGAGCGCACGAAGCGTTGCTGCTGGAACCGGTTGATCGGCGCCCCAGGAGAACCGCGGGCGGTCCCATGATCGCAACGCGAGATCCGCGGCTAGTCGTGCGTGCCGCCCGTTGCCGTTCGGCCAAGGATGAATCAATACCAACTGATGATGGTATCGCGCGGCGATATCATCAAGTGCGTCCTCGATCGCGCGTGTCGTCACTGGCGTCTTCGCGGCCTTGCGCTCACGCACCGACTTTAAAAGTTGATCATGCTGCGCCTGCACGTTTGCGAGGAGTTCGCGCACCAGGATTGGCACCTCATGCGCGCGATACGGGCTGATGTTTTTCATGGTCTGGCGATAGCGGCCTGCCCAGCTCCATGTCATGCCGAACATCTGTTGATGCAGTACGAGCAAAAACTTTTCTGTCAACACGGGCCGCTTCCGTTGCCAGTTTGCGATCCACTGCTCCGCGTGGAGGATATTTGCTTCCTCCAGTGCGTTCAGCTCACCGTGCGTCCGCACATGGGCGTGCAGCAGTCCTTCTCGCTCTTCAGGTTCAAGCGGCGTGGCGCCCGTCGCATGTCCTTCAGCGAGGAACGCATTCGGATGTGCCGAGGAGGGGCGAGCGGACCCCACGGATTCAGTCGTCCCAGAGGGTGCGCGACGCGATCGACTGCGAAGGCTCCTCGGTTCCATCGACGAGATCGGAGAGATCCTCGGCCACCTCCTGTGCCTCAAGTCGCATCGTATGTGCCACGCGTGCCTTCGCTGCGGCGGCCTGAGCACGCATACGAGCTTCGACCATTGACTGCAGCGACTGACGGGGCACAAATGCGACGACTACGTCGCAGCTGAGGGCGTTGGCGACCTGCCGCAGTTTCGCCACCGTGATTGCATCACGGCGCTCGGCCTTCTCGAGCTCGGCCACTGCTTGACTCGACACGCCGAGGCGGGCGGCGAGTTGTCGCATGGACATGCCCAGCGCCTGCCGGATCGTGGTCACCCAGCCGAGCTCTGGCGGCACCGTGTCGCGTAACAGGCTCTGTGGACCGAGTTGCTGGTCAATCTGGCGGCGCCGTAGCGTGGCCATCGCTCGCGTTACGGGCATAACACTCAAGGTATAGGTTGGGCGATACTTAGCTTCGCTCAATGTATAAGCTGACAAAGAACTCGTCAAGCTATACTTTGAGTATTTCATGCCAACACCAAATCTATACCTTGAATCGTAGCGCGTGCTAAACAAGCTATAAACTGACCGATTGGCTCAATCCGACTCGCCAGCCACCACCGCAAAAGGACTGCTTCACCACACACTGATCAAGGACGATGTGCAACCGTTGCATCGCCACCTGATGCGCCCAACTCGGCGGTGGCATCAATGGACTGAACGCCTGGAGCGCAGCATCACGCTGTGCGCACGCGAACCGCGGCGTGAACCACCGCATCGTATCCCGCGGCGCTTCTTGGACGCGTTGCATCGGGCTACTCCGGTCCGATCACCCACGTGTTCACGAGGTTCTCCATGCACCCGCGCACTTCAGCTCGTTTGTTGTCGTTCACCGCCGTGCTTGTGCTGGTTGCGTTCACCGGAGCGTGTGCCGACGATGCGCTCACCTCACCGGTCCCGCACACCAGTCACGCGGCCGCTCGGCCGGATCGTGGCAATACCAGCAGCCCATCGCGTGTGCGCGCGACCCACGGCGTATCGCTGCCGGTTGGGAGCGAGCTTGCGTCGAGCTTCTC
>JALHNZ010000090.1 GCA_022843265.1 Gemmatimonadaceae bacterium
CGAGCACGTTGTTCTCTCAAAAGAACTTGAGCAGACCGAAATCTCGCGTCGCGATCGGCACGACATTCTCCGTGCCCCCGTGTCTCCGTGGTAAATGCAGTTTATCGCACGCCGACTAATCGTCGGAGCTCAGCAACCCAAGCCGCAGCGCGAGCTTCACGTAGTCGGTGCGATGCGTGATGTGCAGCTTTTCATTGATGCGCTGCTTGTACGTGTCCACGGTCTTGGGGCTGATGGACAACCGCTCCCCGATCTCGGGTGCCGTGTAGCCTTCGGCAAAGAGCTTCAGCACCACCTGCTCGCGCTCCGTGAGCCGTTCAAACTTGCTACGATCATCGGCGTGCTCTTCCTTGCGCGCCAGACCGCGTGCGAGGGCACGAGCCGCTGATGGTTGCACATAGATGTCACCGGCCGCGACCGTGCGTACCGCGTCGACGAGTTCACGATCGGCGACCGTTTTGAGCAGGTAACCGCCCGCACCCGCCTCGAGCAGCGCCACAAGATGCTCGTCTTCGCTGTGCATCGTCAGCATCAGCACACGACGCGTTTGCGGCGTGCCACTCACGACCGGCCGGCTGCTGTTTGCCTTGACCAGCTCACGCGTGGCGGCCAGACCATCCATTTCCGGCATGGACAGGTCCATCACCACCACGTGCGGATCGAGACGTTCGGCCAACGACAGCGCCTCGCGCCCGTTGCCGCCCTCGCCTACCACCATGATGTCTCGCGCGGTGGCGAGAATCGCCTTCAGTCCCGCACGGACAATCGCGTGATCATCAATGAGCACAACGCGAATCAGGTCTGGTCGCATACGGGCAATGTCGCGATCGCTGGTGCGAGTGGCAAGGGTGTTCGTGCGGCGAGTCGCACCGGCATCGGCACCGATCAACCGCGGTTCACGCTACGAATCCAGGCGCTCAAACGCGGTTTCACGTCGCTTGAAAATCCGGAACAGGTATACGAACGACGGCAGCAGAATCACTGTGCCGACCCCGAGTATTCCGAGCACAAGTTGCTGCGTAATGCGCGGCGCAGACAGCTCGGTGATCGTGTGGGACGGCAGCACCATCCATGGAAACTGCGACCACGCCCAGCCCCACAACAGAAATGACGCCTGCGCCGCGGCGCACACTACCGCCAGAAACCATTTCCGGCGCCAGAGCGCCCACACACCGGTGAGCCCGGCCATCGCCGTCACCAGCTGCATGCCGAGGGCAGTCGTCCCAGACGTGAGTCCCGCATATACCAGTGGTGCATTCCGCTTCGCCAATACAATGGTGAGCGTACCCGCAACAAATACGCACACCGCTGCATGCAACGCGCGTTCGCGGAAATCGTTCTTGAGTTCCGCGTCCGTGCTCTCCCACGCAAGGTACACCGCCGCGAGATGTGCGAACAGCGCCAACGTCAGCACACCAACGGCAAGTGCGAACGGGTGAAGCCACGGCGTGAGATACAGCTGAGCAAAGGTGCGCGAGGCGTCGAGCGGGACCATCGGCACAGTGCCGCTGGCGACCGCACCCAGGCACACACCAAGCAACACTGGCGTAACGACACTGGCAATCGCGAACACGCGTCCCCAGCGTCGCTGCACGTTATCGGCCTTGCTGTCGTAGCTGCGAAACGTGAATGCCGAACCACGCAACACGATGCCCACGAGCATCAGGGTGAGCGGCATGTGCAACGCGGTGGAGTAGTGGGCGAACGCGCGCGGAAAGCATGAGAACAGCAATACGACCACCAGAATCAACCACACGTGGTTGGCTTCCCAGATCGGACCGATGGCGTCGGCCACCGCTGCACGCTGCTGCTCACGTCTCGGACCACTCGCGAGCAAGTCCCACACACCGCCACCAAAATCGGCGCCCGCGAGCAACACGTACGCGTTCAGCGACAGCACCATCACGCCCGCGACGGCGTGCGGCAGAGTAAACAACGCATCCGCGTTCATGAACGCACCGGCACTGGCAGCTCTTCGGTAAATCCGGCGCGCGTACTGGCACCAACACCGGTCTTGATAATCTGGCGGTACAACAGCCACACCACAGCGATCGCCAGTCCGATGTACAGCAGCGTGAAACCAATGAACGGCACTACAAGCCCCGGCACGGGCGTCACCGCATCAGCGGTGCGCATGAAGCCCTGCACAATCCACGGCTGGCGGCCGACTTCCGTCACGGTCCAACCAGCTTCCACCGCGATGAACCCAAGCGGTGCGGTAAATGCAAGCATGCGGAGATACAGTCGATCGTTGGGCAGTGACACGCCACGCCCGCGTTTGCGCCGCACAATGCGCACAATGGTCCACAGTCCCACAAAGCCCATGGCTACCCCGCACGCAATCATGATCTGAAACGCCACGTGCACAATCGCAACCGGCGGACGATCTGCCTCGACCACACTGTCGAGCCCGGGAATACTGGCCTTCGCGTCTCCCCTCATCACCAGCGATACCGCACCGGGAATCTCAATCGCAAAACGATTCGTGCCGGTGGTCACGTCTGGCCATCCACCAATCACAAACGGCATCGGTCCCGTGTGATGATGCGCTTCCATGGCCGCGAACTTCACAGGCTGATACTCGGCCACGTGTCGTGCCGACAAGTCACCCGAGAGTGGCTGCAGCAACGCCGCGGGCACGCCAACGAGCAGTCCGATCTGCAGCGCGTAGCGGTGAAACACGCGATGCGGCGTGTTGCGCAGCAGCGCAATCGCGTGAATACCGGCCGTCGCAAAACCGGTTGCGGCATAGGCCGCGAGCGTCATGTGCAGGACTTGCGTGAAGGCCGCGGGATTCAGCATCGCGGCGATCGGGTCCACGTTGCCAATCACGCCGTCAGTCACCGTAAATCCCGTGGGCGCATTCATCCACGCGTTCGCCGTCACCACGAACACGCCAGAGAGCGCGCCGCTCACCGCCACCACGACACCGGCCGCCAGGTGCGCGCGGGGTGAGATGCGATCCCACGCGTAGAGGTAAATGCCGAGGAAGATGGCTTCGGTAAAAAACGCGAGTCCTTCGAGCGAAAAGGGCATGCCAATAATGCCACCGGCGTGCTCCATGAAGGTGGGCCACAGCAGTCCGAGCTCAAAACTCAACACCGTACCGGAGACGGCACCCACGGCGAACAGAATGGCCGTGCCTTTGGCCCACCGCTTGGCGAGCTCTTTGAGCAAGGGATCGCCGTGTTTCTGATAGCGATATTCAGCGATCACCATCAGCGCCGGCATACCGATACCAACCACGGCAAACAATATGTGAAAACCGAGCGACATCGCCATTTGGCTGCGCGCGGCAAGTAAATCAGACATGAGCGAGCGAGATGAGTACGAGAGTAGCAGTGCCTCTGCTCACAGTGTAACGTGAGCATGACCACCCCAACCAGACGGGACGCGTACGAATGACGATTCTCTCGACCGCCGATTTCGAAGGCATGCAGCGTGTTGGCCAGCTTGTAGCGCGCACCATTCAGGCCATGCGCGCCGCGGTGCGCCCCGGAATCACAACCGGCGAGCTCGACGCTCTTGGTGAAGCATTTGCCCGCGCGGCCGGTGCCCGGTCTGCGCCGCAGCTCACGTACGGCTTCCCCGGCTTCACTTGCATCAGCGTGAACGAAGAAATCGTACATGGGATTCCGGGGGCGCGGGTGCTGGCCGAAGGCGACCTGGTGACGCTGGACGTGACGCTGGAGTTTGAGGGCTATCTCGCCGACAGTGCCCTGACCGTGCCGGTGGGTGAGGTGGGCGAGGTTGGAACGCGGGTGATGCGGGCGGCCCGGGTGGCCTTCCAGCGCGGTCTGGAGCACGCGCTCGTGGGGCGGTCGCTAAAAGAAGTCGGCGCCGTGGTGGAAGCAGCGGCCAAAGCCGAAGGCGCCGCGGTATTTCGCACCCTCTACGGACACGGGATCGGGCGGAAGCTGCATGAAGACCCGATGGTGCCGAACTGGGCCGACCCTGCGTGCCAGGATCGACTGCACGAGGGACTGGTCATCGCCCTCGAGCCCATGGTCTCGGCCAAACCAGCCCGCGTGGTGGAAGAATCCGATGGGTGGACTCTTCGGACCAGTAATCGCTCGCTGAGCGCGCACCATGAGCACACCATCATGATTCGGCAGAACAATGTGCCGCTTGTTCTGACCGCGCTGGCAGCGTGAATTCGGGGCGCAACAGCGCCCCGCCACTGTGGCGCGTACCAGTAGATAGTGGAAGCCTGTAGTCCCTCGCGGCTTGGGATTCCGCCCGGCAACGGTAGATTCCGGATTACTCCTGACCGTTCAAACAGGATGGCGCCGCGTCAGTGCGCCTATTTCGCCCGCCTCGTCCGTCCCCACGCTTCATGCTTCGCCACACCGCTCTGCTCGGCGCGACGCTCGGTTCGCTGCTTCTGCTCGTTGGCTGTGCCTCATCGCGCTCCGCCACCCCCGCCTTTGTCATGGGTCAGGAGGGCGCGATTCTCCGCGCGCGCGCGGACAGCCTGCGCTACCCCTACACGCAGGCCGATATCGATTTCATGCGCGGCATGATTCATCATCACGCGCAGGCCATCGTGATCTCCAAATGGGCGCCCTCGCACGGCGCTGACCCGGCCGTGATCCGACTCACCGAACGCATCATCAATGCGCAGAACGATGAGATCGGCATCATGCAGACCTGGCTCAAGGATCGCAATCAGGATGCGCCAGTGATCGATTCGCTGGGCAATGTGAGCACAGGTGCCCATGCGGGACACAACATGCCCGGGCACATTATGCCGGGGCACGACATGTCCACCATGGGCGGCATGACCATGCCTGGCATGCTCACGGACGCACAACTCAAGGAGCTCAACGCCGCGCGCGGCGCCGAGTTTGACCGGTTGTTTCTGACGTTCATGATGCAGCATCATCGCGGCGCGGTGGCCATGGTGAAGGATTTGTTCAACTCTCCGGGCGCGGGTCAGGACGAAACCGTCTTCAAGTTTGCGAACGATGTCGAAGTGGATCAGTCCACGGAGATTCGTCGCATGCTCACCATGATGCTCGAACTTGGATTTGTCCCGCCGTTTGAATAGGTGATTTTTTGATCGATGCGCGTTGCACTCGCATCGACACTGTGTAGTGGTGTTTTGTGCTCACGTTCGTTCACACTGAGGATCTCGCATGACCGTTTTCTCTCATCGCGGTGCACTCGCATTCGCCACGCGTGCCGCAACCGTCGCGGCACTCGCCGGACTTGCGGCCTGCTCCAGCAGCAAGCCCAACACCGCCCCCTCGCCGGCGAATGATCCGCGCGTCGGGCTCAAGGCCGGACTGTTTGACGCCGAAGAGGCCGTGTCGAACATGAAGGTGACGGCCAAGGCGCAGTCGCCCACCGGATTTCTTGGCGTGACAAACTCCGACCTCGCGTTCACGGGCAACTACGCCATTCAGGGCAACTACAACGGCCCGGTGATCTGGGACGTGAGCAACCCGAACTCGCCCAAGCTTGTGACGGCGTTTTCGTGCCCGGCGTCGCAGAACGACGTCTCCGTGTACAAGAATCTGATGTTCATGTCGGCCGAAGCGGCCAACGGTCGCACCGATTGCATGCCTGGTGGTGTGCGTGAAACCGTGAGCCAGGACCGCATGCGCGGCGTGCGCGTGTTCGACATCAGCGACATCAAGGCGCCCAAGCTGGTGGCCAATGTGCAGACGTGCCGCGGTTCGCACACGCACACGGTGCTTGAAGATCCGAAGGACAAGCAGAACGTGTACATCTACGTCTCGGGCTCGTCGAGCATTCGTCCGGCCGCTGAGCTCGCGGGTTGTGCCGGCGATCTCGACGCGAATGATCCGAACTCGTCGCGCCTGCGCATTGAAATCATCAAGGTGCCCCTTGCTGATCCGTCAAAGTCGGCTGTGGTTGGCCGCGCGAACATTTTTGCCGGACTGTCGGCTCCGCCGCGTCACGGCCTCTCCGATGCCGACAAGGCAGCCGCGTCCGCTGCGCTTGATAACGCTCGTCGTACCGGCGCGTTCATCTATCGCAACCCGCAGTCAGGTGCAGAGGCGGCACTGAACCCGCGTCAGGCAGCACCACTGCTCGACAGCCTCGTGAAAGTGCGCGGTGGAACCGGCGCACCGACGGGTGCCGATAGCGCCACACTGCGTGGCGCGCTGCAGAACATCATGAATCGCACGTTTGCCGCAGCGCCCACAGCGGGCACCGGCAATCAGGCGGTCTCCGATCGTTCGCAGTGCCATGACATCACGGTGTATCCGGCCCTCGGCCTCGCCGGTGGTGCCTGCGAAGGACACGGCCTGCTCATCGACATCAGCGATCCGGTAAATCCGCGTCGTCTCGACGCCGTGGCCGATTCGAACTTCGCCTACTGGCACTCGGCCACGTTCAACAACGATGGCACGCAGATCCTGTTCTCCGACGAGTGGGGCGGTGGTAGCTCGCCCAAGTGCCGCGAAGGCGACAAGCCGGAGTGGGGCGCGAACGCCATCTTTGCGATTGAAAACCGCAAGATGGTGTTCAAGAGCTATTACAAGTTGCCGGCTGTGCAGACGTCCATGGAAAACTGCGTCGCGCACAACGGCTCACTGATTCCGATTCCGGGTCGTGATGTGATGGTGCAGGCGTGGTATCAGGGTGGCATCTCGGTATTCGATTGGACGGACCCGGCCAAGCCCTTTGAAATCGCGTCGTTCGACCGTGGACCGGTGGACTCTACGCGCATGGTGAGCGGTGGTTCGTGGTCGGTGTACTGGTACAATGGCGCGATGATCAGCTCGGAAATCGCACGTGGTCTCGACATCGCCGAACTCGTGCCGAGTCAGTATGTGTCGCAGAACGAAATCGACGCCGCGAAGACGGTGAAGTGGGATTACCTGAACGCGCAGGGTCAGCCTAAGATCGTGTGGCCGCCGAGCTTTGCGCTGGCCAAGGCGTACACCGATCAGATCGAACGCAAGGGCTGCGTGAGCGACACGCGCATCAGTGCGATTCGTTCCTCAATCTCAAGCGCGGAGCGTGCGTCAGGTGCGGCGCGCAACTCAGCGCTGCAGAAGCTCAGCACGGAGATTGAATCCGAGCGTGGCTGTGATGCGAAGCGTGTGGATCTGCTGAAGAAAGCGCTGCAGGATTTGCAGGTAACCGTGATGTAATCCCATCGTTCGGCGGCGTTCCCGCCGTCCACGTTGTGTACACCCAGAGCCCCGCCAATTCGCTCCCGCGAGTTGGCGGGGTTTCTGTTTGCATCAAACCTTCTATCCCTGAACTCTCTCATAATTTTTCTGCAGTTCTTCGTGTTCTTCGTGCCTTCGTGTCCTTCCCCGCCGCTGTTCCCCCAGCATTAGACGCCCCTGCGCTTCAACGACCGGACCAGGGTATCGGATGCGAAGCTCGATGTGTGCGGGCGTTGTCTCTGGTGCAGGTGAAGGGCACGGGAAAGCGCGAAGGAACGCGAAAAGCGCGAAAACTGCAACCACTCAGAATTCGGGGGTGCGGCGGCGCAGAGACGTTCGGTGAAGCGAAATGCACTGCTTCGCGTTTTTCGCGCTTTTCGCGCCTTCCCGTGCCCTCCACCCGCACCGGAGACAACCTCAGTGGTGAGCGCAACGCCGCGATTGGTTCGCTGACGCGAACGCTCTCCGAATGCGAGGGAACAGCGGCGGGGAAGGACACGAAGGCACGAAGAACACGAAAACTGCAACAAACTTGGGGGATGTGAACGCCGAGTCGAGCGACGGGTACGAAACTTGTGACCCACCCTGAAACCGGAGTCGAACAATGCTCGTGAATCGCCTACATGACTCAATCGCGGCGCGCGCGCTCGCGATTGTGGTGTTTGCATTGAGCGTCGCAGTGAACGGTGTGTCGGCGCAGACTCGCGAGGCCGGTGAAGTGGCGTGGGCGCGCGGGCAGGAGTTGGCGCTGGCGGGTCAGGCGGATTCGTCGCTGGCAGCGTACACGCGCGCACTTGAGCAGGGGCGAATATCGCGTGACGCGGGGTTGGCGAGTGCGGCGCGTCTCGGCATGGCGGAAGTGTTTGCGGTATTGCTCAAGCGCGCGGATTCTGCAGACGTCGCGTATCAGGAAGCGGTACAGATGGCGGAGGTCGGCGACTTCAGTGCGATTGACGGATACGTGCGATGGCTGAGCTCGCAGAATCGTGTGAGTGATGCCCGGGCGCTGCACCGGCGCGCGTACAACGGCATTGATGTGCCGCGCGCAATCAAGCGCGAATCGGTGTCGTACTTGCTGGGTGAAGCAGCCATGCAGGTTGCGGCGGGCAATGCAGGCGCGGCGCTGAGCACGCTGAGCAATGCGCGTGATATTGCGAATCGACTGGCCAGTGGTGATGGCTCGGTGCCGATTGCCCAGGGTGCAAACGCGTACAATTATTGGGTGATGCACGATCTGGCAGCGCTGCGAATGGACAGCAAAGTGGCGAGTGTGCGGAATGCGACGGAGGGTGCAGCGTTGCGTGCGATGATTGATACGCCGTCGGCCATTGAAATGGCGGTGGGTGAACAGCGGTTCGCTGTGGCGCGTTTGGCTGATCGAATTGCGCAGGCGCGTCGCATGTGCGGCGATGCAGCCTGTGCGCACCGCAAGTAAACACACCATGCTCCGTTTGCTCGTGTGTTCGCTTCTGTGGTGCTCGGCGTCAGTTGCGCGCGCACAGTCAACGGTCGCGGCTGACTTCACGCTGGGATTTTCCCGAGCGTCGTCGAAAGCCGAGTATCGTGACAGCGGCAGGGGATCGAGCATGGATCTGTTCATATCGCGCGCGGGGTCGACATCCGATGCGGCGCCGATTGTGCTTGGCATCTCGGCAGCATTCGACGGCAGCACAGCTGGTCACGATGCAGTGTGCAAGATGATGGCATCGGGCGGCTGTGCGCCTCCGCACCCGAGCACCGCCACGCTGGCCGCACTAGCCGGATGGCAGAACTCGCGCCGCTGGTTACGCGTGTTTGCCGGCCCTGCGCTCGCCCATGCTGATCAGATCAAGCTGGGCGTCGCTGGGCGGATCGATCTGGCGCTTCCCGCATCTTCAAGTCTTGCGATCACGGCCAACGTGCGTGGATTGCTGCTTCCGTCAGTACGAAGCGAGATGTACCAGATCGTGTCGTTCGGATTGGGGCTGCGGATGCAGGAACGTGGCCTAAATCGATAGCACCGCCGCCTTCCATTCCGCCGGGGTGTCGGTGGCCGAAAGCAGCTGATCAAGCGTCACCACTACCCGCGCTCCATCGCGGCGCAGCGCGTAGCGGTCCAGCGCACTGGTCTTCCGTCCCCCGATATTCGCTCCTTCCGTGGAGTATCGGGCTTTGTGCTTCGGGCAGTAGAACTGCGGACCATCGGGCTGCCATTCCAGCAACCGGCCCCGGTGCGGGCACTCCAGAGAGAACGCATACACCTTGTTATTCGCCCGCACGATGATCAGGCGCTGGGCTTCGTCGACCGAGACACTGTCGTGCGTGGGCAGACCGTAGGTGCGCTCGCGTGCCGTAGTCTCCAGCGGCTCGATAAAGCTGGCCTGATCGGCGAGCGCCGCGTCTGGCGAGAGCCCCTGCGCCACCAGCACCCCAACAGCAAAGAGGGCTGAGTTGCGCAGGAAGGCGCGACGGTCGAGCGGGGCCGGCGAGCTGTTCGTGGTTGAAGCGTCGTGCTGATGCGTGCACATGGTTCAGGCTCCCGTCGAATGGCGCGTGGTACGCGGTCCCGGGTGATTCCCGCGGCCTCGACTCAAGCATCGTGCGGACTGCGCGGCGGCGATATCCGACAAGTGTCGTGGTTGAGACGAACGGGACAGATGTCAGGTGCACACGGCAGTATGACGGATGTGCCGATGGCGGCAACCGGTCCCCAAACCGGCTATCTTTGAAGGCTATGCCCCAGTCCCCCGATTTTCTCGCGCAGGTCCGTGAGGCCACCGCGCTGCTCGAAGCGCTGGCCACGGACCGCGCGCGCCTGCTCGAGATTTCCGAAGACGAGCGCAATCGCCTGCTGCGCGCCGCCGGCGAGGTCTCCCGCCCGGATGCCATTTTGCGGCGCCAGCTGGTCAAGGCCACCAAACGTCAAAAGAAGTCAGACCGTCAGGAGCGCGTGAAAGACGCCGAGGCACAGCTCAACAGCACTGGCATTCGCTCGCTGCGCCGCCAGACGGTCTTCACCACGCCGAACTACGCGCTGCCAAGCGGCGATGAGCAGGAAACGGTTGACGATCCGGATTTCCGGGAAGCGATTGAAGCGCAGCACTGTTATGTGTGCAAACAATCGTTCGATGTGCTGCATCACTTCTACGATCAGCTCTGCCCGAGCTGCGCGGCGTTTAACTACGCCAAGCGCACCGAACTGGCCGACCTCTCAGGTCGCGTGGCGCTGCTCACGGGTGGTCGCGTCAAGATTGGCTATCAGGCCGGCATGAAGCTGCTGCGCGCCGGCGCACATCTCATCGTGACCACACGTTTTCCGCGTGATTCCGCCGCGCGGTACGCGATGGAGCCAGACTTCGAAGAGTGGTCGCACCGTTTGGAGATCTTTGGTCTCGATCTGCGTCACACGCCCAGCGTGGAAGCGTTTTGTCATCAGCTCAACGAAACGCACAATCGTCTCGACTTCATCATCAACAATGCGTGTCAGACGGTGCGTCGTCCGCCTGACTTCTACAAGCACATGATGGATCTTGAAACGGCGTCGATTGGCCATATGCCCGCGCACGTACAGAAGGTGCTTGGCGCATACGAAGGTGTGCGGTCGTACAACATGCTGCCGGAAAGTGCCGAGAGCAGCACTGCGATTGCGCCGAGGCAACTGGGCAGTGTGGCCGGTCTCACACACGCGGCGGAACTCTCGCAGATTGCGTTGCTGCCCGACGAAGCATCACCGCAGGCGCATCTGTTTCCGCAGGGACAGCTCGATCAGGATATGCAGCAGGTAGATCTGCGCGATCGCAATTCGTGGCGCATGCTGATGGCTGAAGTGCCGAGTGTTGAGCTGCTTGAAGTACAGCTGGTGAACGCCGTTGCGCCGTTCCTGATCAATGCGCGTCTCAAGCCACTCATGCTGCGCACACCGAACCGCGACAAGCACATTGTGAATGTGTCAGCGGTGGAAGGACAGTTCTATCGCAAGTTCAAGACCACGCGTCATCCGCACACGAACATGGCGAAAGCCGCGCTCAACATGATGACGCGCACCGCGGCGACGGATTATTACACCGACGGCATTCACATGAATGCCGTGGATACGGGTTGGGTCACCGACGAAGATCCGGCGGAGATTGCGGCGCGCAAAGTGGCCGAGCATCGCTTTCATCCGCCGCTGGATATTCTCGATGGTGCGGCTCGAATTGTTGATCCGATTATCGACGGCATCAACACCGGCAACCACGTCTGGGGCAAGTTCCTGAAGGATTACAAGCCTACGGACTGGTAGCCGCACGATCGTCGGCCGTACTGGCGGGAGACGACCGGCAGCGGTACCCATTCGGTATGCGCAAGATTTCGTACGTCATCCTGATTCCGGTGGCGCTGCTCATGGCGATCCAGCCCATTGGGCAGCAACCACATCTTCTGGAGAAGCTGCGCATGCTGGTGGGCGGCTCGCTGAGACGCCCGATCGACATCTTCGACCTCGCGCTGCACGGCACAGGGCTTGTGCTGCTGATATGGAAGATCGTGGCCGACCTCGCCGCGAAACGGGCCAGGAGCGAGCAGCGCACACCACCGGCTCCCTGATCCTGAGCCCTACCGCACGACCTTCTCAAACAGAATATCGCGCGCGCGCCCGTTGCCGGCCTCAAAGCTCACCACGTTCCCGTTGGCGTTGCGACGAAAGACAACCTGAGACACTGGCAGCGTGCCGGAAAATGAATCGCCATCAGTGTGCGTGAGCGCTGCCGGCCCGAAGCGCTGATGATGGATGACAAGCTTCCCGTCCTCCACGCTCAGGTCGTAGAACGTCTCCAACTCTTCGCTGTAAAAGCGGCCTGTGTACGAGGCGAGATTCACTGGCGGTTTGTCTTCGGCGACTCGGCGACCGGGATGATCGCCATCCTGGTGGAACGTGATTGACACCGGAGCGCTGTCCGCGGGGGCGTTGAAAGAAACGCGGGCCGGTGCGCCCACCACGTCAAAGGCGGTCGTCGACGTCGGCTTCAGTGCGAGCGCCGGCTGGCCCGGCAGCTGAACGCGCAGCTGGTTCTCCTGTAACTCCACGGTGACGAGCAGTCCGCCGAGCGTGGTCATTTCGTACTTGCCGGCGTAGCGACGAAGTACGGCGGGTGGCACGGTCACTTCGCCGGGCGTTGCTGACTGGTTTGCGGCGACGGTGAAATGCTGGCTGAAGTATGCGTCCGCCACAACACCGGCAATGCCTCCCGGCACACCCTGATAATTGCTGAACACGACGTAGCCCGCGTCCAGATCGGGGTAGTAGACGAACGTCGAGCTATGCGCGATGTCGTTGCCGCCATGCTGCCAGCGCTTCTGTCCTCTGTTCGTATCAAGGAATAATCCGAGACCGTAGTTCGTTGGCTTGCCGTCGTTTAACACATACGACGTTGTCATTTCTTTGATGACGCCCGGTCCGCCGAGCTTCCCTGTCTTGAAGTTGCCCATCCACTTGGCCACGTCGGCGGGCGTGGTGTAGATGCCGCCGGCACCAGCCGCGCCATGAAGGTCGCGGACTTCACGGAAGCCGCCTTCGCCCAGGATGTAACCGGTGGATCGGCGCGGAATGATTTGCGATGGGGTGGAGCGCACCAACGTGCTGGTCATGCCGAGCGGAAGAAATACTTCGTCGCGCATGAACTCGTGAAACGGTTTCCCGGTAACGCGTTCCACCACAATCGTGGCCAGACTGAATGCCGAGTTGTTGTAGTTGAACTCGGCGCCGGGCTCGTTCTGCAGCTTCGGCGCCCGGTTAACAACGCGAATGACCTCGGTGGAAGAGATGTAGTCTCCCTCCAGTACCTGACGGCCGCCGATCAAGAGC
>JALHNZ010000091.1 GCA_022843265.1 Gemmatimonadaceae bacterium
GCCTCGGTCACGATTGCTCCTTCACGTGATACGCTGGCGGTGGGCACCGATCGCACGCTGGTCGCCACCGTACGCGACGAAAGTGGCGCAGCGCTGAGCGGTCGCGCGGTCGCCTGGAATGTCAGTGATCCTGCGATCGCGACCGTGTCATCCACCGGCGTTGTGACCGCACGTTCACCGGGCACTGTGACGGTTGTCGCAGTGAGTGAAAACCGCGTCGGTCAAGCCACGATCGTTGTGTTGCAACGGTTGGCCAACGCCGTCACGATCACCCCGTCATCGGCCACACTCGAAACGGGTGCCACGCTGCAACTCGCGACACAGGTGACCGATCCGTCGGGTGACCTGATTCCCGGGCGAGTGGTCGCGTATTCCACGAACAATGCAACCGCGGCAACGGTGAGCAGTACGGGGCTCGTTACCGCGCGTGCGCCGGGTGTAGCACGCATTACGGCCACGAGTGACGGTCGATCGAGTGTGTCGACTATTACCGTGATTGCGGTGCCGGTGAGTACCGTCCAGGTGTCACCGCTGACCAGCGATATCCTCACCGGTGCAACGGTCGCACTTTCGGTACAGGTGCGCTCCGCCACCGGCACACTGCTCACCGGGCGCACGGTCACATGGACGAGCGGTGCACCCAGTGTGGCCACCGTGTCCGCAAGCGGCGTGGTCACTGCTGTGTCCCCTGGTGTGGCGGTGATTGCCGCCACGGTTGACGGCATCAGTGGATTCGCCACGGTGACAGTGCGTGCGCCCACAGTGGCCGCGATTGTCATCACGCCGAACGCACCTGAGCTCGCGGTTGATGCGCGTGTGCTGCTGTCGGCATCCGTGCGCGACGGCAACGGGAACGTGCTGACCGGTCGCGCTGTGACATGGCGCAGCAGTAATGAACAAGTCGCCTTTGTGTCGAGTACCGGCACAGTGATCGCCATCAGCGCCGGAACGGCAACAATTACGGCGACCTCGGAGGGAGTAAGTGCCTCGATTCTTGTCACAGTTCGCTAAGCGCGGTGCGTTCGGCGCACTGCTCGCCGTGTGCATCGGCGTGCCGCTGCATACCGCGCACGGTCAGTTGCTGCGTCCCAAGCGCACGCTCACGGCCGGTGCGGCACCGGGTTGTGAACTCGCGCCAGCTGCAGTCGATAACAATGCGACGCGCAACAACGCCGAAGCGCGGCGATTAGCGGCGGCCGCACAGGAAGCGGCGTTGCAAGGTGATCAGGTTGCAGCACGCGCGGCGTATGTGCGCGCGGCGCAGCTCAATCCGGCCGATGAACGTCTCACGTACGACCTCGCGCGTGCGCACGAAGAACTGTCGGATACACTGCCGGCCATCGGTGCGTACTGTCGTTACCTCGCACTCGCGCCAAACGGCACCGAAGCCGCTGATGTGCGCACTCGTTTGCGCACGCTCGTGCCAAACGACGCACGTCAGCGCGCTGAAGATGCGGGTATCGCGTTTCGTCTTGGACTCGGCTTCATGGACGAACAGAATTACAACGCCGCGGTGCGCGCGTTTGACGAAGTCGTCCGTTTGTCACCGGCGGCACCGGAAGGACATTTCAATCGCGGACTGGCACGCTCCGCTGTTGGCGCGCGGGCGGGTGCGCTCGCGGATCTCGAGACGTATCGCGCCGGTGCGAGCACTGTAGAAGAACGCGTGGAAACCGCGCGCGCCATTGATGTGCTGCGCCGGCCGGTGTATTCACCGACCACCGCACTGCTTCGCGGTGCACTACCGGGGTTCGGACAGTTTTATACGGCGCGCCCTGTGCGCGGTGTAGTGGTGCTGGCCGCAGTGGCCGGTTCGCTCGGCGCGGCGCTGATGCAGCAAACCAATGAAACGGTGGTCAACTACGTTGATCCAAACGGTTTTCCCGCGCCGTACACGGAGACTACCACCGAACGAAAGTATTTCGGCCCCGGTGTCGCAGCGGCCGTTGGTATTACGGCGATCGCGGCGATTGAATCGATGTGGTACGCCAACCGTTCGCGTCGCGGCGCCTCTATTATTGATCGGTCGGGTGGCGTTTCCGTGTCGCCCACGATCTCGCGAGACGGCGCCTTTGGCCTGGCCGTTCGAGCGCCGCTGTTCTAGCCCGCACCCTCCCTGTCCTCCATGCGTCTCACGGTTTTGCTCGGCGGTGTCTCGGCCGAACGCGACGTCTCCCTGTCCTCCGGGCTCCGCATGGCCGCGGCGCTGCGCGAGGTTGGCCACGAGGTGACCTGTTTTGACCCGGCGTTTGGCGTGCTCGCGGCCGAAACGGAGCGGTCGCTGTTGGCAGCCGGGGTTGGCTCCAAGCCGCCGGCGCTGGCCGAGTTGGCGGAGCTGCGGCATCGATCGCTATCGGCCGACTGGGTGTCGCATTCCGCCATCCGGAATGCAGAATGTATCGTAATCGGACTGCATGGCGGCCAGGGAGAAGACGGCACGGTGCAGGCGGCGCTTGATCTGGCTGGCGTTCCATATACTGGAAGCGGGCACATGGCGAGCGCGCTGTCCATGGACAAACACCTGAGCAAGATCGTGCTGCGCTTTGCCGGGGTGCCTACCGCTGACTGGATCATGGCCCCGCCGCTCGGCGCGACGCCGCTTGATCCGGCCTTGGTCACCGAGCAGGTGGGCTGGCCGGCGGTCGTCAAACCGTCTCGGCAGGGCAGTACCGTTGGACTCAGCATCGTGAATGGTCCGGATGAGCTGCAAACAGCCATCGAAGAGGCCTACAGGTTCGATGATGCCGTGATGGTGGAGCGATTCGTCGCAGGAAGAGAGTTCACGGTGGGCATTTTGGGTGACGACGCGCTGCCGGTGATCGAGATTGTGCCGGCCAAGGCGCTCTACGATTACGAGTGCAAGTACACGCCTGGGATGGCTAAAGAGTTCGTGGCCGATCTGCCGCCGGAAACGGTGGAGCGTATCACCGCGTATTCCTTGCAGGCGTTTGGTGCGTGTGGACTGAGCGGTTACGGTCGGGTGGATTTTCGGATGGACCCTGACGGTGGCCTCTGGTGTCTGGAACTCAACACGTTGCCGGGGATGACGCCTACCAGTCTCATTCCACAGGCTGCAGCGGCGGCGGATCTCTTGTTTCCGTCGCTCTGCAACCGCATCGTGGAGTTGGCCCTCGCGTCACGGCGGCGCGGGTAAACCCACGCGTACGCGCCCTCCCCCGACCATGTCTTTCGCCATCGCGGACGAATACGAACCGCAACGAAGCAGTGCGCCGGCCGTGGCGTGGATCATCGGCTTGTGCGTAGCTGTCGCGTTTCTCGAGGCGACGCTCACTGGCAACGCGCTGATGAGTGGCTGGCTTGGCTATCGCGCCACGGATCTTGGCGAACGCCGTCTGTGGACCACCGTCACGTACATGTTTGTGCACGGCGGGCCGGTGCATCTCTTGTTCAACATGTACATGCTGTGGATGTTTGGCCGCCGAGTTGAACGCGCGTGGGGCAGCAGCACGTTTACGTGGTTCTACTTGTGGTGCGGTGTGAGCGGTTGGGCCTTCCACTGGATGTTCACACCGCGCGCTGGCGTACTTGTTGGTGCGAGCGCGGCCATTCTTGGTGTTGCGGTTGCATACGCGTCACGCTGGCCCGACGACGAACTGTATCTGTTCGGCATCGTGCCCATGAAAGTGCGCTGGCTGGTCGTGTTTCTCGCCGCGCTCAGTCTGGTCATGGTCGTGGTGAATAAGGGCGCCGTCGGCGGCACGGCATACGCCGCACACTTTGGCGGCATGTTCGGTGGGTGGTTGTATTTGCGCACACCGAACGCGCAGAGCATTGATCGCTTGCGCCGCCGCATTGCACCCGCCCCCGACTACGGCGACGATCCACCGCGCGCGGTTCCTCGGCATTCCTCACGTCCGCGTGAACGCGAGCCCGAGATTGACGACATTGTGGCGCAGAGCAAAGCGGCGATGGCGCGCACGCGTAATGTGATGCCTGCGGCGAGTGCGCCTGCGGCGCCGACGAGCATGGTGGCCGCGCGTGCGGCGGTCGATATGCTGCTCGACAAGATTGCGGATCAGGGCATGCAGTCGCTGTCGAACGATGAGCGACAGTTGCTTGACGAGATGAGCCGGAAGTTGCGGGGCGGGTAAGCGCGCTCGGCGCGGCGGCCGCGCCGTCTGATCCTCACATGCGTTCTAGCGCGGCCGCGTTAGTATCAGTAGCGCGCTCTGTGACGCGGCGACGAACCGATCGATTTCTGAAGCACGAGCGCGCAGCAGCGCGGCCAACTCGATCCTGCGACAGTTTCCCAACCGCACCCAGATGACCTTCGGTGGGGCGCCATAGAGAAACTACGCTGTCGAAAATCGTCGTCTTTGGTGACGATTGCGTATCCGTCCTCGGCGGCTCGCGACCATATCATTTCGTCTGGAGCAGACTGCAACGCGTGCTCACGCACATGATGCGAAGTCGGGAACACGTCAGCCAGATCTGCAACGAGTCCCGGCGGTAGGTTCTCATCGAACAGCAGTCGAGCGCTCACTTCACGAGCGACGCTGCAGGATCGGTGATTAGTCGCCGTTCCCGGTCTGCAGCGAAAGCGTACACGGCGCGAAAGTCATCGCGCTCGAGATCGGGAAACTCTACCAGAATCTCCGCTTCGGACATGCCCGCAGCCAGATACGACAGCACGTCATCGACGGTAATGCGCAGTCCGCGAATGCAAGGTTTTCCGCTTCGCTTCCCAGGCTCAATGGTGATGCGATCCGCGAGAGTCATACACTTGAGTGTAGGCGGTCCGATTCGAGGCGGCAAGGGTTTTCCAGTCTCTACCCTTGCAGACGGGGAATTTCGGGTGCGCCCACGAGTATGGTGGCGGCGCGTGCGACGATGGATATGCTGCTCGACAAGATCGCGGATCAGGGCATGCAGTCGCTGTCGAATGATGAGCGACAGTTGCTCGACGAGATGAGCCGGAAGTTGCGGGGCGGGTGAGTTGCGCAGCGCTCAGCGTTGATCGGGGAATACACGAAGGCGCCGCACATCATCTTCGTCGATAGTCACGATGTAAAATCCGGTGCGTCCGGCTCCGACGAGTCGCTCGTTTTTGCCTACGAGCAGCGTTGACACGCGCACACCGCGCCGATCGACAACGTCGTAACGAATCATCGCGTCTTTCGCTGCGGCCCAGCGACGAATCGCCACGCGCGCGTTTGGCAGCGGTATGAGTGCGTCTCGCACAAACGGCGGCGCCTCAGCTGGCCACGGTGGATACTCGCTTGACGCGAAGCGCTCAAGAATTGAGCCGGGGTAGTCACCGGATATAGCCGCGCGCTTCTCGGCTTCAGTGAAACGAATCCGTTCGTAAGAAAGTGGTGGACCCTGTGTGCGCGCTCCGTTCGGCGCGATCCACTCCACCCGGTACGGCTGGCTTCGTGCAACTACTGTATGTCCATCGGAGGTCATGCAGGCTTGTTCTTCGACGGTGCCGGGATTGTGCAGCGTGATGCCGCCTTGGGCGCGTCCGTTCACCCAGTTGACGCGATCAACACCGCCGCCCCAGCCGCCGCGTACTGTGGCCAGCGTATCAACTGCTGACGAATACAGACTACCGCGGATAATGCGAATGGAATCAGCGTCACGCGGTGCGGACGGAATGCGCAGCCGCGGATCAGTGGGCTTGCGTTCACCAAACGCTGAAAAGCCAACGACGAGTCCGCTCGTTGACGCTCCGCAAATGTTCGATGCGATGGCGCGTGTTTTGTCACCCTCCGGCGAGAATGATCGAATCGGGCGTGCGCCATCAAAAATCAACCAACGCGCGCTCTGCCCGTCCACGAGCAACGAGGAGTCGCCGCCGAGCGCGAAGATGTTGAAGGCGCGTCGATACTCGAGCGGTCCGTCGCCTTTTGGCAGGCCGATCGCGCGTGGTTCGCGCTGTCGGTCGGCGAGCAGAAAGAGTGTGCCTTCCCCGCGGTCAACGATGAGAAGACTGCCATCGCGCAACTCGCGCACGCCGCTCACGCGCGTGAACTCGCCGGGCAGCGGGGTGCGTTTTGTGCGTGTGTCGATGACCGAGACCTGGGTTGCTCCACTTTCAGCAAGCGGGCTGATCAGTATCACGACTCCCAACAACACGAGCTCGGTGATGCGCATTGGTGATCCCTCAAGAGACCTTCTTGTCATTCAGCTGCGGCACGGCATGCGTCCCACGACAAGCAGCACCTCGTTCAGTGTAGGTAGTTCGCGCAGAGACTGCCAGAGCTATATACTCCCGCCGCACACACTGCGACTGCACCGGTGCTGGCTGCAGTTACGCTCGCTTGCGCAAAACGGTATGATGTTCAAAACACGAACACCTTGCAGCACAGGTCTTTCGGAGCTTCCGCAATGAATGCCCGCATCGTCGGTGGCACGCTCGCAACGATCGCACTGGTCGGTTGCAGCGGCGCGTGGTCAGCACCTGCTGCTGTAGCGGCAAATGAGGACGCGCCCGTATTCGCCGGCTACCCGCTCGCTCGTGCGCGGCTCAAACTCGCAGCGGATCGCCCGCTTGAACCCGACAGCGGGCAACTTGTGATGGGCACGGTGCTCTCGCTCTGGCATTCGAGGCCGGCCCCGGGGCGCGCCGTGTACGTGGACGAAGAGATCAACTACCACACCTGGTCACACGGTTTTCGTCGCTATGAGTTCGATAGCACGGGAGTGTTGCGGTACTTCCGCGAAGATCGCCGGTATGTGAACGGTGATGATTCAACGCGTGCTGGCGGCGAAGGGTGGATTGAGTTCGTGGATGGGAAGCCGGTGTTGCTGGCGCGCGTCTCAGAACATCGTGAGCCTATTCGATACGCGCGGTCAGAGTTACATGCGATTGCGCGGCGTGCGTATTTGCTGTGGGACTCGGCGGTGGTCGGGAGGTGACGATAGCGGGATGCGCACGCAACGCTGACAGGACAGCGACGCTGCGCTCAAGCGCACGTCGACGTATACGCACCGTAGTCGTGGTGCTCCTTTCGGTCGCGGCGGCTTGTCATTCTGAGCAGGCAGAACGCGCAGGGGATGCGACTGCTTCGCGCGACCAAGCGACCGCTAGCGATACGAACCGATGGGCCTTCGCCGATGTGGGAACGCCAAGTGACACATCGAGCGCGAGCGGATCGCTTGAGCTGCGTGAGCACGCAAGATACGGCGCGATTGATTCTCTGGGATGGCTGGCCGATGTCAACGCTGTTGCGGCAAACGACTCGCTGCTTCTGGCTATGTCATGGCAGGGCTGCGAAGTCGTCGCTTTCTCACGTGCGACGCAGAAGGAGCTGGCCCGTTTTGGCCGGTGCGGCGAAGGGCCAGGGGAGTTTCGGAACCCGGGTGCAATCGCGTTCCGTGGTGACACGGTCGTGATCGCCGACCGTCGTGGCCGACGGCTCCAATTCCTGTCGCTCTTGGGCGTGCCATACTCTCAGGTTGCACTCGACACGCTGATGATGCTCGGCGCCAACCATATTCAGGCGTTGCACTGGTGGCGTGATTCAATCCTGATCACCACGAACTATCTGCAGAGTCATCAGTATCGAGACGGAAAAATCGTGCCCCGGCACGCGTCGCAGCCGTATGTCCGTGCGCTCAACGCCAGAAACTTTACACGCGTGCTGTTCGGCGCGATTGTTGAAGGGACTGCGGTGTCAGAATCCACCTACGGAGAACAGCGAGAAATGGCAGCGTGTGTTGTGGCGGGAAAGTCGCACTCCGACGCGCGACTTGTCGCGATCAACCAGTGGACGCCGCAGCTGGCAGTTCTAGCGCTTGATTCAATGGCGCGAGGATCAGACGCTGTGCAAGTAAATCGGAGACTGCCTCAGTTTCCGCTCACCGTGATGCAGAGCAACATCCGGCTCGGTAGCATGATTGGCCTTGCATTTCACGGTGCGTGCAGCGACTCCGTCGCGATCTTTTCGTATCGAGAGTACACCGACACAACATCGAACTTTGCACAGTCCGCTCGTCTTGTTGCCATCACGCCATCCAATGCCCACCACTACGTGATGCGCACCATGGGAGGAGACGAAGCCGCTCTCGGTCATCTGGTCGCCGCGCATCGCGATGCCATTTTCTTTTCACACAACTCGCGTTATGGATATCCTCTCATTGTAGAAATGCGGCTGCGACTGCTTGCGAACTCAAGGCATTAAACCGAACGGTGCTCCGCTGATGACTTCACGCAATCCGGGAATGCTCGGCGCCATCGGCCGCCTCGTTGAAGGGTTGCAGCCGTTGATCACACGCCTTCGCGCCACGGCTTGCTGTGTGCTAATGCTCGCCGCGTGTAGGAGCGCTGACACGAGCAACGAATCGAACGCAACGCGCACAGACGCTCGCACACTCGGCGAACCCACAGCAACGATTCGCGAAGAGTTCACTGAGCCAGCCGGCGTAGTCGAGTTGTCAGACACCCGCGCGGTCATCAACGATCCACGCGACAGTGAAGTGTGGCTGGTTGACTTTTCTACCGGAGAGCGCACGCTGTTCGGCCGTTCAGGCGACGGGCCCGGTGAGTATCGCGCGCCGGCGGTTGTGTTGCGTCTCGCTCAGGACTCAATCGCTGTCGTGAGTGCTGGTCCCGTGCCACGCGTGTCCGTAATCTCGAGCAGCGGCGCCTCCGCGCGCAGCGTCACGCTGAGCGAGGAACGGTTCTCGCCGCCGAGTGCTGCCGCAGACGCACGCGCGTTCTCCGAATGGCCGCCGCAAGTAATGGCGAGTGATCAATCGGGGCGAATGTACGGGCCACGCACTCGTGTTCCGCTGGGATTTGAACCCGTCGCCGACGCGGATGTACAGCGTGTACTCGTGCGATTCGCGCTCGATGGCACTGCAGTCGACACCGTGACATCCGTACTTCCCACCAACGTGCGGAACGCGCGTCCCGTGGCGTCCGGTCTGGAGTTCGATCTGCCACTCGGCCCGTTCGAAACGAGTCACGCCTGGACTGTTCTCGCTGATGGCACGGTTGTCGTAGTAGACGAGCACACGTACGAACTCGTGCTCTATCCCGTGAAAGCGTCGGCAATCACGGTAGGGCGGATCGCGCACGATTCAGTTCCGCTCGCCGCCGATGTGTGGCAACAGTACGTAGACTCCACGCGCAACACGCTGCTCAATGCGATGAAAGGAACGCCAACCATGTTGGACGGCGGCGGAAAGCCGGAGATCACGGTGCGTATACCGCCGCAACCCACGCACATTCCGCCCGTGCTGGCCAATCACGAGCGGCGTATGCTCACCGATGGTGAACAACTGTGGATTCCTGTGGCCGGCGCTGACCCGCTGCGCACCGAGACGTGGGACGTGCTGAATCGCGAAGGGCGCGTGCTGTATCGCTACGCGCTCGATGCCGGCGTGAGGTTGTTGGCTGTCACCGAGCGTTTCCTGTACACGAGCGTTGAGCGCGAGGACGGGCTCAAGCAGGTGCAGCGGTACGCGCGAGCACCCTAGACGCGAAGATCCATCTGGCGCGCTGTGATGCGTGATGCGGTACTGAACGAAAAACCTAGCCACACATCAGTACGCATCGCCTGCGCGCAGATGATTGATCAGCTCGTTCGTGACGATACGCCCGCTCGATTCGAATGGCAGGAAGCCATACAATGGCGTCATTTCCGCTGCGTGCGAGGCAGCTGGCCGTGCCGCAAGAGCGAGCCGCAGCAGCTCCGACACCACCTGCTCGGTGGTCTTTTGTTCGCGGAGCGCACGCTCCCTCACCGTTTGTAGTATGTCATCATCGATGTTCAGTGTGGTGCGCATGCGTCTGATGCTATCGAATAAGGTGTCAGTGACAAGATTCAGAGTATGCCTGTCTCACCAATCAGTTGTCCGGCCAACTCAAGCGCGTCGAACTGTTCACTGCACCCGCGCCAGCGCTGCCTGCACGCTCACGTACTCGCCCACATTCTCCATCGTCAGCAGCCCAACCAACGCGCCGCGCTGAAGCACCGGCATCGTTCGGATAGGCGATGCCTGCATACGCTGCAGCGCCATATCGAGCATCTCTCCCACCTCAGCATGCGGCACATCGCGCTGCATCGCGTCGATCACGCGCAGGTGATCCGTCTTGCGTGCGAGCGCCGTGATCAGCGCCTGCCGTGTGAGAATACCCATCACGCGCCCTTCGTCGGCCACCGGAAAATCCTGCTGACTCCCTGCCAGCAACAGCTCCACGGCATGTGACAGCGAATCACTCGGCGACAACGTTTTGTAATCCGTGATCATCGCCTGCGTGACCGTCACACCGTCCAGCGCGCCCTTTGTTTGCGCGGCCGCTGCTTCCTGCGACGCACCAACCCACACGAACACGGCAATCAATATCAAAAACGGATTCGTATAAAATCCGACCACTGCGAAGAACGCCGCGAAGAGTTTTCCCACCGATGCCGCGCGCGCCGTCGCAACGGCGTACGGCAAGCGCATGGCGAGCAACGCGCGCAGCACGCGTCCGCCGTCCATTGGAAACGCCGGGATCATGTTGAACGCGACCAACATTACGTTCACAATCAACAAGCGCTCAAGAATTCCGGGTCCGGCAAATCCCATGTCGGCATTGCCGAGCGACTCGGCGCTCGCGGGGCGGCCCAGCGCAGCCAGGACAACAACCAGTAGCACCGCAATCACGACGTTGACGGCGGGCCCGGCGATTGCCACCAATAACTCTTGCACCGGCTTATCCGGCATACGCTCAAGTCGCGCGACGCCGCCAATCGGCAGCAGGGTGATATCGCGCGTACGCACACCAAAGCGCCGCGCGGTGAGCGCGTGACCAAACTCATGCAGCAGCACGCAGAGAAACAGCGCGAGAATAAAACCAACACCTCGGAACGCCGCCGACGCGCTTTGCTCAGTTGAGTAAAGCGACAGACCAACCCAGATCAGCAGCACCAGAAACGTGAGATGAATCTGCACGCGGATGCCAGCGTACCGGCCGATAAACAGAGACCACTTCATAACGAGCGACCGAACAGCCAGGCAATCGCGTCAGGGAGGACGCGTCCAACAATCAGTGTGTGTCCTTCCGACGCGAGTTCCCGGTATTCCATGCGTTGGCCTGCGGCGCGCGTGGCGTCGGCTGCACTCTTGACGCGTGCGGCTGAAATCACCGGGTCAAGCGTGCCGGTGATAAACAGCGCCGGTGGCGCGCCGGCCGCCGTGATCGGTGCGCCGCCAGCAATGCTCGCCACCGCGGCAATGCGCACGCCGCGTGTATTCGCGAGCGACGCCGTGAGACCGGCGCCCATGGAGTGACCAACCACGTAAATGCGTTTTGCATCGATCGTGTATTCGCGTGACATCGCCGCAACGATCGTATCGAACATGGCGGGCGTAAATCCGTTGGCGAGCGGCGACACAATCATCGCGCCGAGTGAATCGGCGAGTCGCGTGAGTACGCCGGCACCGTACGCGTCCACGAACATGTTCTCGTCTCCACCGGCGCCGTGCAGTGCCAGAATCAGCGGCGCTGGCGTGTTGCGCTCCACACTGCTCGGTGGCACCACAACGCGCGCCGCTACTTTGCGATTTCCGTCTGTCGCAAACACACGCCACCAATCGCCACTGCGCCCGGCGTACGGATTGCGACCCGCCTTGAGCTCCGCAACTTCGCGCGTGATGGCCGCGGCATGTACGCGCGGATCGATCATCAATTCAATGCTGCGAGTTCGTGATGCAACATCAGTGAGGAGTCCTGCGCGTGCAACCGCCGACGCGTGCGCCTGCTGCAGGTTTCCGGTTGAATCAACGGTCGCGAGTGTGGCGAGCAAATCTTTTTGCACGGCAGATGGTGCGCGTCCGTTAATGAAACGCGCTTCACCAGCGGGCGGGGCAAGCGGCATGTCGTCGTTCGTGGCGCCAAGCGAACGCGCGAGCGAATCCAGGCTCGACACGGCGGCCGCAAACTGTCCACCGAAAAATTGAAACGTGGTGCGATCAAAGGCGCGATTGATCGCGGCACGCTCGTCGTCGGTGAATGCGCGTGTGGACACGAGGCGATCCACCAGCAGATACGACTGCGCGAGTGCGGCACGCAGCGTGTCGCCGGCTGCCGCTTGCGCACGCGCCGGTTGCGGGGTGAGCAGAGCCAGTGTGACAAGGGCCGCGCAAAGCTTAACACGCATCATTTCTTCTGGGCAGATTGAGGATTGGCCAACGAACGTGACCTCACGGCGGGGTGTTGCCCGCGCACCGGTCATACCCTGTGCGAGTAGATTACATCCAGCGCCACGTCACTGGATGACAAAGGTGCCGTACTGCCACGCGCGTTCCTCAATCAGGTCGACATGCCTCGGCTTCACACCGAACGCCACTACTTCGATCGCATTGGCTGGCTTCGCGCGGCCGTGCTCGGCGCGAACGACGGAATTGTCTCGACCGCGAGCCTAGTAGTGGGCGTGGCCGCGTCTGGAGCGGAAAAGAGCGCGATTCTCATTGCCGGTGTCGCAGGGCTTGTGGCTGGTGCCATGTCGATGGCGGCGGGCGAGTATGTGTCGGTGAGTTCGCAATCCGACACTGAAGAAGCTGACCTCAACCGTGAGCGACAGGAACTCGCCACCGAGCCCGACCACGAGCTCGTGGAGCTCAGAGATCTGTACGTGCAGCGCGGTCTTTCGGTCGAGCTTGCCGCAGAGGTCGCGCGAGCGCTCACCACACAGGACGCGCTCGGTGCGCACGCCCGCGAAGAACTCGGCATTGTGGAGCATCAGCGCGCCAACCCGTTGCAAGCCGCGTTTGCGTCGGCTGGAACGTTCGCGGTTGGCGCCGCGCTGCCACTCGTTGTGGCGTGGCTTGCGCCAAC
>JALHNZ010000092.1 GCA_022843265.1 Gemmatimonadaceae bacterium
GCGCGCAGTTTCTGGTCAACGATCGGCTGCCGGCGCCGAGCGCCACCGGACCCGCCGAGTAGGAGGTATGCTGCGACCGTTTGCAGGCAGGGAGTGTCTTCGCTGCCAACTTTCACGGCGGGGCTTTGAGCTACGGTTCAACTCGTGACAGCCCTGCGATGACGTCAAAATCCCGGTCGTAGCTACAGAGCGCGTCGAAGCCCTCGTGCATGACCACCGCGGCGTGCAGTGCGTCTCGCGCCATGAGCGACGCGTGTCTGTCCAACAGCTCGCGAGCACGATCGAGAATCTCTGATGTGACCGGAATGACGCTGGGAAAGATCTGGCGCGCGAGATCATAGACCTGCCGCCCGTCGTTCCACCGCTTGATCGCACGATACCGATGCAGTACTTCCTGCAGCGTTTCGGCGTTGATCGTTGCTTCAACATCACCACGTGCGATACGCTCGAGCAGCTGCGCGCTGGGCAGCTTGTGCGGATGCGGCGCGCCAGCGGCATACATCAAAATGTTCGCGTCAATTAACAGCACGAGGTGATCACTCCCCGAACAGCACTAGTTGTCCGGCAGCAACGCGTCGGCGGAGGGCACAGATTCGCGCTTCATGTCGCGCGGTGCGCCCACAGGCAGCGACAGTGCAGCCAGTGCTGCAGCCGCATCCACGCGTTCCTCTGTAGCAACGAATCCATACTGCACAGCGCACGCCTCTCGCACGAGTTCACCCAGGCTCTTGCCGCGTCGATACGCCAGCTCGGTGAGTCGCTGGTGCACCTCCGGCGAGAACAAAATCGTTGTCTTCTTTGAAAGCTCCATATGCACCTCCGTATATGGAGAGTATTGCCGATAGTGCCGCAACGCAAGGCGTTCGCCGGCGCTCAGCTTTCGAGGCGCGCCTTCAGCGCCGCGAGAAGCGTCGGCGCGCTCAATGCGTTACTCGCCTGCAGAACCAGCAAGCCGCGCAGCCAGTCTCGATAGGCAAGGCCAGTCTCGACGCCGTTGCTGAGCGTCACGAGCGGACCAACAAGAACCGCCGGGTCCTGATTCGGCGCGTCGCCTTCAATCGCCGCCACAATCTGGCCGAGCGTGGCAAGCTCCGTCTCAACACTTTGGAGCTCCGCCTCAACCACCGCGCGCCACGCGGCGGGCTCTAGCCGACTCGAAAAGAACAGCTTGACGAGCAGCGGCTCACGCCGAGTGACGCTGGGCGCCGGCGTCGCGAGCCAGCTATCCAGTTCCGCGAGCCCGGACGGGGTGACGTGGAAGACCTTGCGATCGGGACGCGTTTCCTGCGCCACGCGCTCGTGCTCCACCAGTCCATTCTGCCCCAGTTCATTCAGCGTTCGATAAATCGCCGCCTGATCGGCCGACCAGAAGTGCCGGACCGACGCGTCGAAGTACCGCTTCAGGTCGTAGCCGCTGAGCGGCTTGATGGAGAGAAAGCCGAGGATCGTGTGACGGAGTGACATGGTTTCGAATATACGATTGACACACGGGATATAGGAAGCGTATAGTATTCGCTCTAGCGAGTATATGATACATCCTATATAAACCATGTCCATCAAATCTTTCCTGCTCTGCGCTGCACTGTTGAGCATCGGATGCCGCGGGCCCAAGGCGATCGTAACGCACCCCTCGCTGGTCATGGCGGATGGAGTCCGTCTGGCCGCCGATGTGATCCTGCCCGAGGTTTCAGCAACCGGGAAGCTGCCCACCGTGCTCATTCAGACTCGCTACTGGCGAAGCTTCCGTTTACGCGGAGGTGGCGGTAAGGGTCGGGTGCCCCAAGGGCCGCGAGAGAACATTGTGACCCGCCTTCTCGGCGCCGGGTTTGCAGTGGTCGTGACCGACGTGCGAGGCACCGGTGCCTCTGAGGGTCGGTGGCGGTGGCCGTGGTCCGCTGAGGAAGTCGCCGACATCGGTCCCGTTATCGATTGGATTGTCTCGCAGCCGTGGTCGAATGGGTCGATCGGCGCGACCGGCGTATCGTATGAAGGCACCACAGCCCTGCTCTCAGCCGCGGCCGGTCGTACGGCGCTCAAAGCCGTGCTGGCGCGCCAGATTGAGTGGGATCTGGTGGATGAAACGATTGCGCCCGGCGGTGTGCGCAATGTGGCGTTCGTTGACACGTGGAGTCGATCGGTCAACGCGCTCGACCGGGGTGAATATCCAGAAATTTTCCCTGGCTTCGCCAAGTGGTTTGTGTCAGGTGTGCAGCGCGTTGATCGTGATCCCGAGGGTCTCGAGCTGCGTGCACAACAACAATCGCGAACGCTTGCGCATGTGGGCGCGCGCGTGGCTGGGGTGCGGCACGGCGATGATCCGTTTGGCGCCGATGGTCCGCCCACCAACGCACTCGGGCCATCTGGCCATGCGCAATCCCTCGCCACATCACACGCCGTGATCGGCGTCTGGGGTAGCTGGTGGGATGGTGCAACCGCGGATGCGGTGTTTCGCGCACGCAACGCCCTGTCCATTCGCGAAGCGGTCATCGGACCGTGGGACCACGAAGGCACATCGAATGCAAGTCCGCTGCGCGGCAGTGCGAGCACACACACGACGGTCGCACTCGATTCTGTTGTGGCGTTCTTTCATCGGCATCTGACCGCGCGAAGCAACGCGCCGTCATCGAGGGTTTCATGGTACGTGGCCGGCGCCGAATCGTGGCGCACCGCCTCCGCGTGGCCAGTGACCCAGCCGCGCGCGTGGATTGTTGCGTCGGCGAACAGCACGTCACGCCTTCTTGATGCGCCTGTCGACATCACGCCAGGCGCTCGCAATGCCCACGAGCGAGTGACTGATGCACTGCCGGTTGATTTCAGTGCCTCAACGGGCCTTCAGAACCGTTGGACATCGGGATTGGCACGGCGTGTCGATGCGCCTGATCGCGCACGCGCATCAGGGCTGCTGTCATGGCGTACGGCGCCACTCACCGAAGTCCTCTCGGTGTTCGGAGAAGGGTCGCTTACTTGCACGGTGGCAACAGACGCGCCCGAGGCTGCGCTGCACGTGTACGTGGAATCGATTGATCCGCGTGGTGGAGTTCGATTGCTCACCGAAGGTACGCGGCGTGTTCGCGCAGACGAATCGTCACCACGTGAAACCGTTGTGCGTATTCGGCCAGTGGCCTTTGAGCTGCCCCGCGGATGGGCACTGCGCTTGTCCGTCGCGGGCGCCGACGCGCCGACGTTCGAGCGCGTGCCCGAAAGCGGCGCGCAAGCTATTCGCGTGAGCAATTGCAAACTCGTGTTAAACACGCCGATTGAAGCATCATCGGCGGCACCATAGCATATGCAGCACGCGCGCGATGGAGTGTGTCTATCACGACGGCGCGTCTGTAAATCGTCAGGACGATAGACCGCGGATTCGGAATCTCGTTCCATCATGGCGCGAGTCTTCAGTTTGGTTCTGCGGACCAGCGGGCCTCGGCGATACATTGCGGCAAGACTTTGGCCGCATGGGACATGCCGTTGGGCCGCAGTTTCACCAGGAGTGGTTCGCCCTGCGCTGAGAGCACCAAGCGTTCCGAAAGCGAGCATCTGCTGCGGCCTCTGCTTCCAGCTTCCACATACGCTCCTCGAATGCTCATGCAATACATCGTGCATCTTCTGATCATCGTGACGTTGGGTATCGCTGCCGCATCGCTCACCCCTTCATTGCTGGCTGCGCAACGCGGATCCAGTCGCGCTGTTGAAGATTCGGCTCGGGTGCCCAGTGACGAGCGTGGCGGCGTGCAACTCAACGCTGCGGGCGATGTGGCACTCACGCTGGGTGGCTATCTGCAGGTGGATGGACGCTGGGTATCCGGAGCGCTGCAGTCGCAGCCGGACGGTCTGCTGCTTCGTCGAGCGCGACTGATCTTTGATGCGGCCATGCCGGCTGGCTGGCATGTGCGATTGCAACCCGATTTCGGGCAAGGGCGCGTTCTGGTGCAGGACGCATTTGTCGGCTTTCAGGGCAAGCGGGTGGCCGCGCGCATTGGTCGCTTCAGGCCGGCGTACGGCGTGGAACGCTTTCAGTCCTCCGCCACGCTGTTGCACGCGGAGCGCTCGCTCGTGAACTCGCTCATGCCGAGTCGGAGCTTCGGCGCGCAGATGGCATTGCAACGCAAGGAGCTCACGTTGACTATTGGCGCCTTCCGCACACCGGTCGGTACCGATCTGCAAGTCGTGGATACCGACGGCGATGTAGACGCACGCGACGGCACTGGACATGATTGGCTCGCCCGAGCCGCCTGGGCGCGTCAGCGAGGTGTTCGTTATGCGTCGGCTCAGCTGGGCATTCTTGCGGGGCGCGAACGTGGCGAGCTCGAGGCCACGGGTGTCGCACGCTTGCTCACGGTGGGACAACAGCCCTTGCTCGCGTTTCGGAGTGATGGCACCGCGAGCGGCACGGCACTCGCTGACGGCGCACGTCGGAGATTTTCGGGTGGCGGTCTTGTGGGCAATGCGCAGACCATGCTCGCGTTTGAGG
Source organism: Gemmatimonadaceae bacterium (assembly GCA_022843265.1). GTDB lineage: Bacteria > Gemmatimonadota > Gemmatimonadetes > Gemmatimonadales > Gemmatimonadaceae > JAABRT01. Next base: position 4,469 of record JALHNZ010000092.1, read on the forward strand.
GCGCGCTGTTCACGCAGAGCGCTCGCGCCGGTGACGAACGACGCGAGCTCACCGCCAGCGTGCTGTCCGGACGTGCCGGGCACGTGATTGGTGGCACTCGACGCACCACACAAGAAGTGGTGCCAACCAGCAGCCGAGGTGCCGTTGACTTTGGTGCCCGTATCGCCGCGCTCGGCGTGTGGGGCAAGGACATCGAACGGGTGATTACCCGACGCTCAGTAACCCACGCCGCCAGCGGTGGATTGGCGGTAGGCTGGATCCCAACGCCGCATACGCGGCTCTCGCTCGCATACGAAATGACGGTGGTGCCGCCGGGGCAGACAGTGCGCGAGCACGCGCTCTTGCTGCGCGTGCAACAGGGATTCTAGCCGCGCCGTATCATCGTTGCGAACCTGTGCACGCATCGTCACAACGCGGCGGTTCCGAACTCGTGCGTAACGGTGTACCCTCAGATGCAGCACCTTATCGCTGTACGCGTGGCCGGTCCAGTGGATCAGAGCGCCGTCGAACCGCCCTTCCTGAAGCGCGTGCGGACGCTGCCGCCGTACCTCTGACTGCCCGAGCGCCCCCATGTGCGGCGTGCATCACAGGACAGATACGTGGATTTCATCATCGCGGGAAACACACTCGCCGCCTGGGCCATCGCGCTCGGCATTCTGATCGCCGTCGTTGCCGCGCTCTTTGTGCTCCGACAGTTCGCCGTGGCCCGCATCCGAGCGCTTTCGCTACGCACGAGCACTCGTATCGACGACTTGATCGCGGACCTGCTAGCGCATACGCGCACCTTCTTCATCGTTGCCGTTGGCGTCAACGTGACGAAAGCATGGCTTGTGATGTCGCCGGTTTGGAGCGGCCGGCTACGCACAGTGCTCGTCATCTTGTTCTTCCTGCAGGTAGCGCTCTGGGGCACAGCCGCCGCGAAGTTTCTGCTTGAGCGGTATCGCAACGAAAAGCTGGAGAGCGACCGCGGTGCCGCAAGTATGATCGGCGCGCTGCAGTTTTTGGTCATCCTCATGGTGTGGTCTGTGGTCACGTTGCTCGCCCTCGACAATCTGGGCGTCAACGTGACCGCGCTGGTCGCGGGCCTCGGCGTGGGCGGTATCGCCATCGCCCTTGCGGTCCAGAATATTCTGGGCGACCTGTTCGCCTCACTTGCGATCATTCTCGACAAACCATTCGTGGTTGGCGACTTCATCAATGTTGATGATCGAGTGGGAACCGTCGAACACATCGGACTCAAGACAACGCGCGTGCGCAGTATCTCCGGTGAACAGATCATTTTCTCCAATGCAGATCTGCTGAGTGCCCGCATCCGAAACTTCGGGCGCATGCTCGAACGCCGCATTGTCTTTTCGCTCGGTGTGGTCTATCAAACGCCGCGCCGCGATCTCGAGCGCATTCCGCAGTTGATTCGCGAGGCAATCAACGCCGAGCGCAGTGTGCGCTTCGACCGGAGCCATTTCAGTAACTACGGCGCTTCGTCGATTGATTTTGAAACAGTGTACTACGTCGAGTCCGCAGACTACGGCCAATACATGGATGTGCAACAGCGCATCTATTTACGCATTCACGAAGCTTTCGAAGCTGCGAGTATCGAATTCGCCTACCCGACGCAGACGCTGTTTCTCGCGCGGTAACCGGTACGTTCAGACCGCTGCGAGCACGCTGCGGTCATCGCTGGCCATGGCTGCGAGAAATTCCCGGCTCCATGCGTCAACATCGGACTGCTCAACGATCGCCGCGAGACGTCGCACGTGCAGCGCACGTGCGCCTTCCGGCAATACCAGCGCATCGTACAGATGGCGCGCCATGCCTTCCACGTCATACGGATTGGTCAGCATTGCCCCGTGCATCTCAACGGCTGCGCCAGCGAACTCTGAGAGGACCAGCACACCGTTGCCCTCGGTGGTGTGCTGCGCCACGATGAATTCTTTCGCGACCAGATTCAGGCCATCGCGTAGTGGGGTGATCCAGGCAACATCGGCTGCGGCACTGTAGGCCACCACTTCTTCGAAGGGGAGTGACCGGAACAGGTAGTGAACAGGCGTCCAGTCCAGTGTCCCAAAGCGACCGTTGATACGACCAACGACTTGATCCACCGCTTCGCGCACCTCCTCATACACTTCCATCCCGGGCGCCGGCGGCGTCGTCACCATCAGGAGGGTGACCTGCTCGCGCAGTTCCGGATGCGCGTCGAGCATGCGCTCGAACGCCTCGAGTTTCTGCAGTGGCCCCTTTACGTAGTCGAGTCGCTCCACCGACAGCACAAGCTTCGTTCGTTGGAATCGCTCACGAATCACTTTGATCTGCTCGAGTCGGTGCGAATCAGCGAGGATGCGTCGAATCGCACGCACGTTGACGCCAACCGGATGCGCGCCGAGCCGTATGGTGCGATCACCGCTCCGCACCAAGGATGGCATGCGTGGTATGGCCAGTGCGCCACCATGCACCCGGAAACGCGGCGCACATTGCATCGTCTCAAGCACTTCCGTTGGCGTATGCGAGCGCAGCACATCAAGAAAGTTTGCGGCGTAGCGCGGAATGTGAAAGCCGATGTAGTCACATTGCGCCAGCGACCCCACAATTTGGCCAGCCCACGGGATCACGTTAAATACATCGGCCGGTGGGAAAGACGTGTGGTGGAAGAAACCAATACGTACGTCGGGCCGTAGCTGCCTGAGAAACGCTGGCACCATCCACAGGTTGTAATCGTGGATCCAGACCAGGGCGCCGTAGTCTGCCTCGGCCGCTGCCGTTTCTGCAAACCTGGCGTTGATCTCCAGAAAGTGAAGCCAGTCCGCTTCCACAAAGCGCGCCCGATCAACAAACGAAAAAATCACGGGCCAGAACGCTTCCTTTGAGAACTTCTTGTAAAAGCGCTGCACGTCACTGTCGGTCAGCGGCACTTTGGCTGCGACAAGATTCGCATAATGCTCTTCGTCCACGAGATCGTGTGACGTGGCGCCGGATCCGTCGTGATGCGTGGTCCACGCGACCCACGATCCGTGTCGGCCTTCTTCGAAACATCCGAGCAACGTGGGCACAATACCGTTTGGACTCGTGTGGCGCTGACGCGAAACGACACCGTTCCTGATTGTTTCCTCGTATGGCAAGCGGTGGTACACCACGACGAGCTGCGCATCACCCGCCGGGCTTTCCACCTGCGGTGCAATCGTCAGGCCACTGTGATCGATCGCTTCGAGTATCCCCCCTGCACCTGGTGACGAGGCGATGTGCACGTGTTCGCGATCACGCGTGGCTGCAACCAGCGACGACTCGGCCTGCCCCACGACGACGCCGCGATAGCCCGTCTCGTAGAGTGACAAGTCGTTCATCGTATCGCCAGCGACCAACACCTCGTCGGCACGTACACCCAGATACGAAACCAGTCGTGTGAGCGTATCACCCTTGGACACACCACGCGGCAATACATCGAGGTAGCGTTCCGCACTGAGCAATACATCAACATCCAGGTGCGCGAGTCGATCCCGGATTTCATCAGCGTGTGACGCATCATCGAGGAAGAAGGAACAGCGTCGTTCTTGCGGCACTTGTTGTCGTACGAGGCCGGGAAAGTCGAGCAGTGCCTGGAGGATCGGCTCAGTGCCTGTCCATCGCTCGCTCAGCTCCCACTGCAGTGGGGTAACGGGCGTTCGTCCATCGCCGTGCAGCACCGTGGCGCCGACATCAGCGATGATAAACTCGGGATCAGGTATCAGCGGATCGGCAAGCAGCGGCAGCACGGATTCGGCGCCGCGTCCGGTTACGAAAACCAGACGGATGTCAGGCGTTGCACGGATGGTGCGATATAGCGTCAATCGGTCAGCTTGTCGGCCGCCGAGAAATGTCCCATCGAGATCGGTCGCAAGTAACAGGATGATTACTGCCCTCGGAAGAGTGTGAATGGGCGCGCACGCCCCCAACTTTTGAAGGTAGGACGTCGCTCCGATCACACAACCGCTCCGAGGAACGACAAGAGCGGAAATCCGAGTTGAACGAGCCCTGATATCACACGATTCTGTGTCGTTCGGTGCCAAACAGGCGCTCTCATTACACCTGCACGTTACGTGTTCGTGACATCGCAGCCGACCATGCCTGCTGATGAAGTGTGAACTGCCAGTCGACACTTACACCGTACTGGATGTCGCCATCCTTCCCGTCATCTTTCAGGCATCAGGATACTCGTGGCTGTTCGCACCCTAACGCCGGCGCAAGACGCACTTCGCCAGCATCTCTCGGATGTCGTTACCGGACAGTCCGTCGCGCAGCTTCTCGCACGCCGCCAGCTACGCGCGCACTACCAGCCGATTGTGCGGCTCAAAGACGGCAATGTGATGGGGCACGAAAGTCTGATCCGTGGCCCGGAGGGCAGTCCCCTCCGCTCCTCCGATGCATTGTTTCGACAAGCGCGACGGGAGCAGCTGCTGCTGCGCCTTGAGCGGGATTGTCTGACCGAAGGGCTGCGCGGTTGGGTAGGCGTTGCGCGCGGCACACGGCTCTTTCTCAATCTGAGTGCGCACACGATTGTGCAGATGGGTGATCGTGCGACACTCGTGAGCATTTTGCAATCGTTGCACGCCATCTCGGTGGTCCCATCGTCGCTTGTGATCGAGATTACCGAACACGAGCACGTCGCGGATCTGCCGCGCCTGATCGAGGTGGCGACGTGGATGCGTGCGGAAGGGTTCCGGTTCGCGCTTGATGATTTTGGTGATGGACGATCGAGCTTGCGCTTGTGGGCCGAGCTGCGACCGGAGTTCGTGAAGATCGATAAATATTTTGTGCGCGATCTTCCGCAACAGGCGGTGAAAGTGCAAACGCTGCGCGGCATCATGCGATTCGCTGAGTCCTTTGGCACGGAGTTGATTGCCGAAGGCATCGAAACAGCGGGGGAGCTGCAGGTGTTGCGCGATCTCGGTATCGGACTCGGCCAGGGGTATTTTCTGGGCCGACCGCAGGAACAACCGGCGCTCTCTGTGCTCTCGGAAGCGGGCGCCGTGATTGCGAACTCCGAAATCGCCGTGCTCCCGGAGTTGACGCGCGCCGCGGCCTCCGATTTCACCGTGGCGCGTCTCGCGGTTCCCTCTCCTGCGATTCCACCCGACTACGCGGTTGATGATGTGGCGAAGCTCTTTTCCGCCGATGCGTCGCTGCGCGCCGTTGTGGTGGTGGAGAATGACCGACCGATCGGCATGCTGAACCGACAGGCCTTCACAGACCAATACGCCAAGCCATTTTTCAGAGAGCTGTACGGTCGCAAGACGTGTTTACAGTTCGCGAACACCACGCCGCTCGTTCTGGATCGCCACACCGGGCTTGATGCCATGGCCGCGGTGCTGACATCGTCGGATCAGCGCTACCTGACCGAAGGATTTGTGGTGACGGACAACGGCCGATACGTTGGTCTCGGAACCGGTGAACAGCTCGTACGCGTGGTTACCGAAGCTCGCATTGAAGCGGCGCGCCACGCCAATCCACTCACGTTTTTGCCAGGCAACATCCCGATCACGGAACACATTGCCCGATTGCTGCGCAGCGGTGGGTCGTTCGTCGCGTGCTATTGCGATTTGAACGACTTCAAACCGTTCAATGATCACTACGGTTACTGGCGCGGCGACGAAATGATCCGACTTGTCGCGCGCACGCTGGTGTCACAGTGCGATCCCCGCCGCGATTTTGTGGGGCACGTTGGTGGCGACGATTTTGTGGTGTTGTTCCAGAGCGATGACTGGCACGCGCGCTGCACACGGATCGTCTCCGTGTTCAACGCCGGATCGCAACGCCTCTACGATGAGCAGGCGCTGGAGCGAGGCGGAATTGACTCAGAAGATCGTCACGGCGTCGCACGGTTCTTTCCATTTACCACGCTCTCAATCGGCGCGGTGCCCATTTCACCGCGTGCATTTGCCCATGCCGAAGACGTGGCGTCGGCGGCAGCCGCGGCCAAGCATCGGGCGAAAACGTCGCCGACCGGACTATCGATCGAAGGCGCTCAGAATGATGACGAGGCTGATGCGGCAACGCACAATATCTTCAACGAAATTCACTTTACCAACGGGTCGCGCTAGGCAGCTCTTGCGACAACGCGACGCATCGAATGCAACAGCGTACACCGCACGTTCGTGCCGCGCACCTGGCCAGCGCCTGGAACACACGGCGCTGGTCAGGGAGCGACACTGCATCCTGCTTAGAAGTTCGTGCTGACGGTGAAAAACAGTTGGCGCGGGGCGCCGGTGAGGAACGTCGGCAAATCGCCTCTTGCGACAAAACCACCGCTGCCCATGGTCGCGATGTACCGTTCGTCGAGGAGATTGCTGGCGTTCAGCTGTAGCTCTATCGACTTGAGCGCACCAAACGCTCCCAATCGATAGCGTGCGGACAGGTCAGACACGAAGTAGCCTGGCACCTTGCCCTCGCCATCTCCTGGCGCTTCGAGATCGTTCGTGTACGTGAAGAAACGCTCACCGACGTATCGACCACCGAGTGAGAAACTCAGTTTGTCGCGGTTGTACGCCACAGAGGCGTTCAGCATCTGCTGTGGTGCGTCCTGCACGAACTTGTCTTTCGTATTCACCAGCGAGCTCGGATTGCTCGGATTTGACAAATAGTCTTCACCAAACTTCGAGCTGTTCAACGTGGCAGACACGTATCCGAGCAAGCCGCGTCCGAGGTCTGCGCTGAAGACTCCTTCCACTCCCATCGTGTTTACCGAACCAACGTTGCCAAAGCCAGAGGCGCACGTGACGGTTTGCGGACACAGTGCCACGCCGAGCAAGCGGTTGCGATAGTCAATCGTGTAGCCGGTCAGGCCTGCCTCAATCTTGCCGCGACGGGTGCGAGCGCCAAACTCAAGCGTCGTCGCGCGCTCCGCCTCGGCGGTGTTCTTGAAGAAGTCAAACGTTGTGACGGCGGTGTTGTACACGCCGCCTGCCGGGTTGAGCGGAAACTGATTGATGTTTTCAGACCAGTTGACGAACACTTCATTGTTGCCCGTCACGTTAAACACTGCGCCGATTTGCGGCAGCAATCCACCGTCCATCTCGATCTCAAGCGACGGCCTTCCCTGATCCGCAAAAATCGGTGCGACAATGCCGTTGGTCGGCGTATTGCCATTATTGCGGAAGTCGGCGTTCACGCGCAGGTACTTGGCCCCGTAGGTGAGCGTGAGCCGCTCATCCAGCAACCGACTTGTGTTCTGCAGGTACACCAGCGTGCTCGTCACATCGCCGGTGCGATCATAGTCGAGGCGAAGCACACGATTGAAATCGACTTCCGGACCCTGCCGATAGTTGACCAGTCCCCAGCGAGGACGCCGATTGCTCGATTCATTCATCTCATACCATCCGCCCACCTCGAACTGATTGCTGACACTGCCCACGTCAAACGAAGCCGTGCCCTTCGCCATCACGCCGGTGCGATTGGCCTTGTACTGTGTCTGGCGAAACATGATCGGATCGGGGCTGTAGCTGGCGCCGTAGCTGGGCGCGTGCCAATCCCCGCCTCCGCGGTTCATGTGCAAATACGGTTGCACCTCAACACGCGTTGTTGCGGACGGTTTGAACTCACCCTTGACGTAGGCGAGATGGTCCATGCGCGCACCCTGCGCCGAGTTGAAGTACGCCGCATCCGTCAGCGGCGTGTACGTTGGAATGCTGGCTTCAGCAAACTGTCTGGCGGTGCTCCAGCTGCTGAAGTAATCAAAGAGCGGGCCAAAGCCGTACGTGTTCGAGTTCGGCGCGGTGCTGTTGAACACGGAAAGCGACAAATCCATGAAGTCACTTTCCTTCCGGTTCGCGTAGTTGTAAAACACCGTGAACTTGCTCGAACCGAGGAAGAGGTTTGACTTCAGGTTGAGCTGCTCGTGCCACGTTTCGCCGGCTCCTCCGAGAAGCCCACTTTGTCCGAAGAGCAGGTTCTGCTCGCCGGGGAAGTTCGAAAAGCGATCGCCTCCTCCCTTCCACTTGTTCGTATCAAAGCGGGAAAACGAGACGAATGCATTCATTCCATTTGATCCGCCGAATGTTTTCAGTCCCATGTCGTAACGCAGCATGGTGCGGCGGGCGGCAGTCTGGCCCCCCCTCTGCTGCAGCGTGAATCGCTGCTGACCCGCCGGTTCTGTCGTGGCGTACTGCACGACGCCGCCCAGATTATTCGCCGACGCCGTGCCGAGCGCACCCGTGCCCTGCGTAACGGCCGC
>JALHNZ010000093.1:0-2755 GCA_022843265.1 Gemmatimonadaceae bacterium
AAAGGCCAAATGGCCCTGGGCTCCCGCCACTCGGCCGAATGACCGAATCAGGAACAACAAAAGCAAACCCCCGCACTGCAGCGCAGTGCGGGGGTTTCTTCCTCATGCCTTTACGAACACCGCGGCAGATTCACCGGACACCGTTCCGGATCCGGCGCTGGCGCACTCGCGGCTCCACCGGGCCCGCCGAATGTGTAGTTCTCCAGCTGCAGCGTACCGAGCTCGCGGCCCGGGATCGGCAAATGCACAAACGTATTCTCCGGCAGTGTCTGCCAGCCGCGGGCATCCATAAACGCCGTCACACCGTTCACGCCCAGCATCTCAATACCCTTTTCGTAGCGCAGGGCATCCCAGAGGCTGCCACACGTGCCGTTGAGCTTGCGTGGCACACAGCCCGCCTCATTCGGCGGACCATCGATCGTGACGGCCGGAAGCTTGCCATTGGCAATGCGCGAGCGGTTGATCAGCGGTACCGCTTCCGCCGCACGATTCAAACGAATAAGCGCTTCCGCCTTGATCAGATCCATTTCAGTGGTGGTGATCGCCAGCTGGGGACCTGTCTGCCACGTGAGCGCAGTGCCATTGCGGCCGTAGAAGTACCACGAGAAGCGCCACGTACCGCGACTGACCGCAAAAATGTTGTTCAGATTGTAGCCCACATAGGAACCCGCGGAGGCCGGACCGGCCTCACCCTGAATACGGCGATCCTTGGTGCGAATCTGGAACGGCATGCGGCTCTGCAGCGGCGTGTTCGCATAGTTGATGAAACCCTGCGTCGAGTCAGCCGGACCAAGCAGCCAATAACTCGGACGACCAAAATCGCTGGGGCGGCCGGCCGTACGCAAACGCGCCACCAGTCGCTTCCAGTCATCAAAGAAAATGTCCGGCTGCGCGATGGGCGCGAAATCCGTTTGAATGCCCGCGTCAACACGACGGAGCACCTCCGTCCAGTTTACCGCGGCGCGCTCAGCGCGCGAGCGCGCACTGTACACCATTAACCGCGCGGAGTACGAGTTGATCAAGCGCACGAACTGATCACGCGTGAGCGCCGTGAACAACCATGACTCGGCGGGCAACGTGAAGTTGGATGTACCCGCCGCTGCAATTGCGCCATCGAGCTGCGAAATCGCGGCGGAGACCATTCCATTGTACGGCGTGAACTCGGGTCTCGCCGTAATCGCCACAAGATCGGTGTTCTCGTCAACGACAATGCCCTTGTCGTAGTACAAACCGAGATAACCGTGCGACACCCCCTGAATGAACTTCGCCACCGCTTTCGCACGCGCCGTGCGCTGCGCGTCCACAATGACGAGGCCATCGTCGATGGCCACGAGTGCATCGTTCACACTCGAAATCGTGCGATACAAACCGTACCACGGCGTTTCCGCCACAGCCCGTCGCGCGTTCACCTGACTGTTATTCCACGCCACGCGTGGTTCGTCTGACGTCTCGAGCTGTCCAAAGTCAGCAAAACCGGACGTGATTTCACGAGCCATCGTGGAGAATGCCCACGACGGATAATCGTCGTGACCGGACACCGGCCAGAAGGTGCGGAACGACGAGGCGACAAACGATTCCGTCGACACCGGCTGCTGCGTCGCACGTTCGCGGTCGGGGAGATTGGGATTGGCAACGTCGAGGTCCTGACAGCCCGCGAGCAGCAGTCCAGCACCCGCGAGCGTTACAATGCGCATGAGAGTAGTCATGTTATCAGCGCTCGCTTAAAAAGTGATCTCAACACTACCCGTAAACGTGCGGTAGCGTGGGTAGTCAAAGCTGTCGAGACGATTGATCACGCTGCCAACTTCCGGGTCGTAGCCCTTGTAGTTGGTGAACGTGAGCAGATTGCGTCCGATCAGAGAGAACGACGCGCCGCTGGCGCCGAGGCGGGCAAGCGGTACGGCCCAGCGTGTGGGCAGACGATACTTGAGCGACAGCTCGCGCAACTTCACAAAGCCAGCGTCTTCCACGAAATAATCCGTCGGGCTGTTGGCCGCGTACAGATTCACGTAGTACTCCACGGGCTTCTTGAGTTCTTGCGGCTTGCCCGTCTGATCAACATCACTGCTGCGTCCATACTGGTACATACGCTGATTAGTCTGGTTATAGGCGTTGCCACCAACCTGCGCGTCCCACAACATGAACAAGCTGATCCCGCCCCAGTTCACGTTGTTCGAAATACCAAAGCGGAAATCCGGATTGCCATCGCCAATCCGCGCGACTGCAGCGCTGCCCGTGGAATCGCGTGCCGTAATCGGCATGCCCCACAAGTAGCTGTTCGCGCCAATGCCAACCGCTGGGGTGCCCCACAACCGCTTCGTTTCACCGTCCGTGTAACTGTTGCCTGCACCGACGTACACCAGCAGTCCTTCGTCGTTGACGGCAAACTCACCAGCGCGAGCTGCGGCATCGGCCGGCAGTTCACTCGCGTCCTTGATGAAGCGGAATCCGTACATTGCGCCCAGCGTTTCGCCGGCGCAGCGGAAGAGAATCGTTCCGGTGGTAAAGCAGGTACGATTGAATTCCGTAATCCGGTTGCGTGAACGATCTGCCACCACACCCATGCGCCAGCTGAAGTTCGATCCCTTCACGATATCGGCTTCGATGGTCGCCTCATACGTGTTTCCGGTAACGGTACCAGCGTTCTGCCACTGATTGGCGAAGCCGAGATAACCGGCAAGCGGAATCAGAATGAGCTGATCGGTGGTGGTCTGCGTTGCGTACGACAACTGCACCGAAACACGATCCTTGATGA
>JALHNZ010000093.1:2765-12396 GCA_022843265.1 Gemmatimonadaceae bacterium
TGCCGTACTCGGTTTCCTTTGACTCTTCCGGCTTGAGCAAACGGTTGCCGAGATTCTGCTTCACCACACCGCCGCCCTGCGTGTATGTGAAGGTCTCGTACTGGTCGTTGAAGTCAGGACGCGTGCCGGCGGTACCCTGCGACGCACGGAACTTGAACTCATTGATCGACGCGAACGGCCACCACTCTTCCTCCGACATACGATACGCGCCGCTCACGCGATAGTACCAGTTCTCCTGCTCGTCGGAACCAAAGAGCGAGCTGCCGTCGAGACGACGGAGGGCGTCAACAATGAGCTTGCCGTTGTAGTCTGCGGCCACGCTTCCGATGTAGCTGTTCGTGCGAATAGTCTGATTGCTCGACGACACGAAACGCGACTGCGCATTGTCGAGACTCTTGACGCCCGGCGTGGAGAGTACTTCACCTTCGGCGGTCGTGAGTTCGTTCGTTTCGTTCTCAAGCAGTACACGCCCCGTGCCGCGCAGCGTGAACGCTCCAACCCGGCGCAATACGTTGGCGCTACCCCAGGCATTCACCGCTTCTGTCGTACCAGTGAACTGTGAAATGCGTCCCGGACCGCCCTCGCCGAAGCCTTCTGTCTTGATGCCGGCGTCAAGAAACTGATTCGTGCGACGGTCTGAGCGATCGTAGCTGAGATTCACATCAAAGTTCAGCCAACTCGTGGCCAGATATCGCGCCACAATGCCACCCTGTGTACGAGCGCGCTTGCGCTGGTTTTCTTCGGTGGCCAACACGTACAACGGATTCTCTTCGCGACCTTCCGGATCGAGCTGAAACGCGTACGGCGTACCATCGGGATCCGGTGTGCGCAGGTCGATATCCGGCGCCTGATTGATCAGGTCAAAGAACGTGTCGCCGTACAGATTCTGCCGCTCCGAGCGACTGTGAAAGGCACTGAAGCTGAGTGACAGCTTGTCAGTGGGCCGATGATCAAGGTTGAGACGAAAGTCGTTCTGGTCGTAACGTCCGCTGTTGAGCACCACACCATCTTCACGCTGATTCACCACCGAGAAAAACCAGTTCGTTTTGCCGCCATTCTGCGCAATGTTCAGCGAGTTGCGCACAAAGTTGCCAGGATCAAAGAAACGCTCAACCTGATCGAACACCTGATCCGGATACGTCTGATCCTGGAAGCGCTCGTACGCCGGGCGCGGCACACGCACATCGCGATCAACCACGGCGCCCGCCGCATTCACGTACTGACCGGCGGCATTGAGCTGGTAATAGTGCGACTGCGCCCACTTCACGGGGGCGTTCAGTGAGTTTGCACCGTACTCGGAACGCACGGAAAAGCGCGTCTCACCTTCCGCGAGGCCGGAGCCACGGCGTGTCGTGATCTGGATAACACCAGATGCAGCGCGCGCTCCGTACAGCGATGCGGCTGCAGCGCCCTTGACCACTTCGACGCTTTCAATGTCCATACTCTGCAGATCCGCGCTCGCGGCGCCGAACGCCTCGGTCTGAATCACACCGTCCACCACGATGAGCGGCGAGTTGGACTTGTTGATGCTGGTGGGTGTGCGCAACACGATGTTCGTGCCACCGCCGGCCTGTCCCGATGGTACAACGGAAACGCCGGCAATCTTGCCTTGAATTGTTTCCAGCGCGTTCGTCGCAGGCACGGGCGCATTTTCCGCCGTGACGCGACCAACGGTGAACGGCACACGTGTGCCCGAGGCGGGATCTACCACGCCCGTGGTGACCATGGCCTGCAAACTCAGTCCCGCGGCCGCCATCGCCACGTCGCGCGTAGTGGTCGCGCCCGCGGTGACCACCACATTCGTGCGGTTCAGCGGACGGTAGCCCAGACGACGCAGCTCGAGGGTGTACGTGCCAACCGGCACGGCCGGAAATGCATAACGACCCGTTTCATCACTGCGCGCTTCCAGCTGTGTGCCCGTACGAACTCCGGCCGGATTGAGCGTCAGCGTGACGGAGGTAATGGGCAGACTCGTGGCCGAGTCGGTCACAACGCCGGATACGCGACCGGTTTGTGCCTGCGCGTTCGCGGACGCAAAGGCTGGGAGTGCAACGACACAGGCGGTGACAAATAACCGGACAAGCCGAGCCACCCGACGTTGTGCAAACAGCGGCATCAACGCACGAGATGACGAGGTGCCCGGTAGATGGTCAGCACAAGGGCTAACGACCATGGTTCCTCCGAAGGAGAGAGCGCGGGGGAGTGAAACGAACGGTGAGGGTCTGGCAACTGGAAAACACAACCCCGCCCGGAGCCTGGCTCAGAGCGGGGTCTTGAAACAACACGGGATCGGCAGTCAGTGACTACGCGATATGCTTCAGGATTTGATGTTCTTGAACGCCTGCGGGCCGGCGTAGATGTCGCGGCAGAACAGGGCTACAGGAATCAACACCACAGCCAGCTGTCCGAATGGCCCAATGGCGACGATGACACCAAAAATTGCGGAGATCACGCTGAGTACCAGCTCCGCAAACGACAGCAGGAGCGGGGCATTCACAGGGTAGTCAAAGAAGGGCATGCGAGGCTCGTGAAAAGGCTCTGGTGGGCGGACGGAGAAATCAAGTCCCGTCGACTCCGCAGCTTACGTAACAGGCTGGTCGCAAGCAAGTCTGCCTGCCCAACGCTCCGGCATTTGTATCCAGCGTACGCTACTGCAGCGCGTAACGTTGCAAATATTGCAAATCGTCTTCATCGCTGCGCACCGTGTAGACAACGCCTTTGCCAAACCCGGCGATCGTTGTGCGCGGAGGAAACACGACTTGTCCCAGATGCTTGCCCGCCCCGTCGAACACATCAAAGCGCGGTGACTTGTCATTCGCTGCCCGGTAGCGGCCCACCCAGATTTGGCCGTTGGGCAACGCGTGCACCTGCCCGCTTTCGAAGGCCGGCATCACCGCCGGCCACTCACTCGGCTCATCCTGCTGCACGTTGGCGGGCGCCGACGAACTCCGAACCGCACCACCCGCTCCGACCTCGCGCGTCATCGCGATGGCCATGGGTGCGTTCGCGGAGCGCGCATCGCGCCACGCCTGCTTCTCTGCCTCTGTCACCTTGATCGGTGTGTACCGAACCGACGGTCCGCGGGACGGTGCGCCCTTTCCTGCGGCCGGGTACACCTCCACGTGGTAGTCCGACGTGCGTACCACCGCTACGCGGCCATCGGGGAACACGGTCCAACCGTCCTGTGCCGAAAACGGAGTCCCGCCCACACGAATACTGACGTTTTGATTGCCGGCGCGGCCGCTCGAGGTCACGTTCGCGGCGTTTTTCGGAAGCTGTATCCACGCGAGCGTATCAGCGGCCATCGCAGTGCGTCGCACCCGCGTAATTGGCATGCTGTCCGCTGACCTGGGTCCGTCGGGTCCCATCACCAACGGGGCACCGGTCAGGTACAATCGTCCTTGCGCATCCGACGCGCGCGCCGACATGAGCGACATGGCCCCGCCCAGTCCGCCAACCGTGAACGTTCGCGCACCGCCTTCGGGTCTGGGTGCCACCGTCACTGGCGCGCGCGCACCTTCGGGCTCGCTGTTCGCCGGCGACCAGGTGCCGGCGAGTCTCCCGCCCGGACCCAGCATCAGAAACCGCGAGTTGAGCGGATCGAAGATCATGGTGCTGTCACCCGGCAGCGCGAACGCTGTCGCGGGCATCTGATATTCATTGGGTCCGGAGCCGATGCGGCCAACGGGTGTGCCGCGACCGGTTTTAAAGTCGATGATCTGCACCACCTTGTCGCGCGGATCGGTGACCACCACCCGACCGTCGGCCAGCTCACGCACGCCTCGGATGGCCGTGAACGGTTCCGCATGCTCCGCCGCGGGCTTGCTGTAGGTCCGAACAGGCAGCTGCGCCTGCAGCGGGGTAGCGGGCCACATGAGCCCCACGACGCCAGCCGCGGTGGCCGCACCAAGAAGTCGCATCATGATCAGGTTGGGTAGTCGGTGAGCGCCGCAAAACGCCGGGAATGTGTTCCGTGAGTCACGGCGGACCGGGCCACGGTTGCCAGTCGGTGACGAACCGCATCAGCGCTTGAAGATGGCACCAGCGTACACAGCCGCCTCGATGCACAAGGCGAGGATCGCGAGGCCGAGAAACGTGCGGACCAGCCATTTGGGCGGTCCGGAGATTGGTTCGGGCATACGGAACTATACATGCAGGCTGTTGCAGTTCCCGATTCGGTCATTCGGCCGAGTGGCGGGAGCCCAAGGCCAATTGGCTCTTTGGCCTCGCCGCTTCGAAAGGCCGCACGGAACGTTCGCGCTGCAGTGCAGACCCGTGTGGCTTTCGGAAAACCGCGGCCGATTGTGGTGCTCGATGCCGGCATACGAAACGGTGAGGCCGAAAGGCCGAATGGCCCCGGGCTCCCGCACCTACGGCCGAATGGACGAATCAGAAAGAGCAAAAGCAGTTACGCAGCCACCACTTCCTTCGGCCGCTTTTTCGCGAACCATGTGTGTTTCTTCCGCTTGCTCAACCGCTGCCCCACCAACATTGCCGGCATAAGAAACAGTGCACCGATCGTGCCCATGATCGTGCCGCCAGCAGTTGCCAGTGCAATCGCACCGAACAACGTGGTGGCACTGGTGCCAACACTGAGTGGCACGAGACTCGCGAGTGCACTCAGTGTCACCAGCACAATCATGCCCGATCGATCACTGGCGGCGCGCAAAATATCTCCGGCGTGCAGCGCACTGGATCCGCCGGTCGCGGCCCGCTGACGACGGCGAATGAGTGCGGCATCCACGAGCAGGATGGCCTGATTCACGGCCAGACCAACGACGAGAATCACACCCACTGCCGCTTCGCGGCCAAAGGCCGCTTTCTGCATCCAGAAGGCGGCCACCACACCAGCAAGCGCGAGGGGCAGCGAAAGAAAGACCATCGCCGCGCCCCACACCGAATCGAACACCAGCGCCACAGCGAGCACCACCAGCGCCAGACCAATACCAAATACCAACCACAATCCTTTCGCGCTCTTGTCGTCGTTGTAGCCCCACATGGATCCGGCGTCTTTCACATCATACCCAGCGGGAACCGCAACCGATTTCAGGAATGCATCGTGAGTGCGCTGCGCCAGCTTTTGCGGGCCACGAAAATCGTAGTTGACCTGACGGATGTACTGCTGGTCTTCGCGCGTCACAATACTCAGCGCTTCCTGCGCATCCACGTACGCGAGATCACTCAACCGTGCCGGCGCGCCGGTGGCCGTTGGCACGATGGCGTTGCGTAGCTGCTCCAGCGTGCGATCACGCGCGCCAATGGATTTCACCGTAACGGGCAACTCCTCACCATCAATTTCCAGACGCTCTTGGCCAACCGGACCGCGCACTTCGCGCGCCACAGCCGCCGCAAAATCGCTCGATGTGACACCAAAGCGCGCCAGCGCATCGCGGTCCGGTTCAAGCGTCACCGCGTAGCCGCGTTCGTTGCCCCAACCTTGCCCAGACGTGATCGTGATATCACGCACGCGCGGAATCTTGTCGAGCCGACTTTTCAGATCTTCTGCCAACGCGGTCACGCCGGAATACGAGTAGCCCAACACGCGAATGCGGAACGACACCGACGTACCACCGCCGCCACCGGCGTAGAACCCCGGTCCTTCGCCGCGCACGCTAATGTTGGCACCGCCAACCAGCACGGCGCGCTGCGTGAGCAGTTCTTCAAGCTCAAGCGGCACCGCGGTGAGTCCACCCGCCCGTGTAAAGAGCACCTGCATGTTCGCGTTCTGCAAACTGCCCTGCGTTGTGACCTGCTCCACTTCCGGCCGGCCCACGACAATCGATTCAAACTCGCGCATGGCGCGATCGAGCGTCTCCGGATCTGAACCGCGCGGGAATGTGAGATTCACAGCGAGCGTGGTGCGCCGCTCGCCCCATCCACCCCAACTCGAACGCGGGACTTTTTTTACAAAACCCCACGTCATCACAGACAACAACACCACGCTGGTGGTCAGTGTGGCCCAACGCCAACGCAGCGTGCCGCGCAGAATTTTCCGGAACACGCGCGACAAACGCGGCCACACCACCGCCTTTTCTCCCGCACCACCACGACCAAGCGCTGGCACCACGAGCAACGCGGTGATCACGCTCCAGGCGAGTGCCAGTACGAACGCCGCAGCAAACGGCACAAATGCAGCCCGTGTGTCGCCCTGCAAATAGAGAAACGGGAACAGCACCACCGCCGTGGTGAGCGTGGCTCCAATCACCGCCGGCATGATGCGCGATGCCGCGGCCGCACGACCCTCGGCCGTGTTCGGCGCGGCTCGGAGTCTGTCCACCACCACAAGCGCATTCTGCACCAGAATGCCAACACCCATTCCCAGTCCGGCCAGCGTGAGCAGATTGGCCGGCACGTCGAGCAGGTACAGGCCCAACGCCGTGCCCGCAATCGCCACAGCCGTGCTGAACATTACGAGCGCGACCGCTCGCACCCGCTGCAACAGCACGGCGAGCACCAGCAGCACACTGACAAACGCAATCGCGCCGCGTTTCATCAGATCTTTCAACTCTTTATCGAGATCAATACTCGCGTCTTGCGACACGCGATACCGAACGCCTGGCGGCGCGATTTTTTGCAGCGCCGCGACTTCGGCGCGAGCGGCCAACGCCGTTTTGATCGCGTCCGCTCCCGCGTGTCGATACAAGCTGATCGCCACGGCGGGCACGCCATTGATGCGAAAAAAGTTGCCACCGGCGTCTTCTTCGGCGCGAATCGTGGAGAGTTCACTTAATCGGAACACACGATCATTCGGCGCGCTGATCGGCAGCGCGCCCACGTCATCCAGTGAAGACGGTTCATCGCGCAGCGTCACCGAGCGTGTGACACCATCACGCGTTTCTTCACCCAATGCCTGCACCAGGCGCGCACTGGTGATGGCCTGCGTGAGAGCCGCCGGCGACACGTTGATACGACGCAATAACGCCGGGTCGTACGCCAACGCCACGCCGATATCGCTTCCGCCACGCGCATTCACCGTCGACACGCCAGGCACCGCTGACAGGCGTGGCGCCGCCTGCTCAGCGAGCATTTTGCCAAGCGCACCAGGCGTGTACGGGCCCGACACCTGTACTTGCAACAACACCGGTTCTTCCAGCCCTTCCGGCGTAAAGTTCGAAACGCTCGGCCGCGTGACACCGGGCGGAAACTCGCCGCGCAGCAGTTCGAGTCGCTCGAGAATTCCGAGTCGGGCGAGCTGCACGTCTGCATCGGGATCAAGCTCCACGGTGATGTTCATGCGATTGTCGCGTGATTCACTCGTGGTTCGACGCACGCCACGCACTCCCTGCACCAGCGACTCAATGGGAGAGGTCACATACATCTCAACAACTTCGGCGGCCGCGCCATTCCAGCCCGCTGAGACAGTGAGTCGCGGCAGCTCCACCGTGGTCCGCGAGGCCAGCGGCAAACGAGAGAAGGCAATGCTTCCCGCCACCAGAATGGCCACGCACATGGCCCAGACTACGGCGGGTCGACGCGTGGCGAATCCAATCACAACGCGTCCCCTCGCGCCAGCACCACATCACGCGTCACGCGCGATTCACCATCGCGGTTGCCACCGTCGCGTGCATCCTGGGCGTTGCGACGCCGTTCCAGATTGCGTTCAACCACGGAGTACACCGTGGGCAACAAAAAGAACGTGACAACCAGTGCGCTGATTGAACCACCAATCACCGCCGCGGCCAGCGGACGATAGAGCGCGCCACCGCTGCCCATACCAAGCATCAAAGGCAACACACCCGTAATCGTGGTGAGTGATGTCATGGTAATGGCGCGCAAACGTTGCCGTCCGCCCAACAGCACCGATTCGTTCACACTGTGGCCCATTTCGCGGAATCGACGAATCGCGTCGAGCTTTACGACCGCTTCGTTATCGGCCATGCCCACCATGATCACAATGCCAATGAGCGACACCGCATTGATGCTCTGACCCGTGGCCCACAGAAAGATCACGCCACCCGCCGCCGCGAGCGGCACGGTGGTGATCACCACAAGCGGAATGGTGAACGAGCTGAACTCGCCCGCGAGCACCAGGAACACAAGCAGCACGGCGAGCACACCAACGAGCGCCAACTCGTCAGACGTTCGTTTGCGCTCGGAATCCGCGCCCGCTACTTGCCAGCTCACCGTGGCGGGAAGCCCGAGCGCCTCCATGTTGCGCGCGACATCACTCGCCGCTTTCGCGGTACCCCCTTCTTCAACGAGACCTTCCACGATCGACACCGGCCGCTGGCCAATGCGCACCACTTCCAGCGGCGCGCGTGTCTCCTTCACCTGAACGAGCTGCGACACGGGCACGCCGTTGAGGCTTGTATTGAGCGCGGTTTCCAGCTCTTCATTGCGCACGCCTTCGTAGCGCACACGAATCGGCGTCCGGCGATCCGTTTCGCGCAACTCCGAAGACGCCACACCTCCCAATCCTCCTTGCAACGCGCTCGCCACCTGGGCTGGCGTGATACCGCGCTCCGCCATGCGCTCGCGCAACAATGACACTTCGATCACCGGCTGCGTCGCCGCAAAGGCGTCGCGTACATCGGAGAGTGTGGTCACACCGCGCATCATCGTGCGCACAGAATCGGCCCAGCGCTGCGAATCGTTCAGCGATGCACCCGACACTTCCACGCGCACAATGCGACCTTCGCGGCCGATCAACGAACCAAACTCTGATTGACCGGCCAGATCAATGGCCAGCGCACCCTGCGCGACAAGTTGCGGCACTGAGTCGCGCAGTCGTTGCGCGAATCGCGCTGCGCTTTCTCCATCTGGCACCGGCACAATCAACTGCGCCGTGGCCGATGATCCGGGATTGGCACCGGAGAGAATTTCTTCGTCGGTCGCCCGACCAACACGTGCGTACACACCTTGCGCACCCATCGCGGCCGATGCGCGCTCAATATCGGCAATGGCGGCGGTCGTTGCTTCTATGGCCGTGCCTTCCGGCAATTGCACCTCTGCCACCAGCACGCCTTCGTCCACGCGCGGCAGTACTTCTTTGGGCAACCGGATAAACAGCGCCACCATAATCACCAGCAGTGCGAGTCCACCGGCGAATACGGGCGTGGGATTGCGAAGCGACCACGACATGCCGTGTTCGTACATATCGGCGATGCGCGTTCCAAACGCATCAAGTTTGGCCCCTGTTCGCCCGGGTGCTTTGCGCGGTTGTGGATTGGCCTGCAATCGCATGGCGCGGCGCCGCTGACCCACCATCATCACCGGCATCAGCGTGAGCGACAGCAGCAGCGACGCACCAACGGTCATGACTACGCTGAGCGAGAGATCGCGAAAGAGCGCGGCCGCCAACCCCTGCACAAAAATGATCGGCCCAAACACAAGCATGGTCGTAAGCGTGCCCGCCAAGAGCGGCCCCGATACTTCTTCAGTGCCCACGATCGCTGCATCGATGTACCCCATGCCTTCTTCGCGCCGTCGTCCAACACCCTCCGCGACCACGATAGCGGTGTCAACAAGAATACCCGTGCCGAGCGCCAGTCCGCCGAGCGAAAGCACGTTGATCGTCACACCCAGTGTTTGCAGCGTGACGAGTGCCACCATCACAGAAAGCGGCACCATCAAACCGATGGCCATCGAGACACGCCAGTCGCGCAGGACCACAAGGATCATGAGCAGCGAC
>JALHNZ010000094.1:0-325 GCA_022843265.1 Gemmatimonadaceae bacterium
TGTGTGAATGAAAGTTCGGAGTTTGCATCGAGTCGCACTGCGTCGCCCAACACACCGCTGGGCACGCCTTCGGGCAATAGCGTACCGAACGGTGCCAGCGCAGTCAGCACCGGATCACTGGCTTCCGCCAACACGCCGTCGCGAAATGCGAACAGCGGACCACCCACATCGGTGGCCAGTGCAGCGAGCACGTTGGTCGACACCAGTTGTGAAAGCGCGGCGGTATCGCGCGACGTGGGCAGTTCAGCGCGGCGCAGCGCTTCGCGCACCAGTAGTTCGCGTGCGTTGCGATCGTCTTCACGAAGTCGATAGGTCTCCCAGGCCG
>JALHNZ010000094.1:335-12315 GCA_022843265.1 Gemmatimonadaceae bacterium
AACGCCACGGCCGGCGCCAGAAAAAACGCAAGCAATGCAATCGACAACTGCGAACGATACGAGCGGCGCCAGCGCGCACGCTGTGATCGCACCCAACGCCAGAAACCACCGTCTGCCATTGCGCTCGCCGCCCACACAAGCAGCACAATCGCTACGTCGAGCATCACGAGCAGCGCGCCACGCGGCACTAACGCATCCATGCCGCGCAGATCCACTTCCACGTGCGCACGACGCCGTTCAATGTCCGTTCCGATACCCGCGTCGCCGGCCATCAGATTGCCGCGACGCTGCCACTGCATGCGATCAGACAACGAATCGCGCTGACCCGCGAGCAGTGCGCCGAGCGACAGTTGATACGGTGGCGCGCGATCTGGTGTCGACGCGAGCCCGGTGATCCGTGCGAACGGATCCGGCGGCAGCAACCACGTACGAGGCGGTACGGCGATCGTTGCCACGAGATCACTTCCGAATGGCACGGCAGCCACCAACATGGTAAACGGCCCATCGTCCGCCGACCGGATTTCGGCTTCGCCAACGGAGCGTACCATGGTGGCCATGGCTTCCTGCACGCCACCGGCATCAATAATCGTGGTTAGCGACACGGACGCAATCGGTGCGTTCGGCGACACCGCACTCCACATCGCCAGCCGCGCGGGATAACCAGCGCGCGCCAACTCGGAGGCCGCATACCGTTGCACAAGACGCGCACGATCAGGCGGCTGACGTTCACTGTTCAGCGACTCGGCAAATCGCGCGAGCAACGGATACGCATTTTCATCAACCACACCAAGGCGCTGCACATCACGTTCGGCCAGTTGCATGCGCGTGCGTGTGGTCGCGCCCCACGTGAGTGTGATGGCACCGCACCCCGCGACCACTGCTACGGCGGTGACCAACGCACGACCACGACGGGCAAACGCCAGACACGCGATGGCAACAATCCAGAGCAGCGGATACCATGCAGGCCACTCACCGGGCGCCTGCCAGAGCAGCGGTGCCGCGATCGCGGCAAGCGCCGCGACCACCGGTCCAATCGTGGCCGAAAGTCCGCGGCGTCGACCAATCACAACCTGACCCGCGCTGGAACCGGCGATCAGAATGCCGGCTGCGGCCAATGCGATGGCAAGTTGCCACGCGATCCACAACCCGATACTTGGACCGCTCGGTGGAAATGCGATGCCACGCGCCAGATCGCGCAGCGCAAACGGACCGAGTATCGCTATGCCAAGCACGAGCGCAATGGCAACGCGCCGTGATTCTGCCAGGCGCGTACTGCGCAGCACGCGAAAGAGCGCTAATAACGCCAACGCCGCGGCGAGTGTGAGCGCGGCAATGTTGCCAGTAAACGGTCCCGCCACCGCGGAGTAATAGTTGGCCGCGTTAAAGAGCGGTGAGACGTTCGACAACGCACCCAGTGGTGCCACCGCGATCGTGGCGAGCAGCGCAAACACACTGAACAGTCGTGCTCGCAGTCGAGCCGGTCGTCGCCACGCCACAACGAGCACACACAACGCCGCAATTGCGAGTGGCACTGACGTGCGCACACGCGCGCGCTGCATGCCGGAGAGTCGCGCTTCGTCCAGCGATCGCGGCGCTGCCGAAATCACCACAATCGGCGCGCTGTCATCCACGCTGCGCGGTACCGCACGACGTGTGGGATCGGCGGGATCCACGGGATACAACGTGGACGGTCGTTCAAGTCGGATTGAAGGTGCCAGATCTCGCGCCACCACGTTTGGAATCAAGGCGCGTGCGAAACGGTCGGCGGGCGGCGCGGCGGCCAGCAGCGTGGTGGCCACGGCGGTGCGTGGACCTTTTGTAACGCGCACAAGCAGCACGCTATAGAACGGCCCTTGTTCAAAGGTGATGCCATCGGGACCGGCGGCGAGCGTGACCCGCGACTGGCCTGCCCGCGTCATCAGTCGGCCATTCTCAAACACCGCGACCGCCGATTCAGCGCGCCGAAGTTCCGGAACGGTGGCGAGACCGCTGCTCACCGCCTCGGTTGCGGCGCGCGTCAGCTCGGCTCGCGATTCCGCAATTGCATCCGCAACGCGGGCCACATCGCGATTGCGTGCGGCGAGGGCCCACATTTCGCCAGCCCGCGCGAGATCGCGCAGCGCGCTGGTCTCGGCCGCCGCAATACCGAGCGCAACCGCCAGCGCACACACGGCCAGCACCGGAAAGGTGCGCGGTCGGGCGAGGCTGCGAATGGTGACCAGCATGACGATCAGCCCAACTGCCGCGACCACGAGCCACGGTACCGCTGCGGCCTGCTGCCAGCGCGCGATCGCAAACGAAGACACCAGACCAGCGCTCGTCCAGAGCCAGGGCCAGCGCGTGCGATCGGCGGTGTGTTGTACGATGGCGGGAGATGTGGCCAAGCGAGCTGCGCGTGGTCGGAGGGAGTCAACGAACGGTGCGCACGAGCGCCCGAGGTAAGCTACAGCGTGTTCAGGTTACCTCGCTTCACTACCTTACAGGAATGGTCT
Source organism: Gemmatimonadaceae bacterium (assembly GCA_022843265.1). GTDB lineage: Bacteria > Gemmatimonadota > Gemmatimonadetes > Gemmatimonadales > Gemmatimonadaceae > JAABRT01. The sequence goes on from JALHNZ010000094.1 coordinate 2,828, forward strand.
TCTCTCGTTCCGGATACCGCGTGCTCGCGCACATGATCCCGCTCCTGCTGTCGGCGGGAGCGATCATGGACGTTGGCGTGGAGTCTGCTGAGCCGTCTGTTGCGACGGTCCAGCCCGATCCTGTCGATGTCGGTAGCTTCACCATCCAGCGCGAAGGCGTCCGGGTGGGACGGGAACAGTTCAGCTTGCGGCAGGTGGCGAGTCCCGAGGGCGTGGAGTTTGAACTGCGCGCGGAATCCGCGGTCGGCGAGCGCCGATTGGCCACGAGGCTGGAAACTGACACGGCCGGCTCACCCCTGCGCTATTCGGCCGACGTGCGCGAGGGCACCACGACCGTGCTGCGACTGGGCGGGCAACGCGTGCGCGGTCGGTTTGCCACGTTGGCCCGCACCGATCGCGGCGAGGCCGCCCGGGAGTATTTGCTGCCGGCGGGCGTGATGGTGCTTGAAGTCGAGTCGGTGCATCAGGCGGCGCTGCTGCTCCGGCATCGCGCGGGGCGCGTGGATTTCACGGTGCATGCGCTCGCTCCCATGGAGAATCGGGAGCGTGACGTGCGGGTGACGCTCGATGCTCCAACGGATACGGTCGTGGTCGCCGGTATCCGTTTGGCGGCCATGCGATGGATTGTCGACGATCCGGGTCGTCGGCGTGTCATATGGGCGGACGCAAACGGCCGGATTCTTCGGGCAACGGTGCCCGCGCTCGGGCTGGATGCGATCCGCGACGACGTGCCGCGTTGAGCGGGCGCGTCTCGACACTATCCCGACAGACGGCTGAAACCCTTTGTGGACAGCGGCCGTACAGTCGCATGTCCCATCCATTCATCCCCACTTTGCTCATGCGAAATCTGCTGCTCGTGATCGCGTGCCTCGGCACGGCTCCCGCTCTTGGTGCTCAGGCTGCTCCGGTTGCCGCGCAGGGGCCGACTCTGACCCTTGAACAGGCGCTCGCCGCCGCGCGGCAGAACAATCCCGCGTTTCGTACAGCGCAGAATGCGCAGCGCACCGCCGATGCGAACGTTCGCAATGCCTACGGTGCGTTTCTGCCGAACGTGAGTTCATCGTTCAGCGGATCGTGGCGTGAAGGTCGACAGGAGTTCTTTGGTGGTCAGGGGTTCGGAGCCACGAACGACCAGCTCAACTCGAACGGCAGCATCAATGCCAACATGCAGCTGTCCATGGCCTCGCTCAATCAGCTGCGAGCACAGAAGGCCAGCGCGGAAGCCGTCGAGGCTGACATTGAAGCGTCAGAGCAGAATCTTCGGCAGCAGGTGACCACCCAGTTCATTGCGGCGAGACAAGCAGAAGCGCGGGCCATTCTCCAGGACACGTTGGTCGCGACTACGCGCGCGCAGCTCGATCTCGCTCGCGCCCGACTCACCGTAGGTTCGGGAACCCAGCTGGAAGTGCAGCGCGCCGAAGTCGCGAACGGGCAGCAGCGAGTGGCCGCATTGCAAGGCCGCAATCAGGCCGATATCGAAGTGCTGCGTCTGTATCAGCTCATGGGTGTTGAGCCGATTGCTGGCACCCGGCTTGCCGGAGCGCTCGATGTCACGCTGCCTACGATGACGGTGAACGATCTGCTCGAGCAGGCACGTCGTCAGAATCCCGTGATCGAGGCCGCACGGTTGCGTGAAACGCAGGCCCGACGCGGCGTGTCGATTGCGCGCAGTGCGTACGTGCCAACGCTGAGCCTAAGCTCGGGTGTTTCGGGGTTTGCGCTGCGCAACACCAATACCGACGCACTCATCGCGCAGGGTATTGCCGGAGTTGAAGGTCAGCGCGCCAGTTGCATTCGTACCGAAGAAGTACGAGCGGCAGCTGGCCTTCCCAACCGACTCGCGCAGTGCAATGCCATCAGCTGGACGCCAGACGCTGAAGCAGGCATTCGCGCCGAGCAGGATCGTTTCCCGTTCGATCTCACGCGCAGTCCGTATCAGTTCAGCGCCGCCGTTTCCCTGCCGCTCTTTAACGGATTCCGCCGCGAGTCCGATGTGCAGAACGCCACGGTGCAGCGCCGCAACGCCGAGAACTCGCTGCGTCAGGAAGAGCTGCGCGTCTCCGCCGATATTTCCGCCGCGTATCTCACCCTCACGGCGCAGAAGCAGGCCGCGGATCTGCAGGAAGAAAACTCACGCACGGCCCGTACGGCGTTGTCGCTCGCTGAAGAGCGGTATCGCGCCGGTGCGATCAATCTCGTCGAGCTCATTCAGGCGCGCACCGATTTTGAACGTGCCGAGACCGACCGCATTAACGCAATCTTTGATTTTCAGCGTGCCTTCACGCAGCTCGAAGCGGCCGTCGGTCGTCCGCTTCGGTAACCCAGGAAATTCTCCATGACCAAAGGTGTAAAGATCGGCATTGCCGTTGTCGTCGTCGCGGCCCTCTCCGGGTTGGCGTTCGTTGGCGCAAAGAGAAGTCGTCCGCAGGCCGCCGAGGTGCGCATTGAAGCGGTCGAAGCGCGTGACCTTGTTGCGTCTGTCACGGCCAGCGGCAAAATCCAGCCTCGCACAAAGGTTGACGTCAGCGCCGACGTGACCGGCAAGATCGTGCGCCTGGCGGTCAAGGAGGGTGACATGGTCACGCGTGGCCAGTTCCTGCTGCAGATCGATCCTGAGCAGCCGGCCGCCGCAGTGCAGCGTGCCGAAGCAGCACTCGCATCGGCCAAGGCGCAGGAAGCGCAGACGCGCGCCAACAGCATTCAGGCCACGCGCAACTACGAGCGGTTGCGGTCCATTCAGTCGGCCACGCCAACACTCGTGTCCGTAGAAGAAGTGGAACAGGCCAAGACGGCCACCGAAGTCAACGCCGCACAGCTCGAAGCCGCGCGCTATTCGGTGGAGCAGTCGAACGCCAACTTGCGCGACGCCAAGCAGTCACTGAGCCGCACCACGATTGTGGCGCCAATGTCTGGCAAGATCACGCGCCTGCGCGTGCAGGAAGGTGAAGTGGCGATCATGGGTACGCTCAACAAAGACGCGGCCACCCTGCTCACGATCGCCGATCTCAGCGTGTACGAAACGAAGGTTCGTGTCGACGAAACAGACGTGGCGCGCGTAAAGATTGGCGATTCAGCCGTGGTGCAGATTGACGCGTTCAATGACACCACGTTCTACGGTCGTGTCGTGGAGATTTCGAACAGCTCCGTGTCGGCCACAGCCTCGGGCGCGGCAAGCGCTGATCAGGCCGTGGATTTTGAAGTCAAGATTGAGCTGATCAATCCGCCGGTTGATACGCGCCCGGACTTCTCGGCCACCGCGAAAATCATTACCGACACGCGCCTGAAAGTGCTGTCGATTCCGATCATTGCGCTCACGGTTCGTGAGAACGAATCGCTGAAAACCGAGGATACCGCGGTTGCGGTTGGTCGCGCCGCACCGGCCAAGCAGATCGGTCGAACAGACGTAGAAGGCGTGTTTGTGGTGGGCACCGACAACAAAGTGACCTTCCGCCCCGTAAAAGTGGGGATCGCCGGAGAGCGCCATTTTGAAGTGCTCTCGGGGATCAAGGCCGGCGAGAACATCGTTGCTGGCACGTACCAGGCCATTCGCGACTTGAAGGATGGTGCACTGGTACGCACGGCCCCACCCCCAACTGACGCCACGGCGAAGGGTAAGACCTCGTGAGCAATACCATCGACGACATCGGAATCAGCACCACTGGCGAGCGCCGGGCAGTTGTCTCAGTGCCCGGCACCACGCCCGACCCGGATTGGGTGATCGTCGCGCGCGGCCTCAAGCGCGAATACGACATGGGCGGCGAAATTGTGCGCGCACTGCGTGGCGTCGATCTCGCGATTCGCAAGAACGAATACGTGGCCATCATGGGCCCGTCCGGTTCCGGCAAATCCACGCTCATGAATCTGATTGGCTGTCTCGATTCGCCGAACGGTGGTGAGTACTGGCTGAATGGCATGCTTGTGTCGGCCATGAGCGATGACCAGCTCGCGCGGGTGCGCAACAAGGAAATCGGCTTCGTATTCCAGACGTTCAATCTGTTGCCGCGTGCAACGGCGCTGCAAAACGTGGAGCTGCCGCTGGTGTACGCCGGCATTCCGGCCGATGAGCGCAAGCGCCGCGCGACTGAGGCGCTCGACTCCGTGCAGCTCGGACCGCGTTTGCATCACCGCCCGAACGAACTCTCTGGTGGTCAGCGTCAACGTGTGGCCATTGCGCGCGCACTCGTAAACCGCCCGTCTATTCTGTTGGCCGACGAACCAACGGGTAATCTCGACTCGACCACGTCGCAGGAAATCATGCGCGTGTTCGAAAATCTTTCGCGTCAGGGTCAGACTGTTGTCATGGTCACGCACGAACCCGATATCGCCGCGCACGCGCGTCGTGTGGTGGTCTTGCGTGACGGCATCGTGGAAAGCGACGAACGTCGCGAGCGGTTTGTGGATCGCGTGGGCATTTCGCACGCCACCACCAAAGTCGCGCACGACTGATTTCTGATAGTTCGTTCACTCGGGCGGGCCCAGCGGGCCCGTCCCCTGCTCCGCTCGCTGTGAACCCCTTTGAAGCCGTTCGGCTCGCGCTCGACACAATTCGCACGCAAAAACTCAAGAGCGCCTTTACGCTCATGGGTGTGTGCATCGGTGTCATGTTTCTCATTGCCGTTGTATCCATCGTCAACGGCATGGGCAACTATCTCAAAGACGATCTTGTTGGCAAGCTCATTGCCATCAACAGCTTTGAGTTGCGTCACCGCCCCAACATCAACATGGGCGACGTCGACAATGCCACGTGGGAGGAATACCGCAAGCGCAAGCGCCTGCGGTACCACGAAGTGGCGCCGGTGGCGGAAGTGCTGCCTGAGGGCACGCGCTACGCCGTGATCGCTGACAATCAGCTGAGCATGACATCGCAGTACGGTCGCGGACCGCGCACGGTGCGTGTCACGGGCGTTGAAGGCGACTTTTTCGACATCAAAGCACTCGAAGTGACCGACGGACGCTTGCCAACACCGCAAGAGTACATGCTCGGCACACCGGTTGTCGTGATCGGTCCTGATGTCGTGGAACGCCTGTTTCCAAATCTCAATCCGATTGATCGCGAAGTGCGCATTGCGGGTGTGCCGTACCGCGTGATCGGTGTAACGGAAACGCAAGGCAGCGCGTTCGGCATGTCGTTCGACAACGTGGCGTATGTGCCCTACAAGGCACCGGCACGGCGATTGTTTAACGCCGAGCCGACCATGATCGACGCCATGATGATCCAGTCGCCGAGTGAAGCGGAAATGACAGAAACGATGGAGCGTGTGCGCACCGTCATGCGCACGCTGCATCAGCTGCGTCCGGCGGAGAAAGATGACTTTGCAATGCAAACCGCCGACAGCGCGCTCGAGTTCTGGAACAAGCTGCAGGGATACCTGGTGCTCGCCGGTGTGGCACTGCCGGCGTTTGGTCTCGTGGTTGGCGCCATCGTCATTATGAACATCATGCTGGTGGCCGTGGCCGAACGCACCGCGGAGATCGGCCTGCGCAAAGCGCTCGGCGCGCGACGCAAAGACATTCTGTCGCAGTTCATTGTGGAAGCGTCCACGCTCGGTGCCGTTGGTGCGATGGCCGGTGTCGGCCTCGGTGTTGTCATCGCGATGATCATGCGCGCCGTGACGCCGCTGCCCACTGCGGTGGCGCCTTGGTCCGTTGTGCTTGGTGTTGTTGTTGGTGCCGGCGTTGGCATCATCTCCGGAGTGTATCCGGCCAGCCGTGCGTCGCGTCTGGATCCCATTACGGCGTTGCGAGCGGAATAGTCCATGTTTACCACGATTGCCGAAGGTGTGCTCATTGCCGTCAGTTCGCTGCGCGCGAATCGCGTGCGCGCGGCGCTCACCATCATGGGTGTAGCGATTGGCGTGTTCGTGGTGGTGCTCATTGCGGCCGCCGTACACGGCATCAACATGAGTGTCGCCAAGGAATTCGAATCGGCGGGACCGACCACATTCTTTGTGAGTCGCTATCCGATTTCGTTTGAGAATTGCGACGGCAGTGGCGACACCTGTGCGTGGCTTCGCAATCCGCCCATTCGCGTGAACGAGGTAGCCGCGCTGCAGCAGTTGCCGGAAGCCCAGGCGGTGGGCATGCGCGTTGATTGGAGCGCGGACGCCAGTTTCCGAAACGTACGCTTGCAAGGCACATCCATTGAGGCCTTCTCGGCCGAGTGGCCGGAGCTCAGCGCACCGGAAGTTTGGCCGGGTCGTGCCTTCACCGCATCCGAAGCGGCGAGTGGCGCGCGTGTTGTGGTCATCAACACCAAAATGGCCGAGCAGCTATTTGATGAAGGCGACCCGCTCGACCGCGAGATACAGTTCAACGGCAAGCCGTTCCGCGTGATCGGTGTGTACAAGGACGTGGCGTCATTCCTCAGCGGCGGCGACCGCCCCAAGGCCGTGATGCCGGTGAATACCGCCGTACGGCACCTCGGCGCCCGCATGAACAACGTGGGACTGGCCGTGAAGCCGCGCGCGGGTGTTGAGCGCGACGTCATGGTCGATCAGGTCACGGCCACATTGCGTGGGCTGCGTGGCCAGCGTCCGGCCGAAGAATCGTCGTTTGCCATTATCACGCAAGACAAGCTGCTCGACACCTACAACAGCATTTTTGGCGTGTTCTTTCTGGTCATGATCGCGCTTTCGGCGGTGGGGTTGCTGGTGGGCGGCGTGGGTGTCGTGGCCATCATGATGATCTCGGTGACCGAGCGTACCCGGGAGATTGGCGTGCGCAAGGCGCTGGGAGCCACACGCATGATCATTCTCTGGCAGTTTCTCGTGGAGGCGATCACGCTCACCGGCATCGGCGTGGTGATCGGTCTCGTGGCTGGGTGGGCCGGTGCGTTGGCCATTCGCACGTTCAGCCCGATCGCGGCCTCGGTTCCACCGTTGGCAGTGGTGGCGGCCCTTGCGGCCAGCGTGATTACTGGCGTGCTTTTTGGCATGTTGCCTGCCTTGCGCGCGTCCCGCCTCGATCCGGTGGTCGCGCTGCGTCACGAATAATCCGCCAGCGTGTCCCTTCTCGAAGCTGTTCGGCTCGCCTTCAATCAGATTCGGGTCCAGAAGCTCAAGAGTGTGTTCACCCTCCTGGGCGTGATGATCGGCGTCATGTTCCTCATCGCGGTGGTCTCCATTGTGGAGGGCATGGCCAAGTACGTAGAGGAAGATTTCGCCGGTCGTCTCATTGGCAGCAACACCTTCACGTTGCGCCGATTTGCGAGTACGGGACCGCAGGGACGCGGACGCGATGTGCGTGATCAACTCCGCAGCCCGCCGCTCACACCGCTCGACGCCGAAGTCGTGCGCGGCGCCATGCCCGAGGGCGTGCGATCAGCGATTGTGACCGAGAGTTTTCTCTACGCCTCCACGCCGAACGCCCGGCCGCGGCAGGTGCAGGCGGTGTCCACCGACGCGTCGTACTTCGATATCAAGGACTACGAAATCGCGCAGGGACGCACCTTTCTGGATCAGGAATCGCGTGCGGGTGCACGCGTGGTGGTGATTGGCAGTGAAGTAGCCAAACACTTTTTTGACGGGCTCGATCCGCTTGATCGCGAAATCCGCATTGGCGGCACGCCGTACACCGTGGTGGGCGTGATCGAGGAGCAAGGCAGCGTATTTGGCTTCTCGCTCGATCGCCTGGCGATTGCGCCGCGCACCACGCCCATGCAACGCGTGCTCAGGCCGCGTGGCGACATTGGCTCGCTCATCGTGGAAGGGCGCACGCAGGAAGAGATCGCCGCGTATATGGAGCTGGCACGTGAGGCGCTGCGTCCGGCACGCCGACTCGGCCCTGGTGAAGCCGACAACTTTGGGTTGATCACACAAGACGCGGCGTTTGCGTTCATTGAACAGCTCAAAGGTCGACTGATCATTTTCGCCACCGCGCTGCCGGCGATCAGTCTGGTGGTGGGCGCCATGGTAATCATGAATATCATGCTCGTCGCCGTGGCTGAACGCACCCGCGAGATTGGTGTGCGCAAAGCACTCGGTGCGCGTCGACGCGATATCATGTCACAGTTTCTGGCCGAAGCGGCCACGCTCAGCATTGTGGGCGCGGCAATTGGTATTGCACTCGGCCTCGGCCTCGCACAGCTGATTGCGACGGTGACACCGTTGCCGGCCGCCGTAGCTCCGTGGGCGATTGGTGTAGCGCTCGTAATGGGCGGCGGCGTGGGCATTCTGGCGGGCGCGTATCCGGCCAGCCGAGCGTCACTACTCGATCCGATTACCGCGCTGCGACAGGAGTGATGCCATGAAACTGTCCACGCGCATTTTCACGGCCTTTGAAGGCGTCACCATTGCCCTCGAGTCCATTCGCAGTAACAAGGTTCGTGCGTTCCTCACGATTGCCGGTGTGGCAATCGGTGTGTTCGTGGTGGTCACCATGGCCGCCGCCGTGAACGGTATTCGCCGCTCGTTCGAAGAAGACCTCAAGAACATTGGCGCCGAAACGTTTCAGGTGGCGCGTCGTGGCATTGGCATTCAGGCCTGTGACGGCACAGACGACACCTGCCCCGATCGCAAGAATCCGGCGCTCAGTTTTGGTGAGTGGCAAACGCTGCGCCAGTTGCCGTCTGTTGAAACGGTGATCGGTACGATTGGCAGCGCCAGCACGTTCGAATACCGCGATCAGCAGCTCAAGAACATTGGCTATGACGCGCAGAGTCCCGACTGGCTGAGCATTTCGGCCGCTGACATTGAGCCCGGTCGCAATTTTACCGCGTCGGAGCATGATGCCGGCACGCCGGTTGTCTTGATCAATGACACGTTGCGCGCGCAGCTCTTCGGCACGCTCGATCCGATTGGCAAACAGATTCGCGTGAACGGTCAGCCGTTCATGGTGATCGGCATTTTTAATCTGAAAGCCGGGTTCATTCGCTCGCTGGAAGGACGTGGCCCCGACACACCGCGCGCCATCATTCCGCTCAACTCGGCCATTCGCAATCTCGACCTGTTTCGTTCGGGGTTGCAGCTGGCCGTAGTGCCACGGGCGGGCATTCCGCGTGATGTGGTAATGGACGATGTGGTGGCATCGCTGCGCGCACAACGTGGTCTCAAGCCGGCGCAGCTCAACAACTTTGAACTGATCCCGCAGGAGCGCATTCTCGAAACGTTTGATCAGCTCTTTGGCGCAATCTTCGCAGTGGGTCTCGCGCTGTCGGCCGTAGCGCTGCTCGTTGGCGGCGTTGGTGTGGTGGGCATCATGATGATTTCCGTGACCGAGCGCACGCGCGAGATCGGGGTGCGCAAAGCGCTCGGCGCATCCCGCGCCACGATCCTGTGGCAGTTTCTGGTGGAGGCGGCCACGCTCACGCTGATTGGTGCGGCGTCTGGCCTGCTCATTGGCGCCGGCCTCACCTGGTTGATTCGTTCGGTGTCGTCGCTGCCGGCGCAGTTGCCGCTGAGCGCGGTGTTCGTAGCGCTCGGAGCGAGCGTACTGACTGGCGTGGCGTTTGGCATGCTGCCGGCGCTCAAGGCGTCCAAGCTGGATCCCGT
>JALHNZ010000095.1 GCA_022843265.1 Gemmatimonadaceae bacterium
CGCACCGAGCCCCGACGGTGCGCTGCTCGCGGCCGTCGTGGAGGGCCGGCAGGAACAGGAGCTCCGCGTCTACAACCTCGCGGCCGGCACCTACGAGGCGCTCGACGCCGGTTTTTTCGTCGGCGCCCCCTCTTGGAGTCCCGACGGGCGGTCGCTGGCGTACGTGAGAAGCGATGATCCGGTGCGTGAGCGCCTGCTGGTGCGTGAGCTCGACGCACCGGGTAGTCCGCGCGAACTCGCGTTGCTCCCCCGCGGCGCCGGCAATCAGGTGTCGGCGTGGCTCCGGCCGGAGTTGCTCATGATGGGCTCCGCGGGCAAGGAGTTCGGTACGCTGCTCGTGAACGCCACACGCACTCCAGCGACGATCGACACGCTTCGGCTCAACACCTTTTTCGGTTCGATCTCCCCCGATCTGCGATGGATTGCCTACACGATGCCCGGCAGCGCCGGCGTCTACCTGCAGCCGTGGCCTGCGATGGACCGGCGCTATCTCGTGGACGCTGTCGGGACGGAACCGCGCTGGGCATCGGCGAATGCGCTCGTCTACCTCTCGCATTATCGCGACCTGGGCGGTCAGGCTGCGGCGATCATGCGGGTTCGTATTGAACCCACCAGCGGGACTCCGGTGCGGCCGCGCGAGACCATCACCCGCGATACGCGCTTCGCCGACACGCCGGGGTGGTCCTTTACGCTTGCAGGCGACGGCGAGCCGATCTACCTGCAGACACCATCCGAGAACATCGGCCACTACGTGCGCGTGGTGCCGAACTGGGTGTCGCAAATGAAACGGGCGGTGGACGAGGCGAACCGGTGAGCACCCGGCGGTTGCGTGTGATGTACATCCAGATGTACATTTACTTAATGACCAAACGATACTCTATCGCCGAGGCGCGCTCGAATCTTCCCGGTATTGTCGATCAGGCGGAAGCCGGGATGGACATCGAGCTCACGCGGCGCGGCAAACCCGTGGCGGTGGTCGTGTCGTTGCGCGAGTATGCGCGGCTGCGCGGAGCACGCCCGAGTTTCGGCCAAGCATACAAACAGTTTCTTGCCACACACGCACTGAGTGAAGTCGGGCTCGATCAGGACTTCTTCGCCGATACACGCGACATCACCGCTGGTCGCGACGTCGCGCTGTGACTGTTCGTTATTTGCTCGACACCAGCATCGTGTCGTCGCCGATATCGAAGCTGCCCAACGCGCAGATCGTACAGCGTCTTGAAGCGAACGGACACGAGTGCGCGATTGCAGCACCGGTGTGGCACGAACTCACGTACGGATGCCGTCGTCTCCCTCGCGGAAAACGGCGGCTCGCGTTGGAGACGTATCTCAACGAGGTGGTGCTGGCATCGTTTCCTGTGCTTGCGTACGACGAGAACGCGGCGCATTGGCACGGTCTCGAGCGTGCTCGGCTCGAAGCACTCGGTCGACCCATTCCATACGTTGACGGTCAGATTGCGGCGATTGCGTCGGTGAACGACCTGGCGCTTGTGACGGTGAACGTGAAGGACTTCGCGAGGTTCAAAGGCCTCTCCGTTGAAAACTGGAGCAAGCGCTGAAGCGGTGAATTGCTGTGCCGCCCGTCGTGTCCTCGTATTCCCTCCCCATGCACCTCTCCGATGAAATGCGCGCCGAGCTCGAGCAACGCCTCACTCGCATTGCGCTTGAACAGCCCGACGATCCGGCCTTTCGTGACTTGCCCGCTACCGATGTGTTCTGGTTGTTGGCGTTTGTTGTGCTCTCGATCGTTGGTACCGTCTGGTTACAAGCAGGCTGAGTGAGCACTCCCGCACTCGCTGTCTCGCCGGTAGACGAAGCACTCGCCGAAACGCTCCCGCTCACACGCGCGGAACGGCGCTGGACATTTCTTGATGTGCTGAGCGTGCAGTCGGGACTCGCGATTGCCACGTGGGCGTTTCTCTTTGGCGGCACCACCGCACAATACGTGGGCTTTCGCGACGGCGTGCTCACCATGCTCGCGGGCAACACCATTGGCGTGGTGATTCTGCTGCTCGCGCTGGTGCTACCATCAAGCAAATGGGGCACCGAGTTCTTCGTGCATCAACGATCGGTGTACGGGCCGGTTGGTGCGCTCGGTTTTGTGCTCGTGGTTGTGGTTGTACTGGTGTTCGCGTGGGCGGCAATTCTCGCCACCATGATTGGCAAGTCGGCGGTCGAAATCATGCGCATTGCTACTTCGTCGACGACAGCAGACTATACGTGGCTGCAGTCGATCGTCGCAGTGAGCATGCTCGCACTCGCGTGGGCGATTCTGATTCGCGGCAGCGCCAGCGTGCGACTGCTCAACCGGTTTGCGGCACCAGGCCTGCTCGTGTTGTGTGTGTGGCTCCTCTACGCGATCTTCTCTCGCGTTTCGTTCGAGACGCTGCTCGACGCGCCAGCGATTGCGCCGAACGCCGACCGCGCCACCAACATCATGCTGTCGGTGGAGTTGCACATTGCGAGCGGCATTAGTTGGGGGTCGCTGGCCGCAAACCTTGGCCGATACGCACACACGCAGCGCGCGGTGGTGTGGGGGAGCTTGATTGCGTACGTGCCCGTATTCGTGGTGGCTGCAAGTGTGGGTCTGATTTCCGCACTCGTGCTGGGCAGCGCAGACCCAGTCTCGTGGATGATTCCGATCACGGGTCCGGTGGTCGGAGTGTTGCTGCTTGTGCTGCTGGCCGTTGCAAATCTGAGTAGCCTCGTGGGCATGGTGCAGGGCAACTGCCAAACGCTGGTCCAACACAGTGGTGCGCGGTTGCAGCGGCTCGGATGGCCACGATTCACGCTTGTATTCTTTATTGGCGTCGCGGCGATGGTCCTGTTTGCATCAGACACATTGTACAACCGCTTTTACACATTGATCGCGTTCTCCGAAGCAATTCTCGCACCCATGTGTGGCATTGCGTTGGCTGATCGTCTGATACGCCGCAACCACGTGGATCTTCGCGCGTTGTACGACGGCACCTCGCGCAGCGCGTACGCGTACTGGGGCCGAGTGAACTGGGCGGCGTTGATCGCACTCGGCGCAGGCGCGGCCGTGTATCTCGCGCTGCTTAACCCGCTCGCCATGACGGGCAGTGCGCTGTTCACGCGAATCTCGGCGAGTCTGCCGGCGGTGGTCACTGCGTTTGTCGCCCAGATGCTGCTGACACGCGTAGTCGTGATGCGGGCCGGGAAGGGTGCATACGGCCAATCGTAGCAATGGCTGGACAACACGGGCAAACGACCGCAGGACATAGCACCTCAATATCCTGCTCTCACCGGAGGTGTCCCGTGGGGATCGTACGCAAGGTGGCCATCGGCGTTGGTGGATTGCTCGGTCTGCTCGTGGTGGTGGGTGGTGGTGCCTATGTCTGGGCGTCGAGTGCGACGAGTACGAAGCTCGAGACGGTGCGCGACGTGCATCGCGTCGATTTCCCGATTCCGTTTCCGCTCACGGACGATGAAGTCTCAGCGCTTCGTGCCGAGCGAGTCGCGAACGGCATTGTCGCAAAGGGTGATGACCCGCTTGCCGGTCTCGATGTCAATGCAATCGCGACGGAGCGTGCCGCCGCAGCCAACGGGAAGGTAAGTCGGGCAACGCCTCACATTTTCATGTCTTTCATCATCGCCTGATGTGATCCCATCAGGCGCGATACGCGTGCGGCATGCGCTGACATGAACTGCTGCAGTTCAGACGCACTCATTTCGGTCATGCGCGTCAGGTCTTGCCGAAGCGAGTCAACCGTTGAGTTCCAGGCGTTGTCGCTCGTCATGTTCATGTCGCGCATGTCCTTGTTGAAGCCTGCGATCATGTTTGCCACCATTTGTCGGTGTGTCGGTAGCGTGGCCAACATGCTGTCCGGACGCATGCCGTCCATCATGCGCATGTGCGATTGCATTTGCGTCATCATGCTGTTGTCGGTCATGCCTTGCATACCCTGCATTCCGCCCATACTGGACATCGTGCCGGTGTCGCGCTGGGACATCGGGGTCTGATCCGCACTGCGATCGGCTGAACTGTCATTGCCAGCGCAAGCGGCGAGTGCAATGACTGTGGCCAGGCTGCAGAGTGAGCGTAAGCCGAGGGTGCGAGAAAAAATCTTCATGTCATCTCCGTGCAACAAGGGTGAGCAGGTAGAAGTTCGTGCGTGAGTATGTGTCCTACAAACGGTTTTGCACGCGTCGCAACTCGCGCTCCTTCCAAAGCGAGTAGATCGCCGGAATCACAACGAGCGTGAGCACCGTGCTCGACACCATGCCGCCCACCATCGGCGCGGCTATGCGTTTCATCATGTCTGCACCGGTACCCTGGCTCCAGAGAATCGGCAGCAGTCCGGCGGTGATCGCCATGACGGTCATCATCTTCGGGCGTACGCGCTCCACAGCGCCGTGCTCGACGGCGGCGTCCACGTCAGCGCGATCATGGAGCAACCCATGTTCGCGCCGATGCTTGTACGACTGGTCGAGGTAGAGCAGCATGATGACCCCGGTCTCCGCGGCGACGCCAGCGAGCGCGATAAAACCAATCGATGTCGCGACGCTCACGTTGTAGTCAAGAAGCCACATGAGCCACACGCCGCCGACGAGAGCAAAGGGAAGCGATAGCATCACGATGGCGCTTTCGGTGACGCTCTTGAAGTTGAAGTACAACAGGACGAAGATGATCGCGAGCGTGATCGGCACCACGATGCGCAGCTTCTTTCCGGCGCGCTCCATCGCCTCGAACTGACCAGACCATTCCAATCGGTAACCGGGTGGCAGTGTAATGCGCTCGTTGATCAACGCTCGCGCGTCGGCGACGTAACTGCCGATGTCTCGATCCCGCACATCGACGTACACAATATTGTTGAGATACGAGTTCTCAGACTTGATCAGCGTTGAACCACGTGTGACCGTAATCGCGGACAGCTGGCCCAACGTGACCTGCGCACCCGACGGCGTGGCAACAAGCGTGTTCGCGATGGCTTGCGGATCGTCACGCAGTTCGCGCGGGTAGCGCACGAGTACGCTGTATCGTTCTCGTCCGTCAATGACGGTACCAGCAGGCGTGCCGCCAACGGCCGCCATCATTGCCATTTGTACGTCGTCAACGGTCATGCCATAGCGCGCAGCTGCCGCGCGGTCGATCTCGATGTCCAGATACCGACCACCAACGGCTCGCTCGGCGAACACCGAGTTGGTGCCCTCAACGGCCGGCAGAATTCCCTCGATTTGTTTGCCGATGCGGTCCAGCACCGAGAGATCAGGTCCGAAAATTTTCACGCCGACTGGCGTTTTGATTCCGGTCGCCAACATGTCGAGCCGATTCTTGATTGGCATCGACCACATGTTGGCCACGCCTGGTGTTTTTACCGATGCGTTGATCTCAGTCATGATCGAGTCGTAACTCACGCCGGCTCGCCACTGATCGCGATCCTTGAGAATAGCGATGCTCTCGATCATCGACATGGGCGCCATGTCTGTCGCCGTTTCGGCACGTCCGACTTTGCCCAGCACCATGTGCACTTCGGGAATGCGCGCGAGCGCTGCGTCGCGCTGCTGCAGGATTTGTTTTGCCTGCGCCGTGCCGACGCCTGGGAAGAGAGATGGCATGTCCATCACGCTGCCCTCATTCAGCGGCGGCATGAATTCGCTGCCGAGGCGCGTCCATGGTACGATCGACACAACGAGTACAGCGGCGGCCACGCCGATGGTTATCCACCGGAAGCGCAGCACAAGTGTGATGACCGGGCGGTACACGCGGATGAGAAACCGGTTCACAGGGTTGGCTGCTTCGGGCTTCACCTTCCCTCGAATGAACAGCCCCATCATGACGGGCACGAGCGTAATCGAGAGCAGCGCGGCGGCCGCCATGGAGAGTGTTTTCGTCCACGCCAGCGGCTTGAACAGCCGTCCTTCCTGCGCTTCGAGGGCGAACACGGGGAGAAACGAGAGCGTGATAATCAGCAGTGAGACAAAGAGCGCGGGCCCGACTTCTTTCGATGAATCGATCACGAGCTCCCACCGGGTTCGTGTGCCCCCGTCGTGCTCGTTGCGCTCCATGTGTTTGTGCAAATTTTCTACCATCACGATTGCGGCGTCGATCATCGCGCCAATCGCGATTGCTATGCCGCCCAAGCTCATGATGTTGGCATTGAGGCCGAGCACACGCATGGCCAAGAACGCCATCAAAATGCCGATCGGAAGCGTCACGATGGCGACGAGCGAGCTCGAGGCGTGCAGCAGGAAGAGCACCGTCACCAACGCCACGATAATGGCTTCTTCGATGAGCTTTTCCTGCAGCGTGCGGATGGCGCCTTGGATTAGTCCCGATCGATCGTAGCCGTCAACGAAGATCACGCCAGCCGGCAGCGCACTCGCCATCGCCTGCATTTTCGCCTTGACGCCATTGATCACCTCAAGCGGGTTCTCGCCAAAGCGCATCACCACCCAGCCGGTGACCACCTCTCCGTCGCCATTGAGATCGGCAATGCCACGTCGGATCTCCGGGCCGAGTTGTACGGTACCGACATCGCCTACTGTGATTGGCGTTCCGCCGGGCGCCGTGCCTACCGCAACGGAACGCATATCGTCGAGGCTCGTGAATCGCCCGCGTCCCCGCACCACATACTCGGAGCCGCTCATCTCGATCATGCGGCCCCCGGCATCCTGATTCGAGGCCTGTACGGCTTTCACCACGTCTGACATGGGAATGGCGTACGCGAGCAACCGCGCCGGATCGACCTCAATCTGATATTGTTTTTCGAAACCGCCCAGTGAGGCAATCTCCGCGACTCCCGGCACTGCGGTGAGCGCCGGACGAACCGTCCAGTCTTGCAGGCTGCGCAGTTCGGCCAGATTGAGCTCACCCGATGTGTCGGCCAGAATGTATTGCATGACCCAGCCCACGCCGGTTGCATCAGGGCCGAGCATTGGCATGGCGCCCTCGGGCAACTTCTCGCGGACGCCGTTTAGATATTCGAGCACGCGCGATCGCGCCCAGTACAAGTCAACGTTGTCTTCGAAGACCACGAACACTGCCGAGAGTCCGAACTGGCTCATGCCGCGCACGAACTTTGTGTCCGGCACCTTGAGAAGTTCGGTGGACAGTGGATAGGTGACCTGATCCTCAACGAGCTCTGGTGCCTGACCGGGCCACTCAGTCATCACGATCACTTGCACATCCGACAAATCCGGGATCGCGTCAACCGGTGTTCTCAACATCGCCCACACGCCGCCCAGTGAAACAGCGAGCGTGCCGAGCAACACGGCGGCTCTGTTATTCACCGACCACTCAATGATTCGTCGAATCATGGCCGCTTTTCCTGCGGCGGCATCTTGGCGCCTTTCATGTCCATGGAGGGCATATCCATGCCTTCCATACCGTCCATGTCGCCGCCCATGCCGATCATCGCCTTCATAACCTCGCCAATGTTCGACTCGGATTCGAGCAGGAACTGCGCCGATGTCACGACGCGCTGTCCGGGTTCCAATCCAGCGAGCACCTCAACGAAGTCTGCGCCAACTCGGCCCGTCTCAATCTCCTGCGGGAGCAGCCGACCGCCGCCCATGTCCACGAAAACGACCGAACGCTCGCCCGTGCGAATCACCGCAGCGGCGGGCACGCTGAGCGCGCGGATGCCTGATGATGTGAATCGCACCGTGGCGAACATGCCAGGCTTGATGCGCCCGTCTGTGTTCGCGACCGCGACCCGCGCCTTGATCGTGCGCGACGCCTCCTGAAGCGTGGGGTACACATAGGCCACACGTCCATCAAGCACTCGCCCAGGGAAAGCGGCAAACTCCAGCGCGGCGCGTGATCCCTCGCGCACACTGCCCGCCTCGCTTTCACGCAGTTCGACCTCCACCCAGACGTCAGTAAGGTCAGCAATGGTGTAGAGACTCTGGCCTGGCTGGATCGCCTGCCCCTGCACCACGTTCTTCTCGATGACCACGCCAGACGCTGGTGCGTGGAGCGTGAGGGAACGTTGCACGACTCCGGTTCGCAAGATGCTTTGAATCTGCGTGTCGGAGATGTCCCACAAGCGAAGTCGTCGCGTGGCCGCCGCGAGCAGATTCGACGCGCTTTTCGGGACACCCGGAATCACGCTCTCGTTGATCGTTGTGTCGAGCTGACGCGCGATGAGCAACTCCTCCTGCGCCGCCACGAGCTCGGGCGAGTAGATCTGAAGCAGTGGTTGTCCGCGCCGTACAGGCTGACCGGTAAAGTCCACGTACAGTCGCTCAACAAAGCCGCCGAACTTTGGTGCCACCTGCGCAATGCGCGTTTCGTTGATCGTAACGATGCCGGTGGTACGAATCCGATCCTCAAGCGCGCGTACGTCGGCGGTGCCGAACGTGATACCGAACTGACGCAGTTGGTTGGCGGTGAGATGCACGGATCCGTCAGTGCTCATATTCATGCCGGCCATGCCGTCCATGTTGGCCAGGCCGCGCATGTCAGCAGATTTTTCTGCTGCCTGAATGTTGTTCGTATCGCGGCGATTGACCAATACCAGCCACACCATGAGGGCCACGACACCGAACGCGGAGCCCGCAAGGATCGCGGTCCGCTTCGTCGCACCACGCTTCGACACACGAGTCGTCGGCATGGGTTCACTGTCGTTCGGGTTTTTGTTCATTGGAGGATCTCCTCACCCGTCATCCGCTCCAACTCCGCCAGCGTCTTCGCAAAATTGGAGAGCACGCGAAAATACGTCAGCTCATAGTTGAACAGTGTGGCTTGTGCATCGAGCAGCGTGAGGAAGTCTGTGCGGCCCACCTGATATCCGGCGGTCGCAGATGCAAGCGATGCACGCCCTTGTGGCACAATCGCTTTTACGTACAGCGCCAGCTGCGCTCGGTCTCGCTCAAGCTCGCTGTGCAGGCGTGCAACGACAGCTTGCACCGTATTCGACTGCTCGTGATGCTCCGCTTCCAGCGCCGCCAACTCCGCGCGCGATTCGACAACGAGTTGGTCTTGCTTGCGTTTCCGCTGCAGTGGGATCGGTACTGACACCTGCGCCGAGATCATATCTGAGAAGCCATCGCGCTGCCCATAGGCAAGCGTGACGTCAAAGTCGGGAAGGTGTTCTTTGCGCGCAAGAGTTTCGCGTACAAGCTGCGCGTCGATTTTCGCGCGCAGCGCCAGGAGCATCGGATTCTGTCGCACCGCAGTGGCCTGCAAGTCGTGCAGTGGCGGAAACGGTGACTCCGCTGCGCGCGCGCCAATGGTGGATGACACGAAACGAATCTCCGAGGCGGAATCTGCAATTGCTGCGCGACTGATTCGCGCTGGAATCGAAGGCTCAGCGACTGGTGTCTCGCTGGGACGATCAAGCGTGGCGTTCAGACGCGCCAGCGTGGCGCGTCGCTGTTCAATGAGCGCGACTGCTTCCTCGCTCAGTCTCGCGGCTTCAACGCGTACGCGGAGCACTTCTTCCTGCCCGCCGGTGCCGACGCCGTACCTCGTCTCCGTCACCTTCATCAAATCGAGCAAGAGACGTTGATTACGATCCACGATGGCAATAGTCCGGTCCAGGTAGGCCAGGTCGTAGTACGCATCCTTTACCTCCGCCGCGACGGAGAGTCGCGCGCTTGCGCGCTCCGCTTCGATCGCGTCGAGCTCACGTGCCGCCGCTCGTGTGCGAAGCGACAGTTTGCCCGGGTAGGGGATAGACTGTCCGATGCCAAGCATCTTCATGGTCATGAAGTCACGAAATCCTGGTTCGCTCACCGGGAAGTTCTGAATGCCAGCCATGAGCATCGGGTCCGGGCGCGAGCCGGCTGTGGTCACGCGTGTGCTCGCGGCGCGCACGCGCGCTTCAGCCGCGCGCAGCCGTGGACTGGCCAATAGTGCCGATGCGACAAGGGAGTCGAGCGCGTGCGGGCGCTCAATGGCAGACTGCATTGATGGTTGCGGCGACTGCTGGGCGCGCGCGCCTGCGGACGATATGAGCATCGTCAGCACGAGCGCAACGCCACATGGCGAAGCCGCCAGTGGACGAGTGTAAGAAGGCATGTCTCCTCGGAAAGCCAGAACCGCGGCGCATTGAACGAGCTTCAATGGCGCGCGAAGTTGAGATCAACTTGTGGTCTGAGCTACGCCCGAGGTGGTCGGTGCCTGGGTGGAAAAGAAACCGACCGGGGCATCGCGACATGCGATGCCACGACTGTTTCGATGACGCGGACAGCTTGTAGCGCTGCCGCCGCCGTCGCCGGCGTAAAGCTCACGGCGCAGGGAGCCATCGTTTCGCACGGCTGAGGCGACACGGGATGATCGCAGGGCGACTCGTTCGCGTCAGTCTCGTTTGGCGTGGGTGCCATGTTCATGCCAGACATGCCGTCCGATGGCCCGCTCACGTTCGCCACAGCATGTGGGTCGGAGCCTTTCGACGTCATGTCTCCGGAACTGCAGGCTGCGACGCCACCCGCCAGCACCAGCTGGAGAATGAACACTGCGCCAAGCAGGGCGGCGGCCGAGCGTCTGATCGACATATGTCTAAATAGTGTCGTCGCCGTCGAAAAGTTCAAGGGACACGCTCACACGATCCTCTCACAGCGGCGTCCGCTTCAGCAGCTGCGCATTGATCGCGACCACAACCGTACTAGCAGACATAAGTACGGCGCCGACGGCCGGCGTCAGCACAATGCCCCAGGGTGCCAACACGCCGGCGGCCAACGGGATGGCAACAATGTTGTAGCCGGCCGCCCACCACAGATTCTGGATCATCTTGCGGTACGTCGCGCGCGACAGCGTGATGATGCGCGAAATATCTCGCGGATCGGAGCGCACCAGGACGATGTGACCGGCTTCAACTGCGACGTCCGTGCCCGCACCAATGGCAATGCCGACGTCCGCCGTCGCCAGTGCCGGCGCATCATTCACTCCATCGCCGACCATGGCCACCCGTCGCCCGGACTTTTGGATCTCGCGCACATGCCGCGCCTTGTCTTCAGGCAGCACCTGTGCGAGTACGTCATCGATTCCCAACTCGGCGGCCACGGCTTCTGCTACCTCGCGAGCGTCACCTGTCATCATGGTGACCTGCACGCCGAGCGCGTGCAGTGTGCGAATGGCTTCGTGACTCTCCGGGCGTATCGCGTCGGCGATAGCGAGTGCGGCAAGCACACGGCCGTCTTGCAGCAAGTAGATCACCGCCTGCCCGCTCGTTTTGGCCTCCGAGACCATTGCTGTGAGTGACGCCGGGGCAGCGGCCGATCGCTCCGTGAGCAGAGCCGGGCCACCGAGCTCAAACGTCACGCCATCGATAGTCGCCGCCACTCCACGACCTGGCAGCCCGCGCGCGTCCGTCACGGACGGGATCTCCACACCTGCCTCAGTCGCGGTGCGAACAATGCCGCGCGCGATGGGATGCTCGGACTGCGATTCTACACCGGCGGCGAGCCGCAGCACCTGCTCTCGTGTGACACCGTCGGCCATGCCCAACGCGACCACGCGGAACTCACCGAGTGTCAGCGTGCCAGTCTTGTCGAAGACCACCGTCTCGAGATTGCGCGCTTCTTCCAAGCCGCGACGGTCACGCACCAACAAACCGTGCTTCGCTCCCAGTGCAGTGGAGATGGCCACCACGAGCGGCACGGCGAGTCCCAGCGCATGCGGGCAAGCAATTACCAGCACCGTGACAACGCGCACGATGGCGACGTCTACGCTGGCGCCAACGGCGAGCCAGACAACAAGCGTCACAAGCGCGGACCCGATCGCCACCCACGTCAGCAGGCGCGCCGCACGATCTGCCAAAAGCTGCGCGCGGGACTTGGACGCCTGTGCGTCGGCGACCAGTCGCATAATGCCAGACAGCTTCGTTTTTTCGCCGGTCCCCGTCACCGTGATCTCAAGCACACCATCGCCGTTGATGGTGGCCGCAATGACGGCGTCGTCAACACTACGTTCTACCGGTCGTGACTCGCCGGTAATCATCGCCTCATCCAGCGTGCTTGAGCCGCGTACGATTGTGCCGTCAGCCGGCACGCGTTCACCGGGACGAATCAGCAGCGTGTCACCCTCGCGAAGGTCACTCACCGGAACGGTCTCGGTCCCGTCGCTCGTGATGCGCGTGGCCTCATCGGGCAGAAGCTTCGCCAGCTCCTTCAGTGCACCTTGCGCCTGCGAAATCGAGCGCATTTCGATCCAGTGCCCGAGCAGCATCACGGCCACCAAGGTCGCCAGTTCCCACCACAGCGCTCCGGCCTGCACGACGCCAAGCTCGACCACCCACGAGAACACGAACGCGACTGTGATGGCCAGCGAGATAAGCGTCATCATCCCGG
>JALHNZ010000096.1 GCA_022843265.1 Gemmatimonadaceae bacterium
ACGATCGTGGACGTGCCCACGACGTTATCCGTTTGCGCAACAATGGTCACCGTGCCCGGTGACACACCGAGCACCAGGCCGGTGGCTGAAACCGTTGCCGTGCCAAGATTTTCGGAACGCCACGCAAAAACACGATCGACCAGCGGCACCGTATTGGAATCACGCGCCACAGCGGTCAGCTGCGTGCTTTGACCAATCACGATCGTATCCACACGCGGTGACACCAATACGGATCGCACCGGCACGGCGCTGACTGTGACGCCAACAGCCGCCTCACGCGATTCACTGCGCGCGGTAATTGTGGTGGCACCAGGCGAGAGCCCGCTAACAAATCCCGACGCGTCCACGGTTGCCACCGCTGCATTGCTGCTCGACCACAACACCGTGCGTTGGGGAAGTGGCGCGCCTGTTTCATCACGCGGCAACGCCACCAGTTGCACAAATCCACCGACCAGAATTCTCGGTGCGAGCGGGCCGAGCTCAATCGTACTGACCGGGCGTGGAATCACGCGCACCTGCGCCAACGCGCTCTGGCCGGCCACTGAGACCGCCACTTGCGCCGTACCGTTCGAAATGCCGGTCAGCACACCAGCCGCTGACACGCGCACAATCGTGCTGTCACTCGACGACCACGTCACGACGCGATCGCTGATCGTTGTGCCATCGCGGTCTCGTGCCACCGCCTGCAGCGTGACAGTTGCTCCAACACCAAGCGTGACATCACTGGAGGAGAGCGTCACGGTCTCCACAACACCGCCAATGGGCGTTGGTCCGCTGATATCGCCCATCCTGACGCACGCATTGCTCGACAGCGCAAACAGTGCCGTCAGTACAACACGCATCCATAAAGGGACGCTCTGCGATCCACCACGACGGGGCACCTCAGCGCCCCGGAATCGCTACGCGCGTTGGGCGTGCCAGATGGTTTCGGGTGCCGTCACCAAGCTGTCCCTGCACATTGAACCCCCAGCACGACACGGAGCCATCCGTTGTTGTGCCGCACGTGTGCGCGCCGGTTGCATTGATCACAGCAAAGTTGTTCACACCGATCACTCGCACCGGCGACGAACGGTTCACCATGCTCCCGTCGCCAAGTTGGCCGTACGTATTCAGGCCCCAGCACCAACCCTGGCCGCTTGTGGTCCGCGCGCAGCTGTGCACACCGCCCAGACTTACCGAGGCAAATCGCACCGCACTCTCAACGCGCGTTGGCGAGGACTGCGACGTGTTGTTGCCAAGCCCAAGTTGACCGAACGCATTGCGTCCCCAGCAGTACAGCGCATTGTCGTCCGTCACGCCGCAGGTGTGACCGCCGCCCGCTGACACACTCGTAAAGCGCTCGCTGGACTGCACGCGCTGCGGCGCATTCTGATTCGTACGCGTGCCGTCGCCGAGCTGGCCGTCGTTGTTCGACCCCCAACACCACACCGCACCGTCATACGCGATCGCGCAGCTGTGATTCCATCCGGTTGATACGGAAACAAAGCGCTGGTCAGTATTCACGCGCACGGGAGACGTCCGCATACCATTCGTGCCATCACCGAGCTGACCCTTGTCGTTGTAACCCCAGCAGGCGACCTGTGCGCCCGTGGTCAGTCCGCACGTATGATTGGATCCACTGCGTACCACGCGGAAGTTGAGGTTGGAGTTCACGCGTACCGGCGCGCTGCGAGACGTTGTGGTCGCATCACCAAGTTGTCCGCGATCATCCGCGCCCCAGCAGTACGCATCACCACCGCGCGCCACGCCACACGTATGCGCCAGACCAGCAGCGATTTGTACGAACTCAAGATCTCCCGCCACGGCGCTTGGTGCGTCGCGTGATTCCACATCACCATTGCCCAGCTGCCCGGCGTCGTTGGCGCCCCAGCACAACGCGCGGCCGCCGGCCAGAGCGCAACTGTGTCGACCGCCGGCGCCAACAACCCCCGCGTCATCTGTAGCACGAACAGAGGGCGCAGCTGGCGCAGATTCCGGTACGGCGATCGGATCGGGTGCCGCCACCGGCGCCGCGCGGCGCACACGCGGCGCCATGGATTCCGGCGGCACGATGGGCACCGCGGTTGACGCCTGTTGATCTATTGACTGCGCGGCACCGTTCATGGCGGGTGATGTACCCGCCGCGTTCACGCCCGGAGCAACGCCGGCTTGCATGCCCGCCGCGTTCGCCGAAACGGAATCGGTGGCGACCGTGACGCTTGTAGAATCACTGAGTGTGCCGGACTGAGTGTCCATGACACGCGCCGTGCCCGTCAACTCACCACCGTTGGTATTGACGGCGAGTGTCGCGCTGCTCGACGCACCACCAAAAAATCCGCGCGCGTTCCAACGGCCTGTGGCATCGGCATACCATGCCGCACCAGTGCCCACCGCAATGAGCATCACGGCAACCAGAGCCGACCGCCACGCACGCCGCGGAGGAGTCGCGTCCTCCACGGCCCACGACGGCGTGTCATCTTCTGGTACCAGCGCCGCCGCCGCAGCAGGTGTAGCCTGTGCACCGCGATCAATCACCTGGACCGCAGATCCAGGGGTCATCGCATCACGACGAAACCTGATTGTCGCCATATCAGACGGTGACGTTGTTTCGTTGGCTTCGCGCTGTTCGGCCCGCAACGTGCGCGCCGCTTCTCGGCGGCGTTTGTGCGCCGCTTCCCACTGACGCCAATCACTTGGCACAACCCAGTGATCCAGATTGGCCAGCAATCCATCGGCACCGGCCCACCGGGCAGCGGCGCGCTTCTGCAACATGCGCTCGGTGATGTACTGCAATCTGGCCGGCACCACACCCGGACGCAGCGCATCGATCGCGGGCAGGTCTTCCTGTTTTTGTTTGGAGATCACGTTGTACAGCGATTCGCCGTCCCACGGACGTCTCCCCGTAAGCATCTCCCACATCACGAGGCCAAGACTATAGATGTCAGAGCGTGCGTCGGCCGGCGCACCATCAATCTGCTCGGGCGCCATGTACGCGGGCGTTCCAATCGCCGCGCCGGTCATCGTCAAGCGCGATTCATTGTCCGCGCTGTGCGCAATGCCAAAGTCGCTGAGCAGGGCGCGTCCGCTGTCCGCGTCAAGAAAAATGTTCTCGGGTTTGACATCGCGGTGCACCACACCATGCGCGTGCGCATACGCCAGCGCTTCGGCCACATCGTGCAGCACACGTTCGGCTTGTTCCGGGGCAAACGGACCTTGCTCCACGATCGCCTGTTTCAGCGTGCGCCCCGGTACGAGCTGCATCACGAGTGCCAGGCCGCCCGTGCGCAAACGTTTCACTGCGTGCACGGTCACGATGTTGGGATGCTGCAGCTTGGCAACGGTGCGTGCTTCGCGCGCCAGTCGCAGCATGGCGTCATCGGCCGAGGCGATGGAATGCGCGCGCACGACTTTGATGGCCACGAGGCGACCAAGGGCGCGGTCGCGTGCGCGATACACGATCGCGCTTGCGCCACGCCCCAACTCACCCAGTAACTCGTATTCGTCTTCGAGGTCTGCAACCTCGCTGTCGTCGAACGCGTCCATCATCCCACAGAGTCCTTGCCCGTCGGCGCACGAGGCGCCCTGGATTACCGACTACGGAAACCGAAAAGTACTTCGCCCATCTCAATCCGGTCACCGTCGGACAGCGGCTGTTCCTCGCCGGAGTCCAGCATGCGTCCGTTGTATACGGCAGGGTTCGTGGCCGACAGGTTGGTGAGATGCCACGTGCCCTCACGCAGGGTGAGACGGGCATGCAATCGGCTGACGGTGGCCTCGCGCAATTGAATGTGCCGATATGCCGGCCCTTCGCTACGGCCGAACGTGACCTCGGTCCCCTCCGGGCCCGGAACGCGCACGAAACGGATTTCGCGTCCGGCGTCCAAACCGCCCGCCACCTCAAGGCGTCCCGGCAAAAACTGAAGCGTGCCTTCCTGCGGCACACTGAAACGCAGCAGATGTCCTTCTACAAACGAACCCGGCACGCCGTGAGCGATCAGCGGCTGGGCGACCGCATCGGTCGTCGGTGGCTTGGGCGACGCGGTCGAAATCTCAATAATGTTCGGAGGCGAACTGGCCTTCCGTACTGACTTGGCGGCGGGTGCCGACGCGGCGGGTGCCGGCGCGGCGGGTGCTGCCGCGTCGGGGGTCACTGACAATGGCGCCTTCGGGACTGGTGCCGCCACCACGGGGGGTGGCGTCATCGGCGCGGCTTCTCGCGACTTGGGCACGGCTGGCGCAGCCGATGGCGGTGTCGATGACCGCGACGGCGTACGACGCGCATCCGGCAGCGAAACCGAAAACAGCGGAAGCTCGGCGTCCGGGTCGCGACGATACCCCGATGGCGTCCGATTCAGCCACCAGTACACCGCGGCTCCGCCTCCCACCAGCGCGAAAAGGCCCAGCGCAATCAACAACGCGTTGTCTGCGGTCATGCAATCAAAAAAGGAGAAAAGGGCGCGCCCGACGCTATCATAACAAGTAATACTCCATCGAGCCGGATGCGGTACATACCTCCGTGCGCTCGGTCACACCTCAGCATCTCTCCCGCTAAGACGTATTTCCTGCGAACGGGTATCCGACACGCGGATCCGTACCACCTTGGAGACTGCATGCGTTCTACGAAAGTGCGACACGTCACATCGCCGCGGATTGTGGCAACACTGTTGCTGCTCGCCGCATTTCCCCTGACCGCCCGATCGCTCGCGGCCCAGAGTGCTGCCAACGGAAACGGCTCCGGGTGGGATCCGCAGACCGTGTTGCGAACCGAATCGTTCACACGACCCCCCGCTGATGTAGAACGCATCATCATGGCGCCTCGTGTCGACATCTCTTTCACGAACGCCAGCCCCGACCGCAGTTGGTTCCTGCGCACTGCTGGCCCGGATCGCGGCGACATCGCCGACTACGGAAAGCCGCACCTGTGGCTCGGCGGTGTCCAGGTAGATACCCAGGCGAATCGCGCACGGTCACTCACCACCAGTACCACGCGCGCGCTCACGTTGGTAAATCCTCGCACCGGTGTCACGCGCACGATCGACGCGCCACGCGGCGCACAATCCATTTCGTCGCCGGAATGGTCGCCAAATGGTGCACAGATCGCGTACATCGCCAACTATGCCAACGCATCACATGCAGTGGTCGCAGATGTCGCGAGTGGACGCAGCACGCAGATCAGCCGCACACCGCTCCTCGCAACGCTTGTGACCGGACTGTCGTGGAGCGCCGACGGGAAACAGTTGCTCGTCGTGTTGGTGCCGGCCAACCGCGGACCCGTGCCGGTGCGCGGAAATAACGGCGTCGAAGCCGGACCACAGGTTCGGCTCACCGAATCCAAAGCGGTACCGCAGCCGGTGCATTTCAGTTTGCTGGAGACGCCGCACGACAAGGCGATGCTCGAGCACTACGCCATCGGACAACTCGCGCTGCTCGATGTGCGTGCGCGTTCTGAACGTCGTATTGGCACGCCGCACATGTTCCGGTCGGTCGATCTTTCCAGTGATGCGCAGCAGGTGCGCATTACACGCGTCACCACACCGTACTCCTACCTCGTACCGGTGAGCAGCTTTGGCACCGTACAGGAAGTATGGGATCTCTCCGGAAAAGCGCTGGTCACCCTTGTCACATCGCCGCTGCGCGAAGGGAATGCGCGTGCGGGTGCGCCGGGTGTGGGCACTGGTGCCGCCGTCGCGATCGACACGTCCCGTCGCAGCGTGTCGTGGAATCCGCTCGGACCCGGTCTCGTGTATCAGCAGAACATTGTGAATGCCGGCACCAATGGCGGCCGCGGCACCACCGGCGTGCGTTACGTCGCGTGGCGCGCACCGTACGGTGGCGCTGACACAAGCACGCTGTACACGGGTGGCATGCAGTTCGCTGGCCTCGCGTACAGCCGAGACGGTCGCACCATGTTTGTGAACGACAGCGGGGCTGTGATTGCAGTAAATGTGGCTGATCCATCGAAGCGCGTGCGACTCCCGCGCGGCGTCACGCTGTCGGTTGGCGGCGGTCTCTTTGGTGGTGGAATGGGTGGTGGTGGCGCGGCGGCCGCTGCGCGCGGTGGAGCAACCGGTGACACCAGCAACAACGGTCGCCTCACCACCGTGACAGGTGTCATGGGTGAATCACGCGTGCTCACCAGCACAGACGGCAAAGCGGTCTACGTGGCCGGCACGCGTACACCCGGCGCGAAGTGGCATGAACAGGCACCGCGTCCGTGGGTAGATCGTGTGGACATCGAAACGGGCGCGCGCACGCGCCTGTTTGAAAGCCCGACCGACGCCTACCATGAGTTTGTCACCGCGCTCGACGATGACTACGCGCAATACATCTACACGCAGCAGTCGCGTACCGTCATTCCTGATGCGTATCTGCGAGATGTCGCCGCTGGTTCAAGCCGCAAGCTCACCAGCAACGTAGACGTTGCACCCGAAGTCACGGGCGCCGTGTTCAAACGCTTCCAGGTCGTGCGTCCTCGCGATGGTGGGCGCTTCTGGGTGGAGATCACGCTTCCGAAGGGATGGACGCCTGGAACAAAGCTTCCCGGTATCATCTGGTTCTATCCGCGAGAATACGCGTCGGTCACCGACTACGAGCGCTCGCGCTTCACTACCAACGTGCAGCAGTTTCCGGCCGTGCCGGCCGCACGTCCCGCAACAGCCACCTCATTGTGGGTCACGCAAGGGTACGCATTCATTCAACCGGACATTCCCATCTTTGGTGATGCTGGCCGCATGAATGACAACTACACGCGCGACCTGAAAGAAAATCTTGACGCGGTGCTCGACGCGGTGGTGGACTCGGGCTTCGTAGACCGCCACAAAATGGGACTTGGCGGACACAGTTATGGCGCATTCAGCACCGTGAACGCCATGACGCTCACACCGTACTTCAAAGCGGGTATTGCCGGCGACGGCATGTACAACCGTTCACTCACGCCGTTTGGATTCCAGAGTGAGCGTCGCAACTTCTTTGAAGCGCAGGCCACGTATCTCGATATGTCGCCGTTCTTCCGCGCCGACAAACTCGCGGGCGCGTTGCTGCTCTACCACGCGATTGAAGACCAGAATCAGGGCACCGCACCGATGAGCTCCACGCGCATGTATCAGGCGCTCAACGGACTCGGGAAAAACGCGGCGCTCTACATGTATCCGTATGAAGATCATAGTGTGGCCACGTACCAGAGCGATCTGGATTTGTGGGCGCGCTGGTTTGCGTGGTTTGATGTGTACGTGAAAAACGCAAAGGCGCCCGCGGGAACTCCCACGAACGCCATCGTTCCGTAACATCTGGCGCTGCGGAGTGGTCCCATGCCACTCCGCAGCAACCTCGCGTGATCGCGTTACATCACGCTGATCTGTTTCATCATCCCGTGTGCGAAGTGTGGTTTCCCGTCTTTGGCGTCGGGCACGAAACAGTACAGCGCATACTCGCCCGGCGCGAGATCAAGGTGCACAAGATTGGAGGCACCTTTCCGCATGCTCACGGTGCCGCCCATCGCTTCACCTGGTGGCGGTCCTTCCGACTTCTCGATCCAGCCGAGCAGCTGCTCCGCCGTCGCGCCCGGTGCAAGCTTGGCGATAAACACTTCGTGATCCTGCTCGGCGGTGTTCGTCACCTGCATGACGTGAGTCCCAGCCGTGAGCGGTGCGGACAGTGTAAAGTCGTAGTCCGTCAGATTCATCGTGATCGTCGCGGCCGGGAGCGGTGCTGACGCGGGATTCGCCGCAACGACGAACGTCTTGCTCATGCCTTTGGCCACGTGTGGCGTGCCATCTGGCGAGGGGATGAGGCACAGCGCGACGTGCTTACCGGGCTGCAGATCAAGCGTCACCGTCGACGTGCCGGTCATGGGAACCGGCGCGTTCGGCCCGCCCAGGAATTCGATCCATTCAGGTGGTACAGGACCCTGCATCCCAGCCATCACGTCTTCGAGGCCCTTGTCATCGGGAATGCGGATCAGCTGTACATGGTGCATCTCCTGGCCATTCGTCGTCAGACGAAAGGTGGTCGCCCCGGAGAGCAGGGTGTCGGCCATGGTGTAGAAGTAGTCGCCGGCCGAGATATCGACCACGTTTGGCGTCGCAGCGGTAGCTGAGGAATCGGCCGCAACATCAGCGGCCGTGTCGTTGCCACCACACGCCAACAGCGTGAGTGTGCTCGCAACGAGCAACAGTGCGCGCCGCGGATGGAACTGCAGTTGGGAGGTCATGGGGACAGGCTCCGAGGGAGTGGAAGAGCGCGGACGAAAGTCTCCGTGCCCGCGACAGTAACCCTACGTACCACCACTGCGCCACCGCAGAGTCATTTGACCCGGGCCGTCAGCCCCCCAGCGGAGACCGTGCCATCCGTTAGCTGGGCAATCGCGGTGGCGACATCGCGTGGCGCTTCTTCGTGCAGCATGGCGCCCACACCGGCGATCGTATCAACGCGAACGGCTCCCGGGAGCGCGTCCAGAAGTCGCAACTGCTCGGCCGTGGGCGAGCCTTCCGTGCGTCGCGCACCGATCACCACGATGACCGGTGCGCGAACCTCGCGTAGTACATCACGCACCAACGACGGCTCGACACTGATGCTCATGGCGTGTAACGCACGCAGCGAGCCGCGCAAATCGCGCTCGAGCGGCTGCAGGTACACCCGCACTACACTGTCGGACACCCACGCAGGGGAGGCACTGCGCGCCCGAAGCTGACTTGCGAAGCGCCGTCGTCCGAGGGATCGGCCGATCGGTGAATCGAGCAGTGGCGCGAAACGCATCGCCGTCTGCAAGCCCCCGGTGTTTTGCGCATCAACCGGACCACCCGCAATGGAGACCACACCACGCACGTTGCGGGGCGCGATCGCGGCTGCACGCAACGCAATGGTCGCGCTCGTCCCGTGTCCGGCGATCACGACATCACGCCATCCAAGCGTATCCAGCACCGCGAGGACACGACGCGCCTGCGCGTCGAGC
This sequence comes from Gemmatimonadaceae bacterium, assembly GCA_022843265.1. Lineage (GTDB taxonomy): Bacteria > Gemmatimonadota > Gemmatimonadetes > Gemmatimonadales > Gemmatimonadaceae > JAABRT01. The sequence continues at coordinate 8,930 of JALHNZ010000096.1, forward strand.
GAATAGTTCGCGCCGGCTGGTCGATCCGACGCGCCCATCCCGAGCGGATCAATCACCACCACATCGTGTCCACGCTGTATCAACTCACGCGTCACATGCCGCATGGAAAACGCGGAGCCAAGCACACCCGGCAACAGCACCACTGGTGCGAGACGCTCGCCGCGCACCGGTGAAGCGGCATGCACAACGGCAATGCGCTCCCCAGTCGCCACCGTCACAAACGTTGGCGGCGTGGAAACGGTCGACGCAAAACACAGACAGGCGCCAACGAACCCTGCAAATCCCGAACGAACGCGGCGTTGCATTTGATAAACATGGCGCGTACCCGTGACGATGCGGTCACCGACTGGTACGCATCATGTCGCAGTCGCTTTAGCGCACAACAACCGCCGTGCCGCTGGCCGACACCATGAGCATCCCGTTGGTTTCGCCGAGCACTTCGTAGTCGAGATCCACGCCCACGACAGCGTTCGCCCCAAGCTCAGACGCGCGAAGCTGCATTTCCTCGAGTGCAATCTCGCGCGCCTTCTGCAGTTCTTTCTCGTACGTTCCCGACCGGCCGCCCACCATATCGCGAATGCCGGCGAACAGATCCTTGAACATGTTGGCGCCCATGACGGTCTCGCCGGTGACGATGCCGCAATACTTGGAAATGGACTTGCCTTCAATGGACGGCGTGGTAGTGACGATCACTGGTGACCTCGGGAAAATGCGTGGAAACTACTTTTGCCCCGGCTTGTACGTGCGCTCGGTATGCGCCGAGAGCTCTTCGGGATAAAAATACACATCGCGAAACTCGCCGCGGGCGTAACGCTCGGCCTGATCCATAAAGTGCGGCGATGACGGATTCCCGTGCTGTCCGCCCGCCACGATCGCCTTGGCCTTGATCCGTGGACCGAATTCCACCACAGCGACAAAGCTGTTGCCTCGCGTGCCGTACAACTTCCTGGTGCCGTTGAACGTCGCGGCGCCAAACGCGGCCAGTGATCCCCAGCGCGACGATGCAAACGGCACCGCCACGCTCGGCTGCGCATCGTTGAATGGCTGCACAATGTCACCGGTCACACGCTGGAATCGATTGATCTCACCCCAGGCGGTTTGCCACGAGCCGAAGTGCGCGGCCAACGTGTCGCTTGCCGCGCTCAACGCTTCTATGCGCTGCGTTGGCGTGGCGCGCTTTTCCATGTACACGTACGTGTTCACGCGATCGCGTGCCGCATCAGCACTCACCGCGCGCCAGAGATTCTCGCCAAAGTACACGGCCAATGATGTTTCCGTGCTGGTCAGCGAATAGCGTCGGTCCCAGGCGCGCAACACCGCGATCTGATCCGCGAGCTTCGCCTTGAGCGGGCTCGCCGCAGGCAACGCGTCATAGTCTCGGAACAAGACCGGTAACAACGTCTCGAACGCCGTCAGTTCGTTGTCGTACGCCGCAGCGATCAGCGAATCAAGCGTCATGTTGGTGCGATTCTGCAGCACCCGCACGGCGTGAATGCCGCGCGGATTCTCGCCGAAATAATCCATGTACTTTGGATAGTCGCTCGGCTTGGGGCTGCCGGCGCCAATTACCGAGTACGGCCAGTTGTTCGTGTTCTGCAGCCAGCCGTTCGCGGGATCCTTGACCAGCGGGCTCTCATCCACCGTGTGTAGGCCTTGCCATTCGGTGGCCGGGTTGCTGCCGTCGACCGGGCGCTCCCAATCAAACCGGACATCACGACGGGGAATGAAATTGGAGTGAAAGTAGGCGATGCTGCCGTTCGCGTCGGCATACACCGTGTTGTTCGACGAGTTGGAGTAGAGCTCCATCGTTTGTTTGAAGCCCGCAAAGTCGCGCTGCTTCGTTCGCCAGTACGATTGCGTCAGCGCTTTCACGGGCTCTTCCATCAGCTTGATCGCAATCCACTTGCCATCCGCTTCCCGCACGATCGGCCCGTGATGCGTGCGGTACACCGTGAAGACCTGAGTGGCCATACCGGTATCGCTCTTGAACGGCACCGTAATCTGCTGCGTGACCATGGGGCGCTTTTCCGCTCCGAACTTGTAGGTGATGCCCTCCGGCGATTCCGTCACCGTTTCCGCGTATTCGTCAATCGCGTCTGCGCCTGTGGAGGTATGCATCCATCCCGTGCGCTCGTTGAATCCCTGATAGATGAAGAACTGTCCCCACGTCATCGCGCCGTACGCATTCAATCCTTCATCACTGGTCATCTGCGCTTCCGCGCGAAAGAAGAACGACGTATGCGGGTTGATCAGCAGCAACGCGTGTCCAGAGGCGCTGCGTGATGGTGCAATCGCAAAGCCGTTGGAACCGGTGGGCTCCACTGCTCGTGAAATCGGAGCCACCTCGGGGCCACTGGCCACCTTCGCCACACCGCGCGCTTCGTAAAAGGCGCGCAGATCACGCAACGAAATCGACTCAATATCACCGCCAATGCTGCCTTCGCTGAACGACAGCGCCATCCACGGCTCAAACCGCGTAATCACGCGTGGCTTCGTTTCTGTGTGCGTGTGCAGATAGAAGTTCAGTCCGTCGGCGAACGCGTTCATCAATACCTTGAGCGAATCGGCACTCGCTTCGTACTTCACCCGCATGCTGTCAGGATTGATAAACATCTTCATGCGCAGATCCTGATATATCGCGGATTCGCCGTCCGCTTCGGCCAGTCGACCCATCGCGTTGAGATAGTTCTGTTCAATCCGTGTGAAGTCGTCTTCTGCCTGCGCGTACATCACACCAAATACCACATCCGCATCGGTCGCGCCGCGCACATGGGGCACGCCCCAGTCATCACGCGTAATCGTGACACGCTCGGCAGTGGCTTGCCAGCGCGCCACGTCTTCGGTTGAAGCACTGCTGGTGGCTGTGGATGCGTTCGATGACGACGAATCGCTGCTGCAGGCGAGACTGAAAACACTGCCCAGCAGGATGAAAGAGCGAAGTGCGAGCAGGCGCATGTTCACAATGGGGAGGCGGGAGGTGAGAGCGAGTGCGTAACCTCAACTTAACTGATCCCACCGGGCTCGCGTCGGGGAGCAAAGTGGGCCATTATTCTTGTGGACGGCGTTGCGAACTCCTCTTC
>JALHNZ010000097.1 GCA_022843265.1 Gemmatimonadaceae bacterium
GCGAACGTCTCGCCCTGCTCGGCGAACTGGCCGAGCTCGAACGCGCGTGGATGGACGCCGAGCGCATCGCCAGCATTTCCGACAACCTGCTGGTCGATCCTATCACTCAACAAAAGCTCGAATCAATGCGCGACCAGCACCGCACGTAATCAGTTTTCGTGTCCTTTGTGCTCTCGTGTCCTTCCCGCCCGCTGTTCCCTCAGCATTAGGCGCAAGTCGCGTTGAAGCATCGATGCTCCGGTCAGCAAGGGAACAGCGAGCGGGAAGGGCACGAAGGCACGAAAGACACGAAAAAAGCTACAGAAAAGAACTAGGTGACGACGCGAAGCAGCGCGCGAACGGGTGCAGCATCGATGCCCTGAATTTGCATGGGGAGTGCCCGGAGTTCGTACGCGCCGGGGGCGACGTCGCGCAGGTCGAGATTTTCAAGAATCCATGCGCCATGATCGAAACAGGCGGAGTGTGTGGACAGTGTTTTGGCTTCGCGTGCATCAACACTTGGTGCGTCGGTACCGAGCAGTCGGAGACCGCGCAACACACATTCGCGTGCGGCTTCGGCGTCGAGCCAGGCCCATGCCTTGGGGAACTTGCCCTCTGCTACGCAGGCGCCGGTCCGCAAAAAGATGCGCAGCGGATCTTCCACGCGCAGACGTTCACGCAACTGCTCCAGCGTGATGGCTTCGCGCAGATCACGTACGTCGACAATGTGCACCAGACCGTTGAACGGTATCACGGGCAGGGAATCGCTGGAGCGGCCGGTGTCGCTGACGTGCAGCGGTGCATCAGCATGCGTGCCGTTGTGCGGACTGAAGGTGACAGATGCAACGTTCACGCTGTCCCCTCGTTCGCGCCGCATCGTCCATCCGCATGACATGCTGGTATCACCGGGCCAAACCGGTGTGCGTGGGTCGAAGGGCACCGTCGCGTCAAACCACCCGTCGTCACGCGGGATCGCGGTGCGCCACTCGGTTTCGAGTCGCTGCTGCGCTCGCATTGCTGCATCGCGAAGCGCTTCGCTCATGAGGCCGCTCGCTCGCCGAGATAAACACTGCTCACCGTGTTGCTCCGTAAAACTTTGATCGCACCGCCCACAAATGCGGGAAGAACCGATGACTGATGGTGCGCTGCAAGTACTTGGCGCCGAGTGTGCCGCCCGTTCCGCCCGTGCCCGGGCCGATAATGCGCTCCACAAGCTGCACGTGCAAAAAACGCCACCGCGAAAAATTCTGTTCGTACTCCAGCAACCCTTCCGCAATCATGAACAGCGCCGTTGGGGCAGGTCCCACGTACAGCTCTTCCAGCGTGGTGCCTTCGTGTGCGACCAGCTGGTCAAACAAATCCTGCAGCGTGGGCTGAGCCAACGCCTGTTGCACGATAGCGGGCGGTTCACCGTGATCGCTGATCGCCGCCATAAAATGTGGATCGCGCAGCCCCGACAACGCTTCAATGGCGCGGAACTGATCACTTTGCGATCCGCTCGACTGCCCAAGATATCCGCGAAACTGTGCGAAGCGCTGCGGCGGCAGGGTCTCCAGCGCCGAGAGCTGCGAGGCGACGATTTCCATGAGCGCGTTTACACGACGCACGCTCAACGCCGCCCCAATGGAATCGAACGCACCAAGGCGCGAGATCAGTCCATGCAACTCGTGCAGCAGCACCTTGAACCACAGTTCACTGGCCTGATGCACAATAATAAACAGCAGCTCATCCGGATGCTCCGGTTCCGAGCGCGGGTGCTGCAACGCCAGCAGTTGATCGAGCGCCAGATACGAACCGTAGTCTACGCTCTCGCTATGGTGGGCCACGCGGAATCCGGGGTCAGAAGGTCGAGACGTCGAGCGCCATCACGTCCAGTACGCGCATGGTCTCGTCGGTGACAAAAGGCTCGCCGTAGCGGCAACGAATGAGCGACCCATAATGCGCCGCCTGGTGAGTGACGATGTCGTACAGTGGCTCCCCATTAGGGAACACTTCGCCCGCTTGAATCGTGTCATCAAACTGCGAACCGTAGCACTTGATGGCATCCATCTTTCGATCGAACTGGGCCGAAATATCCACTACGAACGTGGGCTTTTCGGCGTCCTCACGGTACGTCTGCACGTAGAGCACCTTGAACGGCCGGTGCCTGGGTGAATCCGGTGCGTAGCGTGCGAGTCCAGAGAGAAAACAGGCATCACGCGCCAACTCGGACGCCAGTCGATGATCCGGATGACGGCCGACACGCGCCGGAATGATCACGGTGCGCGGCTGCAGTTTGCGCAGCATGGTCACAAGCCGTTCGCGCGTTTCGCGCGTGTTCTCGATACCGGCGTCGGGCAGGCCAAGATTTTCACGAACACTCAGCCCCATCACGTGCGCCGCGGCCTCGGCTTCTTGCGCGCGCAACGCGGCGGAACCGCGTGTCCCCATCTCACCTTGCGTGAGATCAAGAACGCCTACGCGATAGCCGTCGTCGACCGCTTTGATGAGCGTACCGCCGCACGTGAGCTCCGCATCATCACGGTGCGGAGCAATGCAAAGAAGATCGACCGTGTTCATAGCGAAGGGTAACGTCCCCTCGCGGGACCGCGCTATAGTACAGCGGTCAGAAGCTAACCTTTGTGCGCGAGATAGGCGGCCACTTTTTGCGCCGCCTCCTGACCACTGGCAATGCAGTCGCCAACCGAGACGCCGTTGCGGAAATTTCCGGTGACATAGAGACCGGGGTTGGCCGCTTCGGTCGCGTCGGCCGCGTCTTTCACCACCTCGTAACCCACGGCGTACTGCGGAATGCCGCGCGGCCAGTACACGTGTTTGGCGAACACCGGCTCGCCGCGCACGCCGAGCAGATCGCGGAGATCCGTGCGGACCAATCGCACCAGCTCGTCGGTGCCACGCCGCGCGAGCTGCGGGTCACGTCCACCGCCCATGAACACCGTAATCGCGACGTGTCCTTCCGGCGCACGCTCAGGGAACAGCGTGGACGAGAAGAGCGCGCCGAGCAGCTGCCGCTTTTCAGCCGCCGGCACCAGCACGCCAAACCCGTCGAGCGGATGCGCGACATCTTCGCGGCGAAATCCAAGGGTAATGCACGAGACAGGCGGATACTCCACCTGTTCGATGGGGTGCGAATGACGACGGATTTCGGCTGGCAATTCCATCGCCGTGAGCGCGTGCGCCGGCGCCGCGAGCACGATCGCGTCCACGGCTTGAGCGCGCACCGCGCCGTCATGACCAGACTCGATCACCCAGCGCTCTTCCGCCCGGTGCAGCAGACGTGCGGGTGTGGAGAGCTTGAGTGTAGAACCGAGGGCGGCCGCCAGCGCGTCTGGCAGCGTTTGCAGGCCATCGCGGAACGAAATAAGGCGTGGCTGTACCGGCGCCAGTGCAGCGGCCTCAGCAGCGCGTTCCGCGTTGTCTGTGGGCGCATCTGCATGCTCGGCGGCACGAGCTGCGGCGCGCCGTGCATTATACGCGTCGCGACGCGACTGCATGAATCCGCGTGACAGCGAGCCGTACTCACGTTCGAGCGCGAACACACGCGGAAATGCGTGCGCCATGCTGAGTTCTTCAGGATCGCCAGCAAAGATGCCCGCGATAAACGGATTCACCGCGTACGCCAGCACTTCCGGACCGAGTCGACGGCGCACGAACGACGCGATACTTTCGTCGGCGTTGTCCGGACGACGCCGAACGAGCGGCTCAAGCAATACCCGCAGTTTCGCGCGCAACGACAGCAACGGCGTGGTCAGCATTGCGATCGGCGTCATGGGAAACGGCACCAGCTTGCCGCCGCGCACGATGTACCGGCGATTCGCAATCGCGTTGGATTCCACGACATCATCGTCGAGCGAGAGGCGCTCGATCAGCAGTTCAACTGGCGCGCTCGTGACAAATGAGTTCGGCCCGTGCTCCGCCAGAAAACCGTCGGCCAGCGAGGTGCCGATGGCGCCGCCCGCCTGACCACTCGCTTCGAGCAGCGTGACGGTCACGCCGAGCCGCTTGAGTTCATACGCCGCCACCAGGCCCGTGATGCCGGCACCGATGACTACAACCGAGCGCGGTTCCCCACGTTCGATCTCAACTGGCGGCAGCGCGCCTCGGCGATCCACAGATGCGCCCACTGTCAGGCAGGGCCGTGTCCGTCCGTCACCCACGTCTGTGGGCGCAGCATATCCAGCAACTGGGCTTCGAACGAACCACTCTCAAAACGCGGTGAGTACTTCCACGCAGCCAGCGGCGGCAAGCTCATGAGCACGCTCTCGATACGCGCGTTCGTTTGCAGGCCAAAGTGGGTGCCACGATCGTGGACCAGATTGAACTCCACGTAGCGTCCACGGCGCCAGAGCTGAAAGTCCCGCTCGCGTTCACCGAACGCCTGATCACGGCGACGCTCGACGATTGGGCCGTACGCATCGCGCAGCACGCGACCAATGTCGGAGACAAACGCCTGCAGCGCGTCCACATTCAATCCGTGATCGTCGTCGCCCTCACGAATGTGATCGAAGAACACACCGCCCGCGCCACGCGCTTCGTTCTCGCGATGCACGTTCACAAAGTATTCGTCGCACCACGTTTTGAATCGCGGATAAAACGACGAATGATGACGATCACACGCGGCCTTGAGCGTGTCGTGAAAGTGCACGACATCTTCGCGAAACGGATACGTTGGCGTGAGATCGGTGCCACCACCAAACCACGCGTCGGTGATATTGCCGTCGGTATCCATGAGTTCGAAGTAGCGCACATTCAAGTGCACCGTTGGAATCATGGGGCTGCGCGGATGCACCACCAGGCTGACGCCGGTGACAAAAAAGTCCGTACCACCATTGGCGGCACCGTGTCCACCGAGCCGACGAGCGGCGAGCTCAGGCAGCACGCCCATGACCGTGGAGCGATTAATGCCGGCTTTTTCAAACGTGGTGCCTTCAATCAGCACACGACTCACGCCACCGCCACCGCCGGGCCGTTCCCAACGATCTTCAATGAACGTGCCGCCACGATCGAGACGGCCGAAGAGCGCGGTCAGCTCGTCGTGCAAGCCTGCGATCCAACGCGTGGCTTCGGCGCGGCGCGACACACGCTCCGGCGCACCCGTGGTGTTCGTGGTGGAAGCGGAGACCGATGTCATTGCGCGCCAACCGTGGCCGTGGCAGCGGCGATCATTTCAGATTCCGAAACCGTTGGCCATTCGTGCTGCTGCACCGCACGCACAAACGCTTTCGCGTGCGCTGGCGAAATATCAGGCAAGATGCCGTGGCCAAGATTCGCGATGTGTCCGATCGGTCCGAACTCATCAAGCATCGCGTGCGTACGGCGCTCAATCTCGGCAATCGGTGCGTACAGCGTGCACGGATCAAGATTGCCTTGTACGGCGACGGCACGATTGCCCAGACGTTTGCGTGCCTGCGCCGGTGCAATGTGCCAGTCCACGCCAATAGCATCGGCTTGGGTGGCGTCGGCGATTTCATCGAGCGCCCACGTGGCGCCTGGTGCAAACACAATCACCGGCGCGCCGGCTGTTTTGGCGATCTTGGCCGCACGCGCGAGATACGGCAGCGCGAACTCGCGGAACTCGTTGGGTCCGAGTGCACCGGCCCACGAATCAAAAAGCTGAATCGCCTGCGCACCGGCCTCTACCTGCGCGACGCAGTATTCACCCACCGCGTTCGCCAAACGGTCGAGCAAGTCGTGCGCCACGGCCGGCTGTTCGAACAGCATTTTCTTGGCAATTGCAAACTGCTTGGTGCCTTTGCCTTCCACCATGTACGACGCGAGTGTCCACGGGGCGCCCGCAAAACCGATCAGCGGTACACGACCATTCAGTTCACGCTTTACGAGCTTGAGTGCATCGAGCACGTAGCCGAGATCCGTGTATGGATCGATCGTGCGAAGCCCCTTGACTGCGGCAGCGCTCCGAATCGGCGTGGGGAACTGCGGTCCCACGCCTTCGTCGAGCGTGAGAAAACAGCCCATCGCTTCCGGCACCACGAGGATGTCGGAAAAAATGATCGCGGCATCAACACCGATCAGGTCGATGGGCTGCAGCGTCACTTCGGCCGCCAGTGCGGGCGTGCGGCACATCGTGAGGAAGTTGGAGCCCGAGCGTACGGCGCGATACTCGGGGAGGTAGCGTCCGGCCTGTCGCATCATCCAGACGGGCGTGCGCTCGACGGGTTCGCGGCGGAGGGCACGGAGAAACAGATCGTTTACAAGCGGCACAGCGTCAGACATGGAGACTCGTAAAGGCGGGCGGCGCGGCATCAGCACGCGGCCCGCAGCAGGTGGGAAAAGTCAGCGTTCTGCGGATACCGTAACGTATCGCGTGTCGCGCAGCGATGCGGTAGTGACCGCGGAGGCCGCCGCCGCCCGCTCGGCGCGGGCGTTGATGGTGTCCCGCTTGGACGCCCGTGGGACCGAGGCCTTGGGCGGCGTACGCACGCCAGCGGGGCGGGTCGGTGCGAACATTTCCAGCAGCATCATCGTGTGCCCGTCGAGCGGCTCACCGCGCTGCATGGCGCGACGCAGCGCGGCCATCGGGCCAGCCAGCAACTTGGCCACGATGCGGGTCGCGGTGCGCTCCGCCACCGCGGGGTCGCCGGCGGCAAAGGCCACTTCGCGGCGTGCGACTTCGGTGAGTGCATCCGCCAGCGGACGAATGGCATCACGCGCCGGACGCGCGGCGGCCCAATCAAGAAAGTCGTCCACTTCTTCGTTGCACACACGCTCGGCCGCCGGCACCGCATTCCGGCGCTGCTCTTCAGCGGCCAGAATGGGCGTGTGCAGCGTATCGAGATCGACCAGCGCCACACCCGGCAACTCCAACACGCCCGGGTCAATGTTGCGCGGCAAGCTCAGATCCATGAGCAACAAGGAGTACGCCGACGTCCCACACGCTTCACGTGTGCGGCGCAGCGTGTCGGCCAACACGATGGGCGTTTCGGACGCCGTGGCCACAATCACCACATCGGCCATCGCGGCCTCAACGTGCAGCGTATCCATGGCTGCCGCACGACCACCGAGAATCGCGGCCAGTTCTTCGGCGCGACCAAGCGTACGATTCATGAGCACCACATCACGCGCGCCAAGCTTGACCAGCTGACGCGCCGTGCGCTCGCCGGTTTTGCCACAACCCACCACAAGGCAACGCGCGTTCGTGAGCGAACCAAAACGCTGGTGCGCGATCGATGCGGCTTCAGCGCCAATCGAGTTGCGGCCGGCGAGCAGCGACGTTTCCGTCTGCACGCGCTTGCCGGCACGCAGCGCCGTTTCGAACAACCGGTGCAGCAGCGGTCCGGTCGCGCCACTGTGTGCGGCACGCTTGTAGGCAGCACGCAGCTGACCAAGAATCTGGCCGTCGCCGAGTACCTGCGATTCGAGACCCGACGCCACACGAATCACATGTCGCGCGGCCTCGGCGCCGTACCGGCGCGTGGCGGTGCGCAACAGCTGATCACCGTTCACACGGGTGCGCATCCAGCGGCGCGCCAGTGTTTGAATGGCCTTGTCAACCTCGTTGATGTCCTCGCTCTCAACCCACGCGTACAACTCTGTACGGTTGCAGGTCGCGATGAGGGCCGCTTCCGTGACAACCTCACTGCGGGCTGTGCGATAGAGCTGCGTGAGCCGCTCCTCGGACAAATGAAACTGTTCCCGGGTGGCGACGTCGGCACGGCGGAAGTCGACTGCAATCGAAATGAGCATGCGATGCGATGGTGGCGGGGGGTCGGTTACGATCAGGCCGGAGCCAAGCCAGTCAGATGCGCCAGATTCTTGAAGAAGATTCTGGCGTGTGAAAGCGGTTTTGCTTTCACCAGACGCTTGTTCATGTAGCCATCGAACGTGAGTTCCTGCACATCGCGATCTTCGCAGATGGCGACGAATCGTTCCCGACGATTGTCATTGCTGTACCAGAAGCGCTGCATGATGCCCAGCACACGGAACACCTGTCCGTGATCACTCATGAACCGGCGGCGCGCCGTGCGCAGCCACAGTGGGTTGCCGGTGAGCAACGCCACACCAACAGCCTGCGCGACATACCGACCACTGGTCATCGCGTAGTAAATGCCTTCGCCTGATGCCGGCGCGACGGTGCCTGCGGCGTCGCCGCCCACAATCACATCACGTCCGTTGTCCCAACGCTTGAGCGGCTCGAGCGGAATCGGTGCGCCTTCGCGGCGCAGCGTTTCGACACCAGCGAGACCCGTGCTCTCACGAAGCGCGGCGACGGCACTGCGCAGCTTGAAGCCCTGCTGCAGTGAGCCTGTCCCAATGCTCGTGGTCTTGCCGTGCGGAAACACCCAGGCGTAAAAATCGGGCGAGAGCGGACCCTGATAGTACACATCGCAGCGGTTCTTGCCGAACGCTTCGCTGTCTTCCGTTGGCGACGCCACAATCTCGTGGTACGCGAACACGTGCTTCATGCGGTCGGCGCCAGGAATCGCCGCGCGCGCAACCGCTGACAGTGCGCCGTCGCAACCGATCACCATCTTCGCCTTGATCTGCATCGTGTCGCCCGTGCGCGAACGGCCATCGGTGTACGTCACGATCTGCACGCCATCATCGTCGCGCTGCATGCTCGTGAATGAACCGGTGCGACGCTCAGCGCCCGCAGACACGGCGCGCGCACGAAGCCATTCGTCGAACACATCGCGGTCCACCATGCCGACAAAACCCTGACCAACGGGAATGTCGACCTTCTTTGACTTGGGCGAGATCATGCGTGCCGTATCAATCCGCGCGACCATCAGCTCTTCCGGCACATCAAAGTCTTTCAACAACTGCGGCGGCACCGCGCCACCACAGGGCTTGATGCGACCGGCCTTGTCGAGCAACAACACTTTCCGTCCGGTCTGCGCCAACTCATGCGCCGCTGTTGCGCCAGCTGGCCCGCCACCCACCACCACCACGTCGAACAGTTCCATCAGCTTGCACTCCCGTCGGTCTTACGATCCGTCGCCACGGTAGGCGGTCCATCTGATTTTTGCACGTACTGCATTAGTTGTTGACCACGGCAGACAACATCTCACCACGTGTGCGCACCACATCACCAGCGCGATCGGCCGATGCACTGTGATAGGCGAGTACGGCTGACACGGCGAAGAGTGCGCCTTCTACGGCGAACACCGCAGCGTAACCACGAAGCGGTGAGCCGAGCACCACCTGCGCGACATCAACACCAATGCCGCCGAGTGACACACCAAGTCCGTACGCCACTGCCTGGGCGGCACCAAACACACCGAGTCGCAGTCCGGCGCGACCATCTTTCGCATCGCCCGTAAGCGCCATCATCGAACCGATCGCGCCAATCGCGAACACACCGTTCGACAGGCCAAGCAGAAACACGATCACGCGAAACGCTTCGACACTCGCCAACGCGGGGCTGACCACAAGCGCCACAAACATCGCCGCCGATGCGGCACATCCTGCAGCCGCCCACACACGCAGCGAACCAACGCGCGAACCAATAATCGCCGTGAGGATCATGCCCAGCAGCACGCCGCCGTGCTGCATGCCGGCAAGTTTGGTGGTCTCACCCGCGGTGAGTCCAAAGGCGATGCCACCAAACGGCTCAAGGATCAGATCCTGCGCACTGTACGCGAGCATGGCCACAAAGACAAAAATCGCAAACGTGCGCGCGACCGGTTCATTCCACACGGACTTCGCCGCTTCGATAAACGCGGTGCCACGATCTGCACCCGCGATCGGCTCCGGCGCAATGCGCGGACCGAGCGCAGGCTCAAGTCGGAAGAGCGTCAGTGACGTGAGCACGATGGCTGTTACGCCAACTGCAGCGGTGATGATCAGCAGTCGGTCAAAGCCAAACGGATCAAGCAATGATCCGGTGGTCGCGGTCGTGACAATGAAACCAACAATCATCAGAATCCAAGTAATCGCGGCGGCACCGGCGCGCTGCGATGGACGCGCGTGCTCCGAAATCATGGCGAGCAGCGGTGTACCCGCCGCACTCACACCGGCGCCGAGCACCACAAACGCCAGCGCCGCGCACGCGATACCAAGTACAGGTGACGTGCTCATAAGCGCCACCGACATCGCGACGCCCAGTCCACCGGCCGCGAGTGTGGCCATGCCACCAATAATCCACGGCGTGCGTGCACCCGCGGTGTCTGATCCGTGACCAAGACGCGGGCGAAGATAGAGCTGCACGGCGAAGTGAAGTGCGACAAGCAATCCCGGCACCGTGGCCGGCAGCGCGAGCTCCACAACCATGACGCGATTCATCGTGGCCGTCATCAGCACAACCACGGCGCCAATGCACGCCTGCACCAAACCAAGCCGCACAATCTGCAGCCAGCTCATGGCGCGCCTCCAATCACGGCGCGCATGGCGAACGCGCTGATCATCATGCCACTCACATAAAACGGCACACCAAATGCACTGAGATACAACGCGCGCTTGATCGGTTCCCGCAAGAACCAGCGCATGATGCCCATCTGCACAACGGTGAGCACGGCGACCGCGACCGCGTGATTCGGACGATCCCACGAGGCGAGCAGCGAAATCACCACCGTCTGCGGCACGATCATGACCACCGATGCCACCCACGCCGCTTTGTTCGCCCCAAGTCGCACTGGCAACGAGCCCACGCCCATGCGACGATCACCTTCAATGGCTTTGAAATCGTTCAGCGTGAGAATGCCGTGCGCGCCCACTGAATAAAGCGCGGCGATGGCAAAGATCTGCCACGGCAACGACGCCTGTCCAAACATCAGCGCGGCGCCCGTAATCCACGCCAGTCCTTCATAGGTAAAACCAACGGCGGCGTTGCCAATCCAGCCGTTGAGTTTGAATCGAAATGGTGGAGCGCTGTAGCCCCAGGAAAACACCAGCGCGAGCGCCACCGCCGTCATGCCAAGTGCGCCCAGCGGGATGGAGGCCAGAAACGAGAGTACCGTCCACACAATCGCGATCGCCAGACCCCAGTGTCCGGGAATGCGTCCCGATGGAATCGGGCGATTGGGCTCGTTGATGGCGTCAACGTCACGGTCAAACCAGTCGTTCACAGCCTGGCTGGACGCGCACACCAGTGGGCCGGTGATACAGATACCGAGTGCCAGCAACGGCCAGCGGCCAGTCATTGGCAGACCGGTGCTGACAACGCCGCACGAGAACGCCCACATGGGTGGAAACCATGTGACCGGCTTGAGCAGCGTGAGCACGGCTCGGGGATCAGGACGCGTGGCGACCTGCTGTATGGAATTGCTTACACCCATGGGTGTCTAGTTTAATTGACAGTCCCGTTTTGCGCGAGTGTTTTTTTGGATTTTTCGTGATTTTTGGGCAAAAAATGGGGGGCGGCGCGAGTTAGTCGGCCGCCTCCCCATCCCGTTCGGCCACGGGAGCCGCCAGCCGGTGTCGGCGCAGCTTGACATACAGGCTCTGGCGGCTCACGCCGAGCACTTCGGCGGCCGAGGTCCGGTTGTCGTTCGTGAGCTCGAGGGCCGCTTCTATGAAGTGCCGCTCCACCAGGTCGATCGTGTCGCGCACCAGGTCGCGCAGCGTCACGCGCCCTACCAGCGAGGTCAGATCTTCCACCGCACGGGTCAGATCCCGGGCGCCCTGCGGGCCGTTGGCCAAACGCCGACCAATATCACGCATGGTGAAGCCAATGCACGGCTCCTCGGCGTCTGGCACCCACACCGCCGACACCTCAACCTCGGTGCTCGCGCCGTGGGAGCCGCGGGCCGCAGTGGCCACCAGTCGAACCGCCCCATGCTTTTTGAGCATGGTGAGGAAGACGGGGAAGTCCGCGCCCGGCCGGCCAATGAACGTGGAGATCAGCGCACCACGCGCCTGCTCCAGCGTGGCCAGCTCCGCTACATCCAGGAAGGACCGGTTGGCCTCCAGGATGTGCCCGTCGAGGTCCGTGACCACGAACGCATCGGGCGATCGCTCAATCAATCCGCGAATGCGCGACTGCGCACCGGATTCGACGAGCGACACCTCGGTATTGTCGGCGACCGAAAAGCGCACCAGCAGCAA
>JALHNZ010000098.1 GCA_022843265.1 Gemmatimonadaceae bacterium
TGCTCTTCCGATCTGGCGGAACTGGTAGACGCAGGGGACTCAAAATCCCCCATCTTCACGGATATGCGAGTTCGATTCTCGCCTCGGGTATTCAACAAAACGCCGCGCAAGCTCAGAGCTCGCGCGGCGTTTGTGTTTGCTGCAACCGGATGTCGCAGACTCAGCGATCGCGTACGTGCGTGAGCCAGCCATACGTGTCTGGAACACGGCCGTGCACGATATCGAGAAACTGGGCTTGCAGTTGCTTTGTCACAGGACCGGGCTTTCCGCCACCGATCCGAATGCGATCGAGACTGCGAATCGGTGTCACCTCGGACGCCGTGCCGGTGAGGAACACCTCGTCTGCGCTGTACAGCATTTCTCGCGCGATGGGCTGCTCCCGGACCGTGAAGCCCGCGTCGATGGCAAGACGCTGAATGCTGGCGCGCGTGATGCCGCCGAGAATCGTACCGTCGAGCGGGGTTGTGTAGATCACACCATCAAGCACGGCGAACACATTCTGCCCGGAGCCTTCGCTCACGGTACCATTCGGACTGAGCGCGATGCCTTCCTGAAAACCATTCGCGAGCGCTTCCATCTTGATCAGCTGTCCGCTGAGATAGTTGCCCGCAATTTTCGCCATGGCCGGGATCGTGTTCGGCGCCACGCGATTCCAGCTCGAAATGCACGCATCGACGCCGTTGGCGAGCGCCTCATCACCGAGGTAGGCGCCCCATGCCCAGCACGGAAGAAAGACATGAATCGGGCTCTCGTGCGGGACCATGCCTGCTGCACCATAGCCGCGCACCACCATCGGTCGGATGTAACACGCGTCCATCTCATTGCGGCGCACCAGCTCCCGCGTCGCTTCGATCAGCTGGTCGACTGAGTAATCGATCTCCATGCGATAGATGCGCACTGAGTGCTCCAGTCGCAGCAAGTGTTCGCGCAGGCGAAAGACTGCGGGCCCCTGCGGTGTGGAGTATGCACGGATGCCCTCGAAGGCCGCGGAACCAAACTGCATGGAGTGACTCAGCACATGCATCGTCGCGTCGGCCCACGGAATGAACTCACCGTCGCGCCAGATCCACTGTGTTGCCGTCAACTTGCTCATGTCATTCTCTTGGTGAAAAGCGAATAGTCAAACTGATGCGCACACGCGCTCGTTGAGCCGTGGCCTGCGCGGCCGAACGCCGCTGCTACAACAACGAACGAGCAGCGCCACCGTCGGCACAAATCGCCTGACCCGTAATAAAACCTGCCTGACGGGATGTGAGAAACACAATCAACGACGCCACCTCTTCCGGAGTGCCCACGCGATGCGCCGGCGTTTCCATTTTCCAGCGTGCAAACACTTCGTCCCGCGACACACCAGTGCGTTGCATCGTTGCCTCTGCGAGTTCATCAAGCCGCTCCGTAGCGGTGTAGCCCGGCAGCACCGTATTGACCGTGACCCCATCCGGCGCGACCTCTTCGGCAAGCGTGCGATAGTAGCCCGTCACGGCGGCGCGCAAACTGTTCGACAATACCAGCGACGGCACCGGCTGCTTGACGGCGAACGACGTGATGCCGACCACGCGCCCCCATCGGCGTTCGCGCATACCGGGCACAAACGCACGTGTGAGTTCCACCGCGCTGCGTAGCAACAACTCGGCGGCGCCTTGCCACGCACTCCAGTCATGGCCAAGCGACGGCCCCGTCTTCGGACCACCAGTGTTGGTAATCAACACATCGGCGCGACCGTGCGTGCGCATCACGGTTTCGGTCACGTGCGCGGTGCCCTCCGCCGTGGAAAGATCTGCTTGCACGGTAGAGACGGTCGCGCCGAGCGCACGCAATTTGTCGGCCGCACTGTCAAGTGACGCGCCGTTGCGTGAGACCAGCACAAGCGACGCACCTTCATGCGCGAATAGTTCACACGCGGCATACGCGATGCCGCGGCTCGCGCCACACACCACCGCGACTCGATCCTGTAACCCGAAGTTCATGACTTACTTCGATGCGCGTAGATATGCGTCACTACCATCAAGCCAATCGGCACGCGGCGGATTAAACACATCAAGGTCCAGCGTATCTTCGAGCGCTTCGGCGCGATGACGAACGCCGCCGGGAATCACCAGCACTTCACCCGCACGCACATCCGTAAATACGTCGCCCGGTGCGTCGGCGTGCGCGCCGATCCAGAAACGCAGGCAACCCGACAAAATGTACGTGAACTGCTCATTGTGGTGATCGTGCGCGGGTACGATCGCGCCCTGTTTGAGGAGCACCTGCGCCATCATCTGGCGCTCCGTGCTGATCAAACGTCGAGAGATCAGCGGATTCAACGTCTCCAGCGGAGTAGAATCCCAGGTGTGTTTGGTCACGTCAGACATAAGTAAGCGGGCAAGGAGGGAGAATCAGAAGGAACCGGCGATCCGCACATTGCAAGGCTACCGCGCTGCACCGTGTTCGGCCAATTGAGATTGGCACACCCACTTGGAGTCGCCCGCTCGTCACACTAAGTTCACACTTCGCGGCGGGCTCATTTGCTTCAGGAATGGGAACCGTCCGTTGTGCAATGGGGTGTAGCTCAATGGCAGAGCGCTCGACTGTTAATCGAGTGGTTGAAGGTTCGAGTCCTTCCGCCCCAGTACACCCGGGTCGTGCCCAGCACGGTCCGGGTTTCTCTTTCCGCTGACTGATCCCGCCATGACCACGATGCTTTCGCTGCATGTCAGCCACGCCGCCGTGACGGCGGTCGATTCGCCACTCTTGGCCGTGTTTCTTCCGGCATCGACAAGCGGTGCGATCAGCATGCCCGAGTCGTTGTATTCGCTCGACGAGGCCATGCAGGGCGCACTCGCCCGCACGCTGGCTCGCCGTGACTTTCGCGGAGGACGCGACGAAACGTGCTTTCTGGCTGGCCCCGAACGCGGCGTGGAGCGGGTGCTGCTGGTTGGACTAGGCAAGGGTGAACCCACGCGTACCGCGTGGCGACGCGCCGGCGCCGTGGCGGCACGCGCCGCCGTCAAACTGGGCACAGGCGCCATGCACGCACACGCGAGCGACGCGTCGCCAGAACATTTGGAGGGGCTGGTCGCAGGACTTGCGCTTGGCGCGTGGAGCTATCCGGACCTGCGTACGCCGGCACCCGAGGCTGAGCGCCGTGCGCCGCTCGCCAATGCGACCGTGATCACGCGTGACGACAACGCCAGTCGTACCGCCTTCGCGGCGGGTGAAGCAATCGCCGCCGGACAGGCGATTGCCCGACGTCTTGGCATGATGCCCGGCAACGTGTGCACGCCCGAAACGTTCGTGCAGACCGCACGCGAGATTGCGGAACGACACGGCAACGTGAACGTCACCGTGCTCGGCCCGCGGGAAATGGAGCAGGAGGGCATGGGTGCGTTCCTCTGCATCGCGCAGGGCACGCCGCAGGAGCCGCGTCTTGTGGCCATGGAGTATCGAGGCGGTGCCGAAAACGACGCGCCGATTGTGCTCGTTGGCAAGGGACTGTGCTTCGATACGGGTGGCATTTCCATCAAACCCGCTCCTGAGATGGAGTGGATGAAGTACGACATGTGTGGCGCCGGCGGCGTGATGGGTGCTATGGAAACGATTGCGCGCATGAAGCCCAACGTGAACGTGATCGGCGTGATTGGCTCGACCACCAACATGCCGTCGGGCACGGCGGTCAAGCCGGGCGATGTTGTGCGGGCGTCGAATGGCAAAACGATCGAAGTGATCAACACCGATGCTGAGGGCCGCATGGTGTTGGCCGATCTGCTCGTGTTTGTGAAGCGCTACAAGCCGGCCGTGGTGCTCGATGCCGCCACCCTGACCGGCGCCATCGTCTTTGCGCTGGGTCACAATGCGGTGGGATTGTTTGGCCCGGACGCGACGCTGGTGGAAGAAGTGCGGGCGGCCGGAGAGAAGGGCGGGGAACCCGGCTGGCCTTTGCCGGTATGGGACGAGTACCGCGAGCAGATCAAGTCGGACGTGGCGGATCTGCGCAATACCGGTGGTCGACCGGCTGGTTCGATCACGGCGGCCCTTTTCCTTCAGGAGTTTGTTGATGGTTATCCGTGGGTACATCTCGATGTGGCCGGCACGGCCTATTCGCAGACTGATCTCGGATGGCTGCCCAAAGGCCCCACGGGAACGCCGGTCGGAACGTTCGTGGAGTTCGTGCGCCAGCGCGCACGCTGACACATGATTTCGTCCGCGTGAGGCAGTTTCCGCGCGAACTTCTGGCGCTGATTTTTGCGGTACTGATCGCGTCGATCAGTGCGCCACAGCGTGCGCAAGCACAGGTGGACACGCTGCGTCGCGATACCGCGCGGGTGGTGGTTGTGGACACGCCGCCCGTTATTCTCGATTCAGCAACGCGCGACTCCCTGCGTGCCGATTCCCTGCGCGCCGAAGGCATTCGCAAGCGAGCCGAGCGCGCCGCTGACACAATCAAAGCGGCGATCACGCAATACCCCACCGGACCCGACACGGAAATCCTGCGTGCGCGCCGTTGGAATCGCGAGGAATTGCTGTCGACCGGCGCCATCAACGTCGCGGATTTGCTCGAAGATGTGCCAGGCCTGACCACGTATCGCACCTCCTGGTTTCCCGGGGTGCACGCCGCCGCGTTTCAAGGTGATTTCCGACGGCTGCGAATATTCATGGATGGGCTTGAACTTGACGCGCCCGATCCGCGCAACAATGGCGTGCTGGATCTGACCGAAATCTCGCTCGCATCGCTTGACGAAGTCGTCGTCGAGCGCGCGGCGGGCGAAGTGCGCGTGTGGCTCACGACATGGACCGTTCGAAGCGTTACGCCGTACACGCGGACGGACATTTTCACGGGCGATCTGAATACGAACGGATTTCGCGGACTGTTCGGCCGTCGCTTCATGAACGGTGCGTTGTTTCAGGTCACCATGCAGCAGGGTGAAACCGCACGGCAACGAGGCAACCTGTTCTCTGGTGGCGCTCGCGGTCGCTCGGGCGACGGTGACCTGCGTCAACTGACCGCGCGACTTGGTTGGTCTCGCGGCCTGCTCAGCATTGACGGCTACATCGCCAACACTAGTCGCACCCGTGATTCGACCGAGGGTGACGAGGATCTCTTCACGATTCCGGAGTACGACGGGTCGCGCACGGATTCGTATTTGCGATTCGGGTACGGCTCCACCACCAAAGGCTGGTCCGCGCAAGCGTTGCTCGGCAACATCCGCAGTAAGCCGCGTGTGCCGGAATCATCGGTGGAGGACGCTTCGCTGGGCGAACCGGAAGAGGAGGAGGAGCCCGAAGAGCCGGTGCCCGATTCGTCGCGCAGTATCACGCAGCGTGTGCTCCACGGCGGCTACGCGTGGGATCGCACGCGCGTGGGTGCGTTCGCGCGGTGGCGAACCATCGACGGCACGTCGGATTTGTCTCCGGGGTTTGTGGCGAGTACTGATCGCGGGTGGGTGACGGCATCGCTGCGAGGTGAACGCATTGGTCTGGACTCGAGTCGTCGCGTTGATGCCAACGTTCGATTGCGCCTGCGTCCGTGGTTCACCACCACGTTCGCTCATTCGGACCTTTCGCCCGACGATACAACCGGACGGTTGGGTGAACAGACGTCGCGCGCAGAGGCCGCGATACGACTACAGGGTCGGTGGCTCAGTGCGGGGTTCATTCGTCACGCCTTTGACGAAGGCACGCGCAATGTGATCATCCCGCGGCTGCTCACACCGTATGACACCACGGTCACCGCGCAGCTGCTCGGCTTCACCGGAAACGGCCTCACGTTTGGTGCGCAGGCGCCGTTGTACAAAGACATTCGACTCGAGCTGCACGGCACGCGCTGGGCTGAAGACCGGGAATACCGGCCACGCACCCAGGTTCGCGCGTCGCTCATTCTGCAGAGTGAGTGGCGGAGTAGATTTCCGGCGGGTCACTTCAGCATCAATGCGCGATTGATGCACGAATACCGGAGTGGCGTCTCCTTCCTCGAGCCTACGCAGCAGGCCACTGGCGACCTGTTTCGTCTTGGTGAGCCGTACAATCTTGGTATGGCGTTGCTCGAAATCCGTATCTTGCGTGCTACGCTGTTCTATCAGTTTCGCAACGTGTACGGCACATTGTATCAGCAAGTCCCCGGTGTTTTGATGCCCCCGCCGTTTCAGACCTACGGCGTTCGCTGGGAATGGTTCAACTGATTCGCCACTAGCCACCTCTTTCTGATCATGTTCACGCCGCACACGACCAAGCGATCATGAGTGTCCGCAGCATGACCGGCTTCGGTCAAGCCGACGGCCCAGTAGGTAACGTGCGCGTGTCGGTGGAAGTGCGAACAGTGAACCATCGGTTTTTTTCGCCGAGCATCAAGCTGCCCAGTGCGTTCGGCAAATGGGAAGCCGACGTGCGCGAGATGATGCGCCTTCGCGTGGCGCGAGGACATGTCACGTTGAGCGTACGTTTCGAGCGTAGCGAAGCGAGCGCCGCTGGAATCGACGAAGCGCGGTTTGCCGTGGTGGTGGCGGAGCTTCGTGCGCTGCGTGAGCGCTATCAGCTTGACGGCGATGTCGACCTGGCCGCGGTGCTCCGCATGCCAGAGGTCATCTCTTCATCGCGCGACGAGGATCCCACCGGCACCGCCGCTGAGCTGGTGGCGGTTGTAGAAGCGGCCCTCGGGCAGCTCGATGCGGCACGGGCCGAGGAAGGTCATCGACTTACCGAGGTGTTGCTCGCACGGCTCGGCGAAGTCGAAGCGGCCGTGGCCCGCATTGCGGCCCGCGCACCCGAGCGCCTGCTCGCGCAGCGCGATCGACTTCGCGCGTCCGTTGGCGAGCTCGCGCAGGGCGTCGCCATCGATCCCCAGCGACTGGCCCAGGAAGTCGCCATCATGGCCGACAAGCTGGACGTGTCAGAGGAAATCGATCGGTTCAAGAGTCATATCACGGCCTTTCGCGGATCTCTGACCGAACCCGGAGGCGAGCCGGTTGGCAAGCGTCTCGGATTTCTGCTCCAGGAGCTGCTGCGCGAGGCCAATACAACGGGAAGCAAGGCGGCGGACGCGGCGATCATTCAGGATGTTATTGGCATCAAGGAAGAGCTTGAGCGCATCCGTGAACAAGTCGAGAATCTGGAATGAGGCCGTTTCCGGTCATTTTGTCCGCTCCATCTGGCGCGGGAAAGACGACAATCGCGAAGAAGCTGCTGGAGCGGCGAAGCGATTTGGGTTATTCTGTATCGTGTACAACGCGCGACCGCAGGCCCGGTGAGGTTGATGGACGGGATTACAACTTCCTGACCGTTGATCAGTTCCTGGCGGAGCGAGATGCCGGTGGATTTGCCGAGTGGGCGCAGGTTCACGGGCATTACTACGGCACGTTGCGACGGGAGGTGCAGCGCGTGCTCGACTCCGGTCGACACTGTCTCATGGACATCGATGTGCAGGGAGCTCGTCAGTTCGCGGGTGCTTTTCCTGACACGGTGCTCGTGTTCATTCTGCCTCCATCAGGAGAAGTATTGCTGCGT
The DNA here is from genome assembly GCA_022843265.1 of Gemmatimonadaceae bacterium. Lineage (GTDB taxonomy): Bacteria > Gemmatimonadota > Gemmatimonadetes > Gemmatimonadales > Gemmatimonadaceae > JAABRT01. Next base: position 7,480 of record JALHNZ010000098.1, read on the forward strand.
CGCCTGAACGGGCGCGGCAGCGAAAATCGGGAGCGGTTGCTGGTGCGGTTGCACAATGCGCTCGCGGAGATCGGCGACGTGGCGCGGTATCACTACGTCGTTGTGAACGATGAACTTGAGCTGGCGATTGAACGGGTAAGTTCGGTGATCGATGCAGAGGCCGTGCGACACGACCGCGTGCACGCGCTGGAAGAACAAGTGGGCGCGCTCATCGCGCAGCTTGAGCAGGAAATAAACGGTATTCAACGAGGCGAGTAGCCATGCAGGTCTTCACTCCGGATGAAGTGTCGCGCAATGCGGCCAACAAGTACCTGAGCGTGCTCATTGCCGCGAAGTTTGCGCGTGTACTCAATGAGTTTCCGCGCGAACGCACCTCGAAGGAAAAGAAGCTCACCACGCGTGCGCTTGAAGAGCTGGCCGAGGGCACGATCGAGTATCGGGTGATGCCGAGGAAGCGCCCCGGCGGCTGAGGATCGGCTGCGCAGTTGTGTGCGGCGCGCCGCGCTTCGGCCTCGTGCTGGAGCGCGGCGCGCTTTCCTTCCGCCCTGACTCATCTCGCCTATCGTGCGCCCCTTCGATCAACAACGCATTCTGCTTGGCGTCACCGGCGGTATCGCGTCGTACAAATCCGCCTGGATTGCGCGCCTGCTCACACAGGCCGGCGCTGAGGTTGATGTCGTGATGACGCGTGCGGCGACAGAGTTCGTGGGTGCGGTCACGTTTGAAGCGCTCACGGGGCGTCGTGTGCACACGGCGCTAATTGAAGCTGGACACGCGCTTGATCACATCAAGTTGGCGCGCGCGGCCGATGTCGTGCTCGTGGCACCAGCCACGGCTGATTTTCTCGCGCGTGCGGTGCACGGTCATGCCGACGATCTGTTGAGCGCCTGTTTGCTAGCGACGACGGCACCCGTTGTGCTCGCGCCAGCTATGAATGATCACATGTGGGCACACCCAGCCGTACAGCAGAACGTGCAGGCCGCACGCGCGCTCGGCTATCAAGTCATCGATCCGGACACCGGTGCACTTGCCGCAGGCGAGGGCAGTGGACCGGGACGTATGCCCGAGCCGGAAACCCTGGTCGCGCATCTGGGTCGCGTGCTTGGCATGCGCGACGTATCATCGTTGCGCGGGCAACGCGTAGTGGTCACGGCAGGCCCCACGCGAGAGCCTGTTGATCCGGTGCGATTTCTTTCCAATCGTTCGTCGGGGTTGATGGGGGTCGAGATCGCGAGTGCTGCGTGGCGACGCGGAGCGGATGTCACGCTGATCGCCGGTCCGCTCGAAGTGGCGCTACCTGTTGGTGTGCATGTCGTGCACGTCGAAACCACGGCGCAAATGCGCGACGCGGTACGCGATGCCATGCCCACGGCTGATCTGCTCGTCATGGCGGCCGCACCCGCGGACTTTACGGTGAGCGAGCCAGCCGATCGCAAGCTGAAAAAACGTGAACGGCCCGACTCCCTTTCGCTCGTGTCAACTGACGACATTCTGCTCGCAACGCGCGATGTGCGGCGCGCGGGCGCGGTGATCATTGGCTTTGCGCTTGAGACGGGCAATGCCGTCGCCGAAGGCACACGCAAGCTGCACGAAAAGAATCTGGACCTGGTAGTGATCAACGACGCTACCGAACCGGGCGCTGGTTTTGCAACGCCAACGAACCGCGTCACGCTCGTGGATCGTGACGGCCGCGTCGAAGCATTGTCGCTCCTGCCGAAACGGGAAGTGGCCGAGATTATTCTCGACCGGGCCGAGGAGCGTGTGCGTGGACGCTAAGGAACGGCTGCGATTGTATCTCGAACAGCGGCGCGAACTGGGCGAGTACGATCTGGTGCTCGACAAAATGCCGGTCGCGGATGTGCTCGCGCTGTTGGGCGCGCGCGATGCGTCGCCTGCATCAAAGGCAAACAAGTCGAATACGGCGCCGGATGTGAAACCACGCCAAACGGAAGTGCGCGAAACGCCGGCGGACATCGCACCGGCAGAAGCCGTCGCACCCCCTCCGCCGCCGCAGCCACGCTTCGATGAAGGCGCCGTGTCGTCGGATTGGCGCGCGGCGCTGAAAGCCTCGGGCGTAACGGGCACTCCGCGCAATGAAGTGCTCGCGCCAAAAGACGTTCCGCCGCCAGCGTGGCTCACGGCGCTCGACGTTCCGCTTGGGATCAGTGTCGTTGCAGGCGCCGTGGCAACGCTCGCTGCATCGAACGCACCCGCGTCACTCGATGAAATTGCGCAAACGGTTGCGCATTGCACCGCGTGTGCGTTGTACGCCTCCGCGATCAAGGCGGTGCCCGGCGAAGGAAATCCAGTCGCCAACTTCATGTGCGTGGGTGAAGGCCCTGGTCAGCAGGAAGACGAAACCGGAAAACCATTCGTCGGTCCGTCCGGTCAACTGCTCACGAAGATCCTCGGCGCCATTTCGCTCTCACGCGATGACGTTTTCATCGCCAACGTGGTCAAGCATCGTCCACCGGGCAACCGGGATCCGCTACCAGCCGAGGTCAAGGCCTGTCGGCCGTACCTCGAGCAACAGCTGGCGCTCGTTCGTCCGCGCGTGATCCTTGCGCTCGGCACCTTCGCGGCGCAAACGTTGCTGGAGACCACGCAACCACTGGGCTCGCTGCGCGGACAGATTCATCGTTATCACGGCATTCCCTTGATCGTTACGTATCACCCGGCCGCACTGCTTCGAAACGAAGCGTGGAAGCGTCCGACCTGGCAGGATGTGCAGCTCGCGCGTCGCATTCATGACGCCTCACTCGCGGCGAATCCGTCGTGACGTCGCTCAGCGTGCCCACCAACGCGCCGCTCGCGCTGGCGCGTGATCCATACAAGGATCGCCGTCCGCCGTGGTCCGAAGACGCGGAACGGGCCGTGCTCGGTGCCATGTTGCTCGACTCCGACGCCGTGATGCGCGCGGCCGAGCACGTTGACGATTCCATGTTCTATCGGGAAGGCCATCGACGCGTGTTTCGCGCGGCCATGACGCTCACGGAACGCGGCGCTGTCGTCGACACACTGACACTGGCGGATGAACTGGAACGTCGCGGCGAGCTCGAACAAAGCGGCGGCCGCGAGTATCTGTCGTTCCTCGTGGATGCAGTGCCAACCGTTGCCAACGTGGAGTTTCACGCGCGCATTGTGCGTGAGAAGGCCACGCTGCGGCGCTTGATTGAAACCAGCACCGAGATCGTGCAGGAGGCGTTCGAAGGACGTCAGCCTGCCCACGATCTGCTGGACATGGCCGAGCAGCGCATTTTCGCGCTCGGCCAAACGCGCGACAAGGCGGGCTTCGCGCGCGTGAAGGAGCTGTTGTGGCCGGCCATGGAAAAGCTCGAGCTGCTCGCCCAGCGCGAGAGTGCGATCACGGGTGTGCCGTCTGGCTTTACCGACCTCGACCAGATGCTTTCGGGCTTTCAGCCAGCCGATCTGGTGATCATTGCGGCCCGTCCGTCCATGGGTAAAACGGCGTTCGTGCTGAACATCGCGCAACACGCTGCTATCACCAGCAAGAAATCGGTTGCGTTCTTTTCGCTGGAAATGAGTAAAGAGTCATTGGTGCAGCGTTTGCTCGCCAGCGAAGCTCTCATCGACGCACAAGCGCTTCGCAAGGGCGGGCGTGCGCTCGACGAGTCCATGCCTCGTCTGGCGCAGGCTGCCGGCATCTTGAGTCACGCCCCGATTTTCATTGACGACACGCCCGGTTTGGGCATGCTCGAAATGCGATCCAAGGCGCGTCGCCTCAAGGCGGAAAGCAACCTCGACCTGATCATCGTTGACTACCTGCAGCTCATGTCCGGCCCGGCTGGCTCTGAAAATCGTCAGCAGGAAGTGTCGCAGATCTCGCGAGGGCTTAAAGCGCTCGCGAAGGAGCTTGGTGTGCCGGTGCTGGCGCTGTCTCAGCTCTCGCGTGCACCTGAGCAGCGAACGGGCGATGACAAAGGACGTCCGCTGCTGTCCGATCTTCGAGAGTCAGGCGCCATTGAGCAGGATGCCGACGTCATTCTTTTTATTTTCCGTCAGGAAGTGTACGCCGAGCGGGATGAAACGGGTCGGCTCAAGGATCCGGGGCTTGAGGGCAAGGCCGAGATCATCATCGGCAAGCAGCGTAACGGTCCGATTGGCAGTGTTCGATTGTACTTCCACAAGCACTACACGCGATTTGACAACTACAGTGCGCGACAGGAACCCAGCGGACCACCCAAGAGCTACAACAGCGGACCTCGCCTCGTTACCAGTGGCGATGAGCCGCCGTATTAGTCGCAGTGCACACGCGCCGGCGAAGCTGCAGCGCGTGAGCGGGTGCATC
>JALHNZ010000099.1 GCA_022843265.1 Gemmatimonadaceae bacterium
CGGCCAGCGCCGGGCGGGCGCCGCCCGCTCCCGGCGCGCCCGGCCGAACGTCTGCGCGCCGGGTGGCGGGTGGCACCACGCCCCCGCCCACACCCAAAACCCTAAAGCACGCGAACCGCGTGACGAGGATCGATGGCGGAGAAAAGACCCGGATTGAAGATGCGCGACATGGCTTCGATGCCGTCGATTACGCGCGGCCCCGGGCGGCTGACGAGGCCGTTTGCGTCCATCGCCCACACCTGGCGGCCGGTGAGCCACGGCCATGCACCAAGCAGTCGCTCCGCTTCAGTGCGCGCTGCGTCCAGGCCGAATCCACAGGGCGCAATGATCACGATCTCGGGCTCGGCGCGCTCGCATTCGGAGAGCGGCACCACTTTGGAATGTTCACCGGCGACACCCAGTGCATCGTGCCCGCCCGCTTTGCGCACCTGCTCCGGTGCCCAGTGCCCCGCGAGGTACACCGGGTCAGTCCATTCAATCACCAGCACACGCGGTCGATGTGCGCCATGTGCTTTCAGGGTGTCGTGTACGGTACGCATGCGTGCACGTTCGCCGGCCAGCAGTTCTTCGGCTTCATCGGCGACATCGAGTGCTTCGGCAACCGCTACGATGTCGTGCATGATGCCGTCAATCGTGGTGCCGTTGAGCGTGACAATGCGCGGCACCGGATTCATGGTGGCGGCCAGCGCACGCACATCGGTTTCACTGACCGCGCACACATCGCACAGCGCCTGCGTGAGGATGACGTCGGCGTGCAACGCGCGAATGAGACGTTTGTCGAGTTTGAACAGTGAGAGTCCGGCGTCGGTGGCATCACGCACGGCCGCGTCAATTTCACCGGCGCTCGCACCGTCGGGCGAATGGGCCACCGACTGCGGAATCGACGAACTCGTGACGCGAGGACGCGAGCCGAGTTCTGGTGGAAAGTCGCATTCGTGCGTGATGCCCACGAGTTGATCGCTGGCACCGAGGTAGGCCACGATTTCACTCGCGGCCGGAAGCAGGGAGAGAACTCGCATGGGTCTCAGGGTTGGGCGCGACGTTCGTACACCGACTTACCAGCAACCCACGTGGAAATCACTTGCGTCTTGAGCACGAGTTCCGGCGCCACGCGCATGATGTCCTGATCAAGCACTACAAAGTCAGCGTGTTTGCCAACCGTCAACGACCCAAGTTCTTTTTCTTGAAACGCACTGTACGCCGGCCAGAGTGTCATACTCTTGAGCGCTTCTTCACGCGTCATGCGCTGGTCGGGATACCAGCCGCCCACGGGATAGTTATTGGCGTCCTGACGCGCGATGGCCGCGTGAAAGGAAATGAGCGGGTTCACGAACTCCACCGGAAAGTCGCTGCCATTGGGAATGATCACGCCCGTGTTGAGCAGTGAACGCCACGCGTACGCACCGAGCAGTCGTTCGGGTCCGAGACGTTTGCCGGCCCAGTACATGTCACTCGTCTGATGACTCGCCTGCATGCTGGGAATCACACCGAGTTCTGCAAAGCGCGGAATGTCGGAGTAGTGAATGATCTGCGCGTGTTCAATACGAAAGCGGTGGTCGGCAAGAGGGAACTTGTCGAGCGCCTTTTCGTACGCATCGAGCACCACACGATTGCCACGATCACCAATCGAGTGACTGTTCACCTGAAAGCCGCGCTGCAGGGCGCGTTCCGCCACCTCCTGAATGTGCGCCGGTGGGCTGACCAGCAATCCCGACGTGCTCGGCTCATCGCTGTACGGTTCAAGCAACGCGGCACCGCGTGATCCGAGTGCACCGTCGGAGTAGAGCTTGATGGAACGCACCCAGACGCGGCCGTTGTAGAGCGACGAACGTGGGCCCACGTTGAAATAGTGCGCGATCGCCGCGGAGTCATCGCTGATCATGGCGTACAGGCGCAAATCCAGCTCGCCCGCCTTGGCGATCTCTTCGTACAGATCAATCATCGAACGACCGGCGCCGGCGTCGTGCACGCCGGTGAGACCAACGCGGTGCATTTCAGCTTGCGCATCGAGCAGCAGTTTGCGTGTTTCGTCGCGGCTCACGGGCGGAATCACACCGTTCAACAGATTTTCGGCGTTGTCGATCAACACGCCGGTGGGCACGTTGTTGGCGCCACGCAGCAACCGTCCACCACTCGGATCACGCGTTGCCGCGGTGATCTTGGCCGCGCGCATCGCTGCGGCGTTCACCAACACCGCGTGCCCGTCCACGCGGGCCAGTACCACCGGATGATCCGGCACCGCCGCCGACAACTTCTCGTGCGTGGGCCACATGCCATCGGCCCACTGATTCTGATCCCACCCGCGGCCTTCGACCCAGCTGCCTTTGGGCAGCGTTGCGGCGCGTTCTGCCACGCGACGAATCAACTCGTCGTAACTCGTCACACCCACGAGATCCACCTGGCGCAACTTCTGCGCGAGCCCGCTGTAGTGTGCGTGCGCGTCTACCATGCCGGGAATCACGGTGCGACCGCCCACGTCCACCACGCGAGTGGCGGTGCCTGCCATCGTGCGCGCTTCGCGAGACGAACCAACGAACGCCACTTTGCCATCACGCACCGCGAAGGCGTCGGCGAGTGGACGCGCGTCGTCGGCGGTGTACACGCGCGCGTTGACCACGATCAGATCGGCGGGCGGCGCGGCCGGGCGTGTTTGTGCGGTGAGCGGGCCGCCGAGCAGTGCGGCGAGCGCGAACGAAAAAACTGCGAACCGTGAAGACAGAGTCATGACCAGACGCGAAAGCGGGCGGAGAGTGACGAGCACGAACCGTAGTTCGTACAACGTCACTCCCCGCCCGTTCTCTTGCAACCGGTCAGCGCGGCGTCGCGCCAGCTGATTTCTTCAAAACCACCCAGCAATCTCGCGGAGCGAGATTACATCGGGGGCAGGATCACCGCGTCGATCACGTGAATCACGCCATTCTTGGCCGCAATGTCAGCCTTGATCACGTGCGCCTGGTTCACCATCACCGTGCCGCCCATGACCGAGATCTTGGCTTCGGCGCCCGACACCATCTTGGCCGACTTGCCATCGAGCTTGATCGCGTCAGCGGCCATCACCTTGCCCGGCACCACGTGGTACAGCAGCACGGCCTTGAGCTTGTCCTTGTCGGCAAGCAACGCGTCGAGCGTGGCCTTCGGGACCTTTGCAAACGCTTCATCCGTCGGCGCGAACACCGTGAACGGGCCCGGGCCCTTGAGCGTCTCGATCAAACCCGCAGCGGTCAGCGCCGTCGCGAGCGTCTTGAATGTGCCAGCGGCAACCGCTGTTTCAACGATGTCCTGGCTCTGAGCCTGCGAAACTGACGGGGTCGCGATGGCGAGCATCGCGGCGCCTGCAAGTGCCATGGAAAGCTTACGCATGATACAACTTCCTCCACCCGGTGACAGAAAAAAGAATCAGTCATGAACAAGCCCCTGCTTGTCCCGCCGATCGAACACAACCCGGCGCGCGGAAGTTCCGGACTGAGGGCATGAATACTCTACTGTGACTTATACACCCGCGAAATACATTCGGTTCGGACCGCGATTCCTAATTGCACCGGCAGGGCTTCGAGAGCGCGTTATTGCGCCTCTCGAGCGCCGAGATACCGCGAAAACCAGCGACTCATTTCATCCCACCACACACGCTGGTTGGCCGGTCGCGTAATCCAGTGGCCTTCGTCCGGGAACAACACGAGACGACTTGGCACACGCTGTCGCTGCAGGGCCGTAAACAGCGCCGTGCCTTCAGTGTACGGCACGCGAAAATCCTGCTCCCCATGCAACACGAGCGTTGGTGTTCGCATACGGCCGGCGAGCATGTGCGGTGACCATTTGTCAAACGTTTGTTGCTGCGCCACACGATTCCACCACGTGCCGCCAAACTCCCACTCGGTAAACCACAACTCGTCGGTGGTGCTCGCCATATGCTCGAGATTGAAAATGCCGGCGTGTGATGCGAACGCCGCAAACCGGCGCGTATTGCCGTTCATCCAATTCGTCATGTAACCACCAAACGAACCACCCGCTGCACCAACACGCGCTGAATCAATCCACGGATATCGCGTCAGCGCTGTATCGAGACCGCGCATCAGGTCCACGTACACTTTGCCGCCCCAGTCGCGTGACACTTCGTCAACAAACCGCTGGCCGTATCCCGTTGAACCGCGCGGATTGAGTGCCATTACCGCCATGCCGTTCGCCGCAAACAATGCCGCATTCCATCGCGCATTCCAGCTGTCCAGCCACGCGCCCTGCGGACCACCGTGCACCAGCATCACCATTGGCCAGCGGCGCGTACTGTCAAATGCGGGTGGACGCACCACAAACCCGTGCACCGGCGCATCACCCGCTCCGGTGAACGAAAAGTCCTGTGCGGGACGCAAGTCGAGTTGTGCTATCAGCCCATCGTTCTCGCGTGTCAGCTGCCGAGCGTTGCGTACGCCTGTTGATGAATAGCGACCAACCCATACATCGGGCGGACGATGCATGGCATCACGAATCCATACCATGGTGATCGCGCCATCCGCACCAAACTGGTAGGCCAGTGTGGATTGTGTCGAGTTGTGCGTGCGCACAAGACGTTCCGGACTGCCGTCGAGCGTGCCGTCGTCGTTGATGGTCAAACGCCAGATCGCCGTGCGCCCTTCGTCCTGCGCTTCCACCAGCAGTGAGCGCAGGTCGGGTGTGAAGTACATTCGCTCGGCGTGATAGTCCCAGCCCGGCGCGATCTCGCGCGTGGTGCGCGTGCGCCGATCGTACAACATCACGCGCCCCTTGTCGCCTTCAAATCCCGGGCGACGTTGCGCCACGTACGCGATCCACCGACCGTCACGCGAATACACCGGATGATTGTCGGCCGCGCGATTACTGCTCGTGATCACCGTGGGCGAACCCTCCGACGCGTTCACCGTATACACGTTGACATCGGTGGTCCACGCCGCATCGGGAGTCTCGGCGCGCGCCGCGAATGCGAGGTCCTGACCGTCATGCGACCAGTCGTACGACTCGGTACCGCCAAACGGCATGGGCGGCACATGCATCTCAACACGCGGCACCACGTCGCGCGCTTCGCCGCGGGCAAGATCTACCACGAACAAATGCGATCGCGTACCATCGTCCCAACGATCCCAGTGGCGGTAGAGCAACTGGTTGTACACGCGCACGCGAGACGCCGCGCGATCCGTACGCAGCGCCGAGTCTGCGTTGCAGGCGTCGGTTGTACAACCGGGATACACGCGCGACGTGAACGCAATGCGATCGCCACCCGGCGCCCACTTGGGCCCCGCCGCGCCGCCCCACAAGCGTGTGAGCGCGCGTCGTCCGGTGCCGTCAATATTGATCACCCAGAGCTGGCCGAGATGCACGTACGCAATGCGTCGCCCATCGGGACTGAAGCGCGCTTCTATCGCCGGTGTGGTATCGTCGGGGAAAACGCGCGGTGGGGCGCTGCCGTCGGCCGGAACAATGAAGGTGCGCGCGTTGCGCCGGTTCGCCGCCACGCTTGTGGTACGCACGCTGTACGTGATCAAACGACCATCAGGCGACACATGCGGATCCGACACCATGCGCATCGCCGCAAAATCGTCGAACGTCATTGCGCGACCCTGCGCCGACAGTGCTGTCGGGTTCAGAGCAGCAGCTACACAGGCCGCAAGAAAAAATTTCGCGCCAACGTTTAACATGGTATTCGCAACATGGTGTTCGCTACATGGTGGACCGGCCCTTTCGTGCTGCCATGGCCGCTTCAATTTCGGGGATCTCTCGCGGGCTTCTGGTAAGCCACTGCAGCCCCGACTCAGTAACAAGATAGTCGTCTTCAATGCGAACGCCGATGTTCGCGTACGTCTGAAGCAGCGAACGCAACCGGCTGATCAGCGGTGCGTTGCGCTCCGTGGCCGGCAGCAAGTCCGCAAGGTTTGCCCGCACGTATACCCCAGGTTCAATCGTGAACACACTCCCAGGGCCCAGCTTCTGCTCGTAGTAGTACCGATCGGGGTCGTGCACCTCGAGACCGATGCCGTGCCCCAGGCCGTGCAAGTAGAACAGCGACAGTTGCGAACACTGACGCTTGCCATCGTCGCTGCAGTCATACGTGGCGCCCACCGAGTCCATCAATCCGAGTTTCGCCAGACCCCGCGCCATCGATGCCGAGGCGGCTTCATTCATGCGACGGGCCGGCGCGCCGTTTACTGCTTCACGTTCGGCCGCCGCCTGCGCGTCGCGCACAATCTGGTAAATCTCCCGCTGCGCCGGTGAAAACGTGCCGTTCACCGGGTAGCTGCGCGTCATATCGGCGGCGTACCCCTCAACACTCGCGCCAATATCCACGACCACCATGTCGCCCGGCTTGAGCAGCGCATCGTTCGTGTTGTAGTGCAACACCGTACTGTTCTCGCCCGTGCCCACAATCGTGGCAAACGACGGCCGCTCCGCGCCGCCGCGGCGGAACACGTACTCGGCCATGGCCTGCACCTGATATTCGTAGCCGTTCGGTACCACCACCTTGGCCACTTCGGTGTGGGCTTCCACCGTGAGCTCCGTGGCCCGCTTGATCAACGCCAGTTCGGCCTCGCTTTTGTACGCCCGCAGCTCGGCCACTTTGCCCGTGGCGGTGGTCACGCTCAAACCTTCGTGACGCGCGCGTACACGGGCCAGATATTGATCGTGTTCCGTGGTCTTGCCCGGATCCACACCAAGATCGCCCACCACCTGCAGCGCGTGGCCCGCGCTGATCATGGAGTCGAGCACCGCATCGAGCTGGTCACGCGGGCGCGCCGGTGTTGCGTAACGCGCCGCTGCGCCCTCGGGGCCCATGCGTTTGCCGCTCCACACTTCACGCGCCGGGTCGCGGCGCTGCACAAACAGCGTGCTGCCGGCGTCCTGTCCGTCTTGCACGTGCATGATGAGTGCGGCATCCGGCTCCAGCACGCCGGTGAGATAGCGGAACACCGGTATCTGAAAGAATGACAGATAGTCCACGCGCGGCTCGCCAGCACCAAGCGCGAGGAACACACCGTTGGGCAGTTTGGCGGCGAGCTTCTGGCGGCGCGAGACGAACTCGCTGGCGGCAATCGACCCCGGGAGTTCGCTGCGCACTGCCGTGTCTGGTGCCGACACTGCTGCCGGCCCCTGCGCACTCAGTGTTGTCGCCGACGCGACCAACGCGAAAGCAATCGTGAGCTTTTTCATTTAGCGGAGCACACTCTTGGCGATGGTTTGCAGCTGCATGTTGCTGGTGCCTTCGTAAATGGTGCCAATCTTCGCGTCGCGGTAGAACTTTTCTACTGGGTAGTCGCGCGTGTAGCCGTACCCACCGAACAGCTCCACGCACAGCGACGTAACCCGCGCGCACATCTGCGATGCGTACAACTTGGCCATGGCACCTTCACGCACAATATCCATTCCGGCGTCACGCAAACGGGCCGTGTTGTACACCAGCAAACGCGCCGCCTCAAGTTCGGTGGCCGCCTGCGCTACCTGAAACTGAATGCCCTGAAACTCGGCCAGTGATTTGCCAAACTGTTTGCGTTCTTTCAGGTACGCCACACTCGCATCGAGCGCGCCCTGTGCAATGCCAATCATCTGCGCGCCAATACCAATGCGTCCGCCGTTGAGCGTATCAATGGCAATCTTGTACCCAACGCCAACTTCGCCGAGCACCTGATTGTCGGGCACAAAACACTGTTCAAAGTGCAGCGCGGTAGTGCTCGACGCACGAATGCCGAGCTTGTCTTCCTTTTTGCCAATCGAAAAGCCCGGTGCATCACGGCGAACGATAAATGCGGTAATGCCCTTGTAGCCCTTGTCCGGATCTACGGTGGCAAACACCACGAACACTTCCGCTTCCGCTCCGTTGGTAATCCACGCCTTTGAGCCCGTGAGTTTCCAGCCGCCGTCCACTTTTTCGGCGCGCGTAGACAGCGCAAACGCATCGGAACCGGAACCTGGTTCGCTCAATGCGTACGCACCGATTGTACGACTCGTGAGTTCCGGCAACCACTGCGCACGCTGCGCGTCGGTGCCGTACGCATGAATCGGATAGTTCACGAGCGTATTCTGCACATCCACCTGAATGGCCGCGCTCGCATCCACTCGGCTCAGTGACTCCACGGCCAGCGTGGTCATGAACAGCGAACCGCCCGCGCCGCCGAGTGCTTCCGGGATCTCCACACCCATGAGTCCCATATCGAAGCATTGCTGCGTGATGGCCGGGTCGATTTTGCCCGCCGCCTCCATCTCGTTCACCCGCGGTCGCACCACGGTGTCGGCGAACTCATAGACGGCGGCTCGAAAGAGCTCCTCCTCATCGGAGAGCAGCGTGAGCGGCGGTCGGGCGGTTTCAGAGCTGGACATGAGGAGGTCTTCCGGGTGAAGCCAAATGGGGACGTGATGAAATCATTCTGTCGGAAACAAACGGAGGGGCTCCGTTGACGTAAGCGTGACGCGCTTCAGGAGTTCAGCCTGCGGGCTACGATTCGAGACGCGGATCACCTTTTATGGAAGAGTTCGGCACCTCGATTGCAGCATTGGTACGGGTGTAAGGGAATGGTCCTCACCCGTAACGGTCTGCCGAATGTTTGTAACACCATCAAAAACAAGCACTTGCAAAGGAGCACGCCGTTTTGGCCGTGTGCTTCGTGCCGGGGCTGTGATGGTGTTCGGCCCATTTGTGTGGGGCGCCTGCAACAGTGGTGACGCAGTCGCGCCAGCACCGGCGGCAGTGGTTCCACCGATGGTGCCTACGACTCCCTCGTCGGTATCACCGCTGGTTATCTCGCGAGTTGTAGCGCCCGATACCGTGATCGCCGGCAGCACAATTCTTTTTGAAGGGTCAGGCTTTTCTCTGGCGGCTTCCGGCAACACGGTGGCACTGGGCGGCGCCGCGGTCAGTGTGATCTCGGCCACCGCCACCACGCTCGAAGTGCGCCTCCCGCTTGCCGGCGCGATGCCGTGCCTGCGTACGGGCCCGCAGACGCTCCGCGTGACCTCAAACGGTCGCACCGAAGAACGTTCGGTGATTGTTCGTGTGGCCACACGCGTCAAGCTCGCTCGCGGCGAATCGGTGAACCTGCTCAATGAAGACAGCGCCGCGTGCACCGAGTTTGTGGCCGGTTCGGATCACGCGGCGCGATACACCATGGCGGTGATCAACACCAGTCAGGACGTTGCCGCGTCCACCGGTTTTCAGGTGCGGTCTGCTGCCAGCCCGGCCTCGGCGATTGCCGCGGTGCCAATGATGAGCGGATCGATGAGCGGCTTCTCGACCGGTGCAACGTTTGCCGGATCAACAGCTGCTGGTCAGGCACCGCATGGTTTGTCGCATACGGATCTCGAGCAGGACAATCACGGCGCGCACCTTGAGCGTCAAACGCAGCTGGTCGCGCGCACACGTTCGGCTGTGCCGGCGTGGCGCGAACAGACCGCCAGCCGTGGTGCGGTTGCCATGTCACGTGCGCCCATGATGGTGGGACAGACGGTGTCGCTTAACGCCATGTACACGAGCTGCTCGGCCAGCGCGCGAGTGAACGCCCGCGTGGTGTACGCCGGAACGCGCGCCGTGGTGCTCGAAGACGTGGCGTCATCACGCGCTGGCACGATGGACGCGGAGTATCGCGCGCTGGGCCAGGAGTTCGACGCCGTGATGTATCCGTTGCTGGTGTCGCAGATTGGCAATCCGTTGGCGCTCGATCAGGCCATGGGCGGCGACGGACGTGTAACCATGCTCTTCACGCGTTTTGTGAACGACTCGGCGGCCGGCACCGCGGGTTATGTCACGTCGTGCAATCTGTATCCACGCACCACGATTGCTACGAGCAACGAAGACGAAATCTTCTACGCGCGCGTGCCGCACGCGAGTGAAACGGTGAGCGCGTGGCGCCGCAGCATGCGTTCCACCGTGATGCACGAAGCCAAACATCTGGCCGCGTTTGCCGAGCGCATGGCGAGCAATACGCCGCTCGAAGAGCCGTGGATGGAAGAAGCCACGGCGCGTATTGCCGAAGAGCTGTACGGCCGCACATTCTCCAACGGTGCCACGGCGTGGAAGAGCAACGCCGGCTGGGCCGAGAGCCTGCACTGCGAAGTGTATCAGTGCAACGATCAGCCGCTTGTCATGTGGAAGCATGTGCCGGTGTTGCACGATTATTTCGCCGGTGTAGATACGCTTTCACCGCTCGGTCGTGCGGCCGCGGGAGATTTCACGTATTACGCGAGTGGATGGTCACTCGTGCGCTGGGCGGTGGATCACTACGCCGCGAACGAAGGAGCGTTCCTGCGCGACCTGGTCAAGGGTGGCGCGGCCACGGGCATGAATGCACTCGCCGCGCGCACCGGTCGCCCGGTGGAAGAACTGCTCGCTGATTGGGCGCTCGCCAATGCGGTAGACGATCGCGCGGGTTTCACGCCCACCAAGCGCACGCTCACCTTTCCGAGCTGGAATGTGCAGGAGCTGATGGCCGGACTGAATGCCATGAATGGCGGACGCTACAGTGCGCAGCCGTTGCGTGTGCGTCAGATCAGTGGTGACGCGCAGGTCGCGGTGCCGCAGTTGCGCGGGTTCTCGGCGAGTTATCTCGAGACGGCGGTTGCAGCCGGTGGAAGCCAGCTGGTTGAGCTGCGCGGTGCACAGGGTGGCGCGGTGAGTGGCGCGATTCGACTGGCGATTGTGCGGGTAGAGTAGGCATCGCACGTTCGTAGTTGTACGGACACGCGCGCCGCTCGCACACAACATGACGCAACGAGTTCACACGCCCGGGGTACTGGTGCGGCATGTGTTCTTTTGCTGATTGTTCGCTGTGACTCACACCGAACCGCTGCGCGAAACCGCGCCATCTGATTCCCGCCGTTCCAATCATCGTCGTCCCCTGCACATTCGCGCACCGCTCATGGCGCTGTTTGTGGTGGGTGCGGTGTGCACGGTGGTGGCCACGTACATCCTGCACACCGGCGCCGATCAGACCACGGCGGGTACGCTGCTGGTGTACGGGCCGCGCCGGTTTGTGCCGGTCGCGTGGCTGGTGGGTGCCGTGCTCATGACGGCGCTCGGCTGGCGGTGGGTGGTAGGCTCGCTCGCGATGGCGGTGTTCAGTCTGTTTGCGTTGGCCGGGTTCAGCGTGCCGTCATTTCGCGCGGTCGCGAACACAGCGAGTACGGCGTCACCGGCGCGTACGTTCCGGTTGGTGTCGTTCAACGTAGACGACGCGCGGAACATTGATTTTCTGTTTGAGCAGGCCATTCCGCGATGGGACGCGGATGTGATTGTGTTTCAGGCGTGTGTCAGCGACGCCGAACGCGCCTTTTTGCGCGCCTTGCCGCCATCTATGCGCATGCGAAGGATTGGCGAGTTCTGCATCGGGTCAGCGCACCCGGTGGTGGGTGGGGCACTGATCCCTATTAATCCGCCGCAGATTTCAGGTCGACAGGCCTACGCCGTGCATTTGCGAATCAAGATTGCTGAAGACACCGTGTCGGTAGTGGCCGTGCACCTGGCATCGCCGCGTGACGAGCTGCGCGCCGCGCTGGAGTTTGACTTTAGCAAACTGCAGATCTCAACAACCACTCGCGCGTTGCAGGCCGAACGTCTGTCACGCTACCTGAGCAACATCCGCGAGCCTTTGGCCATCGCTGGCGACTTCAATACGCTTGAAGACAGCCAGATTTACAAGAAGTATTTCGGCAACTACACGAACGCGTTCGGTGCCACCA
>JALHNZ010000100.1 GCA_022843265.1 Gemmatimonadaceae bacterium
GCGCAGCTGGCGGTTTGAGCAGCAGCCAGCCATCGGAGAACTGGCGGCTGCAATTCTTGCAGGCAACGTGCATCAGGTGGCGACGGTGTGCGCCGACCCGAGTTCGCCGGACGTGCAGGCGCTCGAGACAACGCACAGCGCAGACACATTGCTCGCCCCGATTCTTCCCAACCTGCAGCGTTGCGTAGCGGCTCGCAGCGCGGAGGCATTGCTGGATGCGCTTGAATCCTTCCGCCTGCTTTCCCCTGAGCGCGAAGGACGACTCGGGGTGGAAGGGCTGAATCAGATGGTGGAGCGCTGGCTCGCGCGTCAGGGACACAGTACGCAGGGTACGTGGTATCACGGGCGGCCGGTGCTTGTCACGGCGAACGATTATGGTACCGGCGTTTTCAACGGGGATCTCGGTGTCGTCTGGCGCGACGGCTCGAATGTGGCTGTGTATTTTCGCGCCGCACATGGCACCACGCGCGCGATCGCGCCCGTTCGCCTGCCCACTGTGGAAACGGCGTGGGCGATGACCGTGCACAAATCGCAGGGCTCCGAGTTTGACGATGTGCTGGTGGTTGTCCCGGAGCGCGAGAGTCGTGTGATGAATCGTGAACTGCTATACACGGCGGTGACGCGCGCCCGAAAACGCGTGATCATTGTTGGCAGCGCTGGCGCAGTGGCAAACGCGATTCGGCGACAGGTTGGTCGCACGAGTGGATTGCGCTTGTAGCGAATCGTTCGCTTACCCTGCGACCAAACGACCGCGACGCACAGGATGTCAGGGCGTTGGGCGCTGGGACGGACGCACGGGATGGCCCCAGGGTAGTGGCGGAGCGACTACCGGCTTTGTGAGATCAAACTCGAGGTGATGACGAAACTCGCCATTGCGCGCCGTGCCGTACGCGAATCGCTTGCCAGGTTCGATTTCAACGCGCCAACCACTTGTTGTGCCGTTACGCTCTGTCACAAAATCCTGACGCGTTGCGCTTCCCGATGCCATGGTTGACGCGCCATACCACGTGTTGGCGGATTCCCGTCCGTCGGCTTCCCGGTGATCATGCCGCAGCTCGATCTTGTCGGCGTGGCGAATAAACACCCAGGTGCGTGAGCGATTGTCGTTCACGTGGAGTGGGAATCGCAACTCGTTCTCCCCGCACTCCCAGAAGTGCACCACCAGTTTAGCAGTTGGATCGATCTGCGTGTCTCCCGGCGGCGCCTGGCGCAGGGTTCCCGCGGCCGCTGTGTTGCACAGCGCTCTGAGGTTGGTCCAGAAGTCGCGCTGCGGATTCTGGGCGGCGACGTCGCGCCCCGCGATCAGAGCAACGACAAGGGAGAGTGCAGCGAATCTTTGGCGCATGATGAAGTCCGGAAAAGTGTTCCGGAAAACTACACCAGACTACGACTCTCGCGCATCGCGACGTCAGCCCGCTGCAGCAGCGTGCTCACGGACACAGGAGCGCGCGGGTTCCAGTCGGCAAAGCCGACGCTCGCATCAAGTACAAACTCGCGGTGGCGCGAGGCATTGTGTACATCGAACGAGGCCGCCAGTCGCGCCGTGACGTACGGAATGTCAGACTCACTCGCGTTATCGATCAGCACCACAAACTCATCAGAGCCGATGCGTGCAATCACATCGGCATCCCGAAAGGCGCCCTCCAGGAGCGCCGCCGTCTCGACCAGCGCTGCGTCCGCCGCATCAAAACCGAGGCTGTGATTGATGTGTTTGAAGTGGTTCAAGTCGAGTACGCAGATCATGAACGCCCGTTGCGCATGCTGCGCCTCGTCAGCGGCAGCTCGCGCACGCGTGAAAAAGCCCGTGCGATTCAGCAAACCCGTGACGGGATCGCGCACGACTTGTTCCGTCAGTTTCTGATTGCTGTGCAGAAGCGCCCGGGCGGTGGCGCGCAGCTCAATCTCTGACATCGCAGCCGCGGCGAGGTCTTCGAGTGTGTGCATCTGCTCAGGTGTCCAGTGCCACGGCCTGGTGTTGATCGCGCACAGCGCTCCGAGCGTTTCACCGGTGGACGTGCGGAGCGGCACCCCGGCATACGCGCCGACTCCAAGCTCCGTGCACGCGGCATTCTCTGCAGCGATCAAATCTTGGCTCGTGTTCGCAATAACGATGGCGCTGTCGCGCATCACGACGTGCTGGCAGTACGAGTGGCTGAGGGGCGTGGACCGTTGATGCGCGGGCCATCCCGTCAGTCCGTTCATGCCAGGAAAGAACTGGTCCCCTCGCCCGACGAGCGAGACCACACTGATCGGTGCGCCGACAAGACGAGTCACGAGTCGCGAGATTCGATCCAGTACCTCGCTCGAGTTTCCGTCGAGCAGCCCTGACGCTTCCACCGCGGCGAGGCGCGTGGGGCTGATCAGGCGAGCGTACAGCTCAACCTCGGACGTGCGATCCACCAGCGGTGCAGTCTTCACGAGTTCACAATCCAATGAGAATGCCCAGAGTTGGGCAAAGCGTCTCAAAGGCAGTGTCGTCGCATGCACAGGTCGACTGAAGTGGATTGTAACAGCGATTTTTCTTCTGCTTCGCATCGCTCGCGAAGCGAACAGATCCGTTTCGGCACGGGCGTCGTATGTCACCGTGCGTCCGACCGGGCGCCTCGTTGCCTCCTCGAACGGATCAGAACATGCATCTCACACGCGTAGTCCCCACCATTCTGCTTGCGCTGGTCGCAAGTGCATGCAGTGAAACGTCTTCGGACGCGCTGCACACCGGCCCACACACGGATGCGGCACCGTCGTTTGCGCACAACGCCGTCGGCGATGGCGAGTTCGGCACCACCGGCGGCTGGGCAGACGGAAAGACCGTCGAATTCTTCTATCGCAAGGATTTCTTCTGCCGCCAGCCACCCGCCAGCGGAGCCGACTCGCAGTGCGAGCTCGGCGAAGAACCAACCATCGCGCCGCGCGGCGGCAAGATTCCAGTGCTGTACGTCATGACGCCGCTCGGCTTCCGGCCTGACGAGTCAACGTTGCAGTGCCCCGAGGTGGGCGCGTGCATCAATCATCCGAACACGATCGATCTCTCGCGCATCTTTGGCGCGGGAACCGAAAACGCACCCTTGCCCGCACATAGCCACATCGTAGAGGGCCCGGGCACGCTCAAAGGTGCTTCGGCTGGCTGGTGGGAAATTGAGGTCGTCGGCGTCACCAGCCAAGACGTATGGAATGAAGTAGTGGCAGGCAAGAGCCTCAAGCGCGTGCGTGAGCTGCAGACCGCGGGCGTTGGTATCACCGATGATATCCCAACGAATCTCTATCTTTTCTTTGGCGTTCGTCCGTGAACACGCAACGGCGGTTGATCACGATGCCGCGGGTTCTGACGCTGGGTGGCGGCCTCATGATCGCCGCCGGTGCCTTGCTTCCCTGGCTGAGCTTGTATGGCGGCCTGCACAGCTACCCCGGCATCACGGGCCTGTACGGCAGGGTGCTACTGGTGCTTGGTGTTGTGGCAGTGATGGTTGCCTTGATGCCGGCGCCAAAGGCCCGCCTTGTGCTTTCGGCGTCGCTCATCGGCCTCGGAATCACGGCGGCGATTCTTGCCGCGACACGCCTGACGCACACCCGCGCGCTGGTGTCCAGCGGAGAAGCAGTCATGCTCGTACCATCCGTTGGACCGGGCCTGATGGTGGTGTTATTCGGTAGCGCATTGGTCGTGGTCGGTGGCCTGACGCGCTTGCGAGCGCGTTGATCGGTAACGCTGTGTGACATTCGGCGCTTCGGCGCGGATTGAAACGGTCAATGCGTCTGGAGATACGTGTGTGCCGTGACCATCTTTGGTCATGGCACACATCGCATTTCTCGGAACAGGCTTGCTCGGCGCCGCTCTTGTTGAAGCCGCTGCAGCGCGTGGTGATCAGATCACCGTGTGGAATCGCACAACGGACAAGGCGCATGCGTTAGCGCCTTTGGGAGTTCGCATTGCCGAATCTCCGGCCGACGCCGTGCGTGATGCAGAGCGGGTGCATCTCGTACTCAAGGATGACGCCGTGGTGAACGACGTCATCGATCAGTTTCGGCATGCGTTGAGCACCAATGCCACCATTGTGGATCACACGACAACGCAGCCAACGCACACGGCTGAACGCGCGCAGTTGTTGCGCGACGACGGCATCAAGTACTTGCACTGTCCGGTGTTTATCGGGCCCGCTGCAGCGCGCCTGGGACAAGGCACGATCCTCGCCGCAGGTCCGCAAGCAATCTTTGACGAAGTGCGTCCGGCGCTTGAGCGCATGGCCGAAAAGGTGCGCTACTTTGGCGAACGCCCCGACCTCGCGGCAGCGTACAAGCTCATTGGCAACTGCTACATTATTGGGATTGCCGCGCTTGTCTCAGACGTATTTGCGATTGCGCAGGGATCAGATATCGCGGCGTCTGATGCGCTTGAACTGCTCGGCACATTCAATGCTGCGGGCATCATTACGGGTCGCGGGCGCAAAATGGCGCAGGGTGATTTTTCTCCGAGTTTCGAACTCACGATGGCACGCAAAGATGTGCGACTGATGCTCGAAACCGCCGGCGATCGTCCACTTGCGCTCCTGCCATCACTGGCTGCACGCATGGATGATGTGATCGCCGACGGGTTTGGTGCTGATGACTTCTCGGTCATCGCAAAGGCGCTCGTGACTTAAGTCGCCGCGAGTGTAGGGTAGTCGAGATATCCCGCGTCGCCTGGCGTGTAGAACGTTGAGAAATCGGGCGCATTCAGCGGCAGATCCTGAGCGAGGCGCGCGGCAAAGTCTGGATTAGCGAGCACTGGTCGACCAAACGCGACGAGATCGGTGGCGCCGTATCCGATCAGTGCTTCGGCGCGTGCGCGATCCATGCCACCTGAGGCGATGAACACCAGCGGGAAGGCACTGCGGAGTTGCGCAATAAAGCTGCCCGGAATTTCTGGTGCACCCATCGAGGCGTGATTTACCAGATGCAGATACACGAGCTTCAGTTCACCGAGCTCGCGAACAAGTTCGAGATACTGCGCCTCAAGTCCGTCGAACGCGCCTGTCGCGTTGAAGGCACCATACGGTGAGATGCGCATGCCGACTTTGTCGGCACCAATCGCGAGCACGGTGGCGCGCGCAACCTCAAGTGCAAATCGATTTCGCGCTTGGGCGCTTCCACCGTATCCGTCGGTGCGACGGTTCACGTTCGCATTCAAAAACTGTTCGATCAGATAGCCATTCGCCGCGTGCAGTTCGACACCGTCGAATCCCGCTTCAATCGCGAGTTTCGCGCTGTGCGCGTACTGCGCGACCACCTCGGCGATTTCCTGCTCGGAGAGGGCGTGCGGGACATCGGCCGGCACCATGCCGTTCGCGTCCGTGTAGATCGGCTCCGGCATGGCCTCAGCCATCGGCCCGATTGTTCTGGCGCCAGCTGGAAGGTTTGCCGCCGCTGAGGCGCGTCCGGTGTGCATGAGCTGCACGAAGATGCGTCCGCCCTTCTGATGCACGGCGTGCGTGACCGGCTTCCAGGCCGCCACATGCTCCGCGTTGAACAACCCGGGAATGCGCGCGTAGCCCAGACCGTCCGCGGAGGGCGACGTTCCCTCAGAGATGATCAGCCCGACATCCGCGCGCTGCCCGTAGTAGTTCGCCATGGACGGCGTGGGCACGTTGTCGGTGGACGCCCGATTTCGGGTCATCGGCGCCATGACAAGGCGATTCCGCAACGAAAGCTTGCCAAGTACGTACGGATCGAACAGCATTGCGACACTCCAGTGAACAGATTGGACGAGGTGCAGTTAGCCCTGACCGGCAAACCACGCATTGTGTACCGAATGGTAGATATATTACCGTTCGGTAGCCAATTCGCAAGTGGCACTCTTTTTCTCAGGATTTGCATGGGCCGAGGACGACCCCGGGAGTTTGACCCGGAGATGGCGCTTGATCGGGTGTTGCCCGTGTTCTGGCGCGACGGATTTGAGGGCGCTTCCGTACAGGAGCTGGCCGCGGCCGTAGGCGTGTCGAAGCCCAGCCTCTATGCGGCCTACGGCAACAAGGAGGCGCTCTTTCTGGCGGCACTCGAACGCTACCTGTCGGCGTTTGCGGCGGGACTCGTTGAGCAACTGGAGTCCGAGCCGGACGGGCGGGCGGCCGTGCGGCAGTATTTGCGAGACACCGTGGCGCTGTACACGGATCGTTCCCACCCGTTCGGCTGCCTGATCGTAACGGCCGCTACAACGAGCGATTCTGCCGCGGTGCCAGCGGCGGTGCGTAGCGCGCTGTGCGCGTCCATGCGCAAGGCAGCGACGGTGATCGAGGAGCGACTTCGTCGGGCGCAGCGTGACGGCCATTTGCGCGAGAACGCCGATGTCTCAGCGATGGCCCACTACTTCCACACGGTTACATCAGGGCTGAGCGTGCAGGCCAAGGCCGGTACGTCCCGAGAGACGATGCTGCTCGTGGTCGACGAAGCAATGAAAAGCTGGGCCGCGTAGCGAGGACGCTTAATACGACCGTTTCTGGATGAGCTTTTGTTTGGCGAGCTTGACGATTCGGGTTTCGAGTTCGCCGGTGGACCCGCAGGGCACCTGATCTTTTGATACGCCACTCATGTCCTGCGCCTGAGCCGCGAGACCGCTCCCAAACTCGGTGCTGCTCACGCCCGAGGGACGCAGAAAGGTGACGAAGGCGATGGCGAGCCGCCATTGATCGGCGTTGTCCCCGGCCATGCCTCGGCCGCAGTTGAAGAAGGTGGACAGGCGCTCGCCACCAAGTTTTGTGGACGCACGCAGCTTGAGCACACCGATGTGGCCAGCCAGCGAATCGACATAGTCCGGTTTGATGCGGAGCGACTCGAACGCCGAACGCACGGCTGCAAACACTTCACCACGCGATGCGTCGGAACGCTCCCAGGCAATGACGAGCGTGTCGAGCTGAATTGGATTGACGTGGGCGGGGAGCCGTACCACGGGCGCGGGTCGCTGTGCGTGAACTGACGCGGCCGTCAGCAGTACCACGCTGAAACCAACGGTCGCCGACCTGACAAGACGTGTGATGGTGTGCATGTCGTGCAGTCTCCGCAGCTCGTAGGAAGCACCCTTGGATTGCCCAAGATACCCGATTCGTTGAATCGCGTTCGCGCACTGCCACCTAGCGGATTTCGTTCGGTTTTGGCGCGCGAAGGCGGTACAGGGTGACAGAGGGTACGCCCGCGTCATCGATTCGGCCAATCAACAGCTGGGATTGATCGCCATCAAGAATGTTTTCCTGCAACAACAACTCCAGCTGGCCGATGAGCGCTCCGCGAGTTGTGTAGGCATCCCAACGTACGCGACGCACGTTCGCCGCGGGCATCGTACGCACGAGCAGCGTGCCGTCGCGTAATAATGCCAGGCTGGTGAGCGCACCGTGAAACGCTGGCAAGTTGCGCAGTCCTTCCTCCGCCGCCGTCATCGCGTTCTTCAGCATCGGGTCGCGCTGCAACCGTTTGGCGCGGTCTTTCACTACCGCGATCACACTGTCACGTTCGGCGCGGGTGACGCGGCGCGGCGATACATCCGCCACCAGTTGCCAGCGTGCCGCATTGGGCGGCACCACGCTGATCTCGTAGCGCCGTCCGTCGGCGTACGCGGCATTGCCAGACGCGCCGGTGGCGAATTGCGTCATCGGCGACAGCGGGGGCGGCATGCGAATGAACTCTCCGCTCCCTTCTTCGTGCAACGACGGCAACTCAAACGTGAACAGCGCGCGGCGCTTCGTGGTGTCGCGCGGCATGGAGTAGAGCGCGCCGGTGGCCCGATTTCCCGCCTTTTTCACACGGCCCATGGACCAGGCGACAGGCTGTGTTCCGAGAAAGCCCATGTCGTGCACGGTGAGCGGCGGCATGACCGTCTCGGACGTACCGCCCGTGCCCGAAAGCGCCGACTGCACCAGACGCATTTCAAAGTTGGCGTATAGCCACACCGAGTCGCCTCCGGCGTACCGCATGGCGATCACATTCCGCAGCTCGCCGGGACCGCTCCCGAGTCGCGTCACATCGTGCAGATAGCGCCCCGCTTTGTCAAAACGCTTCACGGGTGGCCGGGCGTCGCTCGCCACAATCCCGCCATCGGGCAACAGCTGCGCGTGAGAAAACCGACGCACGTCACAACCAGGCGCCTCAGGATCCCGACACCACGAGGCGATGCTGTCCAGCGCCAGGAGGGGCGCCGCTTTGTACTGCGCCGCCGAAATCCGCACGACTCCAGACGACTGGGCAGCGGCAGTGCCCGCAAGCACCGCCAGCGAGAGCGTCAGGGTGCAGATGCACGAAGCCACTGTTGTAGTAGGCATGCTGTACGGTGCGCTTCGGTCGCGCCGTGTGTAAGAGAGGCTGGGTGAAGAAAAGATTAGGATTTTGCGAACGTGGACAACGGCACCGCAGATCGCGCCAGCGTCGTTGGCGTCGTATTCTTAACAGCGTTGCATCGCGGCCGATCACTCTGACGTCCGCGCCCAGGCACCGGGGAATTGCCATGTTTCGTCGCGTATCTGCGCTTGCGTTGTTCGGCACCTTGCTCGCTGGTTCACACGCATCGTTTGCCCACGCGCAGCCCCTGAGCAGCGGCATCAGCAATGCCGAGTTTGCGGCACGTCGCGACTCGCTGGCCGCACGAATTGACAGCGGCGTGGTGCTCGCCTTTGGTGGTCGCACGCTCGTGCACGACTTCAGCACTTTCTATCAGCTGCCGTCGTTCCGCTACCTCACGAACTACGACGAACCCGACGGCGCATTGCTGATGGTGGTGCGCAATCGCAAAGGCAGCAGCACGTTGTATCTCACGCCGCTTGATCCGCGCACGGCATTTTATTACGGGCAGCGCGCCGATTCCACGAACTCTGTTGAACGTTACGGACTTCGTGGACGTGCGTTCAGTGCACTCGCTGGAGATCTTGATTCTCTCGCGCGCTCCGGTCTGCCGTTCTATCACATTCCGGATGTCGAAACAACAGACTTCTCGCGACTCGACACGCTCACGCGCGGACAGGAAACGATTAAAACACTCGGCGCACGCTATCCATCGCTCGCCATCCGCAACGCCATGCCGCTTGTGTTGCAGGTACGCGCGCGCAAGAGTGACGCGGAGCTGGCACTGATTCGCAAAGCGGTTGAGATCAGTGCAGAAGGTCACCGCGCCGCGATGCTCACCGCAAACCCTGAACACGAGTACGAGTTGCGGGCCGCGCTGGAGTTCGAGTTCACGCGACGCGGCGCCGAGCGACCGGCGTACGGATCGATTGTCGGATCGGGCGCTAACGGTACCACACTGCACTACATGCGTGACAGCGATCCGGTCAAACCCGGTGACCTCGTGGTGATGGATGCGGGCGCCGAGTATCGCGGGTACGCCGCTGATATCACACGCACAATCCCGGTGACCGGCATCTACACTCCCGAACAGCGACAGCTGTATCAGCTGGTGCGCGATGCGCAGGATGCGGCGGAAAAACTTTCGCAAGTGGGCATGAGCATTCGCGCGGCTGCGGATTCATCGGTCGCCGTACGTTCACGCGGACTGTTTGCACTGGGACTCACGCAAAGCGAAGACGCCACGTTCGACCCGCCCTGGGCCGTGAACTGCACGGCGAATCCAGCGGCGTGCAAACAATCCAACTTGTGGATGATTCACGGCATCACGCACGGCATCGGGCTCGCGGTGCACGACCCCATGCAAGGCACGCCGGGCGACGGCACCTTCAAGGTGGGCGACGCGTTCACGATCGAGCCGGGCATTTACGTGAGCACCAAAGCACTCGATGCACTGCCCGACACACCCAAAAACCGTGCGTTCATCGCGGCCGTACGCAATACCGTGCTCAAGTATCAGAATACCGGCGTTCGCATTGAAGACGACTACATCATTACGGATAAGGGACTCGAGCGACTGAGCCTTGTACCGCGCGAGATGCACGAGATCGAAGCCCTGATGCGCCAACGGGTGCGCATTCAGCCGTAGACTGTAGTCGCAGCGAGTACCACCTGCTGCCCAGCGAAATACCCACCATCCGCGTAGTTCCTCTTTGTCGGCTGGTTACTGTGCGGAGCCCATCGCAGGCCGCACTCCGCTCTAGCATTCCTCTCCGTGACATCTGCTACATCGCCCAATCCAACACCGAGCACCGCGGCGGCCTTTGAGGCCGCGGGTTCGCTGGTCGGCACACTCGACGCGGAAATCGGTCGGGTCATCGTAGGGCAGGCACAAGTACGCCGCGAGGTGCTCCTGTGCCTGATCGCGGGCGGACACTGCCTGCTGCGCGGCGTACCGGGGCTGGCAAAAACGCTGTTGATCAAAACACTGGCCGACGCGGTGCAGCTGAAGTTCAGTCGCATTCAGTTCACGCCCGACCTCATGCCGTCGGACATTCTGGGCACAGAAGTCATCGAAGACGATGCTTCGGGTGGCAAGCGTCATGTGCGCTTCATCCCCGGCCCTGTTTTCGCGAACATTATTCTGGCCGACGAGATCAACCGCACTCCGCCGCGTACGCAGGCCGCGCTGCTGGAAGCCATGCAGGAGTACCAGGTGACCGTGGGCGGTGTGCGATATCCGCTTGAACGTCCCCTATTTGTACTGGCCACCGAAAATCCAATCGAACAGGAGGGCACCTACCCGCTGCCTGAAGCACAGCTCGATCGCTTCATGTTCAACGTGGTGATTGACTACCCGGATGCAAACGACGAACGACGCATTCTGGCGGAGACCACCACAGGCGTTGAGCGGAGCGCTTCGCACGTGGCCACCGGTGCCGAGCTGGAGTCGGTCCGCGCGCTCGTGCGTGAACTCCCGGCCGCATCGAACGTCGTGGACTACGCGCTGCGTTTGATTCGCGCCACACGTCCCAACGATGCGTCATCACCCGCGTCGGTGCGTGAGTGGGTGCGATGGGGCGTTGGCCCACGTGCCGGACAGGCGTTGCTGCTCGGCGCAAAAGCCAGTGCGCTGCTTGACGGTCGCTCGGTGCCGGCGCCAGACGATGTGACACGCGTGGCCTACCCGGTGCTGCGTCATCGCCTGCTGGTCAACTTTCAAGCCGAGGCCGATGGCGTTTCACCAGATGACGTGATCGGCAAGTTGCTGGATGCTGTGAGGCCCTGACGCGATGCGCGTCTCACGGAGTCGATGATGTCGGCATTGTCACCCGAGGTTGTCGCCGCCATCGACGACCTCGAACTGGCTGCGCGAATCGTTGTGGAAGGACTGCGCACTGGTGGACATCGCAGCCCGTTCCACGGGTACAGCACGGAGTTCCGTCAGCACCGCCCATACCGCGCTGGTGACGATCTCAAGTATCTCGACTGGAAGTTGTTCGCGCGCAGCGATCGTTTGTACACGCGACAGTTCCGTGAAACCACGAATCTGTCGGTGATGCTGGTGCTTGATACGAGTGCGTCCATGGCGTATCCGCTCACCGGCCTCTCCAAAGCACGCTACGCGACAATTATTGCCGCGGCGTTAGCCTATCTCGTGAGCGAGCAGGGACACGCGGTCGGTCTGATGAGCATGCACGGCGAAAAACTCGCGTACGTGCCGGCGC
>JALHNZ010000101.1 GCA_022843265.1 Gemmatimonadaceae bacterium
ACGCCGATGTGCAGCGCCGCGGCTGAATACCACACGAGGATTTCGGTGGAGTCTGGCGCGGCTTGCTGATCAACCGGACGATACATCGAGAATCCGGTGAGTCGCGCAGCAGATTGCCACACGGGCTCATCGAGCTTGCCATCCATGGTGAGGGTAGCATCGATCGGTGCGCTCAGAGCCACGGTAGTCCGGCCATTGCGCGCGTGATATACGAGAGAATCGCCGCGCTGCGCGAATGCGCGCGGGGCGGAGATGACGAGAAGCAAGCACAGCCAGAGGAGACGCATGGCGAGAATACTAGTCGGCCAGTGCCGCTGCGCATGCAGGACCGTTCAGTCCAGCGCATCAGGAGGCGTGTTCCTCCCCGACCAGACCGCTACACTCAGTGAAGACCTGCGATCCGCACGAGAGGCACGCATCAGCAACGCGCCGAGCGAGCCTGCTGCTTCAACGGTCTCCACCGCACGTTCAACGGAACGCGCGCTTCCGCCACTGCGATTGAGCGCAGGCAGTAGCCGCGCCAACGCGCTGGTCGCAGCCTCGCCATGCAGCACCGTGATAGCTTTGCGTCCGGCCGGATAGTGTTTCACGCCGAGGCGCGACAACAACGTACCCGACCGCGCGAACGGACGATGAAGGAATGAGAGGGAAACGGCCTGATCTTCTGACAGCTGCAGTTTCGCCCTCTGCAGATCCGCACGGCTGAGCGCGAGCGCCGTGCCTTGCTGGTCGCGCACGTGCGCAACAGGTCTCTGGTGGTGCCACAGGACATTCCCGATATTCACGACCTGTGAAAGACCGCCAACCGTGATGCCAACCGCCGGCCCCGCAATCATGACACCAGCGACAGCCGCGGCACCACCAACGCCATACCCCCACATGCGACGCAGTCGCCGTCCAAACTGATCACCATACCGCCACGCCGCGAACTCCGGCCGCAGCGGCCGACCAATGCGCACCAACTCCAGTCCTTCAGGCAAGCGGGCGAGTGCGATGTTGTCGGTGGCTACACGCCGACGCGTATTGCGGTACTGACGCTCCGCTTCTTCGATCGCCTCCCATCGCGTTTCAAACGGCGAGAGGTTCCACCGTTCACACTTTGGGCACACCACCCATAAGCGACCCTGGTCGGCGTCGAATGCGATGCGACGACCGACGGGAAACTGTTCAATGACTTCGTTCGCGCCCAGTGCGGCGTGACAGAAGAGACAGGTGGTGTACATCAGGCTACACTGGCTGGTAACGCCCCCACACCTCGCCGAGCGCCGCCGCGATTTCACCAACCGACGCGCGAGCACGCACCGCATCGATGACAAGCGGCATGAGATGGGTCCGCTCGCCCGAGTGCTCCGGCAAGTACGACGGCGCCGCCGCGCGCAGTGCCACAAGCGATTGCTGTACCGCCGCATCATCACGACGCGCTTTGCACTCCCGCAAGCGCGCCACCTGTTCCAATTCAAGCGCCGAAAAATCCGGCGCCGGAATGATTGGTGGTTCCTGCCCGTCACCAAACTTGTTCACACCAACGATCACGGTTTCACCCGCTTCAATGCGCAGCTGTTGCGCGTACGCGCTCCTCCCAATCTCGTCCTGAAAAAATCCCGCTTCAATTCCGGCGACAGCGCCGCCGAGTTCGTCGACGTGCGCAATCAAGGCCATCGCTCGCGATTCAATCTCGTTCGTGAGCTGTTCCACATACCAGCTACCCGCGAGCGGATCCACCGTTTGCGCAAGACCACTTTCATACGCGATCACTTGCTGTGTGCGCAGCGCCAGTGTGGCCGATTCGCCCGTTGGCAGCGCGAGGGCTTCGTCGTAGCCGTTGGTGTGCAGCGACTGTGTGCCACCGAGTGCCGCCGCGAGCGCCTGTACGGTAACGCGCACCACGTTCGTGAGTGGCTGCTGCGCGGTAAGCGTCACGCCACCCGTTTGCGTGTGAAACCGAAGGCGACAGGACTTCTCGTTCGCGGCGAACCGATCGCGCATGAGCCGCGCCCACAAACGTCGAGCCGCGCGAAACTTGGCCACTTCTTCAAACAGATCGTTGTGCGCGGCAAAAAAGAACGACAGACGCGGTGCGAAGTCGTCTACCGCGAGCCCTGTGTCGATGGCCTGTTGCACGTAGGCTAGACCATCGGCAAACGTAAACGCCACTTCCTGCACAGCCGTGCTGCCGGCTTCGCGAATGTGGTACCCCGAAATGGAAATCGGATTCCAGCTTGGCACGTCCTGCGCGCAGAACCTGAACGTTTCGGCCGTTAACGCAAGCGACGGAGCGGGCGGATAGATGTACGTCCCGCGCGCGATATATTCCTTGAGAATGTCGTTCTGCGTGGTGCCCGAGAGTGCACTACGTGCGATGCCCCGCTCTTCCGCGACGACGATGTACATCGCGAGCAAGGTCGCGGCTGTCGCATTAATGGTCATTGACGTGGACACCTTGTCGAGCGGAATACCGTCGAGCAACGTGTGCATGTCATCAACCGTATCGATCGCGACGCCTACACGACCCACTTCACCGAGCGCGCGCGGATCGCTGGAATCGAGCCCCATCTGCGTGGGCAGGTCAAACGCCACCGAGAGTCCGGTTTGTCCGGCCTCGAGCAGCAACTTGAAGCGAGTGTTCGTCGCCTGCGCGGTACCAAAGCCCGCGTACTGCCGCATCGTCCAATGCCGACCACGATACATGTTCGGTTGCACACCGCGCGTGTACGGAAACGCGCCCGGATCGCCGAGATCATTGGCGTAATCAACGGGCGCGTCAGCCGGGCGGGCGGCCACCGGCAGCGGAATTCCTGAGGGAGAAAGGCGTTCGTCTGACATGATGCAAACTATGCGGACGTGATAAGCGCTCGCCACTCGGTGGCCATGTCTCGCATCGCTCTGGCCGCTGCCGGTACCGCCGCCGTCATGTGAAGGAAGCCATGCACGAGGGTGACCTCGCAGCGTTCGAGTACGGTCACGCCGGCCCCGCGCAGCGCGCGGGCATACGCCTGCCCCTCGTCGCGCAACGGATCAAAACCGGCCGTCACGAGCAAGGTGGGTGGCAGCAGGTGCAGCTCTGTTGCCCGTAACGGACTGACTTGCCAGACACGATCGGCCGACACCGGGTTCGGCGTGTAGTACCGGCTGAACGCGTCGGTGTCGCGTTTCTCAAGCAGATAACCTTGCGCGAATGCCGTTCGGGATGCCGTCTGCACGTGATCAACCACGGGATAGATCAGCAGCTGCGCCGCTGGAGCTCGTCCTTTGCGCCGCGAGCACCTGCGCCGCGACGGTGGCCAGATTCGCCCCGGCGCTGTCTCCGCCCACAGACACGCGCTCGGAATCGGCTCCCAGAGATGCCGCATGTTCCTGTGCCCAAATTAACGCGGCAATGCTGTCGTCCACCGCCGCCGGAAACGGGTGCTCCGGCGCCAGTCGATAGTCAATGCTTAACACATGCGTGTTTGCATCACGACACAACAATCGGCACGGTTCATCGTGCGTATCGAGATCTCCAATCACAAAACCGCCGCCGTGGAAATAGACCAGCAACGGCAGTGTCGCACCCGATGCGCTCACCGGTGCATAGTGTCGTGCGCCGAGCGTGTGCGCACCCGCAGGAATCGCGAGGTCTCGCACGCTCCCGACGACAGTTGGCGCGCGAGTGTGTGCTGCGGTTTCCATCCGGTACCGCAGCCGACCCGCTTCGGGCGTTGGTTCACAAAGACCTGGGCGCCCCGAGAGTTGCTGCATACGCAACAGGAACTGCACCTGCGGATCGAGCGTGTTCCCATCCTGCACCCGCACCCGCTCCCCGATCGCGCGCAGCAGCACTGCTGCGGGCAAACGGCTCGTGAATCGCGCGAAGGCAGCTTCAATTTGATACTTCATGAAGATTCAGGCCAGGCGTGAGCTGACGCGAACGTGTAGTCGCGTTCGTCTAGTCGCGACATCAGGCGGCGAAAGCGTCCGATGCCAAACGGCCACAGCGTGGAGTTTCGACCATTGGCATCAAGGTACCAACTGCGACAACCACCGGTGTTCCACACCGTTCCTGCAAGATTGGTGTCAATCCACAGCGCAAACGTGCGTTGCGCCTCGTGCGTCGGCTCCACGGTACTCGCACCGCGCTGCTCCATGGCGGCGAGCACTTGCGCAACGTGACGCGTCTGCGCTTCAACCATCAACAGGATCGATGTGTGGCCGAGGCCCGTATTGGGGCCGAGCAGCACAAAGAAGTTGGGAAATCCGGCCACGGTTGTTCCACGATACGCCGACGCACCACCCTGCCACGCATCGGCGAGCGTGCGTCCGTCTCGGCCAGCAATGTACGGCGCGAGTGGTGGATCAGTCGGCCGAAATCCTGTGCCGAAAATGATCGCATCGACCTCGTGCTGCGCGCCGTCGATCGTCTGTATCCCCCGTGCATTGACCCGCGCGATCGGTTGTGTGACGAGTGAAACGTTGGGCTGCGCCACGGCCGGATAGTAGTCGTCCGACACAAGCACACGCTTGCAACCGAGCCGGTAGGCAGGCGTGAGCTTCAACCGGAGTGACGCGTCTTTTATCTGTGACTTGAGATGCCACTGCGCGACCGACTCAGCCAAGCCAATCAGCTGTGTATGGCGAAACGGCAGAAAGATTAGCTCACGCATCGCGTACAGCGCGGCGCGTGCAGCACGCTGCGTAGCCGGCATGGATTGATACAATCGCTTGCGCCATTCCGGCACTGCGCGGTCGTGTCGCGGCAGCACCCACGGCGCGGAACGCTGGAACAGATGCAGGTGAGCCACCTGCGGTTGAATGCGGGGCACAAACTGGATCGCAGACGCACCCGTACCAATCACGGCAACGCGCGCGTTTTCCAGTGTGAACGCATGGTCCCACTGCGCGGAATGAAATACGCGCCCCTGAAACTCGGAGAGGCCGTCGAGCTCAGGTACGACCGGATCACTCAGCGCACCGCTCGCAAGCACCAGCGCCGTAGCACGCCATTCGCCACCGGACGTGGATATCACCCACCGACTCTCTTTGTTGCTCCAGCGTGCCCCGTGCACGTTTTGACTGAACACAAAGTGTCGGTGCAAGTCGAGCTGCTCGACAACCCGCCGAAGATATGCCCAGATCTCTGCCTGCGGTGAGAACGTGCGCGTCCACTCCGGATTGGGCGCGAATGAAAACGAATACAGCGACGACTGCACGTCGCACGCGCATCCAGGGTACGAGTTGTCGCGCCAGGTCCCGCCGAGATCCGCGTCGCGCTCAAGAATGACAAAGTCATCGACGCCCTGTGCTCGCAGCTGCGCCGCCATGGCGATGCCCGAACATCCGCCACCAATAATGGCGAGCCCCACCTCGCGCGGCTCGCCCGATGGCATTACCGACCACCGCCAAGGCGTGGTGTGTTGCCGCGCTCATCGAGCTCTCCAAAGAGTTCTTTGCGCGACAGATACTTCTCGATGCTTTCGAGCAATCCGTCCAGTTCAACAACCGCTTTGGCGAGCGCTTGACGAAAGAGCCATCGATACCACACCAGCGCAGCGCCCCCAGTCAGAGCGGCAAGGCCAACACCGGGAAGTGCGGCGAGCGCGAGCGAACCCATCGTGCCCAGAAGCGCCGCCGTTCCGCCTGCACCGGCGATCACGGAACTGCTGCCAACGATCCATTTATCCGCACGCAAGTTGCGCTCAAGACCGCTGCGCAGATCGCCCGTGACCACCACTTCACACGCCGGATGCTGTGGTGTGCCACGCGCCTGCAGTGTGACATTCAGATCGAAGAGTTCGATCTGTTCCAGCCGATAGAGCAAGTTTCCTTTCTTTGACGACACGCCGGTGATCCATGACTGGGCGGTGAATCGCGGCGCCGTAAAGCGCAGAATGCCACCGTCGAGTGGATGGCCGTTCACCGTATCGCGAACATTCAGCCGATAGGGCTCGGCGGTGAACACGGATCCGATCGCCGCGAGCGTGACCTTGGGTGACGCTGGTATCACGCGCGACACACTCACCGCCCGATCCTTCGTGCCAAGCAGCGCGGTGAACTGCGCATCCTGCGATTCACTGAGCACCACCGCATTCGCATTGCGATCGCCGGCCCGTCGTTCAGCCAGTGCGAGCGCCACGTACTGTCTCGAAATACCGGCTTCAACCGCGGCCGCTTCGACCTCGGCAACACGAAAGGTCCCTGGCTCTCCCGCGCTTTCGTTGGCGCCATTGTTGCTCTGCAAACGCGCGTTACGCTCCATGCGATGCGCGGCTTCAGCCTGCAACTGCGCCGCACGCTGCCAGATCACCAGCGCATCTTCCGACGAAAGGATTGCCCCGGGTGAGGAGTCGGCGTCGCGCTGCGCGATCTGCTCAGCGTCACGCATGGCCGCGTCGAGGGCTCCCGCGAGCGCGTCGGCCGACGCAAATCGTTCAGCCGGATTCTTTCGCAGACAGCGCTCGATCACGTCCACAATCTTGCGAGGCAACTGTGGTGCCGCCTCATCAAGCGATGGCGCCGCCTTGGTCACGTGCGACACCAGCACGCTTTGTGGCGTCCCGTCGAATGGCAGCTTCCCGCTTAACGCGAGATATCCCACGACGCCCACCGCATACAGGTCACTGCGTCCGTCAAGTTCTTCTCCGGACGCCTGTTCAGGGCTCATGAAATGCACCGAGCCCAACACGTGTCCGTCGATGGTCAGGCCCGATGCCTTGTGCGACGGGTCGCGCGCGATGCCGAAGTCGGAGAGCACAGCACGGCCGGACGCGCGATCGAGCAGAATATTGTCGGGCTTGATATCGCGGTGCACGATGCCGCGCGCGTGTGCATACGCCAGCCCCCATGCAACTTCTCGCAGGATTCGAGCGACATCGGCCACTGGCAATGCGCCGCGCTCCCGAATGCGATCGCCGAGCGTCTCTCCCTCGACGTATCGCATCGTGAACCACACGCTGCCTTCCGTTTCATCGGCACGATATACGTCGATGATGTGCGGATGTTCGAGGCGCGCGCTCGTGCGCGCTTCCCGAAGGAAACGCTCGCGCATATCGAAACCGGTGTGCTCGTCCAGCAATACCTTGAGCGCCACATCGCGTTCGAGAAATCGATCGCGTACGAGCCAGACGGCACCCATTCCACCCTGACCAAGCGGGCGGATCACGTCAAACATTTCCTCGATAGCCGGCGGGAGCGGCGGAAACGTCATGTGCGGGTGTAAAGGTGCTAGAGCAGCGTGGGATTACGCCGCCATACCGAGACCGTGAGCGCTGTTGCGAACGACACCCACATCACGTACGGCACAAACAACAGGCCGGCCACCGGATCGCGCAATGCGAAAGCCGTCATCGTTGCGATCACCGCCGTCAGCATGAAGGAGACCTCGATGGTGGCGCCGAGACCGGTGTGCTTCACAAAGAAAAACCAGCTCCAGGCGGCGTTCAGCACCAGCTGGATGAAGTAGAGGATGAGCTCGCCACGCGCACCGTCAAAGCCATGCTCGCGCCAGATACGCCACGCCGCCACGGCCATCACGATGTACAGTACGGTCCAGGCGGGGCCGAAGAGCCACGCGGGAGGCGCCCATCGGGGCTTTTCAAGCAAGCCGTAGAAGCGGGCGGCTTCTTTGGCGGTAACGGCGCCGCTGATGGCGGCCAGACTCGTACCTACGATCCAAACGGTCAGGCTGATCCACGTAGATTTCATATCAGAAGTATGCGCGATCGCTCACGCATGCGTCAGGCTGCACGCGGCAGATTCTTATGCGCCCGGCGCGCGATCCGCGATCACGCGAAGCGCCGCAACGAGGCGATCGCAGTCTGCCGGCGTGTTGTAGAGCGCCGGTGTCACGCGCACACAATCACCTTTGGCGAGGCCATTGCGCCACACGGTGAACAGACCGAACTCCTCAAGGAGCGTGCGCGCCACCGCTTGATTGGCCTCTCGTGTACCGCGTCCGTGCAGGCGAAACGCCGTAATCGCGCCGACGAGTCCGGGCTCATCGGGCGTGAGAATATCAACGCCCGCAATCGCACGCGCCGGGACTGCCCACCGGTCACGAAGGAACCGAAGCCGCGCACTCTTGTTTGCGAACCCAATCGTCGCCTGGAAATCGAGCGCGTCAGGAATGGTGAGCACGGTGGCAAAATCCGTGGTACCCGTATGGATCCGGCTGTCAATCCGGTCGAGTGAGCCCTCGTCGCCGTGCGCGCGGTCGATTGCGTCGAGTCGTCCGCTGCGGATGTACATCACACCGGCACCCACCGGTGCACCGATCCACTTGTGCAAGTTGAGCCCCACAAAGTCCGCGCCGAGTTCCGACAGCTCAATCGGCACCTGCCCAAACGAATGTGCCGCGTCGAGCACGACTTCCACACCGCGGGCACGCGCCAGATCCGCAATCGCGCGCACCGGATGAATGAGGCCGGTTTTGTTGTTGCAGTGCGTGAGCAGCAACAACTTCGTTCGCGGATGTGCGTCCAACGCGGCCGTGTACGCCTGAAGGATTGCCGGGACAGACGCCGGCTCGGGGAAATCAACCTTGGCCACGGTGGCCCCGCGACGCGCGGCAAGCGCGTTCATGGCAAACTGCATCGCGTTGTAGTCAAGATCTGCGTACATCACGGTGTCGCCCGGATTCACGCGATTGTACTGGCCGATCAGCGATTGTAACGACTCCGTCGCGCCGCGCGAAAAGGCAATCTCTGACGGTTCGACACCGAGCGCCTGCGCGACCCGCGCTCGCGCATTCGCGAAGAGCGCCGGATACTCGCGCCGCGCGAAGTAGGAACTCTCGCGATTGACGCGATCAATGTGCCGGTGGTACGCCTCAAGCACAGGCGTGGCCATCATTCCGAAAAAGCCACCCTCAAGATTTGTCGTGCGATCAGTGACGCGATACTGCGCGGCAACTTTCGCCCAATACGTCTCGTCCTGGGCAATCAGCAAAGGATCACTCTCCTCCGGCGCGCGCAGCGCTGCGCTCGGGTCGAGATCTGATGGGAGCTGGCGCAGTTCTGGCGCACGCACCGCGAGCGACGCCGCAGATACCAGTGCCGCGTGGCGAACGAAATCTCGGCGAGTAGTCATGGACTTCAAGCTAGGGCGACGACGGTCACATTCGCCAGCGCCTGATGCGCTCTTGCAAGCAGAGTCCCACAAAACACAGGCGGCCAGCATCATCGTGTGAGCTGGCCGCGCATGCACCGCGTTACGCGTCGCCGTCTTCCCTTCGGCGGCGCGGCGCCTCGTCGTGGGGCGCGCTGAACTCGGCCACTGTTTCCACTTCGGCTTTGCTGCCAATGTAGAGTGGCGTGCGTTGATGCAAATCGGTGGGATCCACATCGAGAATGCGACGCACGCCATCGGTCGCGAGACCGCCGGCCTGTTCTACGATAAACGCCAACGGATTGGCCTCGTACAGCAGACGCAGTTTGCCGCGCGGTGACTTGGTGTTGCTCGGATACGCAAACACGCCGCCGCCAAGCAAGTTGCGATGGAAGTCTGCCACCAGCGAGCCCACGTAGCGCACGTTAAGCGATTTGCGCTGTCCGTCCAGGCCACGATATCGGCGCATCAACGCGCGTGTGTGCTCGGGCCAATCCTGCTCGTACGCATCATTCACCGACAAGTAGCGGCCGGAGTTCGGGATCTGAATGTGCGGATGCGAGAGCAGGAACTCGCCGATGGACGGATCGAGCGTAAAGCCGTGCGCCCCCTGCCCTGTGGTATACACGAGCATCGTGCTGGAGCCATAAATGATGTAGCCCGCCGCTACTTGCCGGCGACCGGGCTGCAGCATGTCTTCCATTTCACCGCGCGGACCGCGCGTGATCTTCTTGTAGACCGAGAAGATCGTGCCCACCGGCACATTCACGTCGATATTGCTCGATCCATCGAGTGGATCGAACAGCATGACATACTTGCCTGTGCGGAATCCCTCGGGGATCTGAATGATTCCCGGTTCTTCTTCCGAGGCCATGGCGCACAGCCGGCCGCCGTGATCGAATGCCTTGACGATGATTTCGTTTGAAATCACGTCGAGCTTCTGCTGCATTTCGCCCTGAACGTTCTCGGCACCAGCGCTGCCAAGAATGTCCGCCAGACCGGCGCTTCGCACTTTGTTGGCGATCATCTTGGCAGCCAACGCCATGTCGTACAGGATGCCCGACAGCTCGCCCGTCGCATCAGGAAAGTTGCGCTCCTCCTCGATGATAAATCGTTCGATCGTCACAACGGAGGTCGCGGTATGCTTGACCAATTGTCGGGCCTCAGGCGGAAGGGGTGACTCACCGAGCACTTGCGCGGCATAGTCGTCGGCGTCTCGCTCAAATCGGTTCCCTCGATACCCATGGCGCAAGGACTGCCATACATAGCGAAGCGGGAACGCCGACACCTCCGCAAACTGTCGTACGTGAGCGAACTCGTGCAAGAGCAGCGCCGGATCAAAGTTGGCGGACGTCGAGAGAAAGACGGTCTGTCCAAGGGTTATGCCCTGCACTTCCCGGCGCAGCAGACACCAGCCGCCCACCCGTGGAGGCAGCCCTCCGCGGCGCCAGCGCACGGCGCGCAGCATGGGATAGCGCTGCAGCATCGCGGCCGGCAGTTCGATCGCCTCACCCAACAGCAGGCGGGTGAGGCGCCTCAGCGCGCGACGTGGGTCCACTGGGCATGTCGGGTTTCCAGCTGCACGGTGCGTCCATCACTGCGTACCACGACCGCACCATCCCGATCTGTTCGCAGAATGTCCACGTGTCGAGCGCGTAACGCACCAATAACTTCCGGCGCCGGATGTCCATAGCGATTGGCGGCGCCGACGGAAACGAGCGCGACCTGCGGATTGACGGCGTCGAGAAAGACGTTGGTCGAGCTGGTACGGCTTCCGTGATGACCGACTTTGAGCACGGTGGCCGCGAGCGCGTCGCCCCACCGATCCACCAGCCACTGCTCCTGCTCACGCTCCGCGTCGCCCGTGAGCAGCACGCGCACCTGCCCGTGTTGCACCATCAACACCACGCTTGCGTCATTCACATTGGTTTGGTTGGCGGTCCACGCAGAGTCAGGGCCTAAAACACGAATCATGACACCATCAATGTGCAAAGAGTCGCCGGTTTGTGCGCGTTGCCAGGGGATGCCTCGTTTTTCTGCAACGTGCAATGAACGCTGATACACATCGCTGGGATGTATGGAGCCTGGATCCCACCACAGCGATGGGCGCAGCGCTTCGAGCACGCTGGGGGCGCCGCCCACATGATCTGCGTCGGGATGCGACAAGACAAACAACGCCACGTCACCACCGCGCCGTCGCACATAGGGTACCACGCTTCGCCGACCGGCATCGCCGCCCTGCC
>JALHNZ010000102.1 GCA_022843265.1 Gemmatimonadaceae bacterium
CGCGTGTGCCGCCTCCGCGTGTGCCGCGAGTGCGAGATGGTCGCAGCGCGGCGCGCCCGCGCCCGTGAGCGGCTGTCGGCGAAGCCGTTGAGCCGCGAACGGGTGTGGGCGTGTCGCGCCCCCAGCGCGATCTCCAACGCGCACCCCCAACGCGCGCCCCCAGCGCGATCTCCAACGCGCACCCCAGCCGGAACCCGAGCGCTTGCCCGAGCGCTGCACCGACCCGACATTGCGCGCATGCGTCGCATGCCAGCGGCGCAACATCACCTCCGACTCCCCGATCCATGTCGGCTTCGCCGAAATTTTTTGAGCAGGTCAATCGATACGTTGACAAGGCCGCCACGCTGCTGAGTTTGCCCGACGGATTGTTGCAGCAGATCAAGGCGTGCAACGCCGTGTATCACGTCAGCTTTCCACTACGCCGTGATGATGGCACCATTGAAGTCATTCATGGCTGGCGCGCGCATCATTCGCAGCATCGTTTGCCGGTAAAAGGTGGGATACGACTTTCGGTGCACGCGAACGAAGATGAGGTGACGGCGTTGGCGGCGCTCATGACGTACAAATGCGCGCTGGTCGACATTCCTTTTGGTGGTGCGAAAGGCGCGATCAAGGTGGACAAGAGCAAGTATTCTGATGGCGAACTTGAACGCATTATTCGCCGGTACACGTTTGAGCTCGTGCAGCGGAACTGCATCGGGCCCGGTGTTGATGTACCGGGTCCGGATATGGGCGTGGGTCCGCGCGAAGTGGCATGGATTGCGGACACCTACATTGCGCTGAAGGCGGGCGCTGAAGTGTCGGCCGCGGGTTGCATTACCGGGAAACCGCTCGCACTCGGTGGTGTGCGCGGACGTCTTGAAGCAACCGGTCGTGGCGTGTATTTCGGACTGCGTGAGGCCGTGGCGCAGGCCGACGACATGCAGCGCCTTGGCATGACCACGGGCCTCGATGGAAAAACGGTGGTTGTGCAAGGGCTCGGCAACGTGGGCTACTTCTCCGCCAAGTATCTCAGCGAAGATGGCGCGCGCATTGTTGGCATTGTGGAACGCGAAGGCGCGATCTACAACGCCGCAGGCATTGATATTGAACAGGCGTACGCCCACCGCGTCGCGGGTGGTTCGTTGCTCGATCTCGAGGCCGACGTCAAGCTCACGGGCACCGACGGAATCGCCGGCTTGGAGTGGCCGTGCGACATTCTGCTGCCGGCCGCGATTGAAAATGTCTTGCACGCCGACAACGCGCCGCGAGTACAAGCGCGTATTGTCGCGGAAGGCGCGAACGGTCCGACCACCGCCGATGGTGGACGCATCTTGAGCGAGCGCGGCATTGTGCAGCTTCCCGACCTGTATCTCAACTCGGGCGGCGTGACGGTGTCGTACTTCGAGTGGCTCAAGAATTTGTCGCACGTGCGATTTGGCCGCATGGAACAACGGTTCGAAGCGTCGTCGAACGCGCGATTGTTGCGCGCCGTGGAAGAGCTCACCGGCTCCAAGTTCAACCAAAGCGTGTTCGACCAGGTCGCAGTCGGCGCGTCGGAGCTCGACATTGTGAACTCGGGCCTTGAGGACACCATGGTGTCGGGTTTTCACCAGATGCGCGAGCTGGCTCGAGCCAAGAATGCCGATTTCCGCAGCGCCGCGCTGGCGACGGCCGTACAGAAGGTGGCCAACGCGTACCACGAGCGGGGCATTTTCCCGTAATCGCAGGAACACCGCTCTACCCGTGGTTTCTTATCTTTACAGCACGATCATTCGCCGTGTCTTTTTCTTTGCTCTCGCCATGGGCCGTTCCATGTCACGTTCCGTTCTGAAGTCGCTCGCTGCCGGACTGGTGCTCAGCGCCTGCTCTGCCCAGCCAGCGCCCGCTCAGCTGCCCGCCACTCAACAGGCAGGCGCTGTTTCCTTCAAAGTTGTCAGCGTGGTGGACGAACTTGCGTTCCCACTCTCGATCGCGTTCCTGCCCGACGGTGAAATGCTCGTGGCGGAAAAAGCCGGCACGTTGCGTCGCGTGAAAAATGGGGTGCTCAACCCCACACCGATCAGCGGCATTCCCGCTGTGCATAGCCGTGGTCAGGGTGGACTGCACGAAGTCACGCCGCATCCGCAGTTCGCGACCAACAAACTGATCTACATCGCGTACGCGAAAATGATGGAAGGCGGCAAGGCTACCACCGTACTGTCGCGCGGCCGTCTTGAAGGCAACGCGCTCGTCGATTTGAAAGAAATCTTTGTTGCGCAGACGAACAGCTCCGCGGGACAGCATTTTGGTGGGCGCATCGCCTTTGACAACAACGGATACCTGTATCTGTCAGTGGGTGATCGCGGCGCACCGCCGAGCGGTGATCTCGAGGCGCATCCCGCACAGAACTCCGGCAATCATCAGGGCACGATCAATCGCTTGCATGATGACGGACGGGTGCCGACTGACAATCCGTTTGTTGGTCAGGCGGGCAAGCTGCCGGAAATCTGGTCGTACGGTCATCGCAATCCGCAGGGACTGATCGTACATCCAACAACCGGTGCCGTCTTCGATGTGGAGCACGGCCCGCGCGGTGGCGATGAACTGAATCTTGTGCAGAAGGGCAAGAACTACGGCTGGCCCGTGATCACGTACGGCATCAACTACAGCGGCACGCCGATCACCGAAGAGCGCTCGCGTCCGGGAATGGAACAGCCAGTGAAGTACTGGGTGCCGTCCATCGCCACATCGGGCTTGATGGTCTACACCGGCGACAAGTTTCCGTCGTGGAAAGGCAGTGTGTTTGTCGGCGGACTCGCGGGTCAGCAGCTTGCACGCGTGACGCTCGATGGCAACACGTTCAAGAGTGAAGAGACCTTGCTCGCCGGCGTGGTCGGACGTATTCGCGATGTGCGTCAGGGACCTGATGGTTTCATCTACCTCGCGATCGACAAGAATGGTGGACCGGGTTCTATCGTTCGCCTCGAACCGGCGGCGAAGTAACACCACCGGGCAACAGAAAACGGGCGGCCTCCATGTCGGAGACCGCCCGTTTTGTTTGCGCGCCGAGAAAAAAACTTACGGCAGGCGGTGTGCGCCTTTCGCCTCGCGCGACAGCTGCAGCGAGAAGTTGATGGCCACCGTGATCAGCGCGCCGAAGATGCACGTGAACGCCGTGTAGCAGATCGTCGCCATGATCGGCTCCATGCCACCGGTTGCATTCGGAATGGAGATAAAAATGAGCAACGCGTAGAGGCCAAAGAGCGGCAACGCGGCGCCGCCAATGACCAGGCTGAGCAGACGAAGAGCGGAAGGCGACATGGCAGACGATCCGAAGAAAAAGGCAACGGGCCTCGTGGCCCGTTCATCGATGACACCAGTTTACACCGTTGCAGGCGAAGACGGGAGGCCGGTCAGTTGGTTCCCGCAGATCATTCGCACGGCTCACCCGTCGTTGTAGATCTCCACCCCCGACTCGGTCACGCGATGTGAAATGAGAGGCAGCGGGGGTT
The DNA here is from genome assembly GCA_022843265.1 of Gemmatimonadaceae bacterium. Lineage (GTDB taxonomy): Bacteria > Gemmatimonadota > Gemmatimonadetes > Gemmatimonadales > Gemmatimonadaceae > JAABRT01. Next base: position 3,474 of record JALHNZ010000102.1, read on the forward strand.
CGCCCTCGTCCGCGATCACAATGGCCTCACCAAGCGCCCGCATACCCACCGCCACGCCGGCCTCGTCGCGCGCGTAGATCGTGGCGAGCGGCTCGCCAGCCCGCACCACGTCGCCCGGGCGGGCCGTGATCACAAAACCCACGGCAGGGTCAACCACATCTTCCACGCGCGTGCGACCGCCGCCCAGTGCAATGATGCCGTGTCCAACCGCGCGAGGATCGATTCGGGCGACCACACCGCCGCGCGGCGCCACAAACAGCTCACACTCGGGCGCTTCCGGAAGTAATCCCGCATCGTCAATCACACCCGCGTCGCCGCCTTGTGCCTCGATGATGCGCTGAAAATACGCCAGCGCCGATCCACTGGAGATTGCCACCTCCATGCGGCGCCGCGCATCGTCCCGGTCACGCACCACACCGGCGAGCAACAGCATCTCGGCGCCCAGTGCGTACGTCACACGCATAAGATCGGGCGGTCCCTCGCCGCGCATGGCCATGATGCACTCTTCAACTTCCAGCGAATTGCCACAGGCGCGTCCGAGCGGGCGATCCATCGCCGTGAGCAGTGCGATCACAGGGCACCCATGATCGGTCCCGAGATCGATCATGGTGCGCGCCAGCTCAAGACCGCGATCCAGCTCCGGAAGGAATGCACCGGAGCCGACCTTTACATCGAGCACCAAACCGGTGAGCCCTTCCGCGAGCTTTTTGCTCATGATGCTCGCCGCGATCAACGGAATGGATTCGACGGTGGCCGTTGCGTCGCGCAATGCATACAAACGCCGATCGGCGGGTGCGATGTCGCCGGTCTGTCCAATCAGTGCGCATCCGATCGCTTCCAGTTGCCGAACTGTTTCAGGAAGCGTCAACGCGGTACGGAACCCGGGGATCGACTCGAGTTTGTCGAGGGTACCACCAGTGTGACCGAGTCCGCGACCAGACATCATGGGCACGGTGACACCAAGTGATGCCACGAGCGGTGCCAGGATGAGCGAAACCTTATCGCCCACCCCGCCTGTTGAGTGTTTGTCGATGCGCGGCTGTTTCAGGTGCGACAAATCAAGCGTCGCGCCGGAGTGCAGCATCGCATCGGTGAGCGCGCCTGTTTCGTCTCGATCGAGTCCGCGGAAATAGATGGCCATACTGAGGGCGGCCATCTGGTAATCCGGAATGTTGCCCGCGGCGTACGCATTCATGAGTCGGCGCCATTCACTCGCGCTGATTCGACCACCATCGCGCTTTCGTTCAATCAAAGGTCGGGCCAACATGAGAGTGGGTGTGAGAGCGAGACGGTGGCTGACAGCACTTGCTGTCAGTGTGATGACGGTAACGAGTGCCCAGGCACAGCGTTCTGTTGCTGAGGAGCTGGCCGCAGGTGAGCGTGAAATCGTCGCACGCAAGCCCGCTGTGGCGCTCACGCACTTTGAAGCAGCACTTGCGATGGCGCCCAATAACTACCACGCGCTGTGGCGTACGTCGAGCACCCTGATCGATATCTCGGAGTTCGACACCGACGCAAAGCGACGAAAGGCGACATTTGTGCGCGCAGGTAGCCTGGCCCGTCAGGCGATTGCGGTGAATCCCAATGACGCGGCCGGTCACTTTCATCTCGCGCGTGCCTTGGGGCGCGAAGCACTGTCCGTCAGCGCGCGGGAGCGTACCAAATACGCGTTGGATGTGCGCGAGTCGGCGCTGCGCGCAATTGCGATTGATTCGCTGCACGCCGGTGCACTGCATGTCATGGGTCGCTGGCACGCCGAAGTCATGCGACTGAATGGCGTGACGCGCATGATCGCCAAGACGTTCATGGGTGGAAAGGTGTTCGGCGAAGCGAGCTGGCGCGAGGCGGTTCGGCTGCTGGAGCGCGCGGCGGCCGCGGAGCCCAACCGCACGGTGCATCAGCTCGCCTTGGCGCAGGTATACCGTGATTCCGGCGACCGCGCCAAGGCGCGCGCCTCGTTCGAAGCGGCGATCAAAGCGCCGCTCTTTGATGCAAATGACGAGGCCTACAAGCGGGAAGCGAGAAAAGATCTGGCGGAGCTGCGGTAGCCGAGGATCCGGGTGGTCGGCGAGCCGGGAGGTCGGCGAGCCGGGAGGTCGGCGAGCCGGGAGGTCGGGGAGCCGGACTGCCAGAAAGCCGGGGGTTCGGGCCACAAAAAAACGGGACGCGCCGCGAGGCACTTCCCGTTTTTCTCACCGCGGCAATGGCCGCTGGTTGATTGCGCTCGCTTAGACGCGCATGCGTGAGCGACCGTTCTCCACGGCCTCTTCACCCAGGGCGCGCAGACGCGCGGCCTGATTGCGGGCTCGCTTCATGCCAATGCGCGCGGCGCGGCGGGCGGCGCGCTCAGCGTCCGTCCACTTATCTTCAACCAGCTCATGCCCTTCCCGGTACGCCTTGCGCGCGCGCTTGGCCAGGAGCCGACGCGTCTCCTCGCCGGAGGCTGGGGCGAGCAACAGCGCGGAAGCGGCACCGACAACGGCGCCAACGAGCAAACCGATGCCGAGGATTTGCAGCTTTTCTGATTCGTGTTGACGCTCACGACGGAAAGATTCGAGCATGGGAAAGTCTCCTTGAGAAGCACCAGCGTTTAGAATCATGCGGAACGGCGCCGATCCGACACGAGGTGATAGGGACAGGCGACCGAATGATCACCTGCCGACCCCTGATTATACCCATCTTTGGGCCGGAAGTGCCATGCCCTACGTCACACACTCGTGAGCAAGCTCATCCATTCAGAATCCGGTTCTGCGGGCGATTTCACGCCACAAGCCGTCGCGGAGCGCGCCGCCGCACTTCGCGCCGAGCTCACCCGCGCTTCGCATGAGTATTACGTACTCGATCAGCCCACGATGTCTGATCTGGAGTACGACACGCGCTTCCGTGAGCTGCAGCAGCTTGAAGACACGCACCCTGAGCTTCGCACGCCTGATTCGCCAACGCTGCGCGTGGGTGCGCCGGTGCAAAGTGCATTCGGTCGGCACAAACATCTCGTGCCGATGCTGTCACTCGGCAACACATTTTCAGCCGACGAACTCGTAGAGTGGGAAGCAAAGCTGGTGCGCATGGCCGGTCGTGATGTGACCGACAGCGGCTACACCGTTGAGCTCAAGATTGACGGCGCCGCGATTGCGCTCACGTATGAACGTGGAGTACTGGTCACTGGTGCAACGCGCGGCGATGGGACGACGGGTGAAGACGTCACGGCAAACATTCGCACCGTACGCGGCATTCCGCTGCGCTTGCGCGGCGACGCGCCGGATCACGTGGAAGTGCGCGGCGAACTGTATTTGCCGTTTGACGGATTTGAGCGCATGAACGAAGCGCGCGTGAAGAGTGGCGAACCCGTGTTCGCCAATCCGCGCAATGCGGCCGCCGGATCATTGCGTCAACTTGATCCGTCGATCACGGCCTCTCGGCCGCTGCGTTTTTTTGGCTACACGGCGGTACTGCCCGATGGTCGCACGCCCGCAGAATCGCAGTGGGAGTTGCTGGAGCAGCTCGCCGCGTGGGGTATACCGGTGGCGCCGCACCGAAAGCGCTGCACAACTGTAGCGGAGGTGAACGAGTGGGCGCACCACGTTGAGCACACGGTGCGCGCCGAACTGAACTTTGCGATTGATGGCGGTGTGATCAAAGTTGATCGCGTCTCAGTGCAACAGGATCTCGGCATTATTGGTGCGCGCGAGCCGCGCTGGATGATTGCGCGAAAGTTTGCCGCAGACATCGCAGAAACCCGTCTCAACGACATCAATGTGAACACCGGCCGTACCGGTGTACTCACGCCGTACGCCGTGCTGGAACCGGTACTGGTTGGTGGTACAACCGTCACGTTTGCCACACTGCACAACGCCGATCTGATCAAAGCCAAGGATCTGCGCGTTGGCGACACGGTACAGATCAAACGCGCCGGCGATGTCATTCCGCAGGTGATCGGGCCGGTGCCCGAAAAACGGGATGGTTCGCAGAAACCGTGGCAGGCTCCCACACACTGTCCGTCGTGCAACACGCCCGTGGCGCGTGAAGAAGACGGTGTGGGTTTGTACTGTCCGAACATCGCCTGTGCGGGACGTCAGTTAGAAGGACTCGTGCACTTTGCCGCACGTGATTGCATGGACATTGAAGGGCTCTCGTATCAGCGCATCAAACAACTACTCGATGCAGAGCTCGTCCATGATGCCGCCGATTTGTACCAGCTCACGGTTGCGCAGGTTGTTGAACTTGAGCGGTTTGCCGACAAGAGCGCCGAGAATCTGATTGCCGCGATTGCGGCGTCACGCGAGCAGCCGTTGTCGCGCTTGCTGTTCGCACTTGGTATTCGTCATGTGGGTGCGCAGGCTGCCCAGCTGCTGGCCCGGCGGTTCGGCACCCTGAACGCTCTGGCGAGCGCGAGTGTTGAAGACATTGAAGCGGTGCGCGGCATTGGTGATGTCATTGCCAAGTCCGTGCGCGCATTTTTTGATGACGCCACCAGTGCGAAACTGATTGACCGGTTGCGGTCGCTTGGTCTTCGGTTCGACGAACCGGAGGCGCAGCAGGCCAGCGGCACGCTGAACGGTGCCGTGGTTGTGATTACCGGCACCCTGCCCACGCTCTCCCGCACGGATGCAACGGCCGTGGTGGAGCGCGCCGGCGGTCGCGTGACGAGCTCGGTGTCCAAAAAGACCACGTTCCTTGTGGCGGGCGAAGAAGCCGGCAGCAAGCTCGACAAGGCACGCGACCTGGGTGTTGAGGTCATCGATGAAACGGAGCTGTTGCGGCGAGTGGGCAACTAGAACAGCCACGCGTTACGTTGCTGGCATGGACTGTCATACGGCGCGGCACCAGCATCACGTCCGCAGTGACGGCGTCGCCCTGCACGCGTCCCCTATCGTACGCCTCGTGCGCGAGGCCCACTTCTGTCAGCCAGCGTGAAGCTCCGGTCATGACCAGCACGATCCCAACTCTGACGCCTCGCTCCGTTTCCGTGCCCGCCAGTTTCTTTGGCGCGTTGCGCGCGTCGGCGGCGCACAACGCCGATCCGGTCACGGCCTTGCGTGATGCGGGCTACGCGGCGGGTGTGTCGCTCTATGATTCGTTCGAGCAGTGGCTTGGCGACCGGGGCGAAGCGTCTGCCGAGCTGCTGGCCGACGACCATTTTGGCGTGCTGATGGCCGAGTTTTTGACCGCGGCCGGCTGGGGCGGCCTGCACGTAGAGCACCTCAGCAGCGCGGTGGTAGCACTCGACGCCACGGATTGGGCGGAAGTACAGCCCGATGGTGCCGCGGGGGGCGCATCATGTCACGCGGGTACCGGTTTGCTGGCCGGGTTTTTTGGCCGCGTCGCTGACGCCCCGCTCGCGGTCCTCGAAGTGGAATGCCGGTCGCAGGGCGATAGCCGCTGCCGCTTTCTGGTGGGCAGTGTGGACGTGCTGCAGTACGTGTACGAGGCCATGGAGCGAGGCGTCCCGTACGACCGCGCGGCGAACAGCGCGGCGACAGGCTGAACGAGCGGCAGCTCGAGTGGTGCCGCCGGCGCGCTTAGTCCGGCAACAAACCTGCGTACTTGGGGTTTGGCACGAGGTCCCGCTCCACCAGAATCTCACGGTCCCACGGCAACACAATTGCACTCTCGGTTGCCAGGCCATGGTAGTCCGGCTCGTAGCTCCCCGTCTTGAAGCCCACCGCCGTGCGCACTTCTTTGGCGCCTGCGTTCACGAGCGCCCCAACCGCCAGCCGCAGTGTGTCCCCTGAGCCGCACGTTTCGTCCACGATGAGCGCGCGCTTCCCGCGGACTTCTGGCGGTGCGGCGCCAAACACGGCCGGTGTATCGCGAATCCGCTCAGCGCTGAATCGGCGACTGACCAGAATCGAATAAAACGGCCGATCGAGGATCGCAGCGATTGCCGCACCAGGCACCACGCCCGCCGTCGCGATGCCAACAACGATTTCGGGTTCGTAGGTGCGAGCCACTTTGAGCGCCAACGCGCGAGACAGTTCACCGAAAAGCGGCCAGTCTACAATGAGCACCCCACGCGAAGGATCGGGGCGATAGCCGGCCAGCGTCATGTGCATCTCCGAGAGCGGGAACGTTCAGGCGCGGCAGCGCGCGATAGCTCAGGGAGTGTACACGGCTCACGCTCGGCTGGCCAGTGAATGCACGGCTTCGTGATGTGACGCACCCGATGAGGCACCTGCGTGCGCACTCCGGCGCTTGTAGCAACCAGAGCCGCTGCGTAACTTTTGCCATCCGCGCCTCTCTGGCTTCTCTTCCTTTTTTCTCCGACCCCGCGCGAGCGCATGTCCTGGTGGCAACGCCTCACCGGCGGCTCTACGGAGCGCGACGGTTCTCCCCGCGCTACAGACTATCTCGCTGAGGCGATCGACCTCGAAGCGCGAGGCGACTACGCCAACGCGCTCACGTCGTATCGACTCGCGCTGCGTCAGCGCCCCGATGATCCGAAAGTGCTGCAGAACATTGCGATCGCATTTTCGAAAACATCGCAGCCGGAAGAAGCAATCCGCGCGTATCGACGCGCGCTTGAGCTTGAACCTGCTTTGTCCGGTGCGCACTACGGACTCGCGTTCCTGTTGCTCAAGCGCTCCGATACGGCCGGATGCGCGGCGCATCTCGAGGCGTTTTTGCGTACCACACGTCGCGACGGTGATGCCGCGCGCTTTGTCGCGCATGCGGAACGCACGCTCGCGTCACTCAGTGGCGCGGCTCCCCTGCCGGATGATCTGCACAACAACAGCACAGACGACGGGCAAAGTGAGTGGAGCGACCCGTCGTTGAACGGACAAGCGGGCAACGCGCGCGGTGAGTACAACTCGGGACCGGCTGAGCCGGGACCGGGACGCTAGCGTGGGACGCGTTCTCTCTGTTGTCAGTCAGAAGGGTGGCGTCGGAAAGACAACCACAGCGGTGAATCTTGCAGCGGCGTTCGCGCGTCGCGGACTCAAGACGTTGCTTGTGGACACCGACCCGCAGGGCGCAGTGCGCTACGGAGTGGGTTTGCGTCGTGGTCATCCCACGGTGGGCTTTGACGACTACCTGCGCGGCGAGTGTTCGTTGCGCGAAGTGATTTTGCCAACCGCGTTGCCGTGGTTGCGCGTGATTCTGGCTGGCTCCGTGAGTGATCAGGCGGATCACAGCGAATTTCAATCGCGCATTGGTGATTCGCGCGTGTTGGCGGACCTGCTTGAGACGGCGCGTGAGCGCTGCCATGTGGTGGTCGTGGACACACCTCCGGGACTCGGCGCGATTACGCGACGCGTGTTGGCCGCCAGTCAGCATGTGATTGTCCCGCTGCAATGCGAGCCGCTCGCCCTGCAAACCACACCGCAGATTTTGCGCGCGATTCAGGATGTGGTGAGTGAAAACGAAGAACTGGTGCTCGAAGGGTTGCTACTGACCATGTTCGAGCCAGGCAGCGCGGCAACAGAACGTGTGGTGCACTACGTCCGCGAGCATTTGCCGGCTCATCTGGTATTTGCTACGCGCATTCCACGCACGCCCGCAACGGCCGACGCGTTCGCCGCCGGCCAGCCCGTGGTGCTGCGTACGCCGTCAGACGCGGCCAGCCAGGCGTACGTCAACCTCGCCACGATTCTCGCTGAACGGCTCGTTTAATGGCCCGTTGGGTACCTGTAGGCATGTCT
>JALHNZ010000103.1:0-5003 GCA_022843265.1 Gemmatimonadaceae bacterium
CCACTCCGCGTCGGGAAAACGCGTGCGGCACAGCGTTATCATCGATGGGGCGGCATCCAGCCCCACGACGTGAAAACCGCGCTCCAGGACATATCGCGCGATCGGTTCTCCCGTGCCACATCCGATATCGAGGATGGTGCCACCGGGATGCACATGCGACAGGAATCGATCAAGCCAGGCGCGTTCGTGCAATGCGCCTCCGCGTAAGCGATCGAACAGCAGCGCATGCTCCGTGTACAGCGACACAATGTTGTCTTTGCTCATGTCAGGCGACGTTCATGGCAGCGGACCGATCTTTGACATCCAGGATTCGCGCGCACGAAACGCGGAGAACACCATGTTGACACCGAGCACGATCAGCACGGCAGCGCCGACAAACTGGAACATGCCGGAGCTGCTTACAAAGCGCATGGCGTAGACACCGCTGCCAAGGATCACGACGCCCAAGCCGCCGGTGAACAGCCTGTGCACTGCGCCGGTGCGAGGTGTGAGTTGCGGGTGCTCAGCAGTCATGGGTTCTCCAGCGGCGATGTGCGGCAACGCGATGCGAGCAATCCCGTGGCCAACGCAAGATCCAGATCCGCGATCAACAATCCAGCCTTCCCGTACGGTTGATAGCTGTGCAACGAACCGTCGGGACGCGCAATAGCGGACGTGGTAGGAGAGCCGTCGCTCGCGCCGTTCACCGAGGCGAAATAGCATGTGTTTTCGGCCGCTCGACAGAGCACCGCTTTTTCGTGAAACGTGTTGGCCGGATCAGCGAACGTTGTGGGGCGGTAGCTGCCACGTTCGGCAATGCCGGCGTGCGGGTGAAAAACAATCTGCGCGCCGCGGCGCACGGCCCAGCGTACGGTTTCCGGGTAACGCCACCCTTCGTGACAAATCACGATACCAAACGTGAGTGGGCCAGCCGTGAACACGTGACGCTCATGGCCGAACGACGGATAGCGTGGTTCTTCGTCGGGATCCAGTTGCACCTTGTCCTGCCAGCCGGCGATCGAGCCATCGGCATTGATCACGCAGGCGGTGATTTGCAGGCCGCGCTCGGTGATGCGTTCAGTGCCGAGTATGACGGTGATCTGTGCCGCTGCCGCGGCGCGCGTGATTTGGTGGAGCGCTTGCTGGAGAAACTCAGGATCAGGTGGAAGCATCGTGGAGTTCGGCCACCGGTAGCCCGGCACAAAACATTCCGGAAAGCAGATGATGTGTGCGCGCTGGGCGCCTGCTTCAGCTATCGCTTCGGTTGCAACCGCAACGGTTTCTTCGCGCGTTTCGGGGATGCGCACATTGGCGAGCGCGATGCGGACGATACTCATGGAGTGACTCCGGTGGTCGTGCTACGAATACGGTTCACGTGCAGAGCGACGACGTCGTCTTCGTCCAATACCCGCAATACGACGCGGTCGTCACCGAAGGCCATGGGCTGCGCGTTGCGGGGGATCGCGAGCCGCCCGATCATGGCACCGTCTTGTCGGTAGGCGGTGAGCATGTTCTGGTTTTCGTCGCTGATTGCGGCATCATCAAGTACCCACAGCATTTTATTCGGCGTCACAAAGAGGCCCTGAATGAGCGGTGCCGAGTCTGCGCTTGGCGTGAGCTGTACGCGCGCCCGCTGCTCACTTTTCGAATAGGTCTCGCCACCACCTTCGCTACGCATCGCATCAATCACGGCCAGGCGTCGAGCCAGCATCTGTCTTTTCAGAGAATCAGTGACCGGTCGGCGCTGCAACGGAATCGTGATCTCGCGAATCATGACGCCCGATGGCGCTCGGACCGAAACACGATACTCATGCCCTGGACTCGTTGTGACTAGGGAGTCCCACAACACAACGTGCGCACGCGGCGAGAACAACAGCAACACCGTTTGACGATCGTCACGGCCACGAAGGCGTTGCGTGACAGTGATTCCGGCCAGGTCGGGCACCGTCGCTATGCGTTGCCGGGCGCCCGTCAGCGGTTGCACTTCCACCGTTGCCGAACTGCGAAACACCGTATCGGACTCCGTCCGGTCGAAAATGCCGGAGGAGTGCAGGACGAGTCGCCCACCAGGCAGCATGCCCGCACTCGTTTCCGCCAAATGCACCAGGCGATCCCAACCCATGGCTGGTGTGCGAATGAAACGTCCGTCTGGCATCACCCAGTTCAGTCGGTTGTTGGCGACGTCACTCAGGAACAGCGTGTCACCTGGCAGTACGGTCACGCCTCCTGGTCGCATAAACTCGCCAGGCCCACCACCAAGCCGACCAATGACGCGTTCTTCCGCGCCATTTGCGGCAAATACGAGCAGGCGCGCTCCGATCGGCGCAAATGTTACAAGTCGATGATCAGAGAGAAAGTGCACGTGGCGAGCATAGGTCAGGTCAAAATCCCGACTACCGTTTGCTCCGCCGGCTACTGCGATCGGCACTGAGTCGAGCGTGAACTGCGGAACGCGGGCGAACGCGTCCGGCGGAAAGGTGAGCTGTTCCACACCGTTGCTGTCACGTGCGAGCGTTGGCCGCAGGACGCCAACGCCGTCAGGCGTGGCTGGCGCAGCGCCGCTGGTGCTCTCGCGCGAGCTGCACGCGATCACCGCGCACAACGTCAGCATCGCGAGCTTCTGCATTACTTCAGCCGCTCCAGTTTTCCCTTGCGGCGCACAATGTTCTTGTAATCCCATTGAATGTCGCGTGCTTTTCCGAGCCAGCGCTGCAGGTCGCTGGTGTTCACCTGTGTTACCGATGTAAACCGCGCCTCGGCGGCTTTGAAACTGCCTTCATTGGTGAGAGACGCTTCGTCAAACGACTGGCCGCTCCAGAAGAGCAAACGCACCGAGCCCTTCAACTTGCTGTACCCCACCACCGGATTGCCCTCGAGAAACCACACCGGATGTGCGTGCCAGATTTTGTTCTCTGCGTCTGGCAACGCTTTGTCGATTTCCTCAGCGAGCAGGTCGCCGATCTGTTGGTCGTCTGGGGCGAGCGCGGCATTGTATTTGGCGGTGGTGAGGTGCACGACTTGAATACCTTCTACCGCAGTGGCAAATACACATCCGTGATCATGTCGTCCTCTTGCACATCTGGACCAACATTCACGTAGTGAAAAAAGACCGGAAAGTTGCCGAGTTGTTCGCCACTCGCCGGCAGCCATTCGCGATACATGTGAACGGCGGTGTGATTGAAGCGACGCGAGCCAACATGGCGTGCAACTGCGCAGCGAGTCGCCGGAAGAATTTTGTTGATCACGCCCTGTGCGTTTGGCTGAACCGGCTGGTCGTACGTCACGCAAAAATCAACGCGATGATCCGACGGGTCAACTGTTTGCGGATCGGTGTAGTGCACACCGAACGAACGATGTTTCGCAGGCGACAGTCGATGTGCAATCCGCCACTCAATCAGTTTGCGGGCCGTTTCGTATTCGCGCTCAGCGGGCCCATGATGTTCGGCCACCGCGACCGGTGTTTCGGGGAAGTGCTCAATTCGCACATCGATCGGTGAGGATAACATTGCTCAGCTGTTTTTGCTCAGGTGGTATGCGACCAACGCATTGGCATGCCCGTGACCCATGGCGTGCTCGGATTTCAGCCAAGCGACGATTTCCATGTGTTTCTTTCCTGAGAGTTTGTCGATCAGGATGGACGCGTGGACTACTCGTCAAAGAGATACCGGAAATAGCGCTCCGGATTGTTCAGAAATCCACGCGAGAGCTGAAAGTGCTCGGTGTCCTCATACGCCACCGGCGTGATCTGGCCGTCTTCAAAACTCAACACGCGCGCGCCTGGCAAACAGATCAACATCGGCGAGTGTGTCGCCACAATAAACTGCGCCACACGTTGCGACGCGAGCGAGTGCATAATGCGCATGAAGGCCAGCTGACGCTGCGGTGAAAGCGCCGCTTCGGGTTCGTCGAGCAAATAGAGGCCGTCTTCAAACCGGTGCTCGAAGAGCGCGAGAAACGCCTCACCGTGCGACCGTTCATGCAGCGAGCGACCACCGTAGCGCCTGAACTCGGTGCCAGTTTCTTCGAGCTGCGTCGAGAACTGATGAAACGTTTCGGCGCGAAGGAAAAAGCCGTCGGTGGAGCGCTGTCGCCACGACAGCGAGAGCGCGCGTCCAAGGGCGTGGCCTTCGGCGCTCTCCGTGAAGAGGTGATCGCGATTTCCGCCGTGCATGCCGAAACCGGTGCTCCAGGCGAGCGCTTCAAGCAGCGTGGATTTTCCCGATCCGTTTTCGCCGACCAGAAAGGTGACCGGCGTGGTGAAATCGAGCGACAGACCATCGGTGAGAATTGGCAACGTGAACGGATGCACGCCCGGTTGCACGCGGTCCTCACGCAGTGAAACACGCGTGAGAAACGGACTGCCTTCAAGCAAGCGGGCGCACACTGCTACTGCGGCGGCAGTACCGTGAACGCATTCGACACGCGCGCGCTCACGGGGAGCAGATCCACCGCCTGCCAGCCATCCGTGCGATTGGTCGATTGCACTTCGAAGACCATGCGAAACAGTCCAGTTCGCGTGTTCATGCCGATGGGCGGATTCGCGTGAGGCGATTCGCTGCTGTAGAGGGTGAGTTCCCGGCTGAACGTTTCGCCGGGGCCAACCGCAATGGGCGCTCGCTGCGGTGCGGTGATGCAGACGGACCCGCCGAGCCACACGCTTTCTTCCCGTTCGTCCGCACGCATGAGGTATGTGGATGGCTCTTCTCCGTAGCCACACGCGCGATGCAGGTAGACCGTGGCGCTGGACTTGTTCGCGTACTGTGCGAGCACCTTGATGGAATAGACGCCCGGCTGATACGCGAGCGTGTACACGCTGCGATCCGTCTGCCATGGTGCGTTCGCCGAGTCGGGTAGCAGATCGGTTGGTGCCGCAGGATCCGCCGCACAGCCACCAAGGACAAGCGCTGCCACCATCAATCTGATGTACCGCATGTTTTCTCCCGAGCGCAAAATCATGTTTCTGGATTGCCGTTTCCAAGTCCGGACGCGATCAGCCACCGCGGAAACCACCATTGATGTAGCCT
>JALHNZ010000103.1:5013-10447 GCA_022843265.1 Gemmatimonadaceae bacterium
CAGCGTCCGCCTCCCGGGTCGAGGTGCCCGTTCGCCATGAACAACAGGACCGCCGAGGTTCGCGTAGTCGTCATGTGCACTGAAGCCGGTGCGAGCGATGCTGCTTCCCCGACCCTTGATCGATGTTACTGCAGTCCCACGGTGTTGTACGGCCCGTTACCACGTTTCTGCTCGTGCTCGTCGTGGCCATGCCTGCATGGGCGCAGCCGGTTGCTTCCGAGCCCGCCACGCCTGCGAACTCTGCGGCGAAGTCGGTCCGCGCGCACGCGCTCCAGCCAGACGAGTTGCCAACCCTCGATGGCCGGCTTGATGACGCTGTCTGGGCGCGCATCACGCCCCTTGCAGACTTTCGCATGCAGGAGCCGGTGGAAGGCGGGGCGCCAAGCGAGCGTACCGAAATCCGCATCGCCTACGACGGCGACCATCTGTATATCGGCGCGATGCTCTTTGACAGCGATCCGGACGGCATCAAGGGTTTCCAGCGTCGCTGGGATCAGGGGCTGGGCACCGATGACCGCTTCATGTGGGTGCTCGACACCTATCGCGATCAACGCAACGCGTACTTTTTTGAGATCAACCCTGCCGGGTTGATGGGGGATGGTCTGCTGCGTACGGGGCAGGGGACGAGCGTGAACAAAGCCTGGAACGGAATCTGGCGCGCGTGGGTGACACAGGGTCCTGAGGGGTGGAGCGCGGAGATTCGCATTCCGTTTCGCACGCTTAACTTTGATCCGAAAGGCGACAGCTGGGGGATCAACTTTCAACGCACGATTCGGCGCAAGAACGAAGAACTGCTCTGGTCTGGCCACCGACGATCGGAAGGGTTGTTCCGCCCCCAGAACGCTGGGACACTCACAGGACTCGGCGATCTTTCGCAAGGGCTTGGCGTTGAGGTCATCCCGTATTCGCTCGGCACGCAACGCGTGACCGGATCGCCTGGCGCGCAGACCGAGTGGAGCACGCGCTTTGGTGCGGACGTGAACTACAGCATCACGCCGAATCTGCGCGCGGGCATCACGGTGAATACCGATTTCGCGGAGACCGACGTGGATGACCGACAGGTCAATCTGACGCGGTTTCCACTCGTTTTTCCCGAGCGCCGCGCCTTTTTCCTTGAAGGCGCCAGTGTCTTCAGCTTTGCGCAATCGAGTGCGCCCAACCCGTTCTTCAGTCGGCGCATCGGCCTCGCGGACGGACAACCTGTTTCGGTGCTCGGTGGCGCGCGGTTGATCGGGCGCGTCGGGAAACAGGATGTTGGCTTTGTGCACCTGCGCACGCGTGAAGGTGTGAACGGACGTGCGCCCGACGACTTCACGGTTGCACGTGTGTCGCGCAACATTTTTCGCGAAAGCAGTGTGGGGCTGCTGTATACACGCCGTGCATCCGACGGTGACACGCTGCCCGATCGACATACGCTCGGCGCTGATCTTGAACTCGGTACGTCGCGCTTCATGGGCTCGCGCAATCTGCAGTTTCAGGCGTTCGCTGTGTATCACACGGATGGTCGACCTGACGAACGCCAGCGCGAGGCGCCGACGGCATTGGATGATCGTGTGGCCCGGGGTTTCCGCCTGAACTTTCCGAACCGACCGTGGGACGCCCACATATCGTTCCGTGAGTTTGGCGATGCGTACGATCCGGCCGTTGGCTTCGCGCCGCGCGTGGGGTTCCGTCGCGCGCAGCCCACGATCACATGGCGACCACTCGTGCCACAAAGTCGGCACATTCGCGAAATCACCATGGAGTACTTCAACGAGTACCTCACGGACAATGCGTGGCGGCCGCTCACCATCAATCATCGCGTGACGCCGCTCGGCGTGCGATTCGAATCTGGTGACGCAATCACCACACAGCTTACGTGGAACTTCGAGCGACTCGACGAGCGCTTTGATATTCTGCGCGACAACCGATTCGTGATCCCGGTGGGCGACTACAACAATCGCGGATTTCGCGTTGAGGCGGCGTCGGCTTCGTTTCGCCGACTGTCCGGAACGGCGGCATTCGAGCGCACCGGCTTCTGGACCGGCACGCGCGACGATGTCTCGGCCAACGTCACGGTGCGTCCGGTAGCCGGCGTCAACATGACGGCGAACTGGTTGTACAATACCGTCTCGCTTCCGAACGGCAGCTTTGACGCGCAGGTGTATCGACTGTTCACCAGCGTTGATATGACACCGCTGGTCTCGCTCAACCTGAATGTGCAGTACGACAACGTGAGCCGACTGCTTGGCACGCAGAATCGCCTGGTGTGGATTCTGACGCCCGGCAACAGAATTTTTCTGGTGTACCAACACAATTGGCGTAATCCTGTGGACGAGCGACTGTTTACGCTTGAGCGTCAGGCCAATCTCAAGGTCAGCTTTACGCAGCGCTTCTGAGGCCGACGTCGCTGTGCTCGCGCGCGCGGGTGTAGCGGCAGCGTGGCCTTGATGGCGCTTTCGCGCTACTTTCCCGCGGCCTCTTCGCGAACTGTCCCCTTCAACTCCAGGTCTTCAGCGATGAACGATGACGCATCGAGAATGTCTCGCCGCCAGTTGCTGGGATCTGTCGCGGGCGCCGGTGCCGCAATCGCGCTGGCGCCACGTAGTGCGGCGGCCGAGTTCGCGATGAGCGACGAGCTCAACCACATCGATGCGCCGATCGCTGCTGACTCGCTGGCGAGCATCTCCGATTTCGAAAAGGCGGCGCGCGTCAGGATGTCGAGCATGGCCTACGAATACGTAAGCGGCGGAGCGGGAGACGAGCAGACGCTCGCGTGGAATGAGGGTGCGTATCGTGAGATCACGTTGCGCTCGCGTGTCCTGGTGGATGTATCGCAGCTCGACACCACGGTGCAGCTCTTTGGCCGAACGTTGCCGCATCCGATTCTGCTTGCACCCACGGCGTACCATAAAATCGTGCATCCCGATGGCGAGATTGCCACGGCCCGCGGTGCGGCGGCGGCTGATACCACCATGATTGTCAGCTCGTTTGCGACGGTAAGTATCGAAGAGATCGCGCGCGCCGTGCCGAAGGCGCCGCTCTGGTTTCAGCTGTACGTGCAACCTGATCGTGGTTTTACGCGTGCGTTGGTGCAGCGCGCGGAGCAGGCCGGGTGTTCGGCGTTGTGTTTGACGGTTGACACACCCGTACTTGGCGCGCGCAATCGCGAAACACGTGTTTCGTTTCAGTTGCCGGCCGGTATGACGCGTGCAAACCTGGAGAGTTTGTCGCCTGCCACGGCGAGCAGTTCGCATCGTCCACCGGAAGGCGCGATCTACAGCGAAGTGCTTGAGCCGCGTCTCACGTGGAAAGATGTTGAATGGCTGCGTGGTATTGCGAAGGTGCCGGTGCTGCTGAAAGGTGTGCTCGATGCGGACGATGCGAAACGCGCGGCTGAACTCGGCGTCGACGGTTTGAGCGTGTCAAATCATGGGGCGCGGAATCTCGATACGGTGCCCGCGACGGTGACGGCGCTGCCGCGCGTGGCCGAGGCGGTGAACGGCCGCCTGCCGATTCTTCTTGATGGCGGAATTCGACGCGGAACCGACGTGTTAAAGGCACTCGCGCTTGGTGCCACGGCGGTCGCGATTGGCCGGCCGTACCTCTACGGTCTGGCTGTTGATGGATCGGCCGGCGTGAGTCGCATTATGCAGATTTTGCGCACGGAGTTCGAGATGGCGATGGCGCTTACAGGGCGCACTTCACTTTCGTCGATTGACCGCACGGTGCTCTGGGAGTGACGCGCGTCGGCTAACGCCGGTCAATCACCGCCGGTGGCGGGAGAACGGTCATCAACAACACCGGAAAGAGTGAGAGAATGTCGCGCGGCAAAGTATCGCGGCGGTGAGGAGGGCGCCAACGGCGCGCCGCGAGGCACTGCGCGTGCTTTCGCCACGTGCGTTCACCTCTATCTCGTCCATGTGTGTTCGTGCTGGATCGTACTGGCACGTACCCGTATCAGCACGTACCTTCCCGCCCCGTGAGCATTGACCTTATATCCCGCCTGAGCACCGCCCTGGCGGACCGCTACCGTATCGAGCGCGAACTCGGAGCGGGTGGAATGGCCACGGTCTATCTGGCGCGCGATCTGCGCCACGAACGGGACGTCGCCATCAAGGTACTCCGGCCCGATGTCGGTCAGGCGCTCGGCCGCGAGCGTTTTTTGCGCGAGATCCGTCTCGCCGCGGGGCTCACGCACCCGCACATCCTGCAGCTGCTCGATTCGGGCGACGCCGACGGCACGCTGTGGTTCACGATGCCGTTTATGCGCGGCGACACGTTGCGTGACCGGCTTACCGCGTCACCGCGTCTGCCACTTGACGAAGTGCAGCAGCTCGTGCGCGAGGTTGCTGATGCGCTCGACTACGCGCATCGGCACGATGTGGTGCATCGGGACATCAAGCCGGAGAACATTCTCTTGCACGAAGGTCACGCAATTATCGCGGACTTCGGCATTGGTAAAGCGGTGATGGCGGCGTCGTCTGACAATGCCACGTTCACCCAGGTCGGCGTGACCGTGGGCACGCCGGCCTACATGAGTCCCGAGCAGGCGGCCGGTGAAGAGGTCGATGGGCGCAGTGACTTGTTCGCACTTGGGTGTGTGTTGTACGAAATGCTCACGGGCGAAGTGGCCTTCTCCGGTCCCACGGTGCAGGCAACGATTGCACGCCGGTTTGTGCACACGCCGCCGTGCATAACAACGGTGCGATCAGACGTACCGGCCGAGCTTGTGCGGCTTGTAGAGCAGCTGCTTGAAAAAGCGTCGGACGCGCGTGTGGCCACGGGGTCGGCGGTCGTGCAATCGTTGCGCGGCACCAGCAGCTCGGCGGTCCACTCCGGGTCGGTGGCTGCGGCACCGCGCGCGGAGACGTCACGCTCCATCGTGGTGCTGCCGTTCGAGAGCGTGAGCGCCGATGCGGACAACGTCGTAGTCGCCGACGGCCTCACCGAAGAACTGATCACCGACCTGTCGCAGGTGCAGGCGTTGCGCGTGATCTCACGCACGACGGCTATCCAGTACAAAGGCACAACTCGTTCGCTGCGCGATATCGGCGCCGAACTCGGCGTGAGTCATGCGCTCACCGGCAGTGTGCGTCGCGCCGGCAGTGCGCTGCGTGTGAGTGCGCAACTCGTGGATGTGCACACCGACGAGTCGCGCTGGGCGGACAAGTATTCCGGCACCATGGACGATGTGTTCAACATGCAGGAACGCGTATCGCGCGCCATCGTTGACGCACTGAATGTCGTGCTATCGCGCGATGAAAGTGCACGGCTCGGCGATCGGCCCATCAAGAACGCGCGTGCGTTCGAGCTGTTCGTGCAGGCGCGTGAGGCGCTGCGCGCGTACGACGTGGCGCGCGCCGAGCCGCTGACCACTCGTGCGATAGAGATCGAAGGGGAGGTGCCGGTGTTGCGGGCACTGCGCGCGCTTGGGTCGGTGATGTTGTTGCGC
>JALHNZ010000103.1:10457-10975 GCA_022843265.1 Gemmatimonadaceae bacterium
CGGCCCTCATGCAGTCGATTGACGACGAGGCGCGCGCTTTGATTGCAGCGTCGCCTCAACAGGCGTACGGACACGCACTGCTTGGGTATCTGAGCTACGAGCGCGGCGACCTGATCACGGCGGTGCTTGCCTTGCGCCGCGCGCTCGCGCTGGACTCCTCCGACGCCGACGTGCGCTTCTTTCTCGGCATCTCGCTCGGGGCGGCCGACCGCACCGACGTGCGTTCCGGTCTCGAGTGGATCGGGCTCGATCCGCTCTCCCCGCTGGCCAATCTCCAGGTCGCGGCCAACTCGTGGTTTACACCGCGTCCCATCGACGGCCTGGTGTATCTGGAGGAGGCGGTGCGTCTTGCGCCGGAAGGATTCATCTTCCGATGGGCACTGGGCTATCACTATGCCCTGCTCGGCCGGATCGATGACGCCGCGAAACAAGCCGAGTGGTTGGCGGCAAACGCGGTTCACCTTCCGTACACGTCGCAGCTGCGAGGACTGGTTGCCAGTCTCCAGGGGCGTCACGAC
>JALHNZ010000104.1 GCA_022843265.1 Gemmatimonadaceae bacterium
GCGACCGTATTTAAGCCAAACCGTCGAGAACTCGAGAGCGCACTGGGCGCGGCGGTTGATCTCGAGCATCCTGAAGCGCTGCCGGCGACGTTTGCGCGCCTGGGTGTCGAGTACTTGCTGCTGACACTTGGCGAGCGTGGCATGGCGTTGGTCGATGCGAGTGGAACGGTCCATCGCGTGCCAACCACCGCACGTGAGGTCTATGACGTGGTCGGCGCCGGCGATACCGTCACCGCGTATCTTGCCGCGACGCTCGGCGCGGGCGCGTCGGCGCTTGAGGCGGCAATTGTTGCGAACTATGCGGCGGGTGTGGAGGTAGGAAAGCTTGGGGCGGCAACCGTCTCGGCTGACGAAGTACTGGCCGCCTATGATGCACACCACGGCGTTCATCCCTGACCCCCGGAGTTGAAGCTTGCGAGTCATACCGTTCTTGCGAACACCACGGGTGTTCGCGTTCACGTCACGCGTGGCGTGCGCCGTGCTGCTGCTCTCGATGCCTGCCGCGCACGCGAGTGCGGGAGCGCAGTCGTATAATCCGCTGCCGGAGGGATGGCGTTTTCATCTGCAAACCGGAATCGCCTTTTCAACGATCGTCGATGTCTCCCCTGCAGATGACGCTGATGAGATTGGACGCAGCCGCGGATTTCCGTCGAACTTGCGACTGAGCCGCATAATCGCGGGCCCAGTGGTGGGTTTCGCCGAGTTGGGCACCGCTCGGCGCGGCGCAACTGTCGTGAGCGGCAACGAGGATCTTGAACTGCGCAATCGCTACTGGGATGGCACGCTTGGACTGAGTGCGGTCGGTCGCTGCGTGCTGAGCGTGTGTCCGGCACTCGACGTTGGTGGTTCGCTCGGGTATCTGCGCGAAAGCGTGGTCTTTGATCGCGCCTCATCACGCCCCACGGGCACGCTGAACACCAAACGATACGAGTCGTCGGCGCTCGTCGGGCTGCGACTGGCGAGTGCGCGTTTTCGCGGGATTGCCGTGGTGCTCCGGCACCACGAAGGACTCAGCGATATCCCAAACGATGGCTCGAAAGCGCGCAGTCGAGGACAGTCCATTTTGCTTAGCCTTCCCTTGAACCCTTAGGAAACCCGGCAGCGGGTTCCGTTCGTTTTGATGGAACTCGACTGGGCATCGCAGTAAGTTTCGGCGTTGGATGGCTTCGGCCATTCGGGGGTGTAGCTCAGGTGGTTAGAGCGCCGGTCTCATAAACTGGAAGGCGTGGGTTCGAGCCCCACCGCCCCCACTCGCAGTGCGGCCCAGCCGACGTCATCTGGCGGAGCCTCCAGCCGCGCATCTCAGCGTTCTTCAGCGTTCTCTGCATGTCCTCAATGCGACATACACCACGTCGCGTCGTCGTCACCGGTTACGGTGCCGTCACGCCGCTCGGCCTTTCGGCGGCGTCCACCTGGGATGCCGCTGTGCGCGGTGTCAGCGGCGCCGCGCCCATCACGCGGTTCGATGCAGCAGATCAGACCACGCGTTTTGCGTGCGAGCTCAAGGGCTTCGACGCGCTGAACTATGTGGATCGCAAGCTCGCGAAGCGCATGGATGTGTACTCGCACTACGCCGTCGCCGCGGCGAACGAGGCGATTGCGCACGCGGGACTCGACACGAGCACGCTGACCGACGCACAACGCGCCCGCATTGGCGTGATCATCGGCAGCGGACAGGGCGGCATGGAAACATTCCAGAACCAGGCCGTCACGTGGCACACCAGTGGACCCGGTCGTTTGTCGCCGTTTTTTGTGCCCATGATCATTCCGGATATTGCGGGCGCGTGGGTAGCCATGCAGCACGGCCTGCGTGGCCCCAACCACGCGGTTGTGTCGGCGTGCGCCACCGGTAACGACTGCATCATGAGCGCGCTCGATTCCATTCGGGCGAATCGCGCCGACATCATTCTCGCCGGCGGTGCCGAGTGCGCGATCACACCACTCGGCGTTGGTGGGTTCGGTGCGGCGCGTGCGCTTTCTACGCGCAACGAAGAACCCACGCGTGCCAGTCGTCCGTTTGATGTGGATCGCGATGGATTTGTGCTCGGGGAAGGCGCGGGCGTTCTCGTACTCGAGTCGTTGGAGTCGGCGGAGTCGCGCGGCGCCACGATTTATGCGGAGGTGCTCGCGGTGGGTGCGGCGTGCGACGCGCATCATCTGACGGCGCCGCATCCGGACGGCATCGGCGCGCGACTTGCCATGGAAGGCGCATTTGCCGAAGCGCGAATTTCGCCAACCGATGTTGACACGATCAACATGCACGCGACGAGCACCGGTCTGGGTGACGTGGCGGAGTGCAGCGCCGTGCGCGCGGTGTTTGGGGATCATGCAGACGTCGCAACATCCACGGCGACCAAGAGCATGACGGGTCACATGCTCGGGGCTGCCGGCGCGGTCGAAGCGCTCTTCTCCATTCTCAGCATCGTCGACAACGTGGTCCCGCCCGTGATCAATCTGGAGAGCGTGGATCCGGCGTGTAATGTGCGTGTGGCGGCGAATGTCGCGGAACAGCGCTCGGTTCTGGTGGCGCTCAGCAACGCGTTCGGATTTGGTGGACACAACACCGCCGCGATCTTTGCGGCGCGCGAGGTGGGCGACTCGCTCTAGAGTCGCCTGCCTCTGCACCGCTACGGCAGTTTGACCGCGCGCGTGGCGGGATCGAATGTGGAGCCAGCCGGCAACACGTGCAGGCTCACGCCCGACGCGCCGAGTACTTTCGCGTCGTTGGGGGTCGTCGCGGCCGAACGCGCGTCGTAGATCACCACCACGCTACGACCAGAAACGCGCCATGTCCCGTTGCCTTCGATCACAAGCGCGGTGGACTCATCGATACCAACGCCAAGATGAGGCGGCGCTTCGAGCACCAGGCTGATGAGGCGATTGTGGCGCTTGCGTCGGACAAAGTGTTGATCAATCACCGCATTGTCGACCAGCGCGAAGCCCTCGCTGGTGATCACGTTGTTGCGATCAATGGTGATGTAGGCTTCGCTGCTGTCGCTCGGCGGCCGGTCGCCTCCGAGCTTCCGTTCGCTGCCCGTAATCATTTGCGCTGAGAGCACTGCCGCACCGGCACTCGTTCCGCCAATCACCGCACCTGCCGCATGGCGTGCCTTGATCGCGCGCTCGACCGCCGTTCCACGCAGCACATTCGCGAGTCGATTCTGGTCGCCGCCGCCAAACCACACACCGGTGGCGCCGTCGAGCAGTTTCACAACGCTATCCACGTTCGCCTGCTCGCGTGTGATCCAGATGTTCTGCGCGGTCGCACCGAGTTTGCGCAGATCATTCGCCTTGGCTTCGCCGCTTCGCTCGCCGCCGGCGGACGCCATGGCCATGACCACAATGCGGGCCTTGCCGGCGCCACCGGCGAGGGCAACAAACTCTTCAACCATCGCGGGCGTCTGCGGACCTCCGCCCACGATATAAAGAGGGCCGCGCTGCGCCCTCGCGGGTGTCAACGCGGCGATACTCGCGAGCATCAGCACCAGCAGCGCACAGGCGCGAAGACCCCGAGTGCGTGTCGGCGCGGCAGACGGGCGGACGGAGAAGACCATGGGGAGTGTCGGAGAAGGAGATAACTACGCTTCGCGCGTGAGAATCGGTGGAAAACGGTCGTCGGTGCCGTGTACGGGATTAACTTGTAGCAGGTTGCTGCTCCTGGTGAGGATCCGGATCTCTCCGCTTCTCAATATTCCTGTCGAGGTCTGACGTGTCGAGCGCCAAGTTCCCCCGCATACTACTGCTGCTCGCGGTTCCACTCGCGATTTTCCTGCTGCCTACCCTCAGCCGGCTGCTGATCGACTTCTGGTGGTTCCAGGAAGTCGGTTTTGAGACCGTCTTTACAAAAACGCTCTTCACCAAGCTGGCGTTGTTCACCGCCGTCGGTACGGTCGCGTCACTGTTTTTCGCCGGGAATCTGTCGTTTGCGCAACGCGGCGCGGTGCCGGAGCCCGTCATGGTGCGCATTGGTGATGCCATGCAAACGGTGGACCTGACCGGCATTCTTCGGAAGTTCACGCGACCGGTGGTAATTGTCCTCAGCCTGATGCTCGCCCTCGGCGCGACCGCGTTCTGGGACACCCTGCTTCTGTTCTTCAATCGCACCTCGTTCGGCGCGTCCGATCCAGTCTTTGCGCGGGATATTGGCTGGTATGTGTTTTCACTGCCGGCACTGTCTGGCGCGCTTGGCATTTTGCGCAGCCTGGTCACACTCACGCTGATCATGCTGGTGCCCGTGTATTTCTTTCGCGGCGACGTTGTCCTGCTGGCGCGAGGTTTGCGCATCGAACCCACCGCCGGACGCCATCTTGGCGTGCTGCTCGGCGCGTGGTTCCTGCTGTCGGCCATCGAACTCTGGTTCGTGGACAGTGCACAACTGCTGTACTCCTCCACGGGCCCTCTCGTTGGCGCGAGTTACGCCGATCTGAAAGCAACGCTACCGGCACTTCGGCTTTCGGCGATTGTGGCGTTGGTTGGCCTCGTACTCGTCACGATCGGCGCCATGCGCAAACAGCTCGGCTGGTACGCGTTTCTCGCCGTCGGGAGTTACGTCGTGGTCGGTGTGCTCGGTCGCGGCATCGTACCGAGTCTCGTGCAAAAGTTCGTGGTCGCACCAACGGAGCTGACCAAAGAGTCGCCCTACCTCACGCATCACATTGACGCGACGCGACGCGCCTGGTCACTGGACAGTGTAGAAGTGCGCGAGTTGACCAGCGACGCGCGACTCACATCGGCGGACATTGCGAACAACGGTCCCACGTTTGAGAATGTGCGGCTCTGGGATCGTGCCCCGTTGTTGCGCACCTTCAAGCAGCTGCAGGAAATCCGTACTTACTACGACTTCGTGTCGGTAGACGACGATCGGTACTGGATTGACGGCAAGTATCGTCAGGTGCTGCTGTCGCCCCGCGAACTGAATACTTCGTCACTGCCAACGCGCACGTTCATTAATGAGCATCTGACGTTTACGCACGGCATGGGTCTCACGATGAGTCCGGTCAACGAAGTCACGGCCGAAGGACTTCCCGTGCTCTTCGTGCAGGACTTGCCCCCAAAGACCACCGGTTCACTGAAGGTCACCCGTCCGCAGATGTATTACGGTGAGTTGACAACGTCGCATGTGTTCGTGAACACGAATCAGAAGGAGTTCGACTATCCGTCGGGTGAGGCGAACGTCTTCCGCGCATATACAGGCACTGGTGGTGTTCGCGTGGGCGGACTCATGCGGCGCTCACTGCTCGCCCTGCACTTTGGCTCAAGCAAGATCCTGCTGTCCGGCGACATCACGTCAGAAAGCCGCATTCTCTACAATCGCACGATTGGTGAGCGTGTTCGAAAGACCCTGCCGTTCCTCACCTTTGATCGCGATCCGTACATCGTGATTACCGACGACGGAACGCTGCAATGGATTCAGGACGCATTTACGAGCACCACGCGGTATCCGTACTCGTTCCGCACGCCGGAAGGCACAAGCTACATGCGGAACAGCGTGAAGATTGTGATTGACGCGTACAACGGCAGCATCACACCGTACGCGGCGCTTCCGAGTGATCCGATTCTGCAGGCGTGGGAGAAGGTGTTCCCGGGCCTTGTGCAGCCCATGTCGGCCATGCCGAAAGACTTGCTGGCGCACGTGCGCTACCCGGATGATCTCTTCCGACTGCAATCCGCGCTGTACACCACGTATCACATGGATACGCCGGAGGAGTTCTACAACCGCGAAGATCAGTGGCAGATTCCCGTGGTCGAGCGCACCGATGGCTCGGTGCCGTTCATGCGGCACATCATCATGCGTCTGCCAGATGAAAAAGAGGCAGAGTTCATCTACATGGCGCCGTTTACACCACGAGGGAAGGACAATCTCGCGGCGTGGATGGTCGCGCGAAATGATGGCGCCAACTACGGCAAACTGCGCGTGTATCAATTCCCGCGGCAGAGCCTGGTGTACGGTCCGCGTCAGATCGAAAATCGCATCAGTCAGGACACCGAGATTTCGCGTCAGGTGTCGCTGTGGGATCAGCGTGGTTCCGAAGTCATCAAGGGCGATCTGCTGGTCATCCCCGTTGAGACATCGTTGCTGTATGTGCAACCGATTTATCTGCAAGCGGAAGGCGGTCGCATTCCCGAGCTCAAGCGTGTCGTGGTCGCCTACGAAAATCAGGTGGTGATGCGTGAAACGTTTGAGGGCGCGGTGGCGGCGCTCTTTGGTCAGACTGGCGATGTGAAGCCGCCAACCGTTGTTGATCTCGGCGCGCCCGCGGCACCCGTCGCCACTGCGCCAGACGCGAGCGTGCAGTCCATCGTCGTAGAGGCACGACGCGCGTATCAGGCCGCGATCGATGCGCAGCGCGAAGGCGACTGGGCGCGGTACGGAGAAGAAATCAAGAATCTGGGCGCGCTGCTCGACCGCATGGAAAGCGCTCGGGTTCCGCGGCCGTAGGACGCCAGAAATAGTGCGCCAGCGGACCGAATGCATCGGCCCACTGGCGCACGTTCGGCCACTCGTTTACTCTACGGTTCGGCCGGGACTCCCCGGCAGAGGGGCGTGTAGCTCAGCTGGTTAGAGCGCTGCTTTCACACAGCAGAGGTCCGGGGTTCGAGTCCCTGCACGCCCATACAACGGTCTGAGTTGCCAGCGCGGGTGGATGCTTCGGCTATCCACCCGCGTTTTGTATTCCATGGTTCCGTTATCCGGCGGCGCGCTGCATGTCCACGCCAGCCTGGCGTAAACGGCCGGCCAGAATTTCGTCAATGCGTACGGTGATCAACATGTCGGAGCCATCGGACTGCTGATCCAGCACCTCGCCGTCGCGGTGTAACGTGGCAAGGACTGCTCCCTGGTGGGCCGCCAGTCGAACTTCAACAATCGGCCGTTGACGACGAATCGCCGCCACAAGTTCGGCACGGAGCGATTCCAGACCACCGGTTTCGTGCGCCGACACAAACAGCGCATCGGGCACGAGATTGTGGACGCGCTCAAGAAAACCCGCGCGTTCATCATCAGGCAGCAAATCCATCTTATTGCACACCAGCCGCGTGGGACGCGCCTGAAGCCCGAGCTCCGCGAGCACCTCGTCCACAACGTCGCGGTGTTCTTCCCACGCCGGGTGACTGGCATCAACGACGTGCAGCAGCAGCTCGGCTTCCCGCGCCTCGGCCAACGTGGCGCGGAACGACGCCACCAGATGGTGAGGCAGCTTGCGAATGAACCCAACCGTGTCGGTGAGCAGCACCGTGTAACCGTCGCCTACATCAATCTCGCGCGTGAGCGGATCGAGTGTCGCGAACAAACGGTCTTCCACAAACACTTCCTGATCGTTGGCCATGGCGCGCAGAATGCTCGACTTGCCCGCGTTGGTGTACCCAACGAGCGCCACCTTGAACTGAGACTTGCGCTGCTGCCGCTGCACTTCGCGCGCGCGCTCAACATCAAGCAGTCGATCCTTGATCACCTTGATGCGATGCTGAATCAGTCGACGGTCGGTTTCAAGCTGCGTTTCGCCAGGGCCACGCATACCGATGCCACCTTTCATCGTGTCAAGGTGGGTCCACATGCGTGTGAGGCGTGGTAGCGTGTACTCCAGTTGCGCCAGCTCAACCTGCAACTTTGCTTCGGCCGATCGCGCGCGCGTGGCGAAGATGTCAAGAATGAGTTCCGCGCGATCCATCACACGCGTATTTGTGGCCACTTCGATATTGCGCGCCTGCGCAGGAGACAGCTCGTCATCGAAGACAATGAGGGTAGCGCCGATTTCACCGATGCGAATGGTGAGTTCGTCGATTTTCCCCTTGCCGAGATAGGTGCCCGGGTGAGGCGTATCGATGATTTGCGTGAGTCGGCCCACCACTTCGGCGCCAGCAGTGTCGACGAGTCGCGCTAGCTCAGCGAGATGTTCGTCAACATGCAGCCGATCGGTACCCCGTTTGCGAGGCGCGCCAACGAGGATTGCTTTTTCAACCGGTAGCGCGAGAGAAATCGTGTCCTTTGAAATTGTCGGGCTCCAAAGAGGTGAGCGGGCTTACTGCCCGCGACCGGTCACGGTGTTGAAGCGTCCGGTACGATCGTACGGTCGGGTGAAGTTGCCAATCGGTGTGACAACCGTGAAGTCGCCACGCACGCGATAGTTCACCGTGCCGGTAGAAAGAATCTGTCGCCCGGCTTCGCCCAGTCCGCGATATGTGAAGCGGATTGGCAAGCGCACAATTGATGTGTCGCCGCTTGGCACCACAAACCGCGAGTCGAGCGCCCCGTTGCCAAGCTGCACCGAATCCACGTCAACGCGGTAGGTCATGCGTGTTGCATCGAGCGAATAACGATTGGGGTTGTACACCGACAGCATGACATCCACGTTGCCACCATCAATGCCAAGGCCGACCACTTGCACGTCGCGCAACTCCACCATCGGTTCCGCAAAGGTTGCCCGACCCAGCGTGGCGCAGCCGGCGACCAGCGCCACGACACCCGCAGTGACAACGGCTCGCAAGACAGGTGAACGTCTCGGGCGGCTACTTCGAATCATGCTCAACATCTGATCCCTCGTCTCGGGAATGAATAGTGTCGGTTGGGGCCAGCGGTCCCGGACCATCGACGGTACGATCACGCAGGGACTGCCACCACGCCATTCGTTTCGCGATGTCCCGCTCAAACCCGAACGGCCCGGCCTGATAAAAGCTACGTGAGCCTAACTCCGAGGGCAGATAGTCCTGCGGGGCGTAGGCGTCGGCGCTCTCGAATGCGTACTGGTACCCGGCGCCATACCCGAGTTCCTTCATGAGCTTGGTGGGCGCGTTTCGCAAATGCAGCGGCACGGCCGCACTGGGTGTTTCCGCCGCCGCTTCCATGGCCGCTTTCCACGCCACATACACGCGATTCGATTTTGGCGCCGTGGCGAGATACACCGCCGCCTCAGCGAGCGCGAGTTCACCTTCTGGCGAGCCGAGACGCTCAAAGGTTTCTGCGGCCGCTATGGCGAGGGGTAGCGCCTCGGGATCCGCCAACCCGATGTCTTCGGTCGCCATGCGAATCATGCGCCGGGCGATGAATCGAGGATCTTCGCCGCCCTGAATCATGCGCGCCAACCAATACAACGCGCCCTGCGGATCGCTCCCACGCAGCGACTTATGCAGTGCGGAAATCAGATTGTAATGCTCTTCCCCGCTTCGGTCGTAGCGCGGCATTCGTCGCTGCGCGGCTTGCACGATCTGTTCAACCGAGATGTCCGTGCCGTCCTCAGCGAGTGTGGCCGCGGCTTCAAGCACGCCGAGCATACGGCGTGCATCACCATCGCTGAGCTCGGCGAGTTGCACACGAGCGGCCTCGCCAAGTCGAAGCGATCGACTGCCCAAACCGCGATCACGGTCTGCGAGCGCACGAGCCGCCAGCTGTGTCAGATCAGACACCGAGAGCGGTTCAAGCACCAGCACACGCGCACGCGACAACAGCGCGCCATTCAACGCAAATGACGGATTTTCTGTGGTGGCGCCCACCAGCACAACCGTGCCGGCTTCAACATGTTGAAGAAACGCGTCCTGCTGCGCCCGATTGAACCGATGAATCTCATCCACGAAGAGCAACGTTCCGCGACCAAACTCTCGACGACGCTGCGCCTCGAGCACAATCTCACGCACGCGCGCCACGCCGTCGCTCACCGCGGAGAACGACACAAACTCTGCGTCAGTTGCCTGCGCGAGCAAACGAGCGAGCGTTGTTTTTCCGACCCCGGGCGGCCCCCACAGAATCAAGGAGTCGATCGCGCGCCGATCAATGGCCGCACGGAGCGGCGCGCCGACCGCGAGCAGATGCGACTGCCCAACGAACTCGTTCAGCGTTCGTGGGCGCAAGCGCGAAGCGAGCGGTTCCGACACCTGTGCCGAAAACAGTGACGACATGATCGAGGCGGACCGTCTAAACCGCGGTGAGCTTTAACTGTCGCACGGCCAGCTCAAGATCACGCTTCAACTCCGGTGCATCATCAAGTGGTGCACCGTCTGCGTTCCAGGCTTGCTGCGGCGGGTTCGCGCGCTCGGCAAAACCCATTGCTTCGAGCAAATAGACCCATCGGTCGGAGCGCGCGTAGATGACCAGCCCGAGGGATGAGGTGATCGTGAGCTGATCATCGGGCGTATAAACGCTGAGCTCAACACCGCCAAACTGCGACAAGGATTGCACCAGCATCTCAATCGTCGAACGCACTTCGTTCAACGGCAGCACGCTCCCATGCCAGACTCGGCCATCGCGCCGTGATTCGATGCTGAGGTCAACTTCCGGGTCGAGATGTTCACTGAGCTCGTACATCAAGTGCATCAGCCGCTCGGCATGCGCCCACACAAACATCTCGTGAATCGCGCCGCTCCGCCGCGCCACGAACCAATCGTTTGACGGCCTGAAACGCGGCACGCGCAACTGCAGCTCTTCAGACACCCCATGCTCCATATTCATGGCTGCGCGATGCGCCGCGCCTCGGCCAGCAATGCGCTGGTGGTATTGCGCGTTGGATCTTCCAGAACGTAGTCGGTCAGCGCGTGCAACACGCGACCCATGACCGGGCCCGGCGCTACGCCCTCGCGTCGCAGGTCTTCGCCGTCCACCGCCAGATCTCCGGATTCGAGTGGGTCACGAAACGCAATGGTGAGCATGCGACGATACAGACCGCGCCACTGCGCAGGCGACGGCGCCGGAGCCCCTTGTTGGGCGTCACTCCACCATAACGCGGCGGCCAGTCGCGCGAATGCCGACACGCGCAGCCGACCAATGCGCGCGACCCAACGACGAACGTCGACATCCGGCAAGGCGGACGATGCGGTGATTCGCGTGGCGATCGCCTGTCCCAGCGCGTGCC
>JALHNZ010000105.1 GCA_022843265.1 Gemmatimonadaceae bacterium
AATCGCGCCACCACGACGAGCTGCGGATCGGACATCGGAAACATGCCGGCAAATGTCGCGTCGTACTGGCGGTCAGACGGCGCGCCCACACGTCGGGCGGTTCCGCTCTTGCCGCCCACATCGAATGCCGTCAGTCCGGCGGCGCGTCCGGTGCCACTATCCACGACCGCCTTGAGCATCTCACGCACAATCGCCGTGCTCTGCTCCGATGCCACACGGCGTAAGACGCGACGGTCATGACGAAAGACCAACGCTCCGTCGGCACTGCGAATCTCGCGCACCAGCGCGGGCTCCAGCAATTCACCACCATTGGCCAGGGCCGCGTAGGCGATTGCCAACTGCACGGGCGTAACCGTGAGCTCGTAGCCAATTGCGTGCGATGCCGCAGACGGGACCGTCCACTGGGACGGATCACGCAAGGTGCCCCGCGTTTCCGACGGATACGGCAATCCCGACGGCACACCAAATCCGTAGTCGCGCAGCAGCTCGTACTCCTGCGCCGGACTCATATGCTCAAGCACCAGCTTGACGGTCCCGATGTTACTCGACCATCGCACCACATCAAACACCGACATGTACGGTGCCTTGTGTTCATCGGTGAACGTGCGTGGTCCCAATACCCAGCGACCATTTTCGGTGTTCACCAACGCGTTCGCGCTCGTACGCCCTTGTTCGATCAAGCGGGCCACAAACATGGGCTTGAGCACCGAGCCCGGTTGATACGCTTGCGTAAGTGGCGTGACTGACGGCGCAATGCGACCGTCGCGCGCGCCGGCGAGTGCGAGAATGGCCCCATCGTTCGGATCGAGTACAACGAGGTCCCCGCCACTTGCCCCGGTGCGCGTCATCGCCGCCAACAACTCACGCTCGATGATTTCCTGCAACGGCCGATTGATCGTGAGGCGCACGGTGTGGCCGGGCGTGGCGTTCACCCGAAATCCTACCGGCGAATCCCACGAACGCCCGCGGCGATCACGCAGCGCCCGACGCTCACCCTGCGTGCCGGTCAGCATGGAATCGAGCGCCAGTTCCAGTCCACTTTGGGCTTTGCCTTCTGGGTCAATGGCGCCAATCAGTCGACGAATGCCCGGAGGACCCGATGGCAATCGCTCCATGGTGCGTGCGCCGCGCACACCGCTCAAGGCCATGAGGCGACTCGCATCACTGGGCAAAAAGAGCCCCGGAACGTCCACGTGTTTGCGCGTTGAATCGAGCGCTTTGCGCACCACCGCACGCGATACGCCGAGTTCCGCCAGACGCGCGGCGAGTGAATCGCGATCATTGCGCGTTTTGGTGGCCCCGCGCACCTGATTGGGCGCAATCGTGATGCGCACCTTTTCGCTGCTCACCGCCAGCGGTTCACCACGCTCGTCGGTGATCACGCCGCGCGGTGCGGGCAGCGATGACACTGTGATATGCTGCCGTTCCGCCTCCTGCGCCCAGAGGTCACGCTGCACCAACTGTACATGCGCGGCCTTGGCTAGCAGGGCGCCCGCAAACGCCACAAGCGAGAGATGCAGGAGCACCGCGCGCGCGCGTGACGGTCGAACAACCTCAGGTGTAGCGGTGGACGACGGCTCGTTCACAGATGTAATGCGCGGGTGTTCAGAGAGAATCCGGTGGCACAGTAGACGTTGTGCGGCGCGGCAAAGTGATCAACTGCGAATCGGTCGCAACACGTAAACCCAAACGACGCTCCGCCGCCGGCATAATGCGCGACGAACTCATCGCGTCGCGCAGATCGCGCTCCAACAGCGTGCGCTGCGCCTGCAGGTCGCGCAGTTGGCTATCCAGGTCGGCAATCCGACGTTCTTCGGCCGCGCCGCGTGAACGACGCCACACCACGATAACGGCCGTTCCCATGAACGCAAGTAAGCCGATCATCACCCACGTGCGTCCGCGGAACGGCGTGCGTTTGGTTTTGCGCGTCGCCATTACGAGGCGCGCCGCCAGGCCCGCAGTTTGGCACTGCGTGCACGAGGATTCGTAGCGACTTCCGTATCGTCGGCCACAATGGCGCGACGCGTCAGTGTCTCGCCGAGTGCCACGTTGTCACAGGTGCACATGGGAAGCCTCGGCGGGCAGGTACACGCGGTGCTCCAGCTGCGAAACGCGTGCTTGACCAAACGATCTTCGCCCGAATGGTAGCTGATGATGGCGAGCACCCCGTCGGGGAGCAAACGATCGCGCAACACCGGCAGCGCTCGCTCGAGTCCCACCAACTCGTCATTGACTGCAATGCGCACCGCCTGGAAGATGCGCGCGAAGTCCGGTGCGCCGCTGCGGGGACCAAGAACCGCTCGGATGGCGTCTACCAGATCATCCGCCGTCGCAAACGCCCGACGCTCACGCCGCCGCACGATTTCGCGGGCCAACCGAGCGGCCCGCGGCTCGTCGGCAAAGTTGCGCAGCAGCGCCGACAGATCGATCTCGTCAATAGTGTTCAGCAAGCCGGCGGCATCAACGGACGCGTCGTCGCCCATGCGCATGTCGAGCGGTGCACCCTCGCGAAAGGTGAATCCGCGACCCGGATCGTCAAACTGATGCGACGACACGCCGAGATCGAGCAGGATGCCGTCAAACAGTTCAGCCTGGGCCAGGCCAGCACGCTCAAGGTCCGCGTAGTTGCCCAGCAGCGCCCGGAAGCTGCCCGCGCGTTCGGCCTCGGTGAGTCGCTCGCGAGCCGCCGCGAGGGCCCGTGGATCACGATCGATGCCCGTTACGCGAGCGCCCTGATCAACAAGGGCTGCCGAATGTCCACCACCGCCGAGCGTGCAATCGAGCACAGTGTGTGCGTTGCCGAGCAGCACGAGCACGGGGTCGAGCAGCACTGGCACATGGTACACGCCGGTACGACCAGCGGGCGCGGAACGAACCGGAGTCACGTGGGGCGGCGGTAGCGAGGGAGACGAGCTCGCACGTCGGTCGCGAGCCTGAAAAAAGTGTTGCCTGCGGCTGTTACACCGCTGGCCGTATCCCTGAAAGATGTACGGGCCCGCCGTCGAAAGCGACGGCGGGCCCGTAAAACCGAAATCAACGCGATGTTACTTGCAGTACGCCGCGATGATCTGGTCAGCGTTCTGGTCGAACTGCATCACGCCCGCCATCAGCTTCGGCACCTGATCCGGTGCAAATGCTCCACCAGCCGGGAGATTGATCTGCGCTTCGACGAGCATGTTTTTCGCGCGCTTTGCCAAGGAGCAATCCTTGCGCTCGGCCGCCGCAATCACTGAGTACTGGCCAGCGTACAGATTGGCCGCACCAAAGAAGAACTTTGCCTGAGCCTTGGTTTCACCCGAGGCGAGCGAATCAGCATATGCAAGCGCGGGAATCACAAGATCGAACTCCGCCGGATCCTTGCTCACACCGGCCTTGACGACGGCCGAGTCCATGCGCGCCTTCGCAATCTGCAGTACCAGAGGCGCAACACTGGAATCGCCCTTGGCCACAAGGCTACGCGCCGCATCCCAGGCCGCCACATCACCAGAGAGATCACGCGTCAACAGCACCCGAATGACTCCAGCCTGCTCTACCTCGATACCACCCGCCGTCGCCTTGGTCAGTACTTCCAGCGCCTGCTGATTCTGCCCCGACGAGCGAAGATTGACCACGAGGTCACGATTCAGACCCGGGTGATCCGGGAACTTGGCCACACCACGCGCCGCAAACTCCGCGGCCTTCTGTGGCTGGCTGTCAGCGGCATACGCCGCCGCCGTCTTCAGGAAGTACGTGGTGTCAGCAAACGCCGTGTCGAGACGAACAAGGTCTTCACCCGCATCGAATGCTTCCTTGTAGTCACGGACTGCGAAGAGAATGAGCCAACGCAGACGCAGCAGGTCAGCGTCACCCGGATTCTTCGCGACGGCTTCTTCGACGATCGGACGCGCAATACGCGGGTTACCAAACGCGGTGATCGCATCAATCACGTCCTTCTGCAGACGCGCGTCATTCGGGTTTGTGGCCAGCAACTTCGTAAGCGTCGTGATGGCCGAATCGGGTTCGTTCAGCGCACGATACGCCTGCGCCTTGAGGGCCAGACCGTTCCGGCTGGTCGGGCTCAACGCGACAATCTCCTGCGAGATCTTGAGCAGTGCGGTGTCGCTCGCCTTCTGGCTCACCATGACGTTCGCCAGGCAGACGCGCGCCAGCACGGCCTTGTCGTACGCCGCAATGCCCTCGCGCGCCGCGGCCGCCGCTTCATCAAGCTTGCCTTCGCGGGCCGCATTCACGCAACGCAGTTCGTGGCCAAGCTGCGCACGCGCGAGCTTGAGCTCAGCGCCCAGCGCCGCCATGGCATCAGCAAGCTTTCTGCCCGAGGCTTCGCCCAGCGGCTGCACCAGCGAGTTGTCGCGCGTAAGTACCAGGTTGGCTTGAACCGTGTACCCCGTGTCAATCTTGGTCACCGTGCCGGTGATGTACTCATCGGCGCGCAACTGTGCGGCAAGGGCGCGTGCATCATGCGGCTCAAGCGGAACGTCGGCCGGGAAGCCCGACGCTTCGAGGATGCCAGACATCTCTTCCTTGGGGACGAGATAGACATCCTTGCGCGAGAACTCGCGCTCCACGCGCTTGCGCATTTCGTCTGCGGCCTTCTCGCCGACATTCTTTTCCGGAATGCCGTTCGCACGGAACACCTCCACGAGCACGAACTTCGCGTTCGGCTCGGGCGGGCGACGCTGCGGCTGAGCCGAGGCCGAAACAGAGGCACCAAACAGCGCCAGCGTACCGGCGCCAACAAGCAGTGAGTGGAAAGAGCGTGCCATCAAAGTCGTACCTCCGCACCGTGAATCCGAACTAACTCTTGACGACGCGCATTGCGCCGCAAGACCTACTCGGAGCGCTGATCGACGGACAGACCGCCGGTCTGGGATAGCTGCAAAAGTTGCTGCTGCACGAGTGACATGGCAACCTGCTGACCGTATCGTGACGTAGAACAGCATTCACCGGTCAGCACACGAGACCGGAACTGCATGGGCGAAGAGGGACTCGAACCCCCGACATCCTGCGTGTAAGGCAGGCGCTCTAACCAACTGAGCTATTCGCCCAACGAACTCCGCCATTACGGTCTAATCTGCTATACCGTTGAGCGGGACCAGCTGTTCCCCATTAACGTCGAACGATGGCAATCGGGACGAGCACACAATACGCGAGGACGAGCATGATGGGCCCGACGGTGATGCCACCACGCCACAAATCACCGTACCCAATCGCCAGGGAAGCAACAACAAGCCCCCACCAAAGCCAGGCGCGACGGGTCCGATGTGTCGGTGACGCAACAGTCATCGCGGAACCCTAGGCTCGCACGAAGGAGCTGTCAACGGACTTCATCAGAGTGTAATGTTTCGCTATCATTAGACAATGTCGCATCGGGCGGGTGGTCCGCGGCCAGCATCGCGTCCAGCATGCTCTGGCGAAACGCCGCTTCCTGCGCCGCATCGGCCACGCGCATGGCCTGCAGCCGAGCCTTGTCGCGTTTGCGGCGCTGATACACGAGGGGGCCGAGCACGAGAACGAACACGCCGAAGGCCAGCGACAGGTTCGCCAGCAGCGCGAGGGTGCCGTAGCGACGACGAGTCACCCGCTGCCACTCCTTCTCAAAATCAGCCGACGTCATACCATAGGCGCGCCGAACGCCCTGCTCGAATGAGCCGGACTCCTTCCATGCGTCAAGGAAGATGCGCAGTCCGTTGTTCGGATCTCTCGCCTGCAAGTCGGCCACAGCACGATGCGCGAGGGCGTAGGCCATTTGTGCGTCACTCGCGCCGCGATAGAAGAGCAGCTCGAGCTGCTCAAGCGTGGGCACGCCCCGTATTGCCAGCCCAACGCTCGCGGCCAGCGCCTCTTCCCGCCCCCACTCGCCGGCGGCTACGCTCGCATAACCTTCATCGAACCAACGCGTGGGCAGGTCGCCCATGGCTTCGTACAGCGCCAGGTGCGCGAGCTCATGCCGTAGCACAGCGGTTGGATCGCCAGCATCACTGCCCGCCCGTGCCCCCTGCATGATCACGCGCTGCAATGACGGGAACGCGACGGCCGCGCCCCATTCGGGAGCCGACGGGCCTGCCCAAGCGCGAAATCGTGCTGCATCCGGCGCGATCGCGATCAATACGTTCGCGCGCGGTCGGCGAATGCCGGGAAAAGAATCATTCTTGATGGCGGCCGACAGCATCGCGCGCGCGAGCTTTGCATCCGAGGCATACGCAACCACCGTAAATCGCCCCTCATCTATTCGCTGCGCGCCCGTGGGAAGCCCGACCCGAAGCTCTTCCGCGAGAGAATCCGTGGTGTTCGCAGCGCCCGGGACCGAAGGCGCGCGCACGACGTCGCGCTGCGCCACGGCCACGTCAGGCACCGCACAAACCAGCGCCAGCAACACAAGCGCGCGACCGACTACACCTCTCGCGGAGGCTGCTCCCCTGCTTCGATCGCTGCCAGCACCTCTGCGCACCGCTTGCCCCATGGATTGAACTTGTTCGCCGCCGCGCCATCTCGCCACGCCTCGCGCGCGGCCGCCTTGTCTCCGGCAAACCAGTGCGCACGACCGAGCTCAAAATACGCCTGCAGCATGTTCGGGCCGAGCGCGAGCGTCTTCGCAAAGAACATTCGCGCGTCGTCGTACATCTCGCGATCGAAATACACCAAACCGAGATAGAGGTGCGCGTACAACGTGGCCTTGGGGTCGTTGTCCAACCGAATGGCCTTCGTCAAGTGCTCAATCGCCTCACCATAAATCTTTTTGCGCAGACAGATGTAGCCCACGTTCGTGCGCGCCAACGCATTCTGCGGTTCGCGCAGCAACACGTTGTGAAAGGTGAGCAGCGCCACGTCGTATTGTTCCTGCATCATTTGCGCCCAGCCGAGCAGCGCTTCGGCTTCGCTGCTTCCCGGCGCGAGCGCGAGCGCACGGTGCAGCGCTTCTTCTGCGGCGGGCGCATCACCGAGCGCCAGACGCGACCAACCTTTTTCCACAAACGTCGAGGCGCCCAGATGGTCAACGCGCTGCGACTGCGCGCCGCGTGACGACCCACTCGAGCCGCGTCCGTCTGATTTCTTCCACTCTTCCGCGAGTGACTTGACCGATTGTTTCAGGGCCGCAACCCGAGCCTCTGTTGCTTCCACCGCACGAAACAACGCAATGATCTCGTCCTTCAGCGACGCACGTTCAGACACGGTGTGCGTGCCGGTCAATCGTTCGCGCAACGCCTGCTCGGCGAGCACCAGCTCGGCGAGCGTGGTTGGCGCGTCTGCCGCGGCAGGCGCGTGCGATGCCATGGGCAACACCTGTTCCGTCATGCGTCGTGCTTCTGTGAATCGTGATCCAGCGCCGCATCATGCAACGCGAGTTGTTCTGTTGCCGTGAGCAAACGTCCAACATCGAGCACCAGGACCACACGATCGTTGCGCGAGGCGAGCCCCAGCAAGTACTGACCGGACAGTCCGCGCACGACAGGTGGTGGTGGCGTAATGCCGGTGGCATCCACGGTAATCACATCATGCACGCCATCCACCGCGGCGCCGAGCCAGTCGGAGCCAACGGCAAACACCACGATGCGCGTTGACGCGTTGGACTCCACATGACGCTGCGCAAACCGCTTGCGCAAATCCACCACGGGCACCATGCGACCGCCATGCGAAATCACACCGTCCAACCAGTCTGGCAACTGCGGCATCGGCGAGGGCTGCGTCCACCGCAACACGCGCTCCACGTGCTCCACCGGCGCCGCAAGCAGGTGC
Organism: Gemmatimonadaceae bacterium; assembly: GCA_022843265.1. Classification (GTDB taxonomy): domain Bacteria; phylum Gemmatimonadota; class Gemmatimonadetes; order Gemmatimonadales; family Gemmatimonadaceae; genus JAABRT01. Next base: position 7,735 of record JALHNZ010000105.1, read on the forward strand.
GTGCCCACGGAGAACGTGACGAGCGTGGCGTGATCCACAATCGCGTGCGCAGCGGCAGTGCGTGAAATCACGAGAAGGTCTCCTGGCGGTTGGAAAACACCACACGCGTGACCAGCGCATCAACCAATGCACCGGCATCGAGCAGAGTCACCCAACGCTCCTCGTGGCGCAAGGCACCCAGCACCACGCGATCTCCCGCACCAAGACCTGAGAGATCGCGCAGCGCACCCGTATGCACTGCCACCGCTGCCTCCGCATGATCAACGAGGAGACCCACCTGTCCGCTCGCGCCGCTCAGCAGCATGAGTAGTGGCTCACTGCCATGCCGTGACACACCCAGCACCGGCGCGGGCTCGTACACCGTAACAAAGGCGTCCTCGGTACGCCACACGCCCACGCCGCGTTCATGCGGGACTTGCGTGCGCTGCACCCGCGCACTGTCCTCCACCGATCGCAGCGCCGCGAGCGGCACCGCAAATCGCTCGGCGCCAACATCGAACATCAGCAGGTCGTGTGTGATCGTCACGCGACCTCGCCGCGTGCGTGCGCTGTGGGCGCCGGCAACAAACTCACCCGCTGTTGAATCATCTGCGCCATTTCACCGATGGGCACAACCGCGTCGGCACCCGCGTGTCGAAGCGCGGCATTGGGCATGCCCGGAATGACCGCATGCGCCGGATCCTGCACCAGCGCCGCGCCACCTACCGCGCGCACAAGCCGCAGGCCGTCTGCGCCGTCTCTCCCCATGCCCGTGAGCACCACACCCACCACCTGCGTGCCGAACGTCTCTGCGGCTGACGCAAACAGCGGGTCGGCGGCGGGACGCACTCCCCACATGGTGGGACCGTGTTCGAGCGACACGCGGGGACCATCGACCGTCGAGAGCACGCGCATGTGCAGGCCACCGGGAGCGATATACACCGTGTCCGGCTGCACCAGATCACCGTCGTTCGCCTCACACACGCGAAGCTGACTGGCCGCATCAAGGCGCTGCGCCAGGCTCGCCGTGAATCCCTTGGGCATGTGCTGTACCACAAGTACAGCGGCGCCAAGGCCGCGCGGCAAGTGAGGAATCACTTGTGTGAGCGCCGCCGGACCACCAGTTGATGCCGCAATCACCACCGCGCGCGTAGCCGGTGTCGACATCGCGCGCACACGTCGTGATCCGTGCACCGAGCCCAGCGGTCTCGCCAGCACATTCACTTTCTCAACGCGCATTTCGGCGGCGGCGCGAAGCGCGTCGAGCAGACGATCGCCGACTCGTGCAAAATCAATGCTGATCGGCCCCGACGGTTTGCGCACAAAATCCACCGCGCCCAATTCAAGGGCGCGCAACGTACTCGTCGCGGCGCCATCGCCACCGCCCGCACTGAGCATGACGACGGCGCGCGGTGCTTCGCTCATGATGTAACCGAGCACTTCGAGACCATCGAGGCCCGGCATCTCGATGTCGAGCGTGACAATCTCAGGGTCCAGTTCGTGCACCAGGCGAATGGCTTCGGTGCCGTCTTTCGCGACCCCGATCACTTCGAACTCGCCGCTGTCGGTAATGAGGTCGCGAATCAGACGGCGCATGAAGGCGCTGTCATCCACCACGAGCACGCGGCGGCGGCGTGTCACGTCAGAGCTCAACATCGCCACGCGCCACGGAGCGCACCGTCAAACGTCCTTCGTCCACATCAAAGAACACACTGCGACCGAAACCGCCGCCGGTGTCTTCGGCAACCACGGGAATACCTGCGGCAGCGCACGCGGCACGCGCCGCCGCGACGTTGCGCGTGCCAAGGGGCACAGCACCAGTTGGCAGCAGTTGCTCGAACATGGAGGCCCCACCAACCAGCCGCGCTTCGAGGCCGTCCACAACGCCCAGCGCCTTTAGCTGCGTGAGCATGTGCGGCACCGCCGACGACGCGAACTTTCCCGGGCTCGTCCGATCACTCGACAGTGCCTCGTGCGGCAGCATCACATGTGCGAGCGCACCTGCATTCTGCGTTTTCGCGTGCAGCGCAATCGCCACGCACGAGCCGAGGCCCACGGTGATCAATCGTGTTCCGCCGCGCGCGACCGCATAGTCGGCAATGGACACACGGATTTCCGTCATGCCACACGCCGGTAGATCCGCTCGCGCGCATCAATCGGTACAAATCGAGCCCGCGCCGGCCCCGAGAGGATCTCAACTTTGCCCAACACCAGCACACCACCCATTCGCAAAGCATCAGCGAAGCGCATGAACAACGCTTCCTGGGCATCGCGTGCAAAATAAATCAGCACATTGCGGCAGGTGATCAGGTCGTAGGCCGACGGCGGTGCCTGGTCCGTGAGCAGGTTGAACCGCTCAAAGCTCACGCAGCGCCGCAGCGCATCACTCACCACCACGGGCTCGTAGCCCGACCACCACTGCCGCTGCAGTTCCTCCGGCATTTCCCGCGCAATGATCGAGGGATACACACCGGCCGTTGCGCGGGCGAGACTCTGCGTATCGATATCGGTCGCGAGTACCCGTGTGCGCTCAACCCCAGCGTGCTCGGCGAGCAGCATGGCAACACTCCACGCTTCTTCGCCACTTGCACAGCCAGCACTCCAACCGCGCACGATACCGGACTGGGCTTCAACCAGCGCAGGAATCACCTGCTCACGCAGCACCCGATACACACTGTGGTCGCGAAAGAATCCCGTCACATTGATCGTGAGGGCGTCAAGCAGGCGTGGCCACTCTTCCGGATGCGCATCGAGCAACGCGGCGTACGCGGCAAAGGACTCGGCGCCGGTCGCGCGAAGCCTGACACTCACGCGACGACGCAAGCACGACGGTTTGTAGCCAAGACACGGAACGCCATGCTCACTCGCAATTTTTGCGAGCAACCGATCCAGTCCATCGTCGAGGTCCCGGACGGAACGCTCGTCGACGGTGCTCACGCGGCGGTCTCCTGTCCGCGCGCGACGCCGAGGTTTCCACGCACAATGGCGTTCCCCGGATCGATCGAGAGAGATAGG
>JALHNZ010000106.1 GCA_022843265.1 Gemmatimonadaceae bacterium
CGGTGCGTCGAGTTCACGCACGAGCAGGCGCTCACGCACCGGATCATCGCTTCTCACGTACGCCAGCGACCGCCCGTCGGGGCTCCAAGAGGGGGCGCCGACGAAAAAACCGGCGTCGAGCGCCTCGTAGGTGCCGGCCGCGAGGTTGTAGACGCGGAGCTCCTGTTCCTGCCGGCCCTCCACGACGGCCGCGAGAAGCGCGCCGTCGGGGCTCGGTGCGAACCGTTGGAAGGCCGCCGCCTCAACGGGCAGCGTGTCGAGCCCACCGCCCCCGCGCACCTTCACAAGCTGGCCGATATCCGCATTGATGCCGCGCACGAACGTCAGCGTACCGTTGTCGGCGATGTCGAACTGGCCGACCCCCGAGTAGGCGCTGCGGCGCACTTCGGGCATGAGCGCCACGGGACGACCTACGGTGAGCGAGTCGAGGTTCGCAACACGCGTGCCCATGAGGGTGCCGTCGAGCGACATGTACACGATGTAGCGTTCGTCCACGAGAACAAAGTGCGAGCCGAGCAGTACGTCTGAGTTGGCGGTGCGACCGCCCACCACGCGCAGCGCGCTCTTCTCGAGTGGACGCTCCACGTGAATGATCGACGCCCACTTCTGCGCACCGCCGCCGCACAGCACCCGCGCGGCGTCGATGCGCTGCGGGTGCAAACAATACGCGCTTTCGACCGCGCGCTCGCTGCCGGTCGTGATATCGATCCAGCGCAACGATCGGCCGTCTCGGTCGCCGAGGAAGAGTGTGCCGTCGGGCAACCACTCGCCGCCCTGAAGATCCAGTGCCTCGCCTACCTCTTTCACGGGTCCGCCGGCGATGGCCGTCACCTTGATCATGTCGCCGGACTGGAAGGCGACCTGTGTGCCGTCGGGCGACAGACGCGGCGTGCCGTGCACGTTCTCTCCGCCAGGCAACTCGCGCACGTCGGCGCTGATCAGACTGTGAAATCGGAGTACCGACGCTTCGCTGGCCTTCGCCACGTACACGATGAACGATCCGTCGCGGGCGACGGCAAAAGTGCGGTACTGCCCCGCCAACTGCATCGGTGCCGTGGGCGGAAGGCCTACGTCGCGTGGTAACCGGTCGGGGCGCAGGAAAGCCCACGCGGCAAGTGCGCCAAGCCCGAGGGCGAGCGCCGCGCTGCCTGCCGCGATGCGCCGCCACGGTGTGGAGCTCGACTTGTCGGACGTCACCCTCGTGGTCGTCGTGCCGCCCGTGTATCCAGCATCGGCAAGTGCACGGGCAAAGTCGGCCGCACTGGCGAAGCGATCGGCGGGCAGTTTTTCGAGCGCCTTGGCCACGGCCGCGGCCACATTCGCCGGCACCGATTTGCGGTAACGTGTCACCGGCTCGCAGGGCTCGGCGATGATCTTCATAATGATCTGCTGCGCGCTGCCTCCGAGATGCGGGGGCTGACCGGCGAGCATTTCGTACAACACACTCGCGAGCGAATACACGTCGCTTCGCCGCGAGATTTCTTTCTCGGCGGTGGCCTGCTCGGGCGACATGTAGTGTGGTGTGCCGAGACTCAAACCGGTCTCAGTCATTCGACCACCAGCGGCGGCGCTCACGGCGAGCGCAATGCCAAAGTCGGCGACCATCGGCCGACCATTCGCCAACAGAATATTTTCTGGTTTGATGTCGCGGTGAATGACGCCGTGTTCGTGCGCGTAGTGCAATGCGTCGGCCACTTCACTCGCCAACTTCACCGCTTCATCAACGCCGAGTTGTGTTTCGCGATCGAGTTTCGCGCGCAACGTTTCGCCATCGATGAACGGCATCACGTAGTACAGGAATCCGTCCGCTTCGCCGCTGTCGAACAGCGGCAGAATGTGCGGATGCTGCAGCGCGGCGGTGGTGGTGATCTCTTGTACAAACCGCTCGGCGCCGAGGACGGCCGCCAGTTCCGGCTTGAGCACCTTCACCGCGACGCGTCGCTTGTGCTTGAGATCTTCGGCCAGGTAAACCGTGGCCATGCCGCCCTGCCCGAGTTCGCGCTCGATGCGGTAACGTTCGGAGAGAGACGCCGTCAGGCGTTCAGGGATGGACATCGGCACAACATACGGTTCGCAAGTACGCTCGGGCTAGAACGCGACACGCGCCACACCGTGCACCCCGTCACCACGGACACACGTCAACGTCGGTCCGCGAAAAGTCCTCGCCCACAAACAGCAGCGGTTCCGCCCGTGCGACCGACAGCGCGTAGGCGAAGCAATCTCCCAAGTTGAGCGCCGCAAGATGCCGCCCGCGCCCGTTGCGGCGGAGAGCAGCCGCAGCCGATCCGCCTCTACTGCCGCGAGGATCCGTTCCGCTGTCGGCTCGCCTTGCACAATCACGATCAGCGCTGACGTGTCGAGGACCATCGGTCAGCGAGGCACACCGAGGTCATCGTATCCGAGGATTTGATCGTCGGTGCGGGCGTCGAGCACGGGCAACCTCGCGATGCGTTCCTGGAGGCGACGGACTTCCGCACCAAGTCCGCGTCGGGCGCGTTGCGCCTCGCGAGCCAGTCGCTCACGGAGCGCCTCGCGGATCGCGTCGGTGAGGGTCTCGCCGGTAGCGGCAGCGAGTTGGCGCGCGAGGCGATCGGTCTCTGGGTCTTTGATCCTGATGGCCATTCCCACCTCTCCTGATGTATTTGTATAAGTATAGACGCTCATTGAGCGGCCACAGGTGTAGCCTGGCCCGGCCCAGTCGCCGTCAGGCGGCAACGGATGAACATGGGCACCACATGGTCCACAAGCATGATCGGGCCAGCGCAGGTAAGATTGGGCCGAGGTCGGCGCCGGCCGTTTCCGCGCTCGGCGTGTCGACCTCGCGAGACCACGCCACTCCCCGGAGGCGCGATGAGTGATGCAGCGCGACCGTTCACCCGACGCGAGATGCTCGCGCTGCTCGGTGGGGGCGCCATGCTGTCGGTACAGGCGGCGTGCGGTGGCGCCTCGGCTCCCGCACCGCCCACCGTCGTGAACAGCGACGCGCTGCACTACCTGAGCCTGCGTGACGTCGCGCGCTTGATCGAATCGCGCGATGTGTCGCCGGTTGAACTCACGCAGTTGATGCTCAATCGCATTGATGCGCTCGACACACGATTGCACAGTTACGCGACGGTCATGCGTGAACACGCGCTGGCTGCCGCGCGACGAGCTGAGCGCGAGATAGCAGACGGCAACTACCGCGGACCGCTGCATGGCGTTCCGGTGGCGGTGAAAGATCTGTGCTACACACGAGACATGCGCACAATGGGCGGCCTGCAGGTCAAACGCAACTTCGTGCCGTCGTTCGACGCGACTGTCGTGTCGCGACTCGAACAGGCCGGTGCGGTGTTGCTCGGCAAACTCGGTCTCACCGAAGGCGCAATGGTCGGCTACCATCGCAGCTTTGACATGCCCGTTAATCCGTGGGGTGACACGTGGTGGTCCGGTGCGTCGTCGAGCGGATCGGGTGTCGCCACTGCGGCCGGATTCTGTTTCGCCGCACTCGGCACCGACACCGGTGGTTCGATTCGTTTTCCGGCCATGTCGAACGGCATTGTAGGACTCAAGCCCACGTATGGACGCGTGAGTCGATACGGTGTGCTGCCACTCGCGGAATCGCTCGATCATGTGGGACCGATGACACGCAGCGTGGCCGATGCGGCGATCATGTTCGAAGCGATTGCCGGCTACGATGTCAACGACGCGACATCATTGCGCGAACCGGTTCCGAACATGCGCGAACAACTCGATCGTGGTCTGGTCGGCGTGCGGATCGGATTCGATCGCGCCTACGCACTCGATGGTGTGGACCGTGGTCTTGCACGCGCCATCGAAGCGGCGGTGGAGCAGTTACGGCAACTCGGCGCAGAGATCGTGAACGTGCAGATGCCGGAGTTGTCGCCAGTGCTCGCCACGTGGCCGGTGATCTGTGCGGCAGAAGCAGCGCAGGCGCACCGCGCCGACTATCCGTCACGCGCAACTGAGTATGGTGAATACTTTCGCGAGTTCCTTGCCATGGGCGTGAGCGTTGACGCAACGACGCTCGCCAACGCGCGCGCAATCCGACGTGAGTTCAGTGTGCGCTTCCGTGATGTGCTCTCAACAGTTGACGCGATGTTGAGTCCAGCGGCCGGTGCGCCGTTCGAAGTGCCCAGCGACCTGCAGTACCAGTCGATGTCCGCGTGGAACGCCGAACGCGCGCAGCGTTCTCGGCGACTTGGCATCACGCAGCCCGACACGGCATTCACGTTTCCGCACGATCTCGCGGGCACACCGGCGCTGGCGCTTCCGTGTGGTGTCTCCGATTCCGGCATTCCATACACGATGCAACTTGCTGGGAGTCTGCTAAGCGAAGCGATGTTGTGCCGGATCGGGCACGCGTACGAGGACGCCACGCGCTGGCACGAACTGCATCCGCCGGTGTGAGCAGAATCTCGCCAGCCGGTCGCGTCCACTGCACTCGCGCACGTCCGGCTGAGGCCGCACATTGGCCGTATGAAATCAGCCGATCCCGCTTCGCGCCTCGCCGCCGCTCTCGCGGATCGTTATCGCATTGAACGTGAACTCGGCGCCGGCGGCATGGCCACGGTGTATCTCGCTGCCGATCTCCGCCACGAGCGCAACGTCGCACTGAAGGTCCTGCGCCCCGAGTTGGCCGCAGTCATTGGCGCCGACCGCTTCCTCAAAGAGATCAAGGTCACCGCGAACCTGCAGCACCCGCACATTCTCGGCCTCATCGACTCCGGCGAAGTGGACGGCCTGCTCTGGTATGCCATGCCGTTCGTGCAGGGCGAATCGCTGCGCGACCGCTTGCAGCGTGAGAAGCAGCTGCCGATTGCCGACGCGCTGCGCATTGCCAGCGAAGTGGCCGCGGCGCTCGACTACGCGCACCGTCATGGTGTGATTCACCGCGACATCAAGCCCGAAAACATTCTGCTGCACGACGGCAGCGCGCTCGTCGCAGACTTCGGCATCGCGCTCGCCGCGAGCAGCGCGGGCACGCGCATGACCGAGACCGGCATGAGCCTCGGCACGCCGCACTACATGAGTCCCGAACAGGCCATGGGCGAGCGCGAGATCACCGCGCGCAGCGATGTGTACGCGCTCGGCTGCATCACGTACGAAATGCTCACGGGCGATCCGCCGTTCACCGGATCGACGGCGCAGGCGATTGTCGCGAAGGTGATCACGGAGCGTGCGCATGCGCTGTCGACACAGCGGCACACTATTCCTCCGCACGTGGAGGCAGCAGTCCTCACGGCGCTCGAGAAGTTGCCGGCGGATCGTTTTGCGACTGCGGCGGAGTTCGCCGCGGCGCTGGTTGATCGTGGCTACACCTTAGCGGCGATGGCAGCGACGGCCGGCGCGAAGACAGCGGCGAGCCCCTCGCGCGACAGCCAGCGGTGGCGGCGCGCCGCGTTGGCGTTGTGTGGAGTGACAGCGATCGCGCTGTTGTCCACGGCCTACTTCGCCACACGCGCTGCTCCGCCCGATGCGGTACGCCGCTTCAGTGTGGGCTTCGACAAGTTCTATGTTGACTGGGCGGGCGTCGCGATCGCTCGTGATGGACAGCACCTGGTGTACTTCGCTGCCGAAGGCGGCATGTTCGCGAGGACCATCGATCAGCTCGACGCCACCAAGCTGCCCGGCACTGCGGATGCATGGATGCCCACCTTCTCGCCAGACGGCAAGGAGCTCGCCTTCAACACCGGCGCGCCCGGCGCCATCAAGGTGCTGTCCTTCGAGGGTGGGGCCACGCGTACGCTCGTCGCCGACTCCACCTTCAACCAGGCCCTCTCCTGGAGCGAGGACAACTGGATCTACTATCAGGCAGGGAGCGACTACGGGCGCGACCTCATGCGCATCCGGCCGGATGGATCCACCCGGGAGCTTATCGCGCGCGCCGACGCCGCGCGGAATGAGCTGCAGTTCAGCTTTCCCCACGCACTGCCCGGCGGAAAAAAGCTGCTGGTGACGGTCTACCCTGTCGCCGGCGACGTGAACATCGGCGTGCTGGATATTGAAAGCGGTGCGGTGGAGGTGATCACCCCGGGCTTCGTAGCTGTCTACGCGCCGTCGGGCCACATCGTAGTACACGACGGCGTGGGTCAACTGAAGGCGGCTCGGTTTAACCCGAATAGCGGCACACTAATCGGCGGCTTTACCACGATGGCCGAGGGGGTACACAATCAGTTTCAAGGGCTTCCCCCTCTCGCCTTGTCGGATGAAGGCACACTGGTCTACCAAACTGCGCCCGTTGGGGGCGCCTTGGCGCGCGTTTCGCGAGATGGCAGCCGGGTTGAACCGCTAGATCCGGATTGGACGGCAGACGCGGGCTCGCTCGCATTGTCACCCGATGGCTCGAACGTGGCGGTGTCGCTGATTCGCGGAGGACGGCAGGAGCTTTGGGTCAAGTCGCTGGTGAGCGGAGCGCTGTCTCGTCTCGCGGCGGGCGGCACGCTCAGCTATCGCCCGGCATGGTCGCCCGACGGCCGCACGCTGCTGTTCACCTCCGACGCCGAGGGCACGATGACCACCTACTCGGTCGCGGCCGACGGCTCGGCTCCGCCCCGTCGAGTGATGCCGGGGTACGGAGCCGTCGACGAGGCGCTGTACTCGAAGGACGGCGAGTGGCTCGTGTTCCGCACCGGCTCCGGCACCGGCCGCAACATCCTGGCCAGGCGTACGCGCGGCGACACCAGCGTGCGCACGATCGCCGCCGGTCCGTCTGAAGAGTTTTCACCAGCGCTCTCCCCCGACGGGAAATGGATCGCCTACGGCTCCGACGAAAGTGGACGCACCGAGATCTACGTGCGCCCCTTTCCCGATGCGGAGCGCGCTCGCTACGTCGTCTCGCGTGCCGGGGGCTCCGAGCCCATGTGGGCGCATTCGGGGCGCGAGCTCTTTTTCCGTGACGCCACGGGCAATCTCAATGCCGTACCGGTCGACGTGGGCGATCGCTTCAGCGCCGGGCCAGCACGCGTGCTTTTCAACGCGCTGCAATACAAACCGGAAATTCGTCACCGGTTCTACTCTGTGTCACCCGACGACAACTCGTTCATCTTCGCGCGAACGGGGGATTACGCCAGCGGTGCTCCGCTGGTGGTGACGTTGAACTGGTTTGAGGAGCTCAAGAGGCGGGTGCCGTAGTATCGCCACGAATTGACCATGGCCATTGACCATAGTATTGTTAGTCATGCCCAAGAAACCAGCAAACACCATCGCCATTTCCGAGTTCAAGGCGACCTGTCTGGCCGTCCTCGAGCGGGTGCGCCGCACGGGCACGCCTATCGTTGTGACGCGTCGCGGACAGCCGGTCGCCGAGGTGGTGCCACCCTCGCTGGCCAGCACGGGCGATGCCTGGTTGGGGTCGATGCGTAGCACCGCGACAATCGCGGGGGATCTGGTCGCCCCCACCAGCGATGCCGACGAGTGGGAAGTGCTGCGCTCGTGAAGTTGCTGCTCGATACGCACATCTGGCTCTGGGGACTGCTCGACCCCGATCGGCTCACCCCTGCGGTACGACGCGCACTGCAGGCGCCCGAGAACGAACTCTGGCTCTCGCCGATCAGTGTGTGGGAAGCGCTGATCCTCGTGGAACGCGGTCGACTTACCGTGAAGGGTTCAGCCGAGGAGTGGGTCGAGGAGATGGTGCAGGCACTACCCCGTCGTGAGGCGCCATTGACGCACGAGATCGCGGTGGCCAGCCGACAGCTCACGCTTTCGCATCAGGATCCGGCCGATCGATTCCTCGCGGCGACCGCCAAAGTCATGGACCTGACGCTCGTGACCGCGGACGATCGGTTGCTGAATACCAAGGAGTATGCCGTGCTTGCGAACCGATGAGCGGTGCGTCGTAGATCCCGCCACGGGACGCATGGGAACGCCGGCGCTGCTGTTCAGCGTCCCCGACAACGCCACGCTTGAGCGCGAAGCGTTCGGCTATGATGTCACACCCGACGGCCAACGTTTTCTGATGGCGGTACCGGAAGATCGCCGCGGCAGCCTGCCGCACGTGGTGATTACCAACTGGCTGAGTGAGTTGCGCGAACGCGTGCCAAGGTGAGGCGGCGAGTCGCGTCGGCGCTTCTTTCGTCTCGTTACTCGCGCATGGCCTGATCAAACGCCGCCACCCGCGCCGCGGCCTTCGCGGCCACACGCTCGAATCCGGGCTCCTGTCGAAGCTGTGTGAAGAACGGGCTCAGTCGCGTCATGTACGAATGCACATAAAAGCCCATGTCCACGCTACGCTCCAGAAGTTCAAGGGCGCGCGCCGTCTCGCCGGCCGCGGCATAGGACTCGGAGAGGTGTCCCATGTGGTGCCCATCGAGCGTGTCGAGATCAACAGTCTGCAGCAACTCAAGCGCCTCGGCCTGCCGCCCCTGCAACGCGGCCACCAGCGCACGCAGCTGCGTGCTGTATGTCATATGCGCCGCGTGCACCGTCAGCCATGCCGCTTGCTGGGCGGCCTCATCCACGCGGCCGAGCATGCAGTACGTGATGCCTAACCCCCAGTGAAAAATCGGACCCTCCGGCGCCAGGCGGACGGCCTCCTGGATGTACGGCAGCCCGTCGATCGGTCGCGGGGTGCACCACGCATTCGCCGCCACCAGCACATTGGCCAGCGGCGAGAGCGGATCGAGCGCGACCCACTCGAGCCCCATGCGAATGTCGATGTGGTCAGCGGCCATGATCGCCACGCCGAGTCCGAACCGCACATCGGCATCGGAAGGGTCGAGCTCCAGCGCGCGGCGTAAGGCGCGCACCCCGGTGATCTGGTCGCCACGCTCGTAGCTCAGCAGTCCGAGCAGTGCGTGGCCATAGGCCCGATCGGGCAAGAGCTCGATCAGCGCACGCGCCTCGTCGTTGATGCGCTGGAAGAGCGCCGGATCTCGGCTCGCGCCAATGCGAATGAGCGTGATCGCGCCGTGCGCACGTAGAGCGCGCAATGCCGGCACCTCGCCCTCAATTTCAATCGCACGTGCGATGAGCGGCTCGGCGCGTGCCACATCATACGCGCGCAGCGCTTCACGCGCTTGCACAAACAGTTCGAACGCACGCGCGTTTTTGATCGGCCGATCGCCGAGCCGTTCGCTTTCGTCGCGCGAAAGCTCCACGTGCAGCGCGTTCACAATGGCACGCGACACACGCTCCTGCATATCGAAGACGTCGTCCATGCTGCCGCTGTATTTGTCAGCCCAGCGCGATTCGTCGTTGTTCACGTCGACGAGTTGCGCACTCACACGCAGCGCGTTGCCGGAGCGACGTACACTGCCGGTCAGCGCATGACGCACGCCAAGCTCAGCGCCGATGTCACGCAGTGTGCGCGACGTGCCTTTGTATTGCATGGCGGTGGTGCGCGAAATCACGCGCAGCGCCTGCACCTGCGTGAGGTCCGTGATGACTTCTTCGGTGAGTCCGTCGGCGACAAATGCGTTTTCAGCGTCGGCGCTCACGTTTTCAAACGGCAGCACCACGATGGAGCGGGACGTCTCGACGCGTGGTGGCTCAGCGCGCGACGCCGCGGTTACAGATCCTGAATCACTCGCTCCGCGCAGCGACTGCACCACAGCCAGACCAGTCGCGACACGTGCGTTCGCTGCCTTCTCAAGCAGCTGCTCCAACAGTCGTACCAACTCGGCCGGAACATCAGCCCGCACGGTTGTCACACTCGGCGGCGTATGCACGAACCGGCGCGCAATCGTGGCCTGCACCGTAGGACCTGAGAACGCCACTTCGCCCGTGAGCATTTCGTACAGCACGCAGCCCAACGCAAACAGATCACTGCGCCCGTCCACGTCTTCACCAGCCGCCTGTTCCGGACTCATATACGCCGGCGTACCCACCGTCACGCCGACCTGCGTGAATGTCGTATTGTCGGACGTCGCCGCCATCACGGCTTTGCCAATCCCGAAATCCGCAATCAGCGCGTGCCCTTCGTGCAGCAGAATATTCTCCGGCTTGATGTCGCGGTGTACCACATCGTGTCGGTGCGCGTAGTCGAGCGCATCGGCGATCTCACGCACGAGCTGCAGCACTTCGCCGAGTGGCAATCGCGGTTCGTTCGTCATGCGATCACGCAACGTGTCGCCGCGCATAAACGGCATCGTGAACCAGAGCGTCCCGTCGGTGTCGCCCGAATCGAGGAGCGGCAGGATATGCGGGTGCGTGAGGCCCGCGGCGAGCCGGATTTCGCGCAGGAAGCGATCACGGCCGAGGGCCTGCCCAACATCGGGACGCAGCACTTTCATGGCGACGTCGCGTTCGTGGCGCAGGTCGTGCGCCACGTATACGGTCGCCATGCCACCGGCACCGAGTTCACGGTCAATGCGATAGCGGTCCGCCAAGGCGGTGCGCAGGCGGGCCATAGGGTCGATGCTCACGAAGCGAGAAGGTACGCCTCCGGGCGTCTGCATGTCCAGCACAGTCCCGGGCTTCGTGAAGTCGCGGCGCGTCACTCCCAGAGCACCGTGCGGTCAATCGACGCAAGTGTAGTGCGCCCTGTAAGCGCCATCGCCATCTCGAACTCCGTGCGCAAAATCTGCATAATGCGACTCACGCCGGCCGATCCATCAACAGCCAGACCGTAGAGGTACGGCCGGCCAATCGCTACCGCCGTCGCACCAAGCGCGAGTGCCTTTAACACGTCGGTTCCGCGTCGAATTCCGCCATCAAGAAGAATCGGCAGGCGGCCGTTCACCGCCTCGGCCACGCGCGGCAGCGCCGTCACCGTCGCGG
>JALHNZ010000107.1 GCA_022843265.1 Gemmatimonadaceae bacterium
TGCAGGGATTCGGCACGTCAGCGTTGGCGTTCACGGCCGTGGCGTTTGGTGCGTCGTGGCTGAAGGCCGTGTTCTTTGCGGACAACCTTGGACTGACGGCGCTCTTTATTCTGCTTGGTAAATGGGCCTTCGATATCCTTTATATCCTGATCAGCGGCGGCGTGCCTGATGGTCAGGTCCTCGTCCAGTTGCTGGTATGGTCGCCACTCGCGGCCGCGCTGACGTCGTTGGTGGGCGTCACGCTGCTCGTCCTGGCGCGACCGGTGTTTGGTACGCGTCGCGCTACGCGACGTTCACGCTAGCGGGGATCACATGCGTTTCTGCGGCCGTTGCACGCAGTATTCAAGGAGTTATGCGTGAGTTACCATCCGAATGAAGTGGCACGCCGAGCGCGCGCGGCTCGTGCGGTGGTTGCGCTCGTGCTGGCCGCACTTGGATTGGGTTTCTTCCGCGCGCAGGTGTTGCGAAGCAACGAATACGCCATGCAGGTTGACGGGCAGCGGCTTCGCGAAGTGCCGCTCGCGGCACCGCGCGGAATTATCTATGATCGCAACGGTGAAATCGTCGCCGAGAATCTTCCGGGCTACACGGTATCACTGCTGAGCCCCACCGTTGATTCGTTGAACTCCGCGCTGGATGCGTTGAGCAAGGTGATTCCGATTGATCGCACGCAGCGCAATCTTGTGATGCGGCGTTTTGAGCGCGCACGCAACCGACCCGCCGTGATTTTCAACGATGCCTCGTTTGAGGTGGTGTCAGCGCTCGAAGAACGTCGCATTGATTTCCCGGGGCTGATCATTCAGAGCAGTCCCAAACGATACTATCCTGACGGCGAAGCGATCGCCGCGATCATTGGGTACACCAATGAAATCAATGATCAGGACTTGCTGCTGCCGGAGTTTGAAGAGACCTACAAAGCCGGTCAGCAGATCGGCCGCGCGGGACTTGAGCGCAAATATGAGTCGCGGTTGCGTGGGATTGAGGGCAGCCACTTTGTAGAAGTTGACGCTCGTGGACGTGTCGTGCGCGAACAGGGTGTTCGTGACGACGTGCCACCGAGGCCGCCTGAGGCGCTGCGCAGCACGCTCGATATGGACTTGCAACGCTTCATTCATGAGACCTACGGGGATTCCCTGCGGGGTGCCGTGGTCGCGCTTGATCCAGCGACGGGTGGCGTATTGGCGCTGTACAGCGGTCCCACATTTGACGCCAACCGATTCACTGGTGGTGTCGCGGCGAGCTACTTCGATCAGCTCAACACCGACCCCGCGCGCCCGATGTACAACAAGGCTGTGCAGGGTGCGTACGAACCCGCGTCCACCTGGAAGCTCGCCACGTCGATTATTGCGATGGAGCAGGGGATCGCCGAGATCAATACACGCATGCAGGTACCGTGTACGGGCGGCTTCCAGTTCGGGTCGCAGCGCTTTCGGTGCTGGAAGCCGGAGGGGCACGGCAACGTGACGCTGGCACAGGCGATCGCCAACTCGTGCAACGTGTATTTCTATCAGCTGGGTCTGAAGATTGGATTGAAGAATCTGGTGGCCGGCGGCTTGAAGTTGGGCTTTGGCGAGCGCACCGGCATTGACTTGCCCAGCGAAACGCGCCCGTCGTTTCCCGATTCGAATGTGACGCGCTACTACAATGAGAAATATGGGACGCGAGGGTGGACGAACGCCGTCACGTTGAACCTCAGCATCGGGCAGGGAGAAAATTCCCAGACCGTGATCAACATGGCGCGTTTTTACGCCGCGCTCGCGACCGACGGTTCCGCCGCGCAGCCGCATCTCATTGAGCAAGAGGTCGAACGGAAACAGCTGTTCACGCTGCGGCCTGATCAACTTGCCTCGTTACGGGAAGCGGCGGCCGATGTGGTCTCCGGACGCGGCACAGCAGGGAGTGCAGCACTCCAGGGCATCATTGTCGCGGGCAAAACTGGAACGGCGCAAAATCCGTCCAAAATTGACCATGCATGGTTTGTGGGTTTTGCGCCCTACGAAAAACCACAGATCGTGGTGGCTGTGTTCGTTGAGTTCGGGTTGCACGGGTATGTCGCAGCGCGTATCGCGACAAAAGTGATGGAGCGATATCTGAATGTGTCGCTCGTGAACGCGTCGGCCACGACTGCGGCGCAGTAACGTGATGCTGCGGACGCAACCAGCATGAACCGTCGCATTTCCCGCACCACGGGAATCGACTATCCGCTTTTGGTCGTGGCGCTGCTGCTTTCTGCCTTCGGCGTCGCGATGGTCTATTCCGCCGGGCAGGTGGACATCCGGGCGGCCGCCGTTGAGTCGCTCTGGAAGAAGCAGCTCGTCTGGCTCACAGTCGGGTTGACCGTAACATGGGTCATTTCCAAGTCGTCGGTTCGACTGATCGAATGGAGTGCGTGGCCTGTCTACCTGCTCAGCCTGGGGCTCTTGTTGTTCACCGCGCTCTTTGGCTCAGGAGCAGGTACCGCAGAAAGCACAAGCGGATGGCTCACCATTGGCGGCGTGCGACTTGGTCAGCCTGCAGAGTTGGCGAAAGTGTCGGTGGTGCTGATGCTCGCCAAGGTGCTCTCGAGCATGCGCAACACGCCACGCTCACTGCTCGATCTGTGGGTCCCACTGCTGGTTGTTGCGGTGCCATGGCTGCTCATTCTGGCGCAACGCGATCTCGGAACCGCGATCGTGTACATCGGTATCTGCTTCGTGATGCTGTTCTGGGCCGGAGCGCCGTGGCAGCTCCTCATCATGCTCGCCAGCCCGGGCGTCAGTCTGGTGCTCGCCTTTAGCACGGGTGTCTGGGGCGCATGGTTTTTGATTCTTCTCGCCCTCGTATTCTGGTACCGACCGTACCTCGTTGAGGGTGTGCTGCTGGTGGTGGTGAACGTCGTCATGGGTGTTGTTGCGCCGCTGGTCTGGGATGGTATGGATCTCTACCGGCGAAACCGAGTGCTGGTTTTTCTTGATCCGCAATACGATCCCAAGAATGCGGGCTATCAGGTGCTGCAGTCGCAGTACGCCATCGGCTCGGGAGGCATCACCGGGAAAGGCTTCACGCTCGGTACGCAGAAACGACTGGGTTTTCTGCCAGAACACCAAACCGATTTCATCTTTGCGGTGGTCGGCGAAGAGCTCGGGTTTATTGGCGTGACCATCGCCCTGTCGCTGTTTCTCGCGCTCTTCTATCGCTGCACGCGGGTGGCGCAGCGTGGCAATGAAGCGTTCAGTGGATTGGTCGCGATCGGTCTCGCCGCCGGATGGTTTGTACACGTGGTGGTCAACGTCGGCATGACACTGAACCTCATGCCGATTACCGGAATTCCGCTGCCGTTCTTCAGCTACGGCGGCTCGTTCATGCTGATGTGCTGGCTGTCAGTCGCGCTGTTGCTGCGTATCTCGTCCGAGGGCCGCGGTCAGGCGGATGGCCTTGGACTGTAGAGCCCGCCACTAGCCTTCAACGCGCCAGCTGCTGATCTTACATCCCATGGCCTGGTTCCGAAAAGAAAAAAAGCCGCAGCAGCCGCCGCGCGAACGACTTGAAATCCCCCGCGATACGTGGGAGAAGTGCGAGGCGTGTGGGCATACGGATATTCGCGACAAATTTCTGCGCAACTTCAACGTGTGCCCGGAATGCGACTTTCACCGTCGCTTCCGTGCGCACGACTACGCGGGCATGCTCCTCGATGACGGCTCGCAGGTGGAAGTGGGTATGGAGCTGCGGTCCGTCGATCCGCTTGGATTCCCCGATTATCCGAGCCGGCTGAAACGCGCCCTCGCCAACGCCGGCGACGGCGATGCAATTCTCACCGTCGCCGGAACGCTTGAGGGCATGCCTGTCGGACTGGGCGTTATGGACTTCGCATTCATGGGCGGCTCCATGGGCAGCGTGGTGGGCGAGAAGATCGCGCGGCTTGGACAGCGTTGTCTTGAACGCAAACATCCGCTGGTGATCATGTCGGCTTCGGGCGGTGCTCGCATGCAGGAAGGCGTGCTCTCGCTGATGCAGATGGCGAAAGCATCGGCGGTGCTCTCACAACTGGCCGAACGTCGCATTCCCTACATCAGCGTGCTCACCAATCCAACCACGGGTGGCGTCAGCGCGAGCTTCGCCATGCTGGGGGATGCCATCGTGGCGGAACCGGGCGCCGTGATTGGCTTCGCCGGACCGCGCGTGATCAAGCAGACGTTGGGACAGGACTTGCCCGAAGGATTTCAAACCGCCGAGTTCCTGTTGGATCATGGAATGGTTGACCGCGTGGTGCATCGCAAACAGCTGCGCGAAACGCTGTCGCGCTTGATGCGCCACATGTCGGGACGACCGGCTGCTGCTGGGTACGACGAAGCCTGACCCACGATCCACTTTCTCCGTCGCCGCGCGGCGCAACAACGCCGCCCGGTGCATCGGATGACTATCAGCGTGCACTGCGCGCGCTCTTCGCACGTACCACCGGCGTCTGGCGACTCGGCCTGGAACGCGTCGGAGCGTTTCTTGAACGCGTCGGCGATCCGCATCGTACGTACCCCGTTTTTCACGTGGCCGGTACGAACGGGAAGGGAAGCGTCGTGACGACGCTCGATGCCATGCTGCGCCACGCGGGCTATCGCGTGGGACGTTACACGTCGCCGCATCTCGTAGATTTTCGCGAACGCATTGTGGTGGATGGCGTGCCCATGCCGCCCGCGGAAATCGTGCGTTGGCTCGACGAAAAAGCGCCGCTGGTCGACGAGCTTGGCGCGACATTTTTTGAAGTCACCACAGCAATGGCGTTCGACTGGTTCGCGCGCGCGGGAGTTGATGTAGCCGTGATCGAAGTCGGACTGGGCGGGCGACTCGACGCCACAAATGTGGTGATGCCGGTGTGCGCCGGCGTGACGTCGATCGGTATTGATCATCAGGAGTTTCTTGGTGATACGCTCACGCAGGTCGCGCTTGAAAAGGCGGGCATCTTCAAGCGTGGCGTTCCAGCCGTCGTGGGTGATGCACAGGTGGTCGTGAGCGAGACACTCCGCCAGGCGGCGCTGGGCGCTGGTGCAACGCCGGTTGTGGCGGCTGGTCAGGATTGGCAGTTGCGCGATGTGAAGGTCGCGGCAGACGGCACGCGCTTCACGATTCACGGGCTGTTTGACACGCCGCGCCGCTTGCACACCGCGCTGGTGGGCACGTATCAGGCAGAAAACGCGTGCACAGCCCTTGCCATGCTCCATGCCGCCGGAGCCCCGTGGAACGCAGCGCTGCACGCGGTGGACGAGGTGCTGCCTACGGTCCGGCTGGCGGGGCGCTTTCAGCGCGTGGGACCGTGGATTTTTGATGTCGCGCACAACCCGGACGGTGCGCACACCATTGGGCAGACGCTCGCTCTCGCGCCGGTGCCTCGACCGCTGCTCGCGCTGGTTACGGTGCTGCGCGACAAGGATTGGCGCGGCATTCTGCGCGAGCTCGCTCCGGCAGTTGACGGGTTCGTCATTAGCAATGCGCCCACGGCACCAGCCAGCCGGCGGTGGGATGCGTCAGAGGCGGCCGACTATGCCCGGACCCTCGGACGGCCGGTGCAACTGGAGCCTGATTTTGACGCCGCAATGGCCCTCGCGGTGCGCGATGCGGCAACGGTGCTGGCTACTGGCTCATTCCATACGGTGGGCGACGTGATGGAACGCTTGCCGGTGGATCCTCTCGCTCAATAGTTTGCAGAGATGCCCCCTAAAGTCCTGCCCGGATTCCGAGACTTCTATCCGGCCGAGTTCTCCGTTCGGGCCCACATTCTGGACACCTGGCGCCGCATTGTGCGGCGTTATGCGTTCATGGAGTACGATGGGCCGCCGCTTGAACCGCTCGAGCTCTATACGCAGAAAAGTGGCGACGAGATCGTCGGGCAACTCTACTCGTTTGACGACAAGGGTGGTCGCGCGGTCGCGATGCGTCCCGAAATGACACCCACGTTCGCTCGCATGGTCGCGGCGCGCGCGCAGGCCCTGCGGAAACCGGTGCGCTGGTTCTCCGTACCGCAGCTCTTTCGCTACGAGCGTCAGCAGAAGGGACGCTTGCGTGAACACTTTCAGCTGAACGTCGATATTGTCGGAGAAGCGGATGTCTTGGCCGATGCCGAGCTGCTGTCGGTAGCGATTCAGATCTGCTGTGCATTCGGACTGGATCGCACGGATTTCTACGCGCGCGTCTCCGATCGGCGATTGCTGAACGCGCTGCTGGCGAATCTTGAGATCGATGCCGATGCGTGGCCAGCTGTGTACGCCGTGCTCGACAAACTGGAGCGTCAACCGCGTGACGTGTCGGCGGAGAAACTCGCCGCGGCCGGACTCGGCGATGTCGCGCGCGAGACCGTGCTTGGTTTTGGTGCGTTTGATTCTGTTGACGCGCTCCGCGTACGATTTGGTGGTTCACCAGACGTGGCCGTGCACCTCGATCGCTTTGCCGAGTATACCTCGCATTTGCACGCGCTCGGTGTTGGCGAATACTTGCGCCTGGATCTGACGATTGTGCGTGGGCTCGCGTACTACACGGGCATTGTGTTCGAGCTGTTCGACGCGCAAGGTGAGTTCCGCGCCATCTGCGGCGGTGGTCGCTACGACAATTTGTTGAACGCCCTCGGCGGTGTTGATCTGCCTGCGCTTGGGTTTGGCATGGGTGATGTGGTCCTTGGCGAGTTGCTCAAGGCACGTGGCAAGCTGCAAGAAGTCAGCGTGCCGTCACCCGACGTGTGGATCATTCCGTCGGAAGACACGAGCGTCGCGCACGTGCTGCACACGGCGACGGTGCTTCGACATGCCGAGCTGAGTGTGGAATACGTACTGAGCAGCGACAAGCTGCACAGCCGGAAGTCAGGTGCGCAACTCAAGGATGCGCAGAAGGCGGGCGCACGCATCGCGCTGGTGTTTCGAGATGGTGTGCGCGCAGAAGTCATGGTGCTCGGCAGTGAACATGCTGGTGAGCGTGCGGTTGTGAATACCGGGGAATGGACGGCCTCGGTGGCTGATCTGTCCTCAATCCTGTCATTGCTTGGTCGCTAACGCGACCGGCGTTCTCTTTCGTACCAGACGGTTATGGCCGACGACAAAAAGCTCACCACCCGCGCTGATGATTTCAGCGCGTGGTACAACGAACTCGTGTTGCGCGCGGAACTCGCGGACTATTCGCCGGTGCGCGGATGCATGGTGATTCGTCCGCTTGGGTACGGCGTGTGGGAGCGCATGCAGCGGGCGCTTGACGACATGTTCAAGGCGACCGGGCACGTGAACGCGTATTTCCCGCTGTTCATCCCGGAAAGCTTCATGAGCAAAGAAGCCGAGCATGTTGAGGGCTTCGCGCCGGAGTGCGCCGTGGTCACGCACGGCGGCGGCAAGCAGCTCGAAGAGCGCCTCGTGGTGCGCCCCACATCCGAGACCATCATCTACTCGATGTTCGCCAAGTGGGTGCAGAGTTACCGCGATTTGCCGTTGCTCTACAACCAGTGGGCCAACGTGGTGCGCTGGGAAATGCGCACGCGGTTGTTCCTGCGCACCATGGAGTTTCTGTGGCAGGAAGGGCACACGGCGCACGCCACACATGAAGAGGCCGAAGAAGAGGCGCGCAAGATGCTCGGCGTGTATCGCACGTTCATGGAAGAGTACATTGCCATGCCCGTGATTACCGGGCAGAAAACCGACGCCGAAAAGTTTGCCGGCGCGCTGCGTACGTATTCCTGTGAAGCCATGATGCAGGACAACAAGGCGTTGCAGGCCGGTACCTCACACGACCTTGGTCAGAACTTTGCCAAGGCGTTTGATCTATCGTTTCAGACGGAAACGGGGGAGCAGGCGTTCGCCTGGAATACCAGCTGGGGCGTGAGCACGCGCATGGTTGGTGGCATGGTCATGACGCACGGTGATGACGCCGGCTTGCGCCTGCCGCCGCGCCTGGCGCCCATTCAGGTGGTGATTGTGCCCATCTGGAAAACCGACGAAGAGCGCACCGCGACCGTGGAAAAGGCGCGTGCCATTGCGGAAGAACTCGGCAGCTTCAAGAAGCATGAGCACGAGCGTATCCGCATGCACGTTGACGATCGCGTTGGCATCAAGCCAGGCGCGAAGTATTACCACTGGGAGCTGCGCGGTATTCCGATTCGCCTCGAAATTGGTCCGCGCGATCTGCTCGCGAACTCCTGCATGCTGGTGCGTCGTGATACGCGAGAGAAAGTGTCCGTGTCCATTGATGCACTCGCCACCGAGTTGCCCGCGCGTCTGGAGGCGATTCAGAGTGAAATGCTCGCCGCTGCGCGTGCACGCATGGAGGCAAACTCCATTCGTGAACGCATTTCGTATGACAAGTTCAAGGAAGTCATGGAAGGCGACGGCGCCTTTGTGTACGCGGGTTGGTGCGGAGATCCGGCAGTAGAGGCGCAAGTAAAGGCCGAGACCAAAGCCACCATTCGCTGCATTCCCGATCCGGAGTTTCGTTCGGCCGAAGCTCCAACCACATGTATGGTGACCGGTCGTCCGGCGGTTGCTGAGGTGTTATGGGCGAAAGCGTACTGACGTCGGGCTTTTCGCGGGTGGATGGCGCCATGTTCGTGGAAGGCGTGCCACTCGAGCGAATCGCGGAGGCCGTGGGCACGCCCACGTATGTGTACAGCGCGGGGCGTATTCGTGAACAGTACCGTCGACTTGAGTCAGCGCTCATGGCGGCGTTGCCCGACGTTCCACATCGCATTCACTTCAGCGTGAAGGCGAACTCGAACCTTGCGGTGCTGCGGACGCTACAGGAGCTGGGTGCGGGCGTCGACATTGTGTCTGCGGGCGAGCTGTTTCGGGCGCGCGAAGCGGGGTTTGGTGGCGCCGACGTGGTATTCAGCGGCGTGGGCAAAACTGCCGACGAGTTGGCGCAGGCGCTGGCTGGAAAGGTGCTCTTCATCAACGTGGAGTCGGAAGGCGAACTCCTGCTGGTGGAGCAGGTGGCCGCAGAACACGGCGTCGTCGCACCGGTCACGCTGCGCGTGAATCCGGAAGTCACGGTGGAGAGTCCACACGAATACATTCGCACCGGAGAGAAGGGGCACAAGTTCGGCATTCCGTACGATGATGCGGAACACGTGGCGATGATTGCACACGCGTTGCCACATGTGCAGCTGGTGGGCCTGGACATGCACATCGGGTCGCAGATTGCCGTATGGGAACCGTATTCCAGCGCGCTGACGCGGCTGAAAACATTGCTCGCCTCCTTGCGAGCGCAGGGCGTGAACACGCTCAAGTGGCTCGATATTGGTGGCGGACTTGCGGTCACCTACGACGACGAAGCGCCAGCTGATGTGGAACGGTTTGCGCGCGGTGTTGCTGAAGCGGTGCGCGGACTTGACGTGTCGATTGTGCTCGAGCCCGGACGTTTTCTGGTGGCCGAATCGGGCGTGTTGTTGGCGCGTGTGCTGTACAGAAAGCGCAGCGGCGGGAAAGAGTACATCATCACGGACGCCGGAATGAACGACCTGGTGCGACCGTCGCATTATCAGGCCTATCATCGTATTGATGCGGTGCAGGATGTGGGCGAGCGCGTGGTTGCGGACGTGGTCGGTCCGGTGTGCGAGTCGGGAGACTTTCTGGCGCTGGCGCGCGACATGCCGGCGGTGGAACCCGGTGATCTGCTGGCCGTGCAAACGGCCGGCGCGTACGGTTTTGTCATGTCGTCGAACTACAACTCGCGCCCCAAGCCTGCGGAAGTGCTCGTAGAAGGGGATCGCTTCGCTGTGGCGACTGAGCGTGAGCGTCTCGAAGACCTGGTGCGGCTGGAACGGGCGCACCTCCAATGGAGGAGTGTCTGAGTGAAAATCGGATTGTTGTCGGACAGCCATGACCGCGTACCCGCCGTGCGAGCGCTGGTTGAGCGCATGCTGGCGGAAGGTGTGGCGGTCGTGATTCATGCGGGCGATTGGTGTGCACCGTTCACGCTCAAGGCGATGCAGGATTTGCAGGTGCCACTGCTGGGTGTGTTTGGCCGCAACGATGGCGACCCGGAAGGATTGCGCGCCGCTGCGCAGGCGGCGCTCGGTGCCGAACTGTACGAGTCGCCGCATAGCTTTGAATTCGGCGGTCAGCAGATTCTTGTCGTGCACGACATCAACGACGTGCATGAGCGTTCACTGGCGCAGCATCAGGTCGTGGTCCATGGCTTCACACACGTCGCCGAAATGAAGACGCGCGGCGATACGATCATTGTGAATCCGGGTGAAGCGTGCGGCTGGGTGCACGGCGAACCGAGCGGTGCAATTCTCGATCTCTCCACCAAGGCCGTGGAGTTTATCAAGCTCACTGGACCGGAGTGGAAGTTCTGATGGGAAGTCGCATTCTGATTCTTGATTGTGGATCACAGTTCACGCAGCTCATCGCGCGTCGCGTGCGTGAAGCGCGCGTTTACTCAGAGATTCATCCGGTCGCCACGCGTTCGCTGGAGTGGGTACGCGAGTGGAAGCCCGATGGGATAATTCTCTCGGGCGGCCCCAACTCGGTAAACGACGAGGGGGCACCAACGATCGACCCGGCCATGCTCGAGATCGCGCCGGTGCTTGGCGTGTGCTACGGCATGCAGCTGTTGGCGAAGCTGGCCGGAGGGACCGTTGCCGCGGCGGGCCGACGCGAGTACGGTCGCGCGGAAATCGAGATTGTCGACAACAGCGGATTGTTCGGCGGCTTTGATGTTGGCGAGCGCAGCACCGTCTGGATGAGCCAC
>JALHNZ010000108.1 GCA_022843265.1 Gemmatimonadaceae bacterium
CCGCGGCCGCTCGCTGCGCGGATACAGAAACGCCGACGGCTCCACGCGCGCCCCGCGCTCGTCGCACACGGCGAACGAAGAGCCTTCGTAGCACGAGACGCCCGCGTAGCGCCCCTCTTTGGTGACGGCGTAGAAGTCGAGGTCGAAGAAGGGGCGCCCGCGCGCGTCGAGCAAACGCGATTCCGTCATCGCGATCACGCGCTCCACCACTTTGAGTAGGCTTTGCTCGGGCGAGAGGCCCTGTCGCATGAATTCGACCGCCAGGAACGCGCCGCACACTTTGATGTTTGCTTCGCCACGACCGGTCGAACCTGCTGCACCAACGGTGTTGTCGCAGTACTGGCCGGCGCCGATCACCGGCGAATCACCAACCCGACCCGGCACCTTCCACGACATGCCGCTCGTGGTGGTCACCGACGCGATATCACCACTCGCGGTGACCGCATTCATGTTGATCGTGCCGGTGTGAAACTTGATGTTGACGTTGCCGTCGTAGTCGAGCCACGCGTCATTCGCGTTCAGACGCGCGCGCCAGCGCAGCCAGTCTTGCCGACTCTTTTCGGTGAGCAGGTTTTGCGGCGTGAATCCCATTTCGAGCGCGAACCGGCGAGCGTGCGAACCAACCAGGAAGATGTGATCCGTGTAATCCATCACCGCCTTCGCGACGAGCGAGGGTGTGGCGATGTCTTCGATGCAGGCCACCGCACCGGCGCGTCGCGTGGGACCATGCATGCATGACGCGTCAAGCTGGACCACGCCCTCGGCGTTGGGTAACCCACCCAGTCCGACCGACTGATCGTTGGGGTCGAGCTCCTGAATGTTGACGCCCGCGATAATCGCGTCGAGCGGATCGGTGCCGGCTACGATCTGATCGTAGGCCACCTTCACCCCACGAATGCCGTTGGCCGAGCCGACAACACAGGGGCGGGCGCGTAGAGCGCCGGTGGCGCTCGAGATGGTGTCAGACAACCGCACAGCCCCAGACGGCTCGGCCGCCCCCAGCGCACGCGGGAGAAAACCGGCCGCAGCCAATGCGGCCGCCGTTTCGAGGAAATCGCGACGATTCTGGGACACAGGCAGCGGGGCGGTGAGGAAAGGGTGGTGAGCGGTCGACATTACGACGTGAGCCGCTCGGCGGGAAGGGCGCCGCCGCGCCGCACAATTTTCCGGGGTTCGATTGCCGATCTGAGTCCGGATCGTCATACCACTGGCACGGCGCCGCGCGGTTCGCCATCGATCAGGTCTTGGCGCGCGTTACAGAGCAGCACACCACTTCACTTCCACCCGACATGCCTCGCGGCGTTTCGGTGACGCGCATTCTTTGATCATTCCGCACTCATGTTGAGCCCTGCAGACATCGCTTCCCGTCTCGAATCCGCCAGCTTTGTGACCGGCTTTTCCGAGGCGTATCTCTGGCGCCTCGCACGCGCGGTCAAGTCGCGCACACTGGCGGTTGAAGAGACGCTGTTTGAAGAAGGGGACAAGCGCACGCTGTTCGCGATTCTGTTGAGTGGCTCTGTGGCCGTGGAAAAAGCGCACGAAGGACGCGTCACACGCCTCGCCACGCTCGGCGCGGGCGAAGCGGTGGGCGAAGGAATTTTTCTCGACGACGAAGCGCACGGTACGACTGCGCGTGCGATCATGCCAGCCGAGTTGTTGATCATGACGCGCAACGATCTCGACACGCTGATCCGCGAGCATCCGCAGCTCTATGCCGCGCTCGTGAATCGCGCCGCGCGCACGATTTCCGGTCGACTCCGTGCAGCCGACGCCACACTGGTTGGACGCGGACGGGCGCTCGGTTTCGGTGGGCATCGTACACGCACGGAAAAAGACCTGCTCGGCGAACGGGAGGTGCCGTTCGAAGCACTGTACGGGGTGCAGACGCTACGTGCGCTTGAGAACTTCCCGATCACGGGCATTCCCATTCGCGAAATGCCGGAGCTGATTGACGGACTCGCGGCGGTAAAGGAAGCGGCCGCACACGCCAATCATGAACTCGGATTACTGCCCACCGAAATTTACGAGCCGATTGTGAAAGCGGCGCGAGAGATTCGTGCAGGTCGACATCATGAACAGTTTCTGGTGGACGTGATCCAGGGTGGTGCGGGCACGTCGACCAACATGAATGCCAATGAAGTGATCGCGAATCGTGCGCTGGAACTCACCAATCGTCAGCGTGGTGATTATCACGCGATCTCGCCGAACAGTCATGTCAACCTGAGTCAGTCCACCAACGACGTGTATCCCACGGCTGTGAAGCTCGGCCTGTACACATCGATGGGCGAATATCAGAAAGAACTCTCGTTGTTGGCCGATGCGTTTCTGGCCAAAGGCAAGGAGTTTGCGCCGTTTATCAAGATGGGTCGCACGCAGATGCAAGACGCTGTGCCCATGACGCTGGGGCAGGAGTTTTCTGCGTACGGCAACACGCTCAAGGAAGATGTGGATCGCCTTCACGAAGCGCGTCAGCTCATTCGAGAAATCAATCTTGGTGCGACAGCCATTGGTACGGGCATTACGGCGAGCCCGGAATACACAGCGTCGGTGTGCCGTCATCTGAGCGCCATTACGGGCATTGATCTGATCACGGCCCCGGATCTGGTTGAAGCCACGAGTGACACCGGTGCATTTGTGCAGCTCTCCGGTGTGCTGAAGCGCACGGCCACCAAACTGTCAAAAATCTGCAACGATCTGCGGTTGCTCTCGTCGGGGCCGCGCGCGGGCTTCGGCGAAATCAACTTGCCCGCCGTACAGCCCGGTTCATCAATCATGCCGGGCAAAGTGAACCCGGTAATTCCTGAAGTCGTGAATCAGGTGTGCTTTGATGTGATTGGCGCAGACGTCACCGTCACGCTCGCGGCGGAAGCGGGACAGCTGCAACTCAACGCATTCGAGCCGATCATCACGTATCGCCTCATGCGGTCGCTGCTCTCGCTACGCAACGCGTGCATCACGCTGCGCGAGCGCTGTGTGGTTGGCATCACCGCCAATCCGGATCGCATGCGGTACTTCGTTGAACATTCAGTGGGCATTGTGACGGCCCTTGTGCCTGTGCTTGGCTACGAAGTGGCCACTGAGATTGCCAAATCTGCGTACGAAAATGATCGGGGTGTGTTCGAGATTGTGTTGGAGCGCGGACTACTGACGCGTGAACAGCTCGATGACATTCTGAACCCTGCTTCCATGACCCGCACCAGTGGCTGACTTTTATGGTGAAGTTCTTTAAACGTCCCGCGCTGCGAGCGTCGCTCGCTGCCGTCGCGCTGCTCGGATTCGCGCAAGGCTGTGGTGGAAGTGGAGACGGTGGTGGTACCGGTGTACCAACACCGGTTCCTGCCTCAATCGCCATGTCCACGTCCGCCGTAACGATCAACATGATCGACGGCACGAGCACCGCGTCCGCCGTCGTTCGTGATGCGTCGGGCGCCGTGATTCCGGGTGCGTCGGTGAGCTGGACGAGCGAAACGCCCGATGTGGCGAGTGTTGCCGCGAGCGGTACGTCGGCTACGTTCACCGCGCGCAATCGAGGCGTCGCTGTGATCACGGTACGCAGCGGCTCGATCACATCAAGCGTGACCGTACTGGTGCGCACCGCCTTTGGCGTGACGGTATCGCCGCCCGATGGTGCGATTCGCGTAGGCAACACTCTTTCGCTGCTGGCATCAGTCACCGCAGACGATGGTGCACCGACCGCGGTGACGTGGTTGAGCAACGCACCAACGATTGCAAGCGTCACGTCACAGGGGGTAGTAACGGGCATAGCCGCCGGCACCGCCACGATCACGGCACGCAGCACGAGCGATCCGCGCATCAGCGCGTCGTCAACGATTACCGTCGCGCCTCCCCGCGGTATTGTTGTGACGCCGTCGGAAAAGAACGTGGGACGAAATGAATCCGTTTCTCTCTCGGCGCAGGTTGTGGTTGATCCCGGCATGTCGACGGCCGTCACGTGGCGCACCAACCGACCGCTCATTGCCACGGTGACACAACAGGGTGTCGTAACCGGCGTGACAGACGGCGACGCCACCATCACGGCCGTCTCGGTCGCAGATTCGACGCTTCGGGCGTCCGCGCTTGTTCATGTGCTGAATGTGGTGCGCAGCATTAGCCTGGCTCCCTCGAGTGCAACGCTGCAAGTTGGACAAACGCGAGAGTTTGCCGCAACGATCGTGGCCGACCAAGGGGTGTCGCGCGCGCTGGCGTGGTCGTCGAGCAATCCCGCCGTTGCCACTGTGAATGCGCAGGGTGTCGCGACCGCCGTGGGCGTTGGCAGCGCAGTTGTGCGCGCGCGTGCCGTTGCCGATAGCACGCGCGAAGGCACAGCCACGATCAGCGTGGTCGCGCGTCCGGTAGGGCTCACGTTGGCGACGCGTGCTGTTGGCTTGATCGTTGGCGGAAGTACAACCATTGCAACAACCGTGACAGGCGATCCCGGAATCTCCACGGCGGTACGCTGGAGCAGTCGTAACGGCGCGGTCGCCACAGTGAATGATCAGGGCGCGGTTTCCGCCGTGAGTAGTGGCAACACGTTCCTCGTGGCTGAAGCCGTTGCGGATATCACAAAGCGTGATTCGGTGCGCGTGAATGTTGTGCCGCGTCTCGCCAACGCGTGGACATCGTCACGACTTGGCGGTCCGCTGATTGAAGACATTGTATCGATCTGGGCGCCGACCGGTTCGCTGGCCTACGCCGTGAACTCACTCGGCGATGTTTTTCGCTGGAACGGAACAGCGTGGGCGCTGTCCGCGCGCGGCTCGCAGTTCAACACTCTTTTCAGTGCGGTGCATGGCGCGTCTTCGAACGCGATTACCGCCGTTGGTTCAAACGGGGTCATTGCGCGTTTTGACGGAACGGCGTGGACGGCGATGACGTCTGGCACCACGGCGGCCCTCACCAATGTGTGGATGCATCACGCAGATACCGCCTGGGCAGTTGGCGTGTCCGGCACGGCGTTGCGGTATGTGAACGGCACGTGGACACAAGGCACGACCAACACGACAGCGCGACTCCGAGCGGTATCAGGCACGGGCACCACTGCCTTTGCTGTGGGCGACGGTGGCACGATTCGTCGCTGGACAGCGGGCGCGTGGCAGAACGTGGAGTCCGGCACCGCAGAAGTGTTGTACGATGTGTGGGTGTCGGCCGATGGTGGCAGCAACATCATTGCCGTGGGCGACTTTGGCACGATTCTGCGCTGGAATGGCTCAGTGTTTCGCCCGGAAGCGAGCACCACCAGCGGTTCGTTGTTCAGCATTACCGGCAATGCCGCCGGTACGCTCTTCGTAACCGGTGACGGCATCGCCCTGCGAAATACGAATGGCGCGTGGGTTGATCAGTCGGTGCCCTATCGCACGCGCTTTGCGTCGAACTGGATCGACGAATCGGGTCGGCTGTGGATTGGAGGGCAGCGAGGACTCCTGATGACCACCACCGCAACCAATGCGTGGTCGACACTCAGCCTCACGCCGGATCTGCTCGACGTGTGGAGTTCGAGCGCGACACACGCGATCACCGTTGGCGAACTCGGTTTCATTTTTCACTACAACGGTGCCGAGTGGACGCGTCAGGTGGCGCCAACGCTTGAACGTCTCAACACTGTGTGGGCCGCCTCCGCAAACGTGGCCTTTGCAGCCGGTGACAACGGCGTATTGCTCCGGTGGAATGGTTCGGCGTGGACGGAGCAAGACTCGCCCACGAGCGAGCACATCTACGCGATGTGGGGCGCGTCGCCAAATGCGGTGTGGGCCGTGAGCGATCGTGGCGAGATTCTCTTCTGGAATGGCGCGTCGTGGACCGTGGCGCACGAACAGTCGGAACCGCTCTACGGCGTGCATGGGGACAGCGAGCAGAGTGTCTATGCTGTGGGACTCTCCGGAACGGTGCTGCATTGGAATGGCAGCACGTGGAGCAGTCGCGGCGCTGGTACCAACAATGTGCTGGTGGGCGTATGGGGCGAAGACCCAACGAATGCCTTCGCCGTGGGCGCACGCGACTTCACGTCTGGTGTGACGCTGCGCTACAACGGCACCTGGTCCGAAGTGAACGTGGGCACGTCGCGCATTCTCAGCGCCGTGTGGGGTGTCGTACCGTTTGATTTGTACGCCGTTGGTGATCTCGGTGCGATTGTGCGCTACAACGGCACCAGCTGGAGCACGATGGCATCGGGCACGACGGAGTTTCTGTGGGCGGTGGCCGGTGCGCCGGATGCATCAGGCGCGGGCTTCGCCGTGGGACTCAACGGTGTGTTGTTGCAGGCACAATCGTCTTCAACGTCGGCCATGCGCGTGGCAAGTTCACGGGCCGCCAGTGTGCGCAACGCACGCCAGAATCTCGCGCCGGCACGTGGTGCCACGCGTGTAGCTCGCGGTGCACTGCCGGCGGCGAGCGCACGCAAACGGGGATCGCGCTAGCAGTAGCGGAAGCCGCTCCCGGCGCGCCCGGGCCGACCGTTGAGCGCGGAGTCCCCCCAGCCCGCGCTCCCACACCTGAGCCTTAGCGGGAAAAGGACGCGAGCGTTGGCCCCATGGCGTCAATCGTTTCGCGCGCGTTCCAGCGATCCGCACCATTGTACAGAAACGCGAACGCGAGGATTTCGCCATTCTCGGCGGTGACATAGCCTGACAGCGAAATCACGTCATTCGTGGTGCCCGTTTTCGCGTGCAAGTTGCCCTGCGCCGACGTGCCACGCATGCGCGTGCGCAGCGTTTCTGACTCGCCTGCGACCGGCAACGAACCGTGAAATACGCTCGACCACGTGGCACCGTGCGCGTAGCTCATGAGCTGCACGAGCGCGCGCGGCGTCACACGATCGAGCACCGACAAACCGCTGCCGTCGGTTGCCACAATGGCATTGGGCGAGATGCCCATGCGCGTGGTGGCGAACTCCCGAAGCTGCGAGTAGGCATTGTCTGCTGAACCGGCCTGGTCGCGCAACGGACCGCGGGCAGCACCGCGAAAGATCTGTTCGGCGTACAAATTGATGCTCTCGCGATTCATCACGGAGACCAGTCGCGAGAGTGGCGGCGAGGGCATGGATGTCACGAGCAACGAACCTTGCGGCGTGCGACCCACCTTGATGTCACCGGCGACCGTGATTCCCTGCGCACGCAGTGCTTCGCGAAACGCACCGGCCGTAAACATGACCGGGTCGGCGACCACCAACTGCACACGATACGGTGCCGCATTCACGCCGATTGTGCCGGTCACCACAACTTGTGACTCACCGATCATGCGCACTGAGAGTTTTGTGCTGCGCCCGGCGACTACACGCACACTGGACACCGTCTTGAGCGCGCTCGATGCCGGCTCAAGTCGTACGTCGGCGCCGCCTTTTTGCGGATACACGCCCACGATCACGATGTTTTCGTTCAGCGACAACGCGCTGAACGGCGCCGCGTACGATGCGCCGGCGTACCGCGTGAGCCAACCTTCCGGAATGCGTCGGCCTTCCATGCCGCTCGCGTCAGCGATCAGATCACCGCTGATTTTCTTGACACCAGCACCGGCGACAAAACGCGCCAGCATATCCATGGGTGCATCGGGGCCACCGCGCACAAAGCGGGGCGAAAGACCCGGGTCACCATCGCCGCGCAGAATCAGGTTGCCGTGAACCACTCCATCGGGGCCAAGCGCGCCGTCGCGCAGGACATCGGTGGAAAACGCGAAATCAGGGCCGAGTCGCTCAAGGGCGAGCGCCGCCGTGAACGTTTTCATGGTCGACGCCGGCACCATCGGCGTGTCGGCCGACAGCTTGTAGAGTGTGTCGCCGCGCGTGAGCGATACGACCATCACGCCCCACTGCCCGCTGCGCGTTTTGGCGCCGAGCATGCTGCCCAGATCTGCAGAAAGCGCCGACGTGCCAACGGGCGAGGTCGCCCTGAGCACCACGGGCGCTTTACGCGAGCTGACGGGCGTGGCTTTGGGTTTTTTAGCCGGCGCAGGACGACGTGTCGTTTGCTGCAATGCGGGCATCACACGGAGCAGCGGCGATTGACTGCTGGCGCGCGCATCAGTGGGCGTCACCAGCATTGCGGCGAGGGCCACAACGATGGGACCAATCGAAGACAGCGCGCGAAACGCGGGCCGCGAGCGAGACAAATAATCGCTTCGTGGATTCATGAACCAGGACGTGAGGGAACGTTGCGTTGTGCTACACTCAAAGTGTCGACACGTGCCGAACAACGCTACAGCTTGACCACGATTCCTCGTTTGTGCATCAACGACAAAATCCCATACCAAAGGACGACGAAAGCAATCGCAAAGAGCAACGACGCGTTCTTTGGCGCGAACCAGGGTGCAAACATTTCGCGATAGATGAACGCCTGCAACGACGTGCGACCGGTGTCTGTTTCCCACACAATCATGCCGCCAATCAGTCGCGCCATGAGACCCGATCCGAGAAACGCGACGAGTGGATTGATGCCGTACACCACAAAAAAGCGCGTCCAACCGCGAATACCGAGTCCATCAATGAGCCAAAGACAGGTTGCGAGCATGACAGAGGCCATGCCACCGGCCAGCAGCACGTAGGAGCTCGTCCACAGTCCCTTGTTGATGGGAAACACCCAACCCCAGCAGGTGCCGACCACCATCAAAATGGCGCCCACCGCGAACATGGCGGCCAGTCGATCACCAAGGGAACGTTCGCGTTGTGCGAGCCAGGCACCTGTCAGTGCACCGAGCAAAACCGTACCGACCGCCGGGAGCGTGGAAAGCAGCCCTTCCGGGTCCCACGTTTTTGTGCCCGAATACAAATGCGCTTCGCCGAGCACCGCACGATCCACCCATGCACTCAGGACAAGTCCCGGCTCGTCAAGCAGCGCGGCGCCAATCTGACCGGTGCCCGGCACTGGCACGAGTGTCATGAGGGCCCAGTAGCCGAGCAGAATGACGGCCGTGAGGACAATCTGCGCGCGCCATGCGAAACGCAGTGTGAGCAGTCCGCCAATGGTATACGCCAGGCCGATGCGCTGCAGCACGCCCAGAATGCGGAGATGTTCGATGCGATAGATCACGCGATCCAGGAAGCTCGGATCGGCGACGTCTGGAATGGCGGTGTACGTCCATCCGGGAAACCACGAGAGAAACAGGCCGCACAGAAAGATCAGCGCACCACGCCGCAGCACTTGTCGAACGAGCGTCGCATTGCTGTCGCCGCGGGCGCGGCGACTTTGCAGGGATAGATGTGTGGTGATGCCTACGATGAACAGAAAAAACGGAAAAATCAGATCCGTTGGTGTCCACCCATGCCACGCAGCGTGCGCAAGTGGCGGATGAATCGCGCCCCAGGTGCCGGGGTTGTTGACGAGCAACATGCCGGCCACGGTGAGGCCGCGAAATACATCAAGCGCGAGCAAGCGCTCATTTGTATTACTGCGCGGCGCGACCGGGTTTGATCGCGAATCGCGAACGACTTCGGGCTGCGCGATTGCGCTCACGCGCCGCCCGTGCTGTCCATGACCCACGTCGCCACCGAATCGGCCTGACAACGAATCGTGTAACGACGTTCAGGACTTTCACGACCATCGTGCGGACGTCCGACATAGCGTCCACCCACTCGCACCACGGTTACGCCGGCGCCGTTGTCCGTGAGCTCACGCACGAGCACGAGCATATTCGGCCATTCGCCACCACTCTCGAGCTTGTCGCGAATCTGCTGCTGATTCTTTTCGTTGGGCAACCAGTAAAACGTGGGCCCCTTGTCTTTCACAACAGCTTCTGCGGCGGGTGGCAGCGCGGAATCGGTCGTGGCGGCATTCAGGAAACGCAGCGGTTTCGGATCTGCCGTGGTGATGTAATCGAGCACCGCAATCGCCACCGGTGATGGCGTCAGACTCACGCATGCGGTCGCCGGATCCAGTACGACCACCTCACTGGCACGATCCACCGGTGCAGCACCTCCACCACACGCAGCGCAGATCGACAGCAACAGGAGCGAAGCGGCGCGAAGGGAACGAAGAGCCGTCATGGTGGGGTATCAGAGGGGAGATTGACGAAACTGCGGTCGGCCGTGCATCCGGAAACGCGGTGTGTGTGCGCGGCGTTGACTTCAGTACGTGCTTGAATCTGATGAGCGAAGTGCCCGCTACGCCACATTCGTGCCGCGTAGGCTCTGGCGCAACACCTCGTCCGTCTGAACATTCGAGCATCCCACCTCGCGCGCGAACACCGCCCGCGCACCCTCCGCAGCCATTCGACGAGGAACGACCTGCATGCCCATGGATCGAAATACGGTCATCCGCGAAGGCGTCTCCGCCGGCCTCATCGGCGCCACGGCTATCGCCATCTGGTTCGGTATTCTCGACGCCGTGAACGGTAACCTGCTGGCCACGCCGATCATGCTGGGCGCTTCACTCGCATCGGTCTTTCAAGGTGTGGGCGCGCCAAGCGCACCGGCCTCGTTTCTGCTCTACACGGTCTTCCACTTTGCGCTCTTTACAGGCATCGGACTCGTCTTCGCGTGGGTGGTGAGCAAGGCCGAAGAGACGCCCTCCACGCTGATCGGCTTCATCGGCCTTTTCATTGTGTTCGAGGTGGGTTGGGTGGGATGGACGTCAGTGCTCTCGCAGGGTTTTGGTGATCTGACGTGGCTGCAGGTGTTCATCGCGAACCTGATTGGCGCGGCCGCCATGGGTTACTACATGTATCGCCAGCACCCGGCGCTGCCGGGTCGCGTGGGTCAGGTGCTGGCG